>CAVWYQ010000001.1:0-1039468 GCA_963759255.1 uncultured Actinomycetota bacterium
TAACATTGTCTACCTACTGTTCTGGTTCGTCCACCGGGAGGGCGGCCGCGGCGTCCCATCGGTTCCTCCGTCTTGGCATCGACCTGGCGCGCGGTGGCCGGGCAGGGCGCCGCTGCGGCTGCGGCGGGACGGCACGCTGGGCAAGCGGGAGCGGTCGCGGTGGGCGGTGTCCTGCGCGTCGAACCGTCGGGACCCCACCTTCGCCGTCGCGCTCGCCTTCGCGGGGGGGCTCCCTGGCGCACCTCGACGACGGCCCGTCCCTGACGGTGGAGTCGGTGGAGTGGACGGCGCTGCTGCTGGGTCCACGCCATGTGCAGGTCCTTCTCACCTGGTCCGGCATGCAGCAGCGGACCTGACGTGGTCGCCGCTCTCCCACCTGCGCGCCGACGACAGCAAGCACACGGTGGTGTTAACGCGCGGACCGCGCGCGTGCTCGTCGTAAAAAAGGGGGCCCGAAAAGGCGACTGGAAAACGCGAAAGGACTGGGGGGCGAACAGGGCCTCGCCCTCGTCACAGGTGCCCTGGCCGAGGCCACGCTGCTCGGGGTCGTCGGTGTGGAGGCGCTGTCCAGCCTGGGTCACGCCCTGGCGTCCGAGCCGACCCCGGCGCCGTCGTCGACGGGCTGGCTGGGCGCCGAGAACTCGACGGCCCGGCTGCAGGCAGACCTCACGGCGATCGTCCTCGGCTGCGAACCGGCGCAGCGGCTGGCCCGGGTGCTGCCCCGGGCGGCCAACCGCCGAGGCGCAGCGACCAGGCCACCACGTGGCGTTTCGATGCCCTGCTCCCTTGCGCGCGTCCTGGACGGCGGCAGCAGTACCCGGGACGGGTCCGCCCACCGCTCTGGCCTCCGTCGCCGAAGGCGACGTCCCGCAGCCGCTGGAGTACCTGGTGCGGGAGACCGATCTGCAGCGGGGGCGACTGCGGTAAAAAAATGTTACCTCCGCTCCGACCACCAGGCGCTGCTGGCCGAGGGCGGCGGCCCACTCCCCGGCTCCGTCCGCTCGGGCTGCGCCTGCTCGCGCCCGGGGTGCTGGTTGGCGAGGCGCCGCTCGAACGGGTCCTGCAATGTATGCGCGCGACCGTGGACCTGCTCGGCGGCACGCAGGATGGGTGGGGTGTGTCGGTGCCCGAGGCCCTTGGGGTGCCCCCGCCCCAGGTGTCTGAGGACGTGGCGGTGACCTCGTTGCAGCAGCACGACGCCTCGGGGCCCACGTCGGTCCACGCGGACGCCGTCCGGTTCCTGGGCCTGCCCGACCGTGCGTCCGTCCTCTGATGGAGATCCGCTGGCACCGTCGTCGATTCTCGGGTTGCTCCGCGGCTTGCCCTTCGAGGCCAGGGTGGCCCGGTTCGACCACTGACCCTCGGGGCGCGTGCCCCGCGCGGCCACGGGCAAGCGGCATTGTGCCCCTGCGGAGGGGGGTCAGTGTCGCTGTGGGGTCCGCCTGCCCGGAGGACGCCAGGACACGGCGAGAACGGGTGCAGCTCACGAGCACCGCGAGCACAGCCCCGAGAGCATGGGGTGCGGCGTGGCAACGGTTGACGCCAAACACTAATGTTCGGCCTTTCGCTGAAAATCGCTGCGTTCTCCACGGGCGACGACGTGCCGGCGCCGCCCTCGACCGTCGTGGTCGTCCCGACCGTCGTGGTCCTCTCGCCCCGTCTCGTCGCCCCTCGACGGTCACACCCATCTCGACCGTCGCGGGGGTGGCTGATACCGTCCAGAAACGCCACGTCCACCTGGACGGTGACTTCTACGACAGACGGCACGACCAGCGTCAGCGTCGGGGCGGAGGACGGGAGCGCGGACCCGCGCTCCCCGGGGATAGTGCCCGTGAGGGGCTCGCGTGCCCACCCCCGACCCTGCAGCGGCGCTCCGCTGCGCCACGGGCCCGGCGGTCGGCACCCCCGCTGACGGCACGGACGAGACCACCCACGACGGCGCAGGCGCGGGTGGGTGTTGTCCGGCACGGGGTGGACCACGGCCAGCGCGAGTGCAGTCGATGCCGCGACCACCGCCATGACCAGCGCCGCAGCCTCCGCGGTCGCGACCCCGGCCGCCCCGGTCTCGACGGGCGCCCCTTCCCCTGCTGCCTCACGCGGGAGGCCCGGGGCGCCGGCGGGCCGGGCGCCGGTCAGGCAGTCCAACTCGCGCCGAGTAGTCCGCCAGCGCCTTCCGGGTCTGGGTCTCGCTCCCCGCCACGGTCTCCAGCGTGCGGTCGTACCGGATCTGCCGCGCCAGGGGGTGGCACCCCAAGCACGCCTCTGGCTGTTGTCGGAGCGCTGCGACGGGTTCAGGCTCCCCAGCAGGCCGGCGGCCACGGCGCCGACCGCTGCGAGGACGCCGGCCAAGCAGAGCCCGGGCCGACGCGACCGCAGATGCCGTCCCCTGCACCGGCAGCGCCGTAGGTGCGTCGCTCAGCACTGACAACGAGCCAGGCGAGCCGCCGCCGATGTCAGGGGGGCGAGCACCGCGAGCGCGATGTACGCCACGAACCACGTGCGGCTGTGGCGGAACCCTCGGAAGCGCCGACCTGCTCGACCTCCTGCGGCCTCTCCTTCCATCAGCTGCAATGACCGCTCCCGCGTCCTGGTACCCGCTGGGCACCGGACCTGGGGGTCCGGGCGCGACGGTCAGCGGCTCCGGTGCTCCCCGGCCGGCGTGGGCACGGACCGCGACGACCCCCACGGCGGCCACGGCCACTGCCCCCAGCGACCGCACCGGTCCCGGCTCCCTGCGGCCCGACCAGGGCGATGGCGAGCCCGATGAACCCGAGCACGACAGCCGAGACACCGAGGACGACGTCGACCGAGCGGAGCCAGCCTCGGGGCGAGCCGCCGGCGACCCCGACCCCGAGGAGCAGGCACCCGACGACGACCAGCTCGGTCAGCGCCAGCCACGCCAACCCGGTCCGGGCGCCACCCCAGGCCACCAGCACGAAGGCGGCGGTGACGGCGAGCGCGAGCACCGCAGCACCGGCGGTGACGCCCCGGCGGTGGTCGCGGGCATCCAGCCACGCCTGGCGGGCCGTCCTCGTGGCTCGCGCGCGCCTGGTGACGGAGGAACTGGTGAAGGAGAGACCTCTCGCCTGTGCCACGTCGGCCCGGATGGCGTCGACCCGGCTCGCCCAGGGTTCGGGCGCGTCGTCCACCACGCCATCCAGCCGGGCGTCGACGTCCGGGGGGGCGGTCGCCTCCGGCGGCGGGAACGCGGTTGTCACGGCGGCCGAGAAGCGCACGAACCACTCGTCCTGCGGGCTCCGGGGGCCGCGCTCCCAGGCGTCACCGTCTCGGGTCGACCGGGGCCCCGAGGCTAACATCGTCCGCCTTCCCGCGGGAGACGCCCTGCCCGCACGTGTCGCTCGGGGGTAGGAGCAGCAGCAGGCCCTCTCGATACCTCCCGCCCGCACCGGCCCTGGAGTGGCGCCCGCGAATGGCGGAGGGCCGCCCCACGCCGCGTCCAGCCCGTACCGCTGGACCACGTCGGCGAACCACTCGGGGTCGTGGACCTCCAGGCCGCACGACGTCGCGGGCGGCTGCACCCGACCGGCGTCGGGCGACGCCGCGGCGGACGGCTCAGCGAGCTCGCGGAAGCAGTTCCGGGGGCCGCAGGGGCCGATGATCTCGACCGTGCGGGCCGGGACCCGGCCTGCGTGCTACGTCGCGTGCACCGTCTGCCAGGCGTACGGCCTCCAGCCGGAGTGGACGGACGAACCCGTGTGGACGGGCCGGCTCTCGCCGACGCGTGCCACGAGCTGGGGCTGGTCGCCGACGGTGGACCTGCCCACCGCGCTGGCGGAGCTGCGGGACGGGCTGTCGTGACGGCACTGCCGGCCTCGCGGGTCGTGGGGCAGCCGGGTGGTGGTGGCACCGGCGACCCGCTGGGTGGTATCGGCGTCGAGGGCGAGGTCGGCTCCGGTCCGAGCACGACGAGGCCGTCCTCGGCGCCGGTGGGCACACCACGAAGCCCCCGCCAGCCGGTGCACGCGACGTAGCACGCAGGCCGGGTCCCGGCCCGCACGGTCGAGATCATCGGCCCCTGCGGCCCCCGGAACTGCTTCCGCGAGCTCGCTGAGCCGTCCGCCGCGGCGTCGCCCGACGCCGGTCGGGTGCAGCCGCCCGCGACGTCGTGCGGCCTGGAGGTCCACGACCCCGAGTGGTTCGCCGACGTGGTCCAGCGGTACGGGCTGGACGCGGCGTGGGGCGGCCCTCCGCCATTCGCGGGCGCCACTCCAGGGCCGGTGCGGGCGGGAGGTATCGAGAGGGCCTGCTGCTGCTCCTACCCCCGAGCGACACGTGCGGGCAGGGCGTCTCCCGCGGGAAGGCGGACGATGATGGCCTCGGGGCCCCGGTCGACCCGAGACGGTGACGCCTGGGAGCGCGGCCCCCGGAGCCCGCAGGACGAGTGGTTCGTGCGCTTCTCGGCCGCCGTGACAACCGCGTTCCCGCCGCCGGAGGCGACCACCGAGCTGGACGTCGACGCCCGGCTGGATGGCGTGGTGGACGACGCACCCGAACCCTGGGCGAGCCGGGTCGACGCCATCCGGGCCGACGTGGCACAGGCGAGAGGTCTCTCCTTCACCAGCTCCTCCGTCACCAGGCGCGCGCGAGCCACGAGGACGGCCCGCCAGGCGTGGCTGGATGCCCGCGACCACCGCCGGGGCGTCACCGCCGGTGCTGCGGTGCTCGCGCTCGCCGTCACCGCCGCCTTCGTGCTGGTGGCCTGGGGTGGCGCCCGGACCGGGTTGGCGTGGCTGGCGCTGACCGAGCTGGTCGTCGTCGGGTGCCTGCTCCTCGGGGTCGGGGTCGCCGGCGGCTCGCCCCGAGGCTGGCTCCGCTCGGTCGACGTCGTCCTCGGTGTCTCGGCTGTCGTGCTCGGGTTCATCGGGCTCGCCATCGCCCTGGTCGGGCCGCAGGGAGCCGGGACCGGTGCGGTCGTGGGGGCAGTGGCCGTGGCCACCATGGGGGTCGTCGCGGTCCGTGCCCACGCCCGCCGGGGAGCACCGGAGCCGCTGGTCGCACCAGACCCCAGGTCCGGTGCCCCCGGCGACAGGACGCGGGAGCGGGCGCTGCAGCTGATGGAACAGCTGCAGCAGGAGGTCGAGCAGGTCGGCGCTTCCGAGCTCCGCCACAGCCGCACGTGGTTCGTGGCGTACATCGCGCTCGCGGTGCTCGCCCCCCTGACATCGGCGGCGGCCGGGATCGAAGCGGTCTCGCCTGGCTCGTTGTCAGTGCTGAGCGACGCACCTACGGCGCTGCCGGTGCAGGGGACGGCATCTGCGGTCGCGTCGGCCCGGGCTCCGCTGGCCGGCGTCCTCGCAGCGGTCGGCGCCGTGGCCGCCGGCCTGCTGGGGAGCCTGAACCCATCGCAGCGCTCCGACGAGCACCAGAGAGCGTCCTTGGGGTGCCACCAGCTGGCGCGGCAGATCCGGTACGACCGCACGCTGGAGACCGTGGCGGGGAGCGAGACCCAGACCCGGAAGGCGCTGGCGGACTACTCGGCGCGACTGGACTCCCTGACCGGCGCCCGGCCCGCCGGCGCCCCGGGAGCTCCCGCGTGAGGCGGCAGGGCCTCGGCGCGGCCGGGGAAGGGGCGCCCGTCGAGACCGGGGCGGCCGGGGTCGCGACCGCGGTGGCTGCGGCGCTGGTCATGGCGGTGGTCGCGGCATCGACTGCGCTCGCGCTGGCCGTGGTCCGCCCCGTGCCGGACGACCCACCCGCGCCTGCGCCGTCGTCGGTGGTGCCGTCCGTGCCGTCAGCGGGGGTGCCGACCGCCGGGCCCGTGGCGCAGCGGAGCGCACCTGCCGGGTCGGGGGTGGGCCGCGAGCCCGGCACGGGGCTGTCCCCGGGGAGCGCCGGTCCGGCCGCGCTCCCGTCCTCCGCCCCGACGCTGACGCTGGTCGTGCCGTCTGTCGTAGAAGTCACCGTCCAGGTGGACGTGGCGTTGCGGACGACCTCGACGGTGTCGGCCACCACGACGGTCGAGGCAACTGTGACCGTCGAGAGGACCACGACGGTCGAGAGGACCACGACGGTCGGGACGACCACGACGGTCGAGGGCAGCACCGGCACGTCGTCGCCCGTGGAGAGCGCCGCGATACCTCAGCCACCGCCCGCACCCGAGCGGTTGGCGTCGACCGGCCCCACGCCGCACCCCGCGACCGGCCGGCTCGCTCTCGGGGCTGTGCTCGCGGTGCTCGTCGGTGCCGCCGTTCTCGCCGTGTCCTCACGTCTGGGCAGGCGGACCCCACAGCGACACTGACCCCGTTCCGCAGGGCGCCGTGCCGTCCCCGTGGCCGCGCGGGGCACGCACCCCGAGGGTCAGTCGTCGAACCGGGCCACCCTGGCCTCGAAGAGCTCACGGAGCGACCCGGAGTCCACGACGGTGCCAGCGATCTCCATCAGAGGAGCAGACGCACGGTCGGGCAGGCCGAGGAGCCGGACGGCGTCCGCGTGGGCCGACATGGGCCCCGAGGCGTCGTGCTGCTGCAACGAGGTCACCGCCACGTACTCAGACACCTGGGCCAGGGGCGCCCCGAGGGCCTCGGGCACCGACGCACCCCCCGCATCCTCGTGCACCGGCAGGTAGCCGGTCGCGCGCAGGCGTTCCAGGACCCGTTCGAGCGGCGCCTCGCCAACCAGCACCCCGGGCGCGAGCAGGCGCAGCCCGAGCGGACGGAGCCGGGAGTCGGCGGCCGCCTCGGCCAGCAGCGCCTGGTCGTCGGAGCGGAGGTAGCAGGCGGCAGCGCCGACCCGCAGTCGCCCGTGCCGCCGGCCGGTGTCCCGCACCAGGTACTCCAGCGGCTGCGGGACGTCGCCTTCGGCGACGGAGGCCAGAGCGGCGAGCAGACCGTCCGGGGTGTGCCCGGCGTCCAGGGCGCGCGCAAGGGAGCGGGCATCGAAACGCCACGTGGTGGCCTGGTCGCTCGCCTCGCGGCTGGCCACCAGGTCCAGCACCCGGGCCAGCCGCTGCGCCGGTTCGCCGAGGACGATCGCCGTGAGGTCTGCCTGCAGCCGGGCCGTCGAGCTCTCGGCGCCCAGCCACCCGTCGACGACGGCGCCGGGGTCGGCTCCGGACGCCAGGGCGTGACCCAGGCTGGACAGCGCCTCCACACCGACGACCCCGAGCAGCGTGGCCTCGGCCAGGGCACCTGTGACGAGGGCAAGGCCCTGTTCGCCCCCCAGCGCCACCGGCGCCCTCCAGGCGCAGACACGGGCGAGCTCGGCGACGTCGACCACGGCACGGTCCGGCGCGTCGGCGAGGACCCGCACCACCGTGTGCTTGCTGTCGTCGGCGCGCAGGTGGGAGAGCGGCGACCACGTCAGGTCCGGGTCCGCGAGGACCTGCTGCTGCATGCCGGACCAGGTGAGAAGGACCTGCACATGGCGTGGACCCGGCGGCAGCGCCGTCCACTCCACCGACTCCGCCGTCGGGGACAGGCCGTCGTCGAGGTGCGCCAGGAGCCCCCCCGCGAAGGCGAGCGCGACGGCGAAGGTGACGTGCGACGGTTCGACGCGCAGGACACCGGCCACCCGCGACCGCTCCCGCTTGCCCAGCGTGCCGTCCCGGTTCAGCCGCAGCGGCGTCCTGCCCGCCTCGCGCACCAGGTCGGTGAGAAGACGGAGGAACCGTCGCACCGCCGCGGCCGCCTCCCGGTCGACGAGCTCGCGCGCGACGACGGTGGTGGCCGACCGAGGGGGACGCCAGTCGAAGGCCGGTCGCCAGGAGTCGCCCCGGAGCGCGATGGTCACCTCGCCCGGCAGCTGGGCGGAGCCGGAGAGACTGCCGTCGACGAAGCCCCGCTCCACCAGCCACGAGCCGGGGCCCCGTCGACCGGACCGGATCTGCCAGCCGAGTTCTACGTAGCCGTCGCCCTGTGCGGCCGCCTCCAGCAGCTGACGATCGCTCTCCGGCGCCTCGGCCAGGGCGGCCGCCAGCCGGGGCCCGTCAGTGAGGACGGGCGCGAGGCGTTCGACGAGCGCCATCTTGTCGCCGCCCGTCGGTTGTCCCCAGTGCCGGAGCGCTTCCCGGAGCTGGTCGTTCGTCCGCCAGCCGAGGGCCCTCAGCACGTTCGGCCCCAGCCCGTACGGGTTCCAGTGGTGGGCGAGGCCATCCGCGAGACACCCGCAGTCCTCCCGCAGGAGCAGGCGGTCGAGCACGTGCAGGCACCCGTCGAGGGCCTCCAGCTCGGCCCGGCTGGACAGGCGCAGGAAACGGGGCAGGGCCGTCGGGTCGTCCTGGCAGCCGAGCTGGACCAGGGCCCTGGCCACCTGCAGCGTGGGGGTGTCGATGCACCCCACCGCGCGCTCCAGGGACGCCCGGTGGCTCAGCCGGGCCGCCACCTCCTCCAGGGACAGAGGATCGGTCGGTCCGAGCACGTCCGGGCGGAGCGTGAGCAGGACGGCGAGGGCGTCGGCGTCGAGCTGGCGGAGGTCGTCGGCGGTCACGGGCACGGGTCGATCCTGCCGGGAGACGTGGCGGCCTCGCAGCCGGTCGTGTGCCTGTGGACGGACACGCCGGGCTGTGGAACCCCCGGGCGAAGGACGGCCGCCGTCAGGCGGCTGCGCGGGACGGCACCTCACGTGAGCCGTGGACCGTGAGGACGCGGACGCCGAGCAGGCACCCGGGTGCTGCCCTGGTGGGACGACCCAGACGACCGAAGCCCAGGCCCAGGCCCAGGCCCAGGCCCAGGCCCAGGCCAGGCTCTCAGCCCGCCGAGCGGCCGGGCGGCGGAGGTGAACCTCGGCGAGGAGACCCGCAGCCCACCGCCTCCTGTCGCAGCCATGCGGCGTCTGCCGCCATCCCCTGGATTCGCTGGTGACGGTGTCGGTTCCCGGAGGACCGGACCACGGTGCACGCCGCCGTGGCGGCGATGCCGATGGTGCCGTTCGCGACGCTAGAGCCGGCGTCCTGTGTAGCGGCCGTCGCCGAGGGCACGGCACCGTGAGGAGCCAGCAAGGTCCTGCCCGAGGACCACCTCTGCGTCCGCGATGTGCGGCCGGAACGGCGTCATCACCGATAGGGGCAGTTCCCGTCCGGCGCAGGGACCACTTCGATGACCTCGACGGTGCTGCCAGGGTGCCGAACGTCGAAGGCCCCAGAACTCTGGGTGCGCGCAGCGGCGGGGCCCGAAGGCCAGTGGCCCTCGGGCCCCGTCAGGCCGGAGCCTCAGCGCAGGGTCACGACTGCACGCTCGCTGGACATGAAGCCCGGAGAGAGCTCGAGGCGGTCGAGCTGAACCCCGGCCGGCACGTCGAACACCACCGTAGCGGTGACGGTATTGCCGGGGTTGACCTCCTCGAGGAAGGCGTCGTTGTCCGGGAGGTAGATGGCTGCCTCGCCGTCGGCGCTGTACTCGGCATCACCGAGGTAGCCCTTGACGCTGGAGCTGTCGAACAGGAACGGCTCCGGGCTGCCGTTCAGCACGGTGACGGCAAACAGGCAGAACGTGCCCTGGGCCGTCGAGCCGAAGGTCTCGTCGCCGATCGTCGTGGCGCCGCACTCCTCGGACGTGACCGTGAAGGTGACGTCCTCGACGGTCGCGGGCTCACCGACCGCGACCGCAACCTCCGCAGCGGCTTCGTCGTCCGCGGGCGCTGCCGGGTCGAGCGCGTCCATGGACGCCTGGATGTCGGCCATGTCCTCGTCGAACTGGTCGGCGGCGGCTTCGACCTGGGAAGCCGCATCGCCAGCGGCGCCCGCGACCGTCGCGATGACGGCGATGAGGATGGCACCGGCAACCAGGGAGACCACGAGGCCGGCGATCGCGAGGCCACGGCCACCGCGCTTGCCCCTGCCGGTCCGCGTCAGGCCGATGACGCTCAGGACCAACCCCAGAGGCCAGAACAGGAAGGCGAACACGAGGCCGAGCACAGACACCGTGTCCGTCCCCTGCGGCGCCGAAGGCGGCGCGTACGTGGCCGGGTCACCGGCGGGAGGCTGGGTGGTCGGAGGGTGCTGAGTGGACATCGAGACTCCTGATCGTGGACGACGGACGGTGGAGGCTCCGCGCGGACGCAGCAGGAGGCGACCGATGTGTCACCCCGTCGCAGCACAGTCACTGGTGACGTGCCACCCCCGGGGAGGAGCCTCCTACAAGGTGACGGTGCGTAGGTATGACATCTCTTCACTGTTACCGATCCGTGTCCGTCGTTGCCGTGCCGGGCGCTTGGTCTCCCCCCAAGAGCAACGGGACGACGCAACACCTGACGCGTGTCGTGTGGGCGCCGTCCACCATCCACAGGGCATCGGCGAACATGCGACCGGCTCTGCCACACTCCCGCCCGTGCGTCGAACGATCACCACCCGAGCGTCCTTGCTGGTCACGGCCCTTGCGGCGGGGACGGTGCTGCTGGGCGGGTGCACCGGCGAACCGGACGACACCCCGACGGCAGCCACCTTCCTGCCCGCCACAAGCGAAAGCGCGCCCGCCCCGGACACAGGCGAGGCCTCGGCCACGCCCAGCGCTGAGCCGTCGACCGCGGCCCTGGCCGCACCGGAACTGCCCGCGGCCGCGACCGAACAGACACCTGAGGGCGCCGCCGCCTTCGCGACCTGGTGGTTCGACACCCTGAACTACGCCACGGCGACCGGGGACACGGCGGCGTTGACGGCCGCGACCCAGGCGGCCACGTGCGCAGCGTGCATCGACTTTGTCGAAGACATTGACGACGTATACAGCGGCGAAGGTCGCTACGTTGGCTCGTCGATATCAGCAGCTGTAGAACTACCACAGGTCGTCGATGACCGGGTTGCCACGTTCCCGGTCCGGCTGGAAGTCAGCGACGGTGCTCTGATTTCTGCGAGCGGAGACTCGCGGCCGCTTCCGGCTGAGCAGCTGGTCCTGGTTGCGGCAACCGTCTGGGTCGGCTCCTCGTGGCAGATGGGGGACCTGCGCCAATGAAGGTGCTTGTGCTCCTCGCCGTGGCGGTCGCCACCGTCGTCATCGGGACCCCGGCAGTCGCGACCACGTCGGGCGAACCGCTACCCCCACGTGTGGGGGCGACTGTCCAGCAAGGCTCCATCGACACCAGCGCCATGAGGGATGGGCATTTCGGGCGAGCATCGGGCACAGCACGCCCCGCTGGCGTTGAACAGCGCACGCCACGCACCGGCCCGCTCACCGTCGAGCGGTACGTCTACGCCTGCCCCGGCAACTCCTACGCCACCACCCCGGCCACCAACACCCCCTGCGAAGCCACCTTCCAGTTCTGCCCCACCGACCAACGCCAGTTCTACCGCTACACCACCACCATCCTCGGCATCCAAGCCATCCCCGGCCCCGGACCCCGATGGACCCTCAACGGCGTCCTCTGCCTCCCCACCACCACCGACCCAACCGACCCCACCACCCCACCCGTCCCCGTCGTCACCCTCGCCGACTTCCAGTCCCTCCCCCTACCCGCCGCCGTCCCCGCCATCCAACCCACCGGCGGCGAAGCCCTCATCCGCATGCGCACCAACACCTACGTCGACCCCACCTCCACCACCCCCCGCACCTACGACCTCACCCTGCTCGACACCCCCGTCCAGGTCCGCGCCACCCCCACCACCTACACCTGGGACTACGGCGACGGCACCGACCCCGTCACCACCACCGACCCCGGCGCCCCCTACCCAGACCTCACCACCTGGCACACCTACACCCACACCGGCACCGTCCAGATCACCCTCACCACCACCTACACCGGCGAGTACTCCGTCGCCGGCGGCCCCTGGCAGAACATCCCCGGCACCGCCCAGATCACCAGCACCCCCCAACAGCTCCAGCTCCTCAGAGCCGTCACCTACCTCACCGACTGACACCCACGTCCTGGACGCCGGGGCGCGAACGGTGCGCCGTGCTGGTCCACGACCACGTCCGGTCGACCACGACCTCGCTGTCCGTCTCCAAGACGGCCTCACCGACCTGACGCCGACCCTGTGGACAACTTCCGCGGCAGCGTCGTCGTCCCGCCTAGCGTCCACATCGGCGCGTCCCGAGACCGGGGCGGCGAACTACCGAGCGGAGCGGCGTGGACGTGCACCGGAACAGGACGAGGGGTCGACGAGGGGTGGGGGCAGCGGTCTCTGTGTCGCTGCTGGTGACCGTGACGGCTACGGCGGCATGCACCCCGACAGGCGCCAGCCGGAGCGCCCCTGGGGCAGCGACGTCCGCGGAACGGCCCGAACCTCGGTGGGAGCAGATCCAGTCGCCCTCGACCACGACGGACGGTCGGCCCGAGGCGACTGTGACTGCTGTGCTGCCGGCCACCGGCGACCGCCCCGAGCTCCTGGCCGGGTCGTCCAGCAGGCGCCCGGACACCCCCGTCGCGACCACGTGGACCTTCGGCGCCGACGGCTGGGTCCCGACGCCCCTGCCGGACGGTGCCGGGCTGACCGTGACCGACGCGATGGACGACGGAACCCGGACCTGGCTCACCGGTTGGCGCTGGCGGCCCGACGAGGGCGTCTCGCCTGCCCTGTTCTCCTCGGCCGACCGCACGAGCTGGCAGGAGCAGGACGTCGTCGGGTCCACCGGAGCCATGTACCCGTCCTCGGTGGTGCCCACCAGCGACGGACCGTTGCTGCTGGGGCGCACGGTGGACGAGGAGCCCGTCGCCTGGCGACCGGACGCCCCCGCAGAGACCCCTCTCCCCCTGCCCGAGGGGCACGAGGGGCGGGTCACCCATGCTGCTGCCCTGACGCCGGGCGGGCGCACCGTCGTGGCAGTCGTGGCTGCGGGCGAGCCGGGCGCGCCGCAGCTTCCGTCGAGCGTCGTGTCCGATGACGCCGGGCTCACCTGGCGGGCGGGGACACCCCTGGCCGGTGCCCGGGCCACCGTGGCAGGCCTTGCCGTCACCGACGGGCGGATCGTCGCCACGGGGTGGGTGCGTGAGGACGGGCGGAGCGTTCCTGCGGCCTGGTCGAGTCCTGACGGGGTGACGTGGAGCGCGCTGGAACCGATGGCGGACCTGGGTATGACGCTGGATGAGTATCCGAGCATCCACGTCTGGCTCGGCGCCCCCACGGTCGCTGACGGGCGGGTCCTCACCAGCGTCGTGGCGAGCCCGCTGCTGTCCGCGCAGCTGGTGGAGCTGACCGACCAGGGCTGGGACCTGGTGGAGGAGACCGTGCCCGACTGGCGCGGCCCCGGTATCGATCCCACAGTCGTGGCGGGCGACGGTGGGTTGCTCGTCACCCAGTCCTTCCGGGGCGGGACCCGGGTCCGCCGTCAGCTCGACGACCGTTGGCAGGAATGGCAGCTGGGTGAGGTCGCCGACGTGCCGGTGGTGGACGCGCTGGTGCCGTCCTCGGCCGGTGCGGACCTGTGGACCTTGCGCGCGGACGTGTCCGTCCGGCCCAGCGGATACTGGCTGCAGGAGGCCGAGTCCTCCGCCTGGCGGATAGGCCCCGACAGCCAGGCGGAGCCGCTGCAGTGGCCGGGCACGGAGGCGGATCCCGAGGTCAGCGACCTGGCCGAACGCCTCACCGGTGTAGTGGTGACCCCGGGGCAGGACGGCAGCACCTTGGTCCTCGGCGAGGTGCTCACCGAGACCGACACCGGCACCGACGCCGACACGGAGGGGTGGCTCGAGGACGCCGACGGCTCACGTCGACTGGTCACGGGTCTCGACGGCCCTCAGACGGCACGGGTCAGCGGCGCGGTCCAGGTCGCAGGGACCTGGTACGCGGTGGGGGGCACCGAGGCCGACATCAGCGACAGCTCCACCAGCACCGCGCAGGTGTGGCGCGCGGTCGACGGGGTGACGTGGGTGCCGGTCGACGGTGAGTACCGGCACGACGACGAGCGGGAGAGCAGTGCCGCCGCCGTCTGCGAGGGACCGGGGAGCCAGGTGCTGGTGGTCGGCACCGCACAGTCCGACGGGGAGGACCGTGGGGTCGTGTGGTCGCTCACGAAGGAGGGCGCTGCGACGCGGGTCTGGACCGGTGAGGCGGACGTGGACACCTCACTCACCGGCTGTGCGGTCTTGTCCGGGGCGGACGTGACGCTGCTCACCGGTCGCGCCGGTGGCCGAGCCACCCGGTGGACCACCACGGACGGCGTGACGTTCGACGCTGCGCCACTCGGCGGACTGGGCACCACGTACGGTCCGCTCCGCGCGGTCGAGGGTGGCTTCGCCGCTGCGGGTCAGACGACTCGCGGCGACGACGCCTGGATCGGCGCCGTGGTCCACCTCTCCTCCGACGGGACCACCTGGCGGACGCTGCGGGTCCCCACCACCCGGTACACCGAGGGTGCCGACGTGGCCGTCCTGGGTGACGACCTGCTCGTCGCCGGCGACACCGCGGGCGGTCCCGAGCTGTGGGTGCTGCGCGACCACGCCGACCAGCTCTGAGTCGGAAGGCGACCGGGGAGGCCGTCACCCGGCCTCCCCGGCGCCTGGTGTGCTGGGCGCCGATGGTGCTGACCGGGTACGGGCGCGAGCCCGGAGCTGGTCCTCACGCCACCACCGACGCCGCCCGGAAGGTGTCCACCGGCATCCTGTGCCGCAACCGCCACGTGATTTCCATCGGCCGCTCGCCCTCGTGCGCCACGTACGTCGCCGGACCGAGGCACTGGTACGGCGCCGCCCCGCCCCAGCCTGTGCTGCGGGTGCTCCTCACGAACAGGAGCACGTGGCTCCCCCGGTCGGCGTGGTGGACGTACCGCTGCCCTGTCGCAGACGCCGCCGCGGTGGCGTTCTGCGACTCCCAGTGGAACGTGTCGCGGCTGACGGCGTAGTCGCTGTACATGGTCTGCGGCGAGAAGTGCCGTTCGTCCTTGGTCAGCGTGACCAGCAGCGCGTCCGCCCCCGCCTCGGGCGCCCACACGACGCCGGAGGCGTGCCCCTGCGTCTTGCGGGGTGACGCTCCGTCGATGCCGGCCCAGTCCAGCGCGGCGAGGATCTCGTCGCGGCTGTAGTGCGCGTGCGTCTGCAGGGTGACCCGCTGCAGCCCGGCCCCCAGCGGCATGGTGACGTGCTCCGCGCCGGCGAGCCCCAGCTCGACCACCTGACGCAGCTCGTCCCGCACGGCCGGATGTGCCGCCAGGACGTCGAACGCCTCCTGGTAGGTGCTGTGGCCGGCGCCGCCGGGCCACAGCGAGAAGAACATCATCCGGGCGAGGCGCTGCTCCCGCTCGGACAGCTGGTCGTAGCGCCAGCCGTCTCCCAGCAGCCGCAGGTACACCTCGGCTCGCTCCGGGTCGTCGACGTGGGCGAACGCGCCGGTCCGCCTGAGCAGCTGCTCCTCCGCCGGTCCCGATGGCGGCGTCGGGAGCCCGGCCTGCCGGCGGAGACCGGTCCACGAACCTGCCCGGAACACGTCCGCCGGCTCGCGCCCGGCCTCCGCCAGCCATCGCCCCAGCGGCAGGTCGCCGTGGCTGCGGACCTCCTGCACCAGCTCCTTCCGGGTGAGCCGCAGCTGCCGGCGGACGTTGTCCAGCACCACGTCCCTGGCGACGGCGTCGAGCACGAGCTCGCAGCCGGACGGCAGCAGCCCGAACCCGGTCTCCAGCTGCCGTTCCAGTCCCGACCGGCTCGCCCCGGTCAGGGCCCGGTACTTGAGGTCGAAACGGAACTGCCTGCTCTGCTGCCCGATGAAGTCCAGCACCGTGAGGACGGGCTTGTCTGCCGTCCGTCGAAGGCCGCGACCGAGCTGCTGGAGGAACACCGTGGCGCTCTGGGTGGGGCGCAGCAGGAGCAGGGTGTCGACGTCGGGCACGTCGAGACCCTCGTTGAACAGGTCGACCGCGAACAGCACGTTGACGCTGCGGTCCCGCAGCGCCTGCAGCGCGTCGGCCCGGTCACCGCGCGAGGTTGCGCCGGAGACGGCCCGTGCGGGGATGCCCGCGGTGGTGAACCGGTCGGCCATGAACTCGGCGTGCCTCACCGACACGCAGAACCCGAGTGCACGCATGCGTGCGGGGTCGACCACCTTGTCGCGCAGCTCCCGGAGCACGATCCGGACCCGGGCGTCGTCCGCCGTGTAGAGGTTCTCCAGGTCGCTGACGCTGTACTCCCCCGCGCGCCAGTCCAGGCGGGACAGGTCGGTCGCGTCGCTGACGCCGAAGTAGTGGAACGGGCACAGCAGGTCGTTCTCCAGCGCGTCCCACAACCGCAGCTCGGCGGCGGTGCGACCGTCGAAGAACGACCGGACGTCCAGGCCGTCCGAGCGCTCGGGCGTCGCAGTCAGTCCCAGCAGCTCTCTCGGCTTGAGGTGCTCGAGCAGGCGCCGGTAGGTGGCGGCCTCGGCGTGGTGGAACTCGTCCACCACCACCACGTCGAACTGGTCTTCGGGAAGGCGGGCCAGCCCCGTGGCGGCCAGGCTCTGCACGCTGGCGAAGACGTGCCGCCAGCGGTCGGGAACCTCACCTGCCGACGTACCGCTCACCGAACGCCCCGTCGGCCAGCACCTCTCGGTAGGTGCGCAGCGACTGCTCGAGGATCTCCTTGCGGTGGGCGACGAACAGCAGCGACGGCCGAGCCGGGCATCCGGGCGTAGTCCAGGGCCGCGATGACCGTCTTGCCGGTGCCGGTCGCGGCCACGACGAGGTTGCGGTGGTGCCCGTGCGTCTCCCGCTCCACCTGGAGCCGGTCGAGGATCTCCTCCTGGTGCGGGTAGGGCCGGACCTCCAGACCGCTGACGGAGTGCGTGACCGTGCCACGGTCCTGCAGCCCGCCGGCGACGGCGAGGGCCCGGTCGAGCCGGTCACGGTCCACGTCGGGGTCGTAGGTGACTGAAGGCCGGGTCCGCCCAGTAGGTGTCGAAGGTGGCCTCGAACTTGGCGGTCAGCTCCGGGGTGTGGGAGCCGGCGATCTTGACGTTCCACTCCAGGCCGTCGAGCAGGGCCGCCCGGCTGAGGTTCGACGAGCCGACGTAGGCGGTGTCGTACCCGCTGCGGCGGCGGAAGAGCCACGCCTTGGCGTGCAGGCGGGTGGACCGCGTCTCGTAGCTGACCTTGACCTCCGCGCCGAAGTCACGGACCAGCCGGTCCAGGGCCGTCCGGTCGGTCGCCCCCATGTACGTCGTCGTGACGACGCGCAGCGGAACCCCCCGCTGGTGCCGGGCCAGCAGCTGGTCCTCCAGCACGCGCAGCCCGTACCACTTGACGAACGCGCACAGCAGGTCGACGCGGTCGGCGGTCGCCAGCTCCGCCCGCAGCTCGGCCCCGAGCTTGGGGTCGGCCGTGGAGTTGGTGAGCAGCGCGGGCCGGGACAGCGGCACCGTGGGGCGGGTGCCCAGGAGGGTCCACACCCCCGGCTGCTCCTGGCGGGCGACGGACATCAGCTGCTGCGGACCGGGGGCGACCACGTCGCCGTCCAGCCCCGACAGCAGCGCGTTGACCAGTGCCACCCGGTCCTTCGCCGGCACGGAGGCGAGCGACCTTGGCCACCTGACGGCCGACGTGGTCGCCGAGCGCGGACGGCTGCTGGCTCTCGGGCACGTCTGCGGTGATGGCCCGCAGGTCGGCGAGCCGGGCGAGCAGCTCCCGGGTCAGGAGGCTCTCGTAGACGCCTGTCGGGAGCGCCTCGGGAGCCACGGCCGGCAGCTTGTCATGAGCGGTGACGGCTGGTGACGGTTTCGTCGCTCTGTCCCAGCGAACTTGATGATCCCGTCGGCCGGGACACGTCCGACACTCTGCTTGAGGTAGCGTTCAACGCCCGCTGCAAGCAGTGTTCAGATGCCGCTCACGGTAGTGTTCAGAGCCCGCTATGGGTAGGGTTTACCGATGCCCTACCTGCGACGCCATGTAGACGACGAGCTCGACGCGCTGATGCCGGGGCTGGCTGCCATCGCCCTCGACGGGCTCAAGGGGGTGGGAAAGACCGGGACCGCGCATCGGCGGGCTGCCACCCTCTTCGAGCTCGACTCGCCGGCACGGCGGGAAGTTCTCGAGGCCGACCCCGCTGCGGTCCTGCGGGCCACGCCGCCCGTGCTCGTGGACGAGTGGCAGCTGGTGCCGGAGGTGTGGGACGTCATCCGACGACAGGTGGACCACGACCCCCGGCCCGGGCAGTTCCTGCTCACCGGGAGCGCGAGCCCTCGACCGGGGGTGACTGCGCACTCCGGCGCGGGGCGGATCGTTCGCCTGCGCATGCGTCCGATGACTCTGGCGGAACGACAGCTCGAGGCACCCACCGTCAGCCTCGGTGAGCTTCTCCGACGCCCGGGGGCACCCGTCGACGGCAACACGGCGATGGGCCTCCCCGAGTACGTCGACGAGATCCTCCGCTCAGGGCTTCCCGGTGTGCGCGGACTCCCGCCGCGCGCTCGGCGCGCCCAGCTCGACGGATACCTCCGTGGTGTCGTCGACCGGGACGTCCCCGAGCACGGCCTCGCGGTCCGGAAGCCGGAGGTCCTGCTGGGATGGTTGCGCGCGTACGCCGCTGCGACCTCGACGACGGCGGCATACGCTCGCATCCTGGACGCCGCCACTCCCGGGCAGGCGGACAAGCCGGCAAAGACCACGGGCATCGCGTACCGGGACGTGCTCACCCAGCTGTGGCTGCTGGACTCGCTGCCAGGGTGGGCGCCGACGAACAACCCCTTCACCCGGCTCCAGCAGGCGCCGAAGCACCACCTCGCGGACCCGGCGCTCGCAGCCAGGCTGCTCGGGGCGAGCGAGACGAGTCTGCTGGCCGGCGACGGGGACGTCCTCGGCGTCAGGGACGGGACCCTGCTGGGGCACCTGTTCGAGTCCCTGGCCACGCTCTGCGTCCGCGTCGCGGCCCAGACCGCGGAGGCCACGACGGCTCACCTGCGCACCCGGGACGGGGACCACGAGGTAGACCTGGTCGTGGTGCGGGATGACGGTCGGGTCCTCGCCCTCGAGGTCACGCTCGCGGCGACCGTGTCAGATCGGGACGTACGGCACCTGTCGTGGCTGCAGCGGGCGCTGGGAGACACGCTGCTCGACGCCGTGGTCCTGACCACTGGACCGACCGCGTACAGACGAGCCGACGGGGTGGCCGTGGTGCCGCTCGCGCTGCTGGGCCCGTGACCGCCGGCGA
Source organism: uncultured Actinomycetota bacterium (assembly GCA_963759255.1). Taxonomy (GTDB): domain Bacteria; phylum Actinomycetota; class Actinomycetes; order Actinomycetales; family JBBAYJ01; genus Aquipuribacter. The sequence goes on from CAVWYQ010000001.1 coordinate 18,994, forward strand.
GCTCATGTCCGTCCGCGACGCGACGGACCTGGGCTCAGGACGCCAACCGGCCTCGCGAGGGCTCCGGCCCTCGCGAGGTCTCCGGCGTCGCTGGTCGGCACGGCCCTCCTACGTGGCGTCCGCCCCCGAGGCCGAGGCCGAAGCCGAAGCCGAAGCCGAAGCCGAAGCCAGGCTCAGCCACGTCTCCACCACCGAGTCCGGGTTCAGCGACATCGACTCGATGCCCTGCTCCAGCAGCCACAGCGCCAGGTCCGGGTGGTCGGAGGGCCCCTGGCCGCAGATGCCGACGTACTTGCCCCGCGCCCGGCACGCCTTGATGGCTAGGCCCAGCATGTGCAGGACCGCCGGGTCCCGCTCGTCGAAGCCGGCGGAGACCTGCGCGGAGTCCCGGTCCAGGCCGAGCGTCAGCTGCGTCATGTCGTTGGAGCCGATGGAGAAGCCGTCGAAGTGGTCGAGGAACGCGTCGGCGATGACGGCGTTCGACGGGACCTCGCACATCATGACGACCTGCAAGCCGTTCTCGCCGCGGCGCAGGCCGTGCTCGGCGAGCAGGTCGATGACGCCGGTCGCCTCCCCCACCGTGCGGACGAACGGGATCATGATCCGGACGTTGGTCAGGCCCATCTCGTCGCGCACGAAGCGCAGCGCCTCGCACTCCATGGCGAAGCAGTCGGCGAACTCCGGCGACAGGTACCGCGAGGCCCCCCGCCAGCCGATCATCGGGTTCTCCTCGTCCGGCTCGTAGCGCGGACCGCCGACCAGGTTGGCGTACTCGTTGGACTTGAAGTCGCTCATCCGCACGATGACCGGCTCGGGGGCGAAGGCGGCGGCGATGGTCGCGACCCCCTCGGCGACGCGCTGGACGAAGAACTCCCGCGGCCCGGGGTAGGCGGCGACGAGCTCGGTCACCTCGCGACGCAGGTCCTCCGGCAGCGACGAGGGGTCCGCAGCCAGGTCGAGCAGCGCCTTGGGGTGGATGCCGATCTGGCGGTTGATGACGAACTCCAGCCGGGCCAGGCCGACCCCGGCGTGCGGCAGGCGCGAGAACGCGAACGCCTGCTCGGGGGTGCCGACGTTCATCATGATCTTGGTGGGGACCGGGGGCATGGCGTCGAGCTCGGTCCGCTCGATGTCGAAGTCCAGCAGGCCGTCGTAGACCAGGCCGGTGTCGCCCTCGGCGCACGAGACGGTGACCTCGCGCCCGTCGGCCAGGTCGCGGGTCGCACCACCCGTCCCCACCACGGCGGGGATGCCGAGCTCGCGGGCGATGATCGCGGCGTGGCAGGTGCGTCCACCGCGGTCGGTGACGATGGCTGCTGCGCGCTTCATGACCGGCTCCCAGTCGGGGTCGGTCATGCTCGCGACCAGCACCTCCCCGGCCTGGAAGGAGTGCATGTCCTCCAGCGAGGTCAGCACCCGCACCGCGCCCGCGCCGATGCGCTGACCGATCGCGCGGCCCTCCACCAGGACGTCGGCGCCCGCGGTGGCAGCCTTCGAGATCCGGTACCGCTCCAGGGCCCCGCTGGTGCGGGACTGCACGGTCTCCGGGCGGGCCTGCAGCACGTAGGGCAGGCCGTCGACGCCGTCCTTGCCCCACTCGATGTCCATCGGGCGGCCGTAGTGCTCCTCGATGGTGAGGGCGTGGCGGGCGAGCTCGGTGACCTCGTCGTCGCTCAGGCTGAGCCGGCGCCGGTCGTCCGGGTCGACGTCGACGAACTCGGTGGTGCGCCCCACGGTCGGGTCGTCGGTGTAGACCATCTTGGTCGCCTTGGCGCCGACCCCCCGCTTGAGGATCGCCGGGCGACCGGCCCGCAGCGCCGGCTTGTAGACGTAGAACTCGTCGGGGTTGACCGCGCCCTGCACCACGCCCTCACCGAGGCCGTACGCGCTGGTGACGAACACCGCATCGGAGAACCCCGACTCGGTGTCCATGGTGAACATCACGCCGGACGAGCCGACGTCGGAGCGCACCATGCGCTGCACCCCGGCCGAGAGCGCCACCGAGGCGTGGTCGAAGCCGTGGTGCACCCGGTAGGCGATCGCCCGGTCGTTGTAGAGGGAGGCGAACACCTCGCGGACGGCCTGGAGCACCGCGTCGATCCCGCGGACGTTGAGGAACGTCTCCTGCTGCCCGGCGAACGAGGCGTCGGGCAGGTCCTCCGCGGTGGCCGAGGACCGCACCGCGAACGACGGCTCCCCGCTCCCGCTGCCCTGCACCAGCGTCTCGAAGGCCGCCCGCACCTCCTTCTCCAGCTGCTCCGGGAACGGCTGGGCGGTGACGGCCTCGCGGATCTCGCGGCCGACCTCGGCCAGGCGCCGGGTGTCCTCGGTGTCCAGGCCGTCGAGCAGACCGTCGATGCGCTGCGCGAGCCCGGTGTCGCCCAGGAAGCGCCGGTACGCCTCGGCCGTCGTCGCGAACCCGTCGGGCACCCGCACGCCCAGCGCCGCGAGGTGGGACACCATCTCGCCCAGCGAGGCGTTCTTGCCGCCCACCTCCTCCAGGTCGCCCATGCCGATCTCGGCGAACCACCGGACGCTGGGTCGGGCGGGGGACGGTGCCTCGGTCATGACGGTCCTCTCGGGGTGCGGGCGCGGAGCAGCTGGATGATCAGGGCAGACATCTCCTCGACCGACTTGGCCGAGGAGTCGATGACGGGCAGACGGTGGGAGCGGTACAGCTCCTCGGCCTGGCGGAGCTCCCAGCGGCACTGCCGGAGCGAGGCGTACCGGGAGTCGGGGCGGCGTTCGCTGCGGACCCGGCTGAGCCGCTCCACGCTCGTCGTGATCCCGACGCACCGGTCCGTCAGCCCGCGCACCGGCGCCGGCAGGTCTCTCTTCTCGAGGTCCTCGTCGACCAGGGGGTAGTTGGCCACGAAGATCCCGTGCTGCAGCGCCAGGTACATGCTCGTCGGGGTCTTGCCGCAGCGGCTGGGCGCCAGCAGGACCACGTCGGAGCGCTCCATGGCCCGCAGGCTCTGGCCGTCGTCGTGCTCGATGCTGAACTCCACCGCAGCCATCCGCTTGTTGTAGCGGACGATGTCGCCGACCCCGTGCAGCCGCGAGGCCTCACGCTTGCCCTGCCGGCCGAGGACCGCCTCGACTGCACCCATGTGGGTCTCGAAGAAGTCGATGACCGGGGCCCTGGTGCGCCGCAGCTCCAGGCGGACGCTGTCCTCGGCGGCCGTGATGAACACCAGCGGCGTCACCGGCCCGGCCATGACGGCGTCGATCCGGGCGACGACCTCGCGTGCGGCCTCGACCGTGGAGATGAACGGGATGAGCGTGCGGTCGAAGCGCAGCTCGGGGAACTGGATGAGGATCGCGTTGCCCATGGTCTCCGCGCTGATGCCCGTGGAGTCGGACAGGAAGAACACGGGGACCACGTCGGCGGTCCCGGCGGTGCTGGTCTCGTCGACGTCGTCGTCGCTCACGACCACCTCTCGACGTGCGTCCGGGGCGGGTCCCGGAACCGTAGCGCGACCAGCCGGCTCAGGTCGTCGGGCGGGTCACCCCAGCCCGTCCAGCCCCACCGCGCGTCCTGGTCCACCTCGCGGCAGACGACGTCCGGCCTTCGTCGATGCAACATGCATCGATGCAGGTATCTTCAATGCATGTTGCCGTTCGTGGGTCGCGCACCTGAGCTCTTGAAGCTCCGCAACGAGCTGGACCGGACCGGTCCTGACGGTCGCCTGCTCGTGGTCCGCGGTCGACGCCAGGTGGGCAAGTCAACCCTCCTCGAGCGCTTCCTCGCGCGAGCGGACGTGCCGTCGACCTTCGTCACCGCAGCGGCCGGCGCAGCCCCGGAGACCGCTCTGGCCGACGCCCGCGACGAGGTGGCCTCCTCGAACCTCGAGGTGGCCGAGGTCGTCCGGGACGCCCGCCCGTCGAGCTGGGACGCGCTGCTCCGGCTTGTGGCCCGATCCACCACCCGCCCCTCTGTCGTCGTGATCGACGAGCTCCCCTACCTGCTCGCTGCGGACCCGTCGCTCGAGGGCGTCCTGCAGCGGGCCTGGGACCGCGAGCTGGCGCGCTCGCCGGTGATGCTCGTGCTCATCGGCTCCGACGTCTCGACGATGGAGCTCCTGACCACCCACGGCCGGCCGCTGTTCGGCCGGGCCGCCGAGCTCCGGGTGGACGCCCTCGGCCCGGCAGACCTGCAGCAGCTGCTGGGCCTCGACGCCGCGGACGCCTTCGACGCCACGGTCGTGACCGGCGGGCTGCCTCGACTGGCCCAGGAGTGGCAGGCGGCCGACGCTTCCGACCCGATGACGTTCGTCGCCTCGCAGCTGCAGGATCCGACGTCACCGCTGGTCGTCCTGGGTGAGCGCTACCTGCGTGCGGAGTTCCCCTCCCAGGTGCAGGCGGCGGAGGTGCTCCAGGTGATCGGCAGCGGTGAGCCCACGTTCCAGCGCATCGCCGAGCGCGCCGGTATCAACCACGGTTCTCTCACGAGGTCGCTCCGGACACTGGGCGACGCCCGCCTGGTGACGATGGACCGGCCGTTGTCGTCGGCTCCCACCCGGCTGGTGCACCACCGCGTCCGCGACCCCTACCTCCGGTTCTGGCTACGGTTCATCGGACCTGAGCGCGACCGCATCGACCGCGGCCGTGGTGACGTCGTGGCACACCGCATCTCGACGTCCTGGCCCAGCTACCGCGGCATGGCGGTGGAGCCGCTCATCGCCGAGGCGCTGGCTCACCGGCTGCCCGACGACCGGTTCGGCACAGGTACCGAGGTAGGTCGCTTCTGGACGAGGGACCACGCCGTAGAGGTCGACCTGGTCGTCGCCGACCGCTCGCTGCCACCCACCGCGCCGACGGCCCTCGGCTCGGTCAAGTGGCGGGAGAACGCCCCGTTCGACCAGTCCGACGTCTCTGCCCTGCACCACGCACGCGCCGCGGTCCCGGGTGCCGCCGACGCCGCACTCTTCGCCGTCTCCCGGGCCGGAGGAACGTCCGAACGCCTCGTCGGCGTGCTGAGTGCCGACGACCTGCTGCGGCGGTGACGGCGAAGCCGGGGACCACGACGCACCCAGCCCCGCACAAGCCCGACCCAAGCCCCACCCCCCACGGTTGCCACCGGCGCCGGGACCTCCCCGGCCCACACGTCGGAAGGCACCCCCGTGGCCCGCACCCTCCCCACCGTTCCCACCCTCACCGGCCGCCTCCCCGCCGGCACCGCCGTCCTCGTCATCGGCGCGACCGGCCAGGTCGGCCGGCACGTCGTCCGAGCCCTCCTCGACCGCGGCGCCACCGTCCGCGCCCTGCTCCGTGACCCCGACCACGCCGAGGTCCCGGACGGAGTCGACCGCGTCCGCGGCGACCTGCGCGACCCTGCCTCCGTACGTGCAGCCCTGCGCGGCAGCGGCGCCGCCCTGTACGTGTCCCCCCACGAGGCCGACGAACGCGACCTCGCGGCCACGGTGGTCGCCGCCTGCGAGGCCGAGCGGGTCCGGCTGGTGTTCGTGGGCGTCCACGCCCACGCGAGGAACCGGCTGGTTGAGGCCGCCCAGCGCGCGCTGTTCGGCCGGATGGTGCCGCACTACCGCGGCAAGCTGGCCCTGGCCCGCGACGTCGCCCGCTCCCCGCTGCGCCCGGTCATGCTCGTGCCCTCGAACTTCATGCAGAACGACGAGGTGTTCGGCGAGGAGATCCGCGCCGGCCGGTACGTGGGCGCGATGAGCGACAAGGGCGTCAACCGGGTGGACCTGCGCGACGTGGGCGAGGTCGCCGCCCGCGCCCTGCTCGACGGTGACCTGGCTCCCGGCGCGTACGACGTCTCGGGGCCGCGGTCGGTCGGGGGCCGGGAGTCCGCCGCGGTGTGGGCCGAGGCCCTCGGGCACCCGGTCGCCTACCTCGGCGACGACGACACCCTGATGGCCGACACCTTCGCCCGCTACCTCAGCGGTCAGCGGCTGGCGGACTGGACCGCGTCGTTCCGGGCCCTGCGGAAGATGTCGATGGCCACGAGGCCGAAGGACGTGGCCGCCACGCGGGCGCTGCTGGGCCACGAGCCGCGCAGCTTCGAGGACTACGTGCGCGAGACGGTCCACTCGTGGCGAGCGGTCGAAGAGGCAACGACACGACCTCAGAAGCCCAGCGCCGTACGCCGTTCCCTCAGCCACACCTCGTAGCGCGGGAAGTCCCAGTCCTTCGCCAGCTGTGCCGCCCGGTCGGCGTGCCGGCTGGCCTCCTCCCGCTCTCCCGCCGCGACGGCAGCGAGGGCGAGGTAGCCGTCGACCGGCCCCTGCATGATGGCGATGCCGGCCACGCACATCCGCCCGGCGAACGGGCGGAGCAGCGGCAGAAGCCGAGCCCCCCGGACGGCGTCGCCCACGGCTGCGGCCGCCTCGGCCTCCCAGCAGTACGTCCACGTGCTCGACCACAACCCGTGCAGGTCGGGCAGCGGGTGGCGGGCGAGCGCGGCAGCCAGGTCGTCCACGCGGCCGGTCCGGGCCAGCGCGACGTGCAGGATCGGCCAGAGCATCGGGTCACGCTCGGTGGTCGAGTCCATCACGTGGCCGAGGTCGGCGAGAGCGTCGTCCCACATGTGGGCCAGCAGCAGGTCCATGCCGTCGTCGGTCGGTGGTCCTGGCACGGCGATGTCCCGTTCCGCGTCGAGGTAGCCGGCCATCGCCTGCCGGACCGCGTCGGTGTCGCCGCGAAGGCTGGCGAGGTTCGCGTCGACCAGGTGCTGCGCCATCGAGACGTACGGCAACCGGTGACGCCGGGCCAGCGCGCCGGCCCGTGCGGCCAGCTCCCCCCAGGCCGCCGGCCCGGACAGCTCGGTCTCGTTCGCCGCCAGCGCCAGGCAGGCCACCGCCTGCGCCGCCGGGTCACCGGCCTCCTCCGCGGCGCGCACCGCCTCCTGGGCGATGCCGCGCTGCTCGGCGGCACGAGCGGGCAGCCACGTCGCCTGCCAGGCAGCACGGCACGCCCACCACCGCAGCCACGGGTCGTCCAGGCGCCGGGCGCAGCCCAGCCCCGCCTCGACCAGGGCGTCGCGCTCGGCGCCGGCCCCGACGTCGTAGTACAGCTCGACGGCCAGGGACAGCAGGAGCCGGCAGCGGGCGGGGCTGTCTCCTGGCGCCACCTCCGCGAGCGCCCAGCGCAGGTCGTCCACCAGGTCCTGGTGCACCTCGCCCCACTCGTTGGGCGCCCACAACGCGTACCGGGTCAGGCCGGCGGCGGCCGTCGCCACCCGCTCGAGGTCAGCCATTCCCCGCCCGATGGCCACGGCCTCGGTGCAGGCGGCGACGACCTCGGGCCAGACGGCGGCCCGGGCGGCGTCCTCCGCCAGGGCGAGCAGCAGGTCGTAGCGCTCGGTGGTGGAGGACCGGGGGCTCCGCCGCTGCGCCGCGACGGCCTCCTGCCCCCACCGCACCGCCTCCAGGTGCGCCGACACGGAGCGCGCCTGGTCGGCGGCGGCCCGGGCCGCGGGCCAGGCCCGCTCCGCGTACGACGGCCCCGCCAGCGACCAGTGGCGCGCGAGCTCGGCGGTCCGTTCGTCCGGCTCCAGCAGCGCCGCGCCGGCCCCGGGCCCCTCGAGCAGCTGGGCGATGCGGGCGTGGCGCCGAGCGGAGCGGGAGGCGGAGGACGTGCGCAGGACGGCGTCGCGGGTCAGGGCGTGGGCGAAGGACCATGTGCCGACGGCGGTCTCGTGCACCAGCCCCTGCGCGGCGGCGACGGCGAGCTGCTCGTCCACGCTGTCCTCGTCGAGGTCGCAGGCGCCGGCGACGAGCCCGGCCGGGAACGACCGCCCCGCGACGGCCGCGGCGCGGAGCACGTCCTGCGTCGCCGGCGGCAGCTCCTGGAGCCGGCGCCGGACCACGTCCAGCACGCCACCCGGCACCGCGTCGTCGGCCCCGACGTCACCCAGCCGGGCCAGCTCGACCAGGTAGAAGGGGTTCCCCCCGCAACGGAGGTGCCAGCGGGTCACGGCCGCCTCGTCGGTGGGCGCGGCGGTCACACCCCTCACCAGCGAGGTCGCCGAGGCCATGTCCAGACCGGTGAGGTCGAGGCGGACGCGCTGCCGCCGGGCCAGCGCGTCCGCGGCCAGCGCCAGCGTCCCGGTCGGGTCGGGGTGGCTGCGCCGCGACACCACCACCGCGAGCCGGGCGTCGTCGGGGGTGTGCTGGACCAGGTGCGCGAGGGCGCGGTGGGTGGCCTCGTCGGCCCACTGCAGGTCGTCGAGGACGACGAGGACGGGGCTGCTGCGGGCGGCCTCGAGCACGGCGCGGGCGATGCGCTCCCAGGTGGCGAACGCGGGAGCGTCACCCGCCGGGACCAGGTCCAGCGGGGAGACCACGTCGCCGCCCAGGTCGCGGAGCAGCTGCACGAACGGCCACAGCGGGGGCGCGCCGTCGTCCTGCGAGCAGCGGCCCACCGCCACGGTCACACCTCGGGCGCGGGCGTGGTCGGCCAGGTCTGCGAGCAGGGCGCTCTTGCCGATGCCCGGCTCCCCCACGACCACGCCGACCGCCGTGCGACCGTCCGAGGCAGCGGCCAGCAGGTCGGCCAGCGTGGCCCGCTCGCCGTCGCGACCCAGCAGCCGTCGGGGGCTGAGGTCTCCGCGGCCGACGGTGCGTGACTCCGAAGGCGTGCCGACGGGCCAGGTGGCAGGCGTGGCGTCGAGCAAGGTGGCACGCGTGGCGACGGGCACGGTCAGGTCGACCTCCGGTGGCGGCAGCAGCGGCTCCCGCAGCGTCTCGTCCTGCCGCAGCAGGGCCTGCTCCAGCTCCTGCACCTCGGTCGTGGGGTCCAGGCCGAGCTCCTCGACCAGCGCCCGCCGCAGCGTCCGCACCGTCTGCAGGGCCTCGACCTGACGACCGGACCGGTGCAGCGCGAGCGCGTGGAGCGCCCACACCGGCTCCGAGAGCGGCTGGGCCAGCGTCTCCCCCGCCGTCCACGACAAGGCAGCGGCGTGGTCGCCGAGCGCCAGCAGCGCGGCGGCGCGCGCGTGCTGGCCGGCGGCCCGACGACGGAGGAGGCCCGTGCGCTCCGCCGTCACGTCGGGGTGGTCGGGCAGGTCGGCGTACGGGCTGCCCGCCCACCACCCCTCGGCGGTCTCGAGCCGCTCGACCGCGGCGCCGACCTCGTCCCGGCCGGGCAGGGGGGCGGTTCGTCCCGCAGCCCCACCGGCCACCCGGGCCAGGACGGGGCCGAGCGTCCGCACGCAGCCGTCCACCTGCTGCGCGAACGCGTGCGCGTCGACGTCCTCCGCGGCCACCGCGAGCAGGTAGCCGTGGTCGGTGGTCCGGATCAGCGAGCCCGCACGGTCGCGGTCGCCACCGCCGAGCGCGGCCCGCAGCCCCGAGACGTAGGCGTGCAGCGCAGCCCTCGCCGCGCGCGGGGGCGAGCCGTCCCACACCAGGTCGGTCACCGCGTCCAGGGTCACCGGCCGTCCGGGGGTCAGGGCGAGCGCCGCCAGCACGGCTCGCGGCTTGCGGGCGCCTACCTCGCGGGCAGGGGCCTCACCGGTCGGGTCTGCACCCGAGACGCGGGTCGTCCCCAGGACGTGGACTCGCACGGGGACACGGTAGGGCGGCACACCGCGGCCCGGGGGTGCAGCGCACCGCTCGCAAGGCCACCCCAAGCCCTCCCCAAGGGCCGGCCGCGAACCTGGACGGCGCCGCCCCTGGACCACAGGGGCCCCACGCCGGCGGCGGACACCGCCACCTGAGGAGAAGACCCGTGACCACCACCGATACCCGCCCCGCCCAGCTCGACCTGCCCGGCCAGGCGCACGTCGCCGACGGCCCTCACGACCTGAGCGGCATGTACCTGATGCACCACGCGTTCCGCCGCGACCTGGCCCGGTTCGAGGCGGCTGCCCGGGCCACGCCGGTCGAGGACTCCCGCACCTGGCGGGCCCTCGACCGGCGCTGGACCCGCTTCGGCGAGGTGCTGCACCACCACCACACCGCGGAGGACGTCAGCGCCTGGCCCCTGCTGCGCGAGCGCGCCCTCGCAGCGGGCGAGCGCGGCTCCCTGGCGGTGCTCGACGCCATGGAGGCCGAGCACGGCGACATCGACCCCGCGCTCCAGGCGTGCGACGCCGCGTTCCGCACCATGGTGGATCGCCCCGGCGACGACCACCGCAACGCCCTCGCGGTCACGGTGTCGGCGGTCCGCTCGGCCTTGCTCACGCACCTGGCGCACGAGGAGACGGACGCCCTACCGATGTGGCAGCGGCTCCTCACCGCCGACGACCACGCGGGCGTGGACAAGGCCGCCCAGGCCGGCTACCCGCTGCGGCTGGTGCTGAGCTTCCTGCTGCCCTGGGTCGCCGACGGCCTGCCGGACGGTGCGATGCGCCGCGTGATGCACGACGCCCCTCCCGGGTACGGGCTCGTCCTGCGGGTGGCGCGGATCGGCTACAGCCGAGGCGACCGGGTGGCGTTCCGGTACGTGTGAGCGTGGCAGTCCCGGTCGACCGGTTGTGTCCGGGCCCGGACCTACCGTCACGCACATGGAGTGGGTGCTCGTCGCGGTCGTGGTCGTCCTCCTCGTCGTCGGCCGCCGGAGGGGACTTCCGACGGCCCCGAGGGCGCATCCACGGACGGCTACGTCGTCGGCCGCTGCACCGGGCAGCCTCCCGCGGCACCGACTGCTGAGCCCCCGCCGAACAGCGGGTGCTCCCGGTCGCTCACGGTCGCTGCTGAGGTACGGAACATCCAGCCCCCGCTCACACGGCAGCCGCCAGCCGCACCCCCCACAGGCCGGCGAACGCACCAGCCGCCCCGGACAGCAGCGCGCCTGCGACGCCCCAGGTGTCCACCGCGGCGGCGACGAACATGGCTGGCACGTCGAGCGGCGTTCCCGTACTCAGCACCGGCACGGGCGCGACCGAGTAGGTGCCGACCGCGAGCCACCCGGACAGCAGGAAGCCGACCACCAGGCACAGCCCGGCTGCTGCGACCAGAGGCCACCCGGCCAGCTCACCGAAGGCGTTGGTCTTGAGCACGGCGACGAACGCGGCCACCCCGGAGGCGAAGGCGAGGGTGGAGACGAACACCCCGAACCACCCGTGGCCGGTGTCGACCGAGGTGGCGATGAACGCCGTTACGGCAGGACCCCCGAGCAACGGCACGACCCCCAGCGCGTGGACGGTCCACCCGAGCCCCTTGTCGAACCTCTTCTGCTCGGCCCGGACGCCCGCGGCAGCGTCCCGCAGCGACTCAGGTCTCGGCGCACCTGCCGGCTCAGGACCAGCCCGGCCTGCGGCCGCAGGGTCCGGGACGACTGGGTCTGCGGCCATCTCATGGCTCCTCACGCGAGGCCTCCGCCAGGAGCCTCGGCGCATCCTGACCGGGTGGTGCCGCGACGCTACCGCCGCCGGAGCCCGCGATCCGGCCGTTCGGCCAACCCGGCGAAGGTCTCGCCCGGCTGGGCGACGACCTCGTGCGCTTCGCACCATGTCCGCGTCGACCACGTCCGTGCCGACTCTCGCCCCCACGCCCCGTCGCATAGGTTCACCCCATGCCGTGCACCGTCATCGTGTTCACCCAGCAGGGGTTCGACGCCCTGGTCGACCTCGACGAGCTGGAGCCGGTCCTGGTCGACACCGCCGACCGCGCCACGTGGCCGACCTCGGCCCGCGCCGTCGTCACCGCAGGCGAGTCGCCCGAGGGCGTGCTCGACGTGGTCGAGGCGGTGACCGGCGTGGAGGTGGTGCAGACCTTGTCGGCCGGTGTCGAGAACTGGCTCGGACGACTCCCACACGGTGTGTCGCTGGTCAACGGGCGCGGCGCCCACGGTGGCGCGACGGCCGAGTGGGCCGTCACCGCCCTGCTCGCGATCCGCCGAGGGATCCCCGGCTTCGTCCGACAGCAGGACCGGCACGAGTGGAACGAGGTCGCCTCCCCGGGCCTGCAGGGCGCCCAGGTGCTCGTGGTCGGTGCCGGTGACCTGGGCGAGCAGACTCGCCGTCGGCTCGACGGCTTCGGCTGCACCGTGACGCTGGTCGCGCGGACCGGTCGCGACGGTGCCCGCGGCGTCGACGAGCTTCCCGACCTGCTTCCGGGGGCCGACGCCGTGGTGCTCGTCGTCCCCCTGACCGACGACACCCGCGGGATGGTGGACGCCGCCTTCCTCGGTCGGCTCAAGGACGGCGCCGTCCTGGTCAATGCCGCCCGCGGCCAGGTGGTGGACACCGACGCGCTCCTCGCCGAGCTGCTGACCGGTCGTCTCCAGGCTGCGCTCGACGTCACCGAACCCGAGCCGCTCCCGGCGGACCACCCGCTGTGGGACGCGCCCGGACTGCTCGTGACGCCCCATGTGGGCGGGAACACCGCCGGCTCCGACGAACGAGCGTGGACGGTGGCCCGGGAACAGCTGCTCATGCTGGCCCACGGCGAACGTCCGACCAACACCGTCGGCCCCGAGTACTGACCTGTCGGTCGTACCTGCCCGCCGCTGGTCCCACAGTCGTGCCAACCCAGGTCAACCCGGTCCGGTCGTGCGGCGTGGAAGGGGTATGAAGACCATCACGTTCCGCATCGTCGCCGTGCTGGCACTTCTCGTGCCGGCCCTCCTCCTGCCGACCAGCGCCCAGGCCGCCCCGTACTGCGGCATCCGTTGGGGTTCGCTGGAGAAACCTGCCACGTGGACCGTCACCCCGTACGCCGACGGGCACGTCACCGACGTCCGCGCCGGTCGCCACACCTGCTACGACCGGCTCGTCATCGACGTCGACGGCTCGTTCCAGGGCTACCTCGTCCGTTACGTCGACCAGGTGCACGCCTCGGGCTCAGGGTTCGTCGTCCCGACCGCGGGCGGCGCCCGCCTGGAGGTCATGGCCGTGGCCCCCTCCTACGACGACAGGTACGAGCCGACGTTCGTCCCCGACGAGGACGAGGTCGTCGACGTCTCGGGCTTCCGGACCTTCCGGCAGGTCACCTGGGCCGGTAGCTACGAGGGCTACACCCACCTGGGGCTCGGGGTACGGGCGCGGCTGCCCATGCGGGCGTTCGTGCTGGACGGGCCCGGCGAGGGCGCCCGCCTGGTCGTGGACGTCGCCCACCGCTGGTGACCGAGGTGCCGGTTCAGGATCCCTGGGCGTGGCGCGAGCGGATGTGCTCGGCGACCACGTCCGGGTGGTCCTCGGGGGTCGAGTGCTTGCCCCCTCGATCCGCACCAGGTCGCAGCCACGGTCCTGCGCGGAGCGCTCGCCGTAGCGGACCGGCTCGCACTCGTCGTCCACGCCTCGCACCACCCTCGCCCGGACACCCAGGCACGGCAGCCGGTCCGCGACGGCGAGGGTGTCGGACACGTCGAGCGCCCCCACCTGCCGGGCCATGGCGCCACCACCGCCGCGCTCCGCAAGGGCCGGTGGTGGACCCGTAACCGCCCCCCAGGTGGGGGACGACGTAAGACCACCGCCTCTGCGCGGTGGGGATGCCGTGGACGGGGACCACGGACAGGCCGTCTCCTACCTGCTCCAGCCAACGGACAGGTGTGCCGGCCGACCGACGCCTCACGCCGCTGCACGACTACCCCCCCCCGGGGCGTCAGACCGGTAAGACGAACGACGCCCAGGCCGCTGGCACCCGGCGCGACCGGACCCACACCTCGCAGGTCCCCGCTCGCCCGACCGGTCTCACCATCCACAGGCTCACCCCGTGGCCGACGTCGGCTCTGCCACACTCCCGCCCGTGCGTCGAACCATCACCACCCGAGCGTCCTTGCTGGTCACGGCCCTTGCGGCGGGGACGGTGCTGCTGGGCGGGTGCACCGGCGAACCGGACGACACCCCGACGGCAGCCACCTTCCTGCCCGCCACAAGCGAAAGCGCGCCCGCCCCGGACACAGGCGAGGCCTCGGCCACGCCCAGCGCTGACCCCTCGACCGCGGCCCTGGCCGCACCGGAACTGCCCGCGGCCGCGACCGAACAGACACCTGAGGGCGCCGCCGCCTTCGCGACCTGGTGGTTCGACACCCTGAACTACGCCACGGCGACCGGGGACGTTGAAGCGCTGTCCGCCGCCTCCGAACTCGAAGTCTGCGTCACATGCAGCAACCTCGTGGAACGTATAGATTCCGCCTACTCGAGCGGTGGTCAGATTGATGGCGGCGCTATCACCACGACGGTCGAGCCGCCGCAAGCTGTGACGGATGGCGTTGCCACTTTCGTGGTAAGAGTCGAGACTGCGCCGGCCTCAGTCACAGAAGACGGAGTGCTTGAACAACTACCCGCCGGACAGAAGGTCACCACCGTCGCAGTGTTCTGGCGTAACGGCTGGATGATGGGCGACATAGCCGGATGAGACTGCTGACAAGTCTCGCCATTGCTCTCCAAGTCGCCCTTGCCGGGGCAGCACCTGTCGCGGCCGCCGTTCCTGACGACCTCTTCAGCGGAGAGGTGGCCTCAGACACTATTAATGTCTCTCGCGTCAAGGTCGCAGCAGGAAACGCTCCCCCCTCCACGTCAAATCCAGCCACGAACGCTGTCCGCGCAGATCCTCGTCCCACAGGCCCAGTAACGGTCGAGCGGTACGTCTACGCCTGCCCCGGCAACTCCTACGCCACCACCCCGGCCACCAACACCCCCTGCGAAGCCACCTTCCAGTTCTGCCCCACCGACCAACGCCAGTTCTACCGCTACACCACCACCATCCTCGGCATCCAAGCCATCCCCGGCCCCGGACCCCGATGGACCCTCAACGGCGTCCTCTGCCTCCCCACCACCACCGACCCCACCGACCCCACCACCCCACCCGTCCCCGTCGTCACCCTCGCCGACTTCCAGTCCCTCCCCCTACCCGCCGCCGTCCCCGCCATCCAACCCACCGGCGGCGAAGCCCTCATCCGCATGCGCACCAACACCTACGTCGACCCCACCTCCACCACCCCCCGCACCTACGACCTCACCCTGCTCGACACCCCCGTCCAGGTCCGCGCCACCCCCACCACCTACACCTGGGACTACGGCGACGACACCACCCCCGTCACCACCACCGACCCCGGCGCCCCCTACCCAGACCTCACCACCTGGCACACCTACACCCACACCGGCACCGTGCAGATCACCCTCACCACCACCTACACCGGCGAGTACTCCGTCGCCGGCGGCCCCTGGCAGAACATCCCCGGCACCGCCCAGATCACCAGCACCCCCCAACAGCTCCAGCTCCTCAGAGCCGTCACCTACCTCACCGACTGACACCCGACCTGTGAAGCCTGCCGCCAGCACCAGCACCGATCAGCAGCCCGACCGGCGCGGCGCCCTCGGTCACCGCGCCGGCCGCCGCGGGTACGGCGTCTCCCCCCGCGCCAGCATCGCCACGCACGCAGCGACCCGCCGCGCCCGCGTCTCCGGCCGCGCGGCCGTCGTCACCCGGAACAGCACCGCGTACCGGTTCTGCGCGTCGAGCCCGTCGAACAACGCCCGCGCGGAGGGCTCGGCCGCCAGGGCAGCGGCCAGCTCGTCAGGCACCTCGATGGTCGCCGGACCTGCGTAGGCCGCGTCCCACCGGCCGTCGGCCTGGGCGCGTTCCACCTCGGCCAGGCCGTTCGGCCGCATCCGACCCTCCGCCACGAGCCGCGCGACGTAGCCGACGTTGCGGGCCGACCACAGGCTGCGGGCCCGACGAGGCGTGTACCGCTGCCGGTAGGTGTGCTCGTCGATGCTCTTGGCCTGACCGTCGATCCAGCCCTGGCACAGCGCCTCGTCCAGCGCCTGCGCGTAGGTGAGGCTGGTGGGGGTGGTGGTGCCCTTCTTGGCCAGCGTCAGCCACACCCCCGCCTGCTCGGCGACGTGGACGGCGAGCCACGCCCGCCACGCCTCGACGTCCGGGACCGTCAGCTCCTGCGCCTGCTCCGCCACCGCCGTACCGTCCCACCCCTGACCGACATCGGGCGGCGGCAGCGGCGGGCGTCAGTCGAGGGTGGAGATGTCGATGACGAAGCGGTAGCGGACGTCCGAGGCGACGACCCGCTCCCAGGCCTCGTTCACCTGGGCCGCCGAGATCACCTCGACCTCGGCACCGATGCCGCGCTCGGCGCAGAAGTCCAGCATCTCCTGGGTCTCGGGGATGCCCCCGATCGCCGAGCCCGCGAAGGAGCGGCGGAAGGGGATCAGCGAGAACACGGCCACGTCGAGCGGCTCGGGCGGGGCGCCCACGTTGACCATCGTGCCGTCGACGGCGAGCAGGCCCAGGTAGGCGTCCAGGTCCAGCCCGGCACTCACGGTGTTGACGATCAGGTCGAACGACGCAGCGAGCTCCTCGAACGTCGACTCCTCGGAGGTGGCGTAGTAGCTCGTGGCGCCGAGCCGCAGGCCGTCCTCCTGCTTCTTGAGCGACTGCGACAGCACCGTCACCTCCGCGCCCATGGCCGCGGCCAGCCGGACGGCCATGTGGCCGAGCCCACCCAGGCCGATGACCGCGACCCTCGAGCCGGGTCCGACACCCCAGTGCCGCAGCGGCGAGTACGTGGTGATGCCGGCGCAGAGCAGCGGCGCGGCAGCGTCCAGCCCGATGCCGTCCGGGATGCGAAGGACGAAGTCCTCGGTCACCACGATGGACTGGGAGTACCCGCCCAGAGTCGGCTTCCCGTCGCGTCCGACGCCGTCGTAGGTGCCGATGTTGCCCGTGAGGCAGTACTGCTCCAGGCCCTTGGTGCAGCTGTCGCACTCGCGGCAGGAGTCGACCATGCACCCCACGCCGACCCGGTCGCCCACGGCGTGCCGGGTCACCTCCGCGCCGACCTCGGCCACCGTGCCGGCGATCTCGTGACCGACGACGATCGGGTAGGTGACCTCGCCCCACTCCCCGCGGGCGGTGTGGATGTCGGAGTGGCAGATGCCGGCGTAGGCGATGTCGATGCGGACCTCGTGAGGGCCGACGTCCCGTCGCTCGATGGTCGTCCGCTCCAGGGGCGCGCCGGGCGACGGGGCGGCGATGGCGTTCACGGTGGTGGGCATGGGGACTCCTCGTTCTCGGGGACTGATGGGGTGCGTCGGGCTGCCTACTGGTAGGTGATGAGCTGCGGGAACGGCTGGACCTGCATGGTCTGCTCCGGCGTGAGCATGGGCCGGTCCTCGTCGTAGAAGTTCTTCCAGCCCCAGTAGCGGATGCCCGGCGCGTTGCGGTGCAGCACCTGCCAGGTGTCCTGCTTGGCCGGCTGCGACCCCTGACCGTCGACGTGGACCAGGACGGCGACCTCCGAGCGGGACTGGTCGACGGCGGCGGAGCCGGTGATCGTGCGGACCTGGAACTGGTGCAGCACCAGCAGCTTCTGAGGCAGGGCGTTGTCGCGGGTCAGGTCGGCGAGCCAGTTGACGACGGAGTTCACCTCCGCCACCCCCACCTGACCGATCTGGCGGAGGTGGAGCTGGTCGGGCGCGAGCCGCCACTCCGGGTCCAGGGCGAGCCCGACGTGCGGCTCCCGCAGGAGCTCCTCGTACCTCTGGGCCTGGGTGAGGAAGTCGCTCCGCCCCGGCTGCAGGTCGAGGACGACGTAGAGCCCGTTCTGCCGGGCCAGGTCGACGAGGGGCCGGAGGTCCTCCACCGGCCACTCCGTGGAGTAGTTCCCGTCCCGGCCGGGCCCGCCCGAGGCGACCGTGGCGATGACCTCCAGCGTGGGCACGACCGGCGTCCCGGTGAGGCCGGCGTACCAGGACGCGTGCTCCTGGGCGCGCCGCACGGTCGCCTCGGGGCCCTGCTCGCCGAGCACCCCGAGGGAGGCGGTGATCGGGCTGCCGTACAGGGCGACGTAGGTGGGGCCGGGCAGGACCAGCTGACCGCCGCCCGGCAGCTCGACCCCGGTCGCAGCCGTCGCCACCCGTCGCTCCACGGTGGCCACGTCCCCGAACGCCGACCCGAGGGCCACGGTCCTGTCGGCCGGGGTGGCCGCGATCGCCTGGACCGTCGAGCCGGCCGCCCGGGGGTCCCCACCGGGCACCACCAGCACATCGGCCCCGGCCGCTCGGGTGGTGGCCACCGCGGCGAGCTGCGTCGCCTGGCCTGTGCTCAGCACCCGGACCGCCCCCGGCGCCCGACCAGGCGAGACGGACGGGAGCGCTCGGGCACCCGACGCCGGACGACGCGTCTGCGTCGACGGGGACACATATAGCGAGGCCGGCACTGACGCTCCCGAGGAGGGCGATGCCCCCGCCGCGCCGGGGCCAGCCACGGGCGGCAGGCCCGGGTCAGCCGGCACGACCAGGGCGCCGGGCACGTACCCAGCAGCAGCGACGACCGGGTCCGCAGACGGCACCGCCGCGCCCTGGGCATCCGGGACGACCGGCACCCCGAGGAGCCGCGCCACCGCGTCGTCACTGTCCGGGGCCCGCACGGTCGTGACGCCGGCGAACCCGTCCGGGACCGCTCCGAACACCAGGGCTGCGCTCGCGCCCAGCCGGCGTACCTCCAGCTCGGTCGCCTGCGACCCCGCAGCTGGGCCAGACGAAGGCGCGGCGGAAGGCGCTGGCACGGGGGGAGGCGTCAGCAGCAACGGCATCCCGGCGGCGACGGCGGCCCGGGCCGCACGCTCCTGCGCCGGCAGGTCGTCCATGGGGGCGAGCACCACCAGGGGGGCCGACTCGAACACCAGGGCCGAGGCGGACACGGCCAGGTCGTCCGCGGCCTCCGTCGGCAGCACGGTCGTGGCGGCTGCCGGCAGCACCAGACCGGCCGGCTGGGGCCGGGCCTCCCGCTCGGCCCCCGCGGCGTCCGTGCGGCCGGGTGCCTGCGAGCCGGTGGCTGCCGGCGGGCCTGCAGCTCCCGGCGACCCGGCAGCGGACGCCGAGCCGGAGGGGGTCGCCTCGCTGGCGGCGCCCGTGGCCACGGGGACGCGGGCCCCCGAGCCCCCGACGTCCGCTGCGCACGCGGCGAGCGACCCGGTCAGCAGCATGGCGACCACGGCTGCGGCTGGTCGTCTCGTCACGTCACCCCTCAGGCTCACCCCGCTCCTACGCTGTCGCTCCCCAGCCTCTCAGGTAGCGCCCCGGCGCCCAACGTGGCGGGCGCCTGCGCGTCGCGGGCCCTGGGCCGCGAGGGCCCGCTGGAATCGAGGACGCATTCGCCCTCAGGGCCCGGATCGCGCGAGCCTCCGCTGGAATCACGGGCGAGTTCGCCCTCAGGCCCCGGATCACGCGATCCTCCACTGGAATCACGGGCGAGTTCGCCCTCAGGCCCCGGATCGCGCGAGCCTCCGCTGGAATCACGGGCGAGTTCGCCCTCAGGGCCCGGATCGCACGAGCCTCCGCTGGAATCACGGGCGGGTTCGCCCTCAGGGCCCGGATCGCGCGAGCCTCCACTGGAATCACGGGCGGGTTCGCCCTCAGGGCCCGGATCGCGCGAGCGCCCGCTGGAATCAAGGGGGTCTTCGCATCCCAGGGCCGTTCCGCGTGAGTGTCCGCTGGAATCACCGGGCTGTTCGCAGCCCCCAGGGCGTCCGCCCCCGTTGACGCCGGTGGACCCCCCGCAGGACACTGCTCCCCGCTGCTGCGCGGGGAGGCCGTGGATGGACGTCGACGAACCGGTGTACGTCAACAAGCTCACCGGAGCCTTCACCACCCCGTCGGAGGACGCCGTCCTGGCCGTCGAGCTGGACCCGTCCTCCTCGGACGACCTGAGGTCGATGCTGGACCAGCACGCCGGCGACCGCGTCCTCGAGGTCACCGTTCCACCGAGCACCGACCCCGAGCAGCTCGAGCGGGTGACCCAGGAGGCCGAGGCGCACGACTTCGAGGTCCGCGTGAGGGCCCGTGAGGCGGACTAGGTCACGGTGACACCGCTTCGCCGTCTGCTCACCCGGTGGCTGGCGACGCCCTCTCCCCCGGCCTCCTCCCCGCCCCCAGCGACGTCGACCCCAGCGACCTCAGCCCCAGCGACCTCAGCCCCAGCGACCTCAGCCCCAGCGACCTCAGCCCCAGCGACGTCGGCGTACGACTCAGCGGTGGAGACTGTGCGCAGCGCCAGCCGCTGGCTGATCGCCGCCCTGGCCGCCGCGGGCGCCGCCCTGATCGGTGCGCTCAGCTTCTCCTCCATCGGAGGGCTGACCCCGGAGGACGACCTCACCCGCCTGCTCGTCGCCGCGGCCGGCGCCGGCACCGCCCTGGTCGGGCTCGCCACCTCCATCGCGCTGCTCGTCCGGCTCCAGTACCCCCTCGAGGTGACCTACGCCCGGGTACGGCGCAGCGCCGAGCACGGACCGCTGGCGCGCGCGTGCCGGGAGGAGCCGGCGCTTGTCCAGGGACGGACCGGTCCCACCGAGTTCTTCGACGAGTTCGACCGGCTCCGCGCCAGGGTGTGGCGGGCCAGGGCCGGGCTGCGAGCGGCGGAGGACGAGCTCGAGCGGCTGACGGGCCTGCCGCCGGGCCCGGCGAGCACCACCGAGACGGGGCGCGCACGCACGGCGGTGCAGCAGGCCCGGGCCCGGCTCGACGCGGCCGAGGCGGCCTGGACCGCCCGAGGGGCACCCATGAAGGTCGCCGTCGACCGGCTGACCGGGCTCGCGCACCTCGCCCGCCTCGAGCGGCGAAGCGCCTGGCTCGGAGGTGCCGCCCTGGTCAGCGCCCTCCTGGCCTCCGGCGGGGTGCTCGTGCTCGCGTGGGCGGCGGGGCCCGCGAGCGAGGACGACGAGCCCTCGGACGTGGTGGCGGGCTCACCGGTCTCCGCGACGATGGTGCTCACGGCGGCCGGCGCCGAGCGCTTCTCCCCTGTCCTCGGGCAGGCCTGCGTGGCGGCGGCCATGGCCGAGGGTGTCGACGTCGTCGCGCTCGCGCGTGCGGCGGACGGGACCCTGGAGGTGGTGGTGGTCGGCGACGACGGCCCCTGCCTGGGCGCGACCCGCCTCACCGTGCCGCCGGCCGCCGGGAGCGTCACCGCGCCGCCGGTCCTGGTCCCTGCTCCCGCGCCCAGCGCCTGACCTCCCGGACGCGACGCGACGCCGTGTCGCCCGGCTGAGCCGAGCCTCATCGGCATGCCAGAAAAAGTGGTGCAGCCCTCAAGTACCGGCCCAGGGCGCCGATACCCACAGCATGACGACGGGACGGTCCCGCCCAGCGCATCGTCGCGACCTGGCGCCCAGGCGCTGGCACGTCGACCGTGCGCTGGCTGCCGTCGGCGTCCTGCTGGGTCTCACCGTCCTGGCCGTCAGCACGTGGACGGCGACGTCTGCTGCCTTCAGCGCCAACAGCCAGACCCCGGGCAACTCGTTCACCGCGGGCACCGTGTCCCTCACCGACAACGGGGGCGGAACGTCGATCCTCGTCCTCGGCGCGGCCCGACCCACGAGCACGCTCACCCGCTGCATCAACGTCACCTACACCGGCAGCCTCACCGCGGCCGACCTCCGGCTCTACTCCGGCAGCTACCAGAGCCCCGACGCCGGCACCGACCCGGACGGTCTCGCCCCGTACGTCACCCTCGTCGTGGAGCGCCGTCCGGGCAGCGCGACCAGCACCTGCTCGAACTTCGCCGGCGGCACGGGGACGACGGTGTTCTCCGGGGACGCCTCGGTGTTCGGCGCCAGCAACGGCACCTACGCCACCGGCGTCGGGTCGTTCACGCCCACCCCGGGCGCCGTCTACGCCTACCGGGTCACCACGACGGTCCGCGACGACCCCGCCGCCCAGGCCACGACCATGAGCATCGGCCTGGTGTGGGAGGTCCGTCGGTGAGAGCCCCCCTGCACCGTGCTGCCACGGTGCTGGGGGCGGCGGTCACGGGGTACGTCGGGGCCGCGGTCCTCCTGACCCTCGCCGTACCCGTGCTTGGCTGGTCGTCCTCCGTCGTGGTGTCCGGGTCGATGAGCCCCGCCGTCGAGGTCGGTGACGTGGTCCTGGCTGCCCCGCAACCGCAGGAGCAGCTGCAGGCAGGTGACGTGGTGGTGCTCCAGACCGGCACCGGACGCCTCACCCACCGGCTGGTCGGGGTCACCGCCGCGGGCTGGCAGACGCAGGGCGACGCCAACCCGACCCCCGACAGCGACCCCGCGCGGCCCGAGCAGGTGCTGGGCCGGGTCGTCGTGGTGGTGCCCGCAGTGGGCCTGCCCGCGGTGTGGGCGCGCGCCGGCTGGCACCACCTCGCGCCCTGACCGCACCGCCTGCCCCGGTCACCCCCGTCGCCGGTCCCGGCGCCTCCTGCACGGCACCGGGACGGCGGTAGCAGCCCGTCGCTCCTGGCTCACTCCAGGACGAGCGTCAGGTCCTGGGAGGCGGAGACGGTGGTGCTGAGCAGTCCTGCCACCTGGGTCGGAGACGGCTTCGGGTTGTAGTCCCCAGACCCCTGCTGCGCGCCGTTGTTGGAGCCCCAGCACCACACGGTGCTGTCGGTCTGGGTGGCGCAGGAGTGCACACGCCCCACCGACAGCTTGTCCCAGGTGGTGGCGGTCCCGACCTTGGTCGGCACGTTCTTGTCGCCGCTGTAGCCCAGCCCGAGCCGGCCCTCCGCGTCGGAGCCCCAGCACCACAGCGTCCCGGTCGTGCGTACCCCGCAGGTGTGGTTGTCACCGCCGTCCACCCGGGCCCAGTCCGTGGCCGAACCGACCTGCTGCGGGCTGGTCTGCGTCCCGACACCGCCCAGCCCCAGCCGGCCGTTGCTGTTGACCCCCCAGCACCACAGCGTCCCCGTGGTCCGGATGCCGCAGGTGTACCCGCTGCCCGTAGCCACGTTCGCCCAGTCCGCGGCGGTACCCACCTGCACCGGCGTGTTCTCGTCGGTGGTGCTCCCGATGCCCAGCTGTCCGGAGGTGTTCTGCCCCCAGCACCACAGGGTGCCGGTCGTGCGCACGCCACAGGTGTGCGTCGGCCCGGCCACCACCCGGGCCCAGTCCGTGCCCGTCCCCACCTGCGCGGGCGAGCTGCGGTCGGGCCCGGTGTCTGCGAGTCCCAGCTGGCCCGTGGCGTTGTCGCCCCAGCACCACAGGGTGCGGGTGGTCTGGATCCCGCAGGTGTGGGACCCGTCCGCGTCGACCTGGGCCCACGTCGTCGCGGTGCCCACCTGGGTGGGGACGTCCCGAGACGTCAGGTCACCGAGGCCGAGCTGGCCCTGGCTGTTGGCGCGCCAGCACCACAGCGTCCCGTCGCTGCGCTTGGCGCAGGCGTGCAGGTAGCCGGCCGTCACCGCGTCCCAGCTGCCGGCCACCACTGCCTGGAAGGTCAGCGACGTCATCGGCAGGCCTTGCTGCGAGGCGCCGTTGGACCCCCAGCACCACAGCCGCCCACCGGCACGGACCCCACAGGAGTGCTCGAGGCCACCGTCTGCGGACAGAGCCGTGGACCAGTCCGTGCCGGTACCCACCTGCGTCGGGCTCGACCGGTTGGTCGTGTCGCCCTGACCGACCTGCCGGAAGTTGTTGAGGCCCCAGCACCACATGGTGCCCGTGGAGCGGGTGCCGCAGGTGTGGCTGGTGCCGACCCCCACGCGGACCCAGTCGGTGTCCGAGCCGACCTGCGCCGGGACGAGGCTCTCCGCGAGGCTACCCGTGCCCAGCTGGCCCAGGCTGCCCACGCCCCAGCACCAGATGGTGCCGTCGGTCCGCACGGCGCAGGTGTGCAGGGTCCCCGCAGCGACGCTCGCCCACGTGGACACGTCTGCGGCGACCTGGGCGGGTGCGGTGCGGGAGGTGCTGTCGCCGAGGCCGAGGCGCCCGTTGTTGTTGCTCCCCCAGCACCACAGCGTCCCGGCGGCCCGGGTCGCGCAGGTGTGGTCGGCCCCGGTGCTGACCGAGGTCCACGTCGTGTCGCTGCCCACCTGCACCGGGGTCAGCTTGTCGGAGGCGTCGCCCTCGCCTACCTGCCCGAAGTTGTTGGCCCCCCAGCACCACAGCGTGCCGTCTGTGCGGGTGGCGCAGGTGTGGGTCTGGCTGGCGGACACCGTCGCCCACGTGGTGCCCACGCCGACCCGCGCCGGGCTGGTCACGGCGGCCGTACCGCCGTTGCCGAGCTGGCCGTCGGCGTTCTGGCCCCAGCACCACAGGCTGCCGTCGGTCCTGGTGGCGCAGGTGTGGTCCCGGCCGCCGCTCACCTTCGCCCACGTGGACAGCACTCCCACCTGGGTGGGCGTGGTCCTGGTGCTGTAGTCGCCGTGGCCCAGACGCCCGAACCCGTTCTGCCCCCAGCACCACAGCGTGCCCCCGGACCGGACGGCGCAGGTGTACTCGTTCCCGGCGGTGATCGAGGTCCAGTCCTTGTACCGGCTGATCAGGCGCGGGTACATCGGCATGCTCTCCAACGACGTGTTGCCCGCGACCAGGAGGGTGACCGGACCGACCGGCGTCGCGACCACCCCGGTCGAGGCCGCGCCGGTGCCGGCGGTGCTGGTCGCTCTCACCGTGAACGTGTAGGCCGTGCCGTTGGTGAGCCCATAGACGGTGCAGCCCAAGGTCGTCGTGGTGCAGGTGGCCCCACCCGGGCTCGCCGTGACGGTGTACGACCCGACCGTCCCACCGTTGCCCGGAGGCGTGGCCCACTGCACGGCGACCTCGGAGTCGCCCGGCGTCGCGACCACGTCGGAGGGCGCCTCGGGGTAGCCGAAGCACGGACTGACGGCCCGTACCCCCCCGGACCGGACGCCACCGAGGGTGGCACGGACGCCCAGGTAGGCGATGCCCGTCGGCACCGTCACCGTCGCACTCGTGCCCGCCGCAGCGAGCGCGAGCACCGTGTCGGAGTCGTCGACCACGTCGTAGCGGGTGCCGGCCGGCGCCCCGGGCGCGGCGGTCCACGACACGGTGCAGGTGGTGGCGCTCGCCCGCGTGGAGGTCGCGGCGGTCGGGACGTAGAGCTGGGGGCCGGCCGCGTTGAGCAGCATGGTGCCGTCGGCGCCGACGGCGACGTGGGTGGCCACCACTGCGGGCAGCTGGGTGGGGCTCAGTCGGTCGAGCGAGTCGCCGAGGCCGAGCGTCCCGCCGCTCCCGCTCCCCCAGCACCAGGCGCTCCCGTCCGCCCGGAGGGCGCAGGTGTAGGCGGACCAGTACGAGCCCATCGACATGGCCACGGCCGTCCAGGTGGTGCCCCCGCCGACCTGGGCGGGGACGGACCGGTCGGTGGTGTCGCCCAGGCCGAGCTGACCTGAGGCGTTGTGGCCCCAGCACCACAGCGTGCCGGTCGACCAGGTGCCGCAGGTGCTCGCGTCCCCGGCGGTCACGCGGGCCCACGTCGTGTCGCTGCCCACCTGCACCGGGCTGGAGCGGTCGGCGGGGTCCCCCAGGCCGAGCTCCCCCGTCACGCCGCTCCCCCAGCACCAGAGGGTGCCGGAGGTACGGACCGCGCAGGTGTGCGCCGTCCCGGCGTCGACCGTGGCCCAGTCGGTGTCGACCCCCACCTGCGTGGGGACCGCACGGTTGGTGGTGTCGCCGACGCCCACCTGGCCGTTCAGGTTGTAGCCCCAGCACCACAGGGTGCCGTCGGTGCGTGTCCCGCAGGCGTGGGTGCCACCGGAGGACACTGCCGTCCAGCTGCTGGCGGTGCCGACCTGGGTCGGGACGTCGCGGTCGGTGCTGTCGCCGAGGCCGAGCTCGTCGTTCGTGCCCGACCCCCAGCACCACAACGTCCCCGTGGTCCTGACGGCACACGTGAACCCCCACCCCGGCGCCACGGACGCCCAGGTGCTGGCGGTGCCGACCTGGGTGGGGCTGCCGCGGTCGGCGTGGTCCCCCGTGCCCAGCTCGGCGAGGCCGTTGCGGCCCCAGCACCACAGCGTCCCGGGCGCCCGCACCCCGCACCGGTGCTGGGCGCCGGCCGCGATGCTGCTCCAGCTGGCGGCGGTGTCGGAGTGGGTAGGCGTGCTGACGTAGGCGGCGGGCAGCCCGAGCCCGTAGTAGTCGTCGCCCCAGCACCAGATGGCGCCCGTGCTGCGCAGCCCGCACGCCCGGTACTCCCCCGTGGTCACCGTCTCCCAGGTGGTGTCGCTGCCGACCTGGACCGGCGAGTACTCGGTACCGCCTGCGGGTGTCCCCAGCTGGCCGTAGTCGTTGTCCCCCCAGCACCACAGGGTTCCGGTCGTCCGGGTGGCGCAGGTGTGGTCGTAGTCGGAGCTCACGCTGCCGCTCCACGTGGTGCCGGCGCCGACCTGGGTGGGCTGCAGCCGGTCGGTGGTGTCTCCCACGCCGAGCTGGCCGTACGGGTTGCCGCCCCAGCACCACAGCGTGCCGCCGGCGCGGACCGCACAGCTGCTGTCCCCGTTCAGGTCCCCGACCACCGCCCACGTCGTGTCGGCGCCGACCTGGACGGGACTGCTGTGCGACGACAGGTCCCCCGTGCCGAGCGCCCCGGAGTAGTTCGCGCCCCAGCACCACAACGACCCGGCCGTCTGCACCCCGCAGGTGTGCGCGCCGCTCGTGCTCACCGACACCCATGTGCCGGCGCCCACCTGCGTCGGGACGGTCCGGTCGGTGGTGTCGCCCAGACCGAGGGCTCCGTCGGCGCCTGCCCCCCAGCACCACAGCGTGCCCGACACCCGGACCGCGCACGTGGTGGAGTAGCCGGTAGCCACCCGAGACCAGTCGGAGTCGGTGCCCACCCGTGCCGGGCTCAGGCGTGAGGTGGTGTCTGCGAGCCCCAGCCCACCGTCTGCGTTCTCGCCCCAGCACCACAACGTCCCCGGTGACCTGATCCCGCACGTGTGCCGCGCTCCCGCGGAGACGGCGGTCCACGTGTCGGCCGCGCCGACCTGGACCGGCCCGTCGCGGTCGGCGGTGTCACCCAGGCCGAGCGCCCCGTTGGCGCCGCTGCCCCAGCACCACAACGTGCCGCCGGTCCGCAGCCCGCAGGCGTGGTAGTCGTCGATCGACACCGCGGCCCAGTCCGTCGACGACCGCACCGGCAGCGGCTCGGTGCCGTCCCCGGACCTCAGGCTGCCGGCCTGCGCCAGGTAGGACGTGAGCGGCGACGCCGTCACCCCGGCGCTGGCGGGGCCGGTCCCGGCCTCGTTGGTCGCAGCGACCGTGAACGTGTACGACGTGCCCGCGGTGAGACCCGTCACCGTGCACCCGAGCGACGCCGTCGTGCACGTCGCCCCGCCGGGGCTCGCCGTCACCGTGTAGGAGCTGACCGTGCCACCGTTCGCCCCCGCCGCCACCCACGAGAGGGCGACAGCCGTGTCGTCGGGGACGGCGGCCAGCCCGGTGGGGGCGCCCGGGTACCCGACGCACACGGTCGACGTCGCGCGCAGGTCCGCCGACACCGCACCGCCGAGGACGGTGCGGACGTACAGCTGGGTGCCCGTGCTCGGCACGCTCACCGTCGCGCTGGGCCCGCTGACGCTGCCGGCCAGCACGGCGTCGGCGTCGTCCAGGACGTCGTAGCGGGTGCCGGCCGGGGCGCCGGCGGCTGGCGTCCACGCCACCGTGCACGTCGTGGTGGTGGCCCGCGTGGCGGTGGCGGCCGTGGGCAGGTAGACCTGCGGCCCGGACCCGCCGAGCAGGACGGTCGTGAACTGCCCGACCGCGACCTGGGTCGCGACGACGCCGGGCAGCTGCACCGGCGAGAGGCGGTCGGTGGTGTCGCCGAGGCCCAGCTGGCCGGACAGGTCGTAGCCCCAGCACCACACCGTTCCCGCGGTCCGCAGGGCGCAGGTGTGGTTCGCGCGCGTGCTGCTGGCCACCCCGCTCCAGGTGGTGTCCGTGCCCACCTGCACCGGGGCGTTGCGTGGCAGGGTGTCGCCCAGCCCGAGCTGGCCGTACGTGCCGGACCCCCAGCACCACAGCGTGCCGCTGGTACGGACGGCGCAGGTGTGACGGTCGCCTCCGGTGACGCTCGCCCACGTGGTGTCCGAGCCCACCTGGACCGGGCTGCTTTGCTGCGAGGAGTCCCCCAGGCCCAGCCGGCCGTTGCCGCCCGAGCCCCAGCACCACAGCGTGCCGTCGGCGCGCACGGCGCAGGAGTGCAGGTCACCGACGCTCACCGAGGTCCACGTGGTGCCGCTGCCGACCTGGACGGGGCTGCTGCGGTCGGCGGAGTCGCCGAGCCCGAGCTGGCCGCTGCTGCCGAGGCCCCAGCACCACAGGGTGCCGGGCCGCTGCGTACCGCAGGCGTGGGTCTCGCTGAGCGCGACAGCGGTCCAGGCCGTGCCGGTCCCCACCTGGGCGGGGCTGCTGCGAGCCGTGGTGTCGCCCAGGCCCAGCTGGCCGCTGCCGTTCTTCCCCCAGCACCACAGGGTCCCCGTGGTCCGGGTCGCACACCCCTGCGCGGGACCGACGGACACGCTGGCCCAGGTGGTGGCGCTGCCCACCTGGGTGGGGGCCACCTGGTCGGTGGTGTCACCGGTGCCGAGCTGGCCGTCGAAGTTGTCGCCCCAGCACCACAGGGAGCCGGTGGTCCGGATCCCGCAGCGGTGGCTCGAGCCGGCGCTGGCCGTGGCCCAGCTCGCTGTGGTCTCGTCCTGGGCCGCAGTGGCCCTGGGGCCGAGCCCGAGCTGGCCGGTGCCGTTGAGGCCCCAGCACCAGAGCTGGCCGGTCGTGCGCATGCCGCAGGTGTGGAAGGCCCCCAGGGAGACGCCGGCCCAGCTGGTGTCCGAGCCGACCTGGGTCGGGGTGGACCTCGTGGTCAGGTTTCCGAGGCCGAGCCGGCCGCTGCTGCCGTTGCCCCAGCACCAGAGGGTGCCGGCGGTGCCGGTGGCGCACGTGTGGCTGTTGCCCAGCGACACGCGGGACCAGGCGGTGGAGATGCCGACCTGGGCCGGGCTCGTGCGCTGCGTCGTGTCGGAGAGCCCGAGCTGGCCGCTGCCGTTGGCGCCCCAGCACCACAGGGTCCCCACGGCGCGGGTGGCGCAGGTGTGCGACTCGCCCGCGTCCACACGCACCCACGTGGTGTCGGCGCCGACCTGGGCGGGCGTGCTGGTGGACGCGGTGTCCCCCCGTCCCAGCTGGCCGCTGCTGCCCCGGCCCCAGCACCACAGGGTGCCGGTGCTCTGCGTGGCGCAGGTGAACGAGGTTCCGGCGCTCACGCGCACCCAGGTGGTGCCGGTCCCGACCTGCACCGGGCTGTCCTGCTGGGTGGTGGTGCCGTCACCGAGCTCGCCGGCGGTGTTCGCCCCCCAGCACCACAGGGTGCCCTCGGTGCGGACGGCACAGGTGTGGGTGTCGCTGACCGCGACCCGGGCCCACGTGCTGCCGCTGCCGACCTGGGTGGGGACGGTGCGGTCGGTGGTGTCACCCAGGCCCAGGTGGCCACCCGGGTTCGTGCCCCAGCACCAGAGCGTGCCGTCGGCCCGGGTGGCGCAGGTGTGGGTCTGGCTGGCGTCCAGGGTCGCCCACCCGGTGTCGGCGCCGACCTGCACGGGACCGCTGCGGTCGACGATCGAGGCGCCCTGCCCGAGCCGCCCCCCTGAGCCGGACCCCCAGCACCACAGGGTGCCCGTGCTGCGGATGGCGCAGGAGTGCCGCTCGCCGCTGGCCATGGCGGCCCAGTCGGCCCCCGCCCGCAGCCGCACGGGCGCGGTGGCGTCCACCCGGTAGCGACCCTCGCCGGCGGCCACCAGGTACGACGGTGCCGGGACGGCCGTGGTGGTCGCGGCAGGCCCGGTGCCCACCTCGCTCGTGGCCGTGACTGCCACCGTGTACGACGTGCCGTTGGTCAGGCCGGAGAACGTGCACGCCGGAGCCGAGGTGGTGCAGGAGGCCCCGCCGGGGGTCACGGTGGCGGTGTAGCCGCTGACCGTGCCGCCGTTGCCAGCGGGCGCCACCCAGGTCATCGTGAGCTGGCCGTCGTTGGGGGTGGCGACCAGACCGGTGGGGGCCCCGGGGAAGCCGTGGCACGGTGCGGCCACCGCCCGGGTGAGCGTCGACGTCCACGACCCGGCGCGGGCGCGGACCGAGATCCCGGTCGAGGTCACCGGCACCGTGACCGTGGTGCCCGGGCCGGGCACGTCGGTCGCCAGGGTCGTCACGGCGGTGGTGTCGAGCACGTCGTAGCGCACGTCCGCCGGGGTGCCACCGACGGGCGTCCACGACACCGCGCACGTCGTCGCCGTCGCGCGGGTGGCCGTCGCCGCCGTCGGCACGTACCCGTCCAGGTCGTCGGCCGTCAGGCTGAGGCCGGGGTTCGTCGTCAGGCCCGTGAACGCGGACCAGGTCGGCACCAGCACGAGCGTCAGCACGACGGCCAGGAGGGCGGCCACCACGGCCGTCACCCGACGGTCCCGTCCGGCGCATGGGCGCGCGGGCAGGATGCTGACAAGGGTCACGCACGGTGGATCGACCGGGGCACGCGGACACCTGAGGGCGGACGGCACGCTCCCCCGCACGGCCCAGCCGGTCGTGGAACCTCAGCCCCCGCACGTGGCCGACCGCAGACCCGCGGACACCCCCCCGCCCAGCCGTGCCCGGACGTGCAGGTCGACAGCGCCGGTGGGCACGGTGACGGTCGTGCTGGTGCCGTTGACGCTGCCGGCGAGCACGCCGTCGCCGTCGTCGAGCACGTCGTAGCGGACCCCGCTCGGCGCGCCGGCCGCAGCCGTCCAGGACACGGTGCACGTGGTGGGCGTGGCGCGCGTCGCCGCGGCCGCGGTCGGTAGGGAGACCTGCGGGCCCGACGCACCGAGCAGCACGCTCACCCGCCCGCCGACCGCGACCTGGGTCGCGACCACGCCCGCCTGCTGCGTCGGGCTGGTCCGGTCGGTGGTGTCGGACAGCCCGAGCTGCCCCGAGCCGTTGGCTCCCCAGCACCACACCGTGCCGGTGGTCGTCAGCCCGCAGGTGTGGTCGGCGCCGCTGCTGGAGGAGACCGCGGTCCAGGTGGTGACTGCACCCACCTGGACGGGGCTGGTCTGGGCCGTCGTGCTACCCAGGCCGAGCTGTCCGGAGGTGTTCAGGCCCCAGCACCACAGCGTGCCGCCGCTGCGGGTGGCGCAGGTGTGCGACGACCCGGCGGTCACGGTGGTCCAGGTGGTGTCGGCGCCGACCTGGACCGGGCTGGTGCGGGCGGTGGTGTCGCCCAGGCCGAGCTCGCCGGAGGCGTTGGCCCCCCAGCACCACAGCGTGCCGGTGGTGCGGACGGCGCAGGTGTGGTCACCGCCGGTCGCGACCCGCGACCAGGTCGTCCCGCTGCCCACCTGGACTGGGACCAGCCGGCTCGTGGTGTCCCCGACGCCGAGCTCGCCGGAGGCGTTGGTCCCCCAGCACCACAGCGTCCCGGTGGTGCGCGTCCCGCAGGTCGCGCCGGCGCCGGCGGCCAGCGTGGCCCAGTCCACGTCGGTCCCCACCTGCGTGGGTGCGGTCCGCACGGTGGTGTCCCCCAGGCCGAGGCGACCCCCCGCCCCCTCGCCCCAGCACCACGCCCCGCCGGCCTGGACCCCGCAGGTGTGGGCGTCCCCGGCCGCCACGGTCGCCCACGAGGTGGCGCTGCCGACCTGCGTCAGGTCCGACCGGTCGCCGGTGTCTCCCACGCCGAGCTGGCCGCTGGCGTTGAGGCCGGAGCACCAGAGCGTCCCGGCGAGCCGGACCGCGCAGCGGTGCGCCGCACCTGCCGCCGTGGCGATCCACGTGCTCGCCGTCTCCGCCTGGGCAGGGACGGAGGACGGGACCAGCCCCAGCTGGCCGTCCACGCCGAGACCCCAGCAGTACAGCTGCCCGGTGGTGCGGACCGCGCACGCATGCGCGTTGGCGGTGACGCGCGCCCAGGTGGTGGCTGTGCTGATCTGGACCGGGACGGGCTGCGCCGAGTAGTCGCCCGTGCCGAGCCGGCCGTTGGCGGGGCCCCCCCAGCACCAGAGCGTCCCTGCCGTGGCCACGGCGCAGCCGTTGCTGGGGCCGAGACCGATGCTCGCCCATGCCGTGCCGACGCCGACCTGGGTGGGGGCCAGCTGGTCGTTGGTGTCACCGGTGCCCAGCCGGAAGGTGCCGCCACCACCCCAGCACCACAGGCTGCCGCCGGTCTTGATGGCGCAGAGGTGGGCGTTGCCCGCGGCGAGCGTGGTCCACGTGGTGTCGGTGCCGACCTGCGTGGGGGTGCTGCGCCCGATGGCGTCGCCCAGACCGAGCCTGCCGTTGCCCCCGTTCCCCCAGCACCACAGGGTGCCGAGCGTCGTCAGCGCACAGGTGGCCAGGCGAGCCGCGGCGGCCGTCCGCCACGTCGTGTCGGTGCCGACCTGGACCGGGCTGCTGCGGTCGTCGGAGTCCCCCAGGCCCAGCTGGTTGTTGTTGTTGCCCCCCCAGCACCACAGGGTGCCGTCGGTCTTCACGGCGCAGGTCTGGTCGCTGCCGGCGGACACGGAGGCCCACGTCGTCGCGCTGCCCACCTGCGCCGGGCTGCTGCGGGACGTGAGGTCGCCCACCCCGACCCGGCCGTTGCTGTTCAGGCCCCAGCACCACAGCGTCCCGGTGGTCCGCACGCCGCACGTGTGCGAGCCCCCGCTGGAGACGGTCGACCAGTCCGTGGCCGCGCCGACCTGGGTGGGGACGTCGCGCCGTGCCGTGCTGCCGAGGCCGAGCTGGCCGTCGGTGTTGGCCCCCCAGCACCACATGGTCCCCGACGTGCGGACCGCGCAGGTGTGGGCGGTGCCGGCGCTCACCGAGGTCCAGTCGCTGCCGGTCCGGGACCGGGTCGGGACCAGGGTGTCGGTCGAGTACCGGTCGTCACCGGCCATCAGCAGGTACGACGGCACCGGCACACCGCTCACCCCCGCGCTGGCCGGACCTGTCCCCACGGTGCTGGTGGCCGTCACGGTCACGGTGTAGGTGGTGCCGTTGGTGAGCCCGGTGATGGTGCAGGTGGTGCCGCTCGTCGTGCACGTCGCCCCGCCGGGGCCGGCCGTGGCGGTGTAGGAGCCGATGGTGCCGCCGTTGGCGGCCGGCGCCACCCACGAGACGACCAGCTGCTGGTCGTAGGGGCTGACCGTCACCGCGCTCGGGGCCCCGGGGTAGCCGTGGCAGGCGGCGGACGTGGCCCGGGCGTCCGCCGACACCGCACCGGCGATCCGGGTGCGGACGAGCAGGGTGGTGCTGGCCGCCGGGACGGTGACCGCGGTGCTGGTCCCGCTCACGCCGCCGGTGAGGACGCCGTCGACGTCGTCGATCACGTCGTAGGTCGTGCCGACCGGGGCACCGGCCGCGGCCGTCCAGGTGACGGTGCACGTGGTGGTCGCGGTGCGGGACGCGGTCGCGCTGACCGGCACGTACCGCTGCGGCCCGGCGGAGCTGACGACGAAGGTGGAGTACTGCCCGACCGCGACCTGGCCGGCGACGAGGCCGGGCAGCTGGACGGGGCTGGTGCGCTGCGTCAGGTCGCCCGCACCGAGCTGGCCGCTCGTGTTGAGGCCCCAGCACCACACGGTCCCGTCGGTCTGGAGCGCGCAGGTGTGGTCGGACGCGGTGGCGCCGGCGACAGAGGCCCAGCTGGTCCCAGCGCCGACCCTCACCGGCGAGGTGCGCTGCGCGGTGTCACCGAGCCCGAGCTGGCCGTTGCCGTTGGCACCCCAGCACCACAGCGCGCCGTCGGTGCGGGTGGCGCAGGTGTGGGCGTTGCCGGGCGCCACGTCGGTCCAGGTGCCGCTGACCTGCGCCGGGACGTTGCTCTGCGTGGTGCTGCCGATCCCGAGCCGGCCGTTGGTGCCGTTCCCCCAGCAGTACAGGGTCGCGTCGGCCAGGAGGCCGCAGGTGTGCCGGGTGCCGACCTCCACCGCCGACCAGGTGGTCAGGGAGCCGACCTGGACGGGGCTCGTCCGCAGGGTGGTGTCGTTCTGGCCGAGCTGGCCGTTGGAGTTGAGACCCCAGCACCAGACGGTGCCGTCCGTCTGGCGCCCGCAGGAGTGGAAGGACCCGGTGCTGACGGTGTCCCAGGTGGTCGCGGTGCCGACCTGGGTGGGGCTGAGCCGCTGGGTGGTGTCCCCGACGCCGAGCTGGCCGTTGCCGTTGTTGCCCCAGCACCACAGCGTGCGGTCGCCGCGGACCGCGCAGGTGGAGTCGCCGCCGGCGCTCACCGACCGCCATGTGGCGGTGCCGACCTGCGTCGCGCTCGCCCGGTCGGTGGTGGTGCCGAGCCCGAGCCGGCCGTTGGAGTTGTCCCCCCAGCACCACAGCGTGCCGCTCAGCCGGAGGGCGCAGCGGTGCACCGAGCCGGCCGAGACGCTGGCCCAGCTGCCGACGGTGTCGCCGTGCGTCGCGATGGTCACCGGGCTCAGGCCCAGGCGGCCGTTCGCGCTCTCTCCCCAGCACCACAGGGTGCCGGCCGCGCCGACGGCACAGCCGTGGGTCGTCCCGGCCCCCACCCCGGACCACGTCGAGGCGGACCCGACCTGGACCGGGCTGGACTGCGAGGTCGTCGTGGCGAGGCCGAGCCGGCCGTTGCTGCCGTTGCCCCAGCACCAGAGGGTCCCGGTGGTCCGGACCGCGCAGGTGTGGGCGTTGCCGGCACTGACCTGCGACCAGGTGGTGTCGGTGCCGACCTGGACCGGGGTGAGGCGGTCGCCGGTGCCGCCTACCCCGAGCCGCCCGTCCTGGCCAGACCCCCAGCACCACAGGCCGCCGTCGCTGCGCAGCCCGCAGGTGTGGCCGAAGCCCCCCGTGACGGCGGTCCAGGTCGTGTCCGTGCCCACCTTCACGGGGGCGTTGCGCTGGTTGCTGTCGTTGAGGCCGAGCCGTCCGTTGTTGTTGTTGCCCCAGCACCACAGCGTGCCGCCGGTCTTGACCGCGCAGGTGTGGACGTTGCCGGCCGCCACGCTGGCCCAGTCGGAGTCGACCCCGGCACGGAAGGGCGCGTTCCGTTGGACGGTGTCGTTAGCACCCAGCTGGCCGCCCCCGTTGACCCCCCAGCACCACAGCGACCCGTCGGTCCGCACGGCACAGGTGTGGCTGCCGCCGGCGCTCACGCTGGTCCAGGTGTCCGTGCCGACCCTGGTGGGGCTGGTCTTCACCGCGTAGTCGGACGTGCCCAGCTGGCCGTTGTCGTTGATGCCCCAGCACCACAGCGACCCGTCGGTCCGCACGCCGCAGGTGTGCGACGTGCCGGCGGTGACGGACCGCCAGGTCGAGCCGGCCGCCACCGGCTGCGGGGTCGAGCGCTGCGAGGTGTCGCCCAGCCCCAGCCGGCCGCTGTTGCCCTCCCCCCAGCACCACAGGGAGGCGTCGCTGCGGATCCCGCAGGTGTGCAGCTGTCCCAGGGCCACGGAGGTCCAGGACGCCCCGGAGCGGAGGCGGGCCGGCTCGTCGACGTCGACGTTGACCCACTGGTTCCCGGCCAGCAGGAGGAACGAGGTCCCGGTGTCGGCGGGGACGACGGTCACGGCAGCGCTGGCCGGACCGGTACCGACGCCGCTGGTGGCGGTGACGGTGACGGTGTACGTCGTGCCGTCCGTGAGACCTGTGATGGTGCACCCCAGCGTGGCGGTGGTGCAGGTGGCACCGCCGGGGCTCGCGGTCGCGGTGTAGGAGGTGATGGTGCCGCCGTTGCCCGCCGGCGCGAGCCAGGTCAGGTCCACCTGCCCGGAGCCCGCCGTCGCAGCCAGCGCCGTCGGGGCGTCGGGGTAGCCGTGGCACGGCGTGGTGACCGGTCGGGTGCTCGTCGAGGTCCACGTCCCCGCCCTCGCGCGCACGGCGATGCTCGTGGAGGTGACCGGCACCGTGACCGTGGTGCTGGTGCCGGTCAGGCTGCTGGCCAGCGTCGAGGACCCAGTCGTGTCCAGCACGTCGTAGCGGATGTCGCCCGGGACGGACGCGACCGGGGTCCACGACACCGTGCACGTGGTGCTGGTGGCCCGGCTCGCGGTGGCCGCCGTGGGGACGTAGGCGTTCAGGGTGTCGGCCGTGATGCTGATGCCGGGGTTGCTGGTGGCCGCCGTGAACGCCGACCGGGACGGCACCAGGACGGCGACGAGCAGGAGCACCGACAGCCCGAGCGCCACGGCGGACGGTCGCCTGTCCCGCAGGACGCGGCGACGCGGCGGCAGGATGTGGACGGCACTCACCCACCGTGCATCGGCAGGTCACTGCGTGGACCCCAGAGCCACGAGCATCCTCAACCGGTCGGCGTAACGCCGCCGCGACCAGGCGCTCCGGGCCGAACGTCCACGCGGACCCCGGACACGAAGAGGGGCCGGGACGTCGCCTGTTCGCGTCGTCCCGGCCCCTTGCAGCCGACCAGGGTCAGGAGCAGTGCCCGCCCGGTCAGGTCGGTCAGGTGCTGCGTGCCTCGAAGGTGAGCCGCACCGACGCCGACTGCGCCTGGGCGGAGTTGTTGTCCTGCACGGTGTAGCGGATCCGGTAGCGGCGGGTCTCCGCGACCGCGTTGGCTGCGGGAGTCCAGGTGAGCAGGCCGTTGGCGTAGGAGTCGTTGGCGCTCACCAGGCCCGACAGGGTGCCGGTGTACAGGTTGTTATCACCGACGAGGCTGCCGCTGGCGGGGCAGGCGCCGGCGGTGTCCACCTCGTCGACGACGACGTCGAGGTAGGGGGCCAGCCCGCTGATCGGGTTGCTGCCGCCGTCGAGCTCGTAGGCCGTGTACAGCTTGATGCTGGCGGCCAGGCTGCCGCTGTACTGCGCGGAGATGCAGTCGAAGCCGGTGTCCGTGGGCCCGAGGTTCGTCGCGTTGAACACCGTGGAGCCGCTGACCGGGGTCTGGTCGAGCACGACGTTGCCGGTGCTGAACGTGTTGGCGTCGCTCGTCGTCGAGGCGGTGAAGGCCGCGTAGGAGGCCTGGTACACGAGAACCCCGCTGGCCACCAGGCCGAGGGGCACGGCGAGCGCCAGGAGCCAGCGGGGGCGCCGCTTGGTGGACTGGGACATGGGAGTCGCTCCTTGAGGCGTGGGGGGGCCGCCGGTGCGGCGACGCGGTACGTGCCTGATCGGCAGGGATCCACCCGGTCTGCGTGTCCGGAGGGGTGATGCGCCCGATCGGCGCAGCGACGTCCAGGTAGGGACCCAGCGCCACAGGGTGATCGACCGCCGCCGCGGATGGTTGAGCCCTTCGGGCGAACTGCTCGCGGGTGGAGGTCCGCGGCGTCTGCCGGCTCAGGACAGCGGCAGAACTGCCGAAGGGAAGAGGTGCCAGTCGTCGATCGCCGGGAGGGAGCGCGGACCGTGAAGGTCAGGCGCGTGACCTCGTCCTTGCCGTCGCTGCCGCTGGGCCGCCCGCTCGCGCTCGCGCTCGGCGTGCTCGCGGTGACCGGGACCATCGTGCTGCAGAACGCGCCCCCCACCGTGCTGCGCAGCGAGCCGACCGCCGGGACCGTCGTCCTGGCCGCGCTGACGCTCGCCGACGACGACGGCGGGGCGGCGCTCTTCACCGAGGGCCAGCTGTCGCCCGGAGCGACACGCACCAGGTGCATCGCCGTCACCACCACCAGCGCGACCGGCCTGGAGCCGGTGCGGCTCCTGGCCGACGTCACCGGGGCGCTCGCCCCCCACCTCGACCTCACCGTCGAGCAGGGCACCGGCGGCACCTTCGGCAGCTGCGCCGGGTTCACCGGGCAGGTGGTCTACACCGGCTCGCTCGCCCAGCTGGCGGCCGCCTCGACCACCGGGACCGGCACGGGCACGGCCTGGACCCCGACCGGGCTGGACACCCGCACCTTCCGGGTCACGGTCACGGTGGCCGCTGACAGCCCTCAGGCCGAGCAGGCCGAGGCCTCGTTCGTCTGGGCCCTGGTCGACGCCCCCCCGGCCCCGACCCCGACCCCGACCCAGACGATTCCCACCCCGACCCCGACCCCGACCCCGACCCAGACGACGACGACCCCGACGACCCCGACGACCCCGACGACGACCCCGACGACGAATGCCCCCACCGCCTCCGCCACCCCCGAGCCCCCCCGTCGCCCACCTCCCCCACGACCACCACGTCCCCCACGTCCCCCACCTCCCCCACGACTCCCACGTCCCCCACGACCGCTGCGTCCCCCACGACGGGCACGTCCCCCACGACCGACACACCGCCCACGACGACCCCGACCGGTCCCCCAGCCACCGCCAGGCCGACCGACCAGCCGTCGGACGAGGTCTCGGCACCTCCCGGCTCCTCGCCGACGGACCCGCCGAGCGGCTCCGGCGGGTCCGGGTTCGACCCCGGTGAGACCGAGTCCCTGCTCGGGTCCGCGGTCGGCTCGGCCGTCGCAACCGTCATCGACGCCCTGTTCGCCTCGTGGGACGAGCAGCCCGTCTGGTTGCAGGACGGCGTCGAGAAGGCCGTCGCGGTCGTCGACGACGTCGGCCAGGTCAGCGAGGGCGTCGCCCGCAACAGCACGTTCCCGCTGGCGCTCATCGCGGTGATCGTCGCGTTCCTGGTGGTGCAGCACCGCATCGACCTGCGCGACCCCAAGCTCGCCCAGTCCCCCGTGATCACCGACCCGCACCTGCGGTTCCTGCCCCCCTTCCCCGCCATGGGACTAGGAGAGGACTGAGCTCTCATGAACGACAGACCCAGCACCGACGTCGGCCTCGTGCCGCTGGCCGAGCGCTACCGGTGGACGGCCCTGCTCCGGGTGGCGGTCATCGCGGTCTGCGTCCTCCTCTGGTACCTCTGGCCCGAGGCGCGCACCGGCGGCGGGGAGCAGCTGGCCGTCCCGGCCCTGGTCATGCTCGGCCTCGTGGTGCTGTCGTCGCAGGCGTACCGCCTGGGGCGCAGGGCCGTCCTGACCGGCATGACCGTCGGCCTGCTGCTGGACGGCTGCTGGCTGGCCTGGATGTTCCACCTGCTCTCCGGTGTCGAGGGCCCCATCGGCTACGTCGTCGTCAGCCACGTCATGGCGGTCACGCTGCTGTCGTCGTTCCGGTCCGGGCTCAAGGTCGCCGTCTGGCACCTCCTGCTCCTCATCACCGTCATCGAGGCCGAGGCGGTAGGGGTCATCGCAGGCGTGCCGGACGCCCCGTTCCCGACCGTGCCGTTCGGAGTCCTCGCGGCCGCGGTGGCCGCAGCGGCGATCGGCACCTCGACCTTCGCCGCCGGCAACGAGCGCGAGCTGCGCCGCCGGCGCTACGACGCCGAGGTCCTGCGGGGCTTCGCCAGCTCCCTGGAGCAGGCGGTCGAGACCGAGGCCGTCGCCCACCACCTCGTCGCCTTCGCCCAGCAGCACCTGCTGGCCGAGCGCGCATTCGTCATCGTCCTGCCGCCGGTCACCGAACCGGTCACCGGCTCCGCCGAGCGAGGCGCCACCGGCGTGGCCGTCGGCTCCGACGGCGTGGTGCACAGCGTCCCGGGTGACTTCCCGGTGGGGTCCGTGGCAGCGGTCGCGCTCGGGGAGCGCCGGACCCAGCTGGTCCGGCAGCTGGCACGTGACCCCGACCGGTGGGTGCGTGCCCTCATGCCGGAGACCAGGAACGTCGTCGTCGTCCCGTTCTCCTCCGACCAGGAGGCGCGCGGCGTCCTCATCATGGAGCTGGGCGCCCAGGCCGACCCATCCGCCTCGGCGGTCTGGTTCGGCGCCGGCAGCGAGCCGCGCGTGGACCGTCGTGCCGTCGCCACCGCCGAGCAGGCCACCGCCCACGCCGGCCTGGCCTTCGGCCGGACCACGCTCATCGGTCGCCTGCAGGCCGCCGCGGACCTGGACGGCCTGACCGGGATCGCCAACCGGCGTGCCTTCGACGCGATGCTGGAGCGGGAGTCGCGGGCGGCCGCCGTGGGCGGCGCGCCGTACTCCCTGGCCGTCGTGGACCTCGACCACTTCAAGCAGCTCAACGACCAGCACGGCCACCAGGCCGGGGACGACGCGCTCAGGGCTGCCGCGCGCGCCCTCGCCGACGCGTGCCGGCCCCACGACCTCCCGGCACGGTTCGGCGGCGAGGAGTTCGTCGTCATCCTCCGCAACACCGACGCGGGGGACGCGGTCGTGGTGGCGGAGCGCCTGCGGCTCGCGGTGGCCGAGTGCGACAGCCCGGTCCCGGTCACGGCCAGCATCGGCGTGGCCAGCTCGCTCGAGGTCGACGCCGACGGCGCGACGCTGCTGCGGGCGGCCGACCAGGCGCTGTACGCCGCCAAGCAGGGCGGCCGCAACCAGGTCTTCGACGCCCGCGAGCTCGCCCTCGCCGACGAGATGGTGCGCTGAGCGTGGCCCGCCCGCCCGTGGCCCGACCGTCCGTGGCCCGCCCGTCCGTGGCCCGACCGTCCGTGGCCTGGCTCACGGCGGCGTCCCTGGAGGTGGCCGGGATGCTGGCCGCCGCGGTGCTGACCGCCGTGTGCGGCCTCACGCTGTGGTCCGTCGCACCCGTGGCGCTGGGATGGAAGGCCCACGTGATCATGTCGAACTCGATGGAGCCCACGGTGTCGCCCGGCGACGTGGTCCTCACCGCACCGGCCGGTGCCACGGAGGTGAAGCCGGGCTACGTGGTCGTCTTCCGCCCCGAGGGCGCTGCGGCCAGCACCACCCACCGGGTGCTGCAGGTCTTCGACGACGGCTCCCTGCGCACCAAGGGGGACGCCAACCCCACCGCAGACACCGCCCCGGTCCCGCCCGAGGCCGTCACCGGTGTCGCCCGGCTGCTCGTGCCGGCCGTGGGCCTGCCGATGTACTGGGCCGCCGAGCAGCGGTGGCTGCTGCTGGGCGGCGTCGGGCTGGCCCTCGGGGCGGCCGTGGTCGCGGTGTCCTTGCCCGTCGAGCAGCCGGGCGGGCGGAGCGACCGGCCGACCGGCCCGCGCCGACGCACCGCGGCGAGGTCGGGCTCCACCGGGGCGGCCGTTCGATGACCGGGCGGTGGTCGCGGCGCGGCTGAGACGACGGCGGGGCCGGGCGCGTGGTGCGCCCGGCCCCGCCGTCGACCAGGTGCTGCGCCTCAGCCGCGCGGCCGCTTCGGGGCCGGCACGGTGCGGATGGTGGCCGACCCCTCGAGCGCTGCCCCGGCCGACGTGCTGCCGGTGAGCAGGAGCTCGCTGGTGCCGTGGTCGACCCCGGTGAGCGGGACCTTCGAGGTGCAGCGCAGGTCGCGCAGCCCGTCGCCGTTCTCGTCCCGGACGCCCTCGCAACGGACGACCGAGTCCTCCTGGCCCGTCACGCCGAAGCGCAGCGAGTCCACGACGACGTCCGCGACCGGGTCGAGCCCGGCCTGCGACAGGACCGTGAAGGCGAGCGAGCCCCGGCTCGTGGGGTTGACGACCCCGCGCACCGACAGCTCCACGCTCACCGACGCCGCCGGCGTCGGCTCCACGAAGACCGCGGTGGTCCGGGCCGGCACCGTGAAGGTCCCGGCCGCGAACGTGGCGCCCTTGACCACGGGGTCGGCCCCGCCGGCCTGCACCGGGCTGAGCACCAGCCCGGCGTCGGCCAGCTCCGCCGCGGTCCAGACCTGCTCGGTGCCGGTCGCGTTGACGACGCGTCACCACCCGGTCGAGCGAGTCGTCGACCGGCTCACCGACCGTGTCGTCGAGCTGCATGACGATGAGGCCGGGGACCTCGCTGCCGTCGAGGTAGGTCAGCTTCTGCTGGACCTGCTCGGCGGTGGTGAGGGAGAACAGCGGCGAGGAGTCCGCGACCGTGAGCAGGTCGCGGAAACGCAGGACCGAGGCCTCGATGTCGGCCTGGGTCGGCTTCACCGACGGGTCCGCCAGCAGCGGGCGCATGTACTCCCACTTGGCCTCGTTGTCCGGCGCCGGAGGGAGGCCGACCCCGAAGTTGTTCGACTCGTAGGAGAAGTCGAGCGTGTTGAACCAGTCGCCGGAGTCGTAGCTGTTCCGGTCCAGGCTCTTGGAGCGGAGCATGTCGGTCCCCGCGTGGAAGAACGACACCCCCTGGCCCAGCGCCACCGTGGACAGCGACAGCTGCTGCATCCGCACCCGGTCCGCCATGGCGCTGCCCTGGGGCAGCTTGAGGGCGAGGGAGTCGAACAGCGTCTCGTTGTCGTGGGCGGAGACGTACAGGATGTTCTCCTGCGGGTCGGCGGTGTAGCCGGTGGGGGCGCCGTTGTAGTCGCACCTCCTTGCCGGTCACCGTCTCGCCGTTGCGGTTGACGAACGAGTAGTCCGCCAGGTTGCCCGCCATGCCGACCTTGATCTGGTCCATGTTCAGCAGCAGCCGCGCGCGCTGCGCCGCCTCGTCGGCACCGCTGACCGGGTCCCCGTTGGGGTCGGTGAGCAGGCCGGAGCCGAAGCCCTGGACCCGCGGGTTCTCGTCGAACGGCCCGCCGCCGCGCACGGCGTCACGGAGCCGGTCGTTGAAGGTGCCGATGCCCGGTGCCGCGCCATGTTGAGCTGCGTGGCCTGGACGAACCGCGGCGTCGTCCGCGACCTCGCCGAAGTTCCAGCCCTCGCCGTAGACGTAGATCGTGCTGCCGTCCACGCCGTCGGCCTCGACGCTCAGCGCGTCCAGGGCCGCCCGCACCGCGAGCATGTTGGCCTTGGAGTGGTGGCCCATCAGGTCGAAGCGGAAGCCGTCGACCTTGTACTGCGTCGCCCAGGTGACGACGGAGTCGACCATGAGCTTCTCCATCATCGCGTGCTCGGTGGCGGTGTTCGCGCAGCAGGTGCTGGTCGCGAGCGTGCCGTCCGCGAGCAGCCGGTGGTAGTAGCCCGGCACGACCTGGTCGAGCACCGACCTGTCGTCCTGGCCGGAGGCGGCGGTGTGGTTGTAGACCACGTCCTGCACCACGCCGAGCCCGGTGCCGTTGAGCGCCTGCACCATCTCGCGGAACTCCAGGATGCGCGTCGTCCCCTCGGGGTCGGTCGCGTAGGAGCCCTCGGGCGTCGTGTAGTGGAACGGGTCGTAGCCCCAGTTGAAGCCGTCCTGGCCGGCGACCGCGAGTCACCGCCGCCTGCTGCTCCTGCGACGCCGGGCCGGCGTCGCCGGGACGTCCGGCACGACCTGCTCGGCTGCGGTCCTCCTCGATGGTGGCGATGTCGAACGTCGGCAGCAGGTGCACCGTGGTCAGGCCCGCCTCGGCGAGCTCGCGCAGGTGCGTCATGCCGTCGCGAGCCGGACTGCGTGAACGCCTTGTAGGTGCCGCGCAGCTCCTCGGGGACGGTCTCGTCGCTGATGGAGAAGTCACGCACGTGCAGCTCGTACAGGTCGATCTGCTCCGGGCGTGGGCGGGGCCTGCGTGCCGACCGACGACCAGCCCGAGGGCTGCAGCGTCGGCGTCGTCCAGCGACACGATCTGCGACTCTGGTCGAGTTCGTGGACAGGCTCAGCGAGTACGGGTCGGTGACGACGTTGCGCTCCACCTGGCCGGTGGACGGCACGTAGACCTCGACCTCGAACAGGTAGTACTGCCGGTCCCAGCCGGGCTCGCCGGTGATCGACCAGACACCGGTCGCCTCGTCGAGCGTCATCGCCGCGGTGGTCCCGGGCGGGGTGGCCGCGGGGTCGTCGAAGCGGTGCAGCGTGACCGACCGGGCGGTCGGCGCCCAGAGGCGGAGCGTCGGGCACGTCGCCGTCCCACGTGAGCCCGAGGTCGACGTCGCGGGCGGCGTCGGCGTAGAGGTCGTCCAGCACGCCGGGCACCTGCACCCCGGTGGCGTCCTGCCGGACGTCGCCCTTCAGCCGCGGACACGGCCAGGGCGCCCGTGAGCGCGGCCGCGACGTCCACGCCGTCCGGCACACCGAGCGCGGCGTAGCCGGCCAGGTGGGGGTACTGCGCGGCCAGGTCGGCCGGCAGGTCCGCCGACAGGAACTCGAGCTCGACACGGCGTCACCGCCGTCGACCCCGCCGGGCACGAGCTCCAGCCCGCCGTCGGCCGCGGTGTGCAGCCGGTAGGTGGCGGAGGCGTCGTCGACGTCCCACGGCGATGACGTCACTGCGCTCAGCCACTGCGCCTCGCTCGTGCCCAGGTCACCGGCCTCGGCCGTCTCCTGCCTCCATGGGGAGCAGGTACCCCGCCTCGCCGGCGATGATCCACACCTCGTGACCGGTGCCCGACC
Source organism: uncultured Actinomycetota bacterium (assembly GCA_963759255.1). GTDB lineage: Bacteria > Actinomycetota > Actinomycetes > Actinomycetales > JBBAYJ01 > Aquipuribacter. The sequence goes on from CAVWYQ010000001.1 coordinate 62,715, forward strand.
AGGTCGAGCTCCTGGTCCTCGGGCAGGTCCTTGGTGTCGCCCCGGTGGAGGATGTAGTTCAGGGTCGTCGCCCCGTCGACGAGGTCGACCTCGAAGACCTGGCCGAAGCGGTCCTGCCGGACCGGCTTCGCCGCGTCCGACCACGCCAGCGGGGGCGTCGCCGAGCCGGTCCAGGTGTGCAGGCCCCAGTAGTCCGCGAAGTTGCTCAGGAGTAGTCGCCGTAGTCGCCGTCCGGGCGGGTGTAGTGCAGGACCGCGAGGTCGAGCGCCGCCGCACGGCTGGGGTAGACGGTGGGGTCGCCCGAGACGATCCAGGCCGAGGCCTGCTCCGCCGGGACCAGGGTGAGGTCGGCGGCCGGGTCCTTCACGTCACCGCCGGGGGCGGTGGGGTTGTGGATGATGTAGTTGAACGCCGCGGACGCGTCCTCGACCGGCACGTTCCAGTAGGCGCCGAACTCGTCGACGCCGTCCGGCAGGCGCGGGGAGTCGTACTCGGTGCCGACGCCCTCGGCCAGGGCGTCGCCCCACAGGTGCAGGCCCCAGCCGTCGTAGGCGCCGTCCGGACGCGAGTAGTGCACGGACACGAAGCCCTGCGCGGCGGCCTGGCTGGTGTAGGTCACCCCGTCGTCGGGCCGGAGCCAGACCTCCGGCGTGACCGAGGGGTCGATCGTCCGGTCGTCGTGCCGTGCCGATCTTGGTGCCGGCGGAGTCGACGACGATGAAGCCGACCTCCTCGTTCGCGCCGTCGCTGGTGTCCAGCCTGACGTAGCGGAACGGGCCGTAGTCGTCCTCGCCGTTCCACTGCAGGCCGTTCGGGTACCCGGCGGCGTCCTGCTGGTCGAGCAGGGCGGGGTCGATGTCGCCGAAGGTCCACAGGCTGAGGTCGTCGACGTCCGCGTCTGCCGGGAAGTGCACGACCAGGTGGTCCTGCAGACCGCCCACGGGCGGCGGCGGCGGCACCGGCTCCTCGCCCACGACGGCCGCGGGGCTCTGGGCTCCGGCGCGGTGGCCGTTGAGGTCGTCGACCACGGCGGCCACCTCGACGGTGCTGCCGGCCGGTAGGTCCTCGGTGTCGACGGTGACCCGGTAGGGGGCGTTGTCGTCGGTGCCCGCGTAGGTCCACCCGCCGCCGTCGATGCGGGTGACGAAGCTGACCTCGGCGTACAGCGAGCGGTCGAGCGTGGCCTCGAAGACCTGGGCCTCGCGCGTCTGGCCGTCGATGGTCGGCCCCGTCGAAGTCGATCACCCCGGCGGGCTGCACGGTGATGCCGGGCGCGGCGTCGCTCAGCGGCAGCGTGGTGGCGGCCACGTACACCGCGGAGCCGAAGGCCGGCACGGTGACCGTGACGTTCCTCTGCGCGTCGGAGGTGAGCGGCGCGGCGTCGTTGCGTCGACCACAGCGGGGTGAACGTCGCGCCCGGGCGTGCCGGTGGCGAACGTCGCGCTCGCTCGTCGGCCTCGGCGTTGTTGCTGACGACCAGGTACTCCAGCCGCTCGTCGCGGTCGACGCGGGAGAAGGCGAAGACGCCCGGGCCGTCGGCGGCGTAGCGCTGGAGCTGCGCGCCGGAGCGCAGCGCCACGTGGTCCCGCTTGACCGCCGCCAGCTCGCCAGGGTCTGGTACAGCGGGTGGCCGGTGTCGAAGTTGTCGTCGGCCGGGGTGGCGTCGGAGCCGATCTGGTCGTCGTCCAGGTAGACCGGGGTCTGCGCTGGGGTCGAGGTCCTGCCGGGCGGCCTTGTCGCCGCCGTCGCCCGTGAAGCCCTGCTCGTCGCCGGAGTAGACGACCGGCATGCCGCGCGAGAAGTACATGAGGGCGTGCGCGAGCCGGTCGCGGGCCAGCAGCTCGTCGTCCGACGGCGCCGGGGTTGGCCTGGGCGATGAACGTGCCGATGCGGCCCATGTCGTGGTTGCCGAGGAACGTCGGCAGGCTGTAGGCGTTCGAGTCGGCGTCGATGTAGTAGTCGTCGGCGGCGAAGAAGTCGCGCATGCCGACCGCGCTGGCTGCTGCGGGCCGCGAAGCCCGTGGCCGCGTCCTGGAAGCCGAAGTCGAGGACCGCCTGGCACCTCGCCCTTCGTGGTGAACATCGACAGCAGCTCTTCGTTGGCGCTGAAGACCTCGCCGAACATGAAGAAGTCCTCGTTGCCGACGGTCTCCTTCGCGTAGGCCTCGATCGCCGGGGCCCACTGCTGCCAGAACTCGATGTTGACGTGCTTCATGGTGTCGATGCGGAAACCGTCGACCCCGCGGTCCACCCACGGCTCGAAGATGTCGACCATGCCGTCGACCACCTCGGGCCGCTCCGTGAACAGGTCGTCCAGGCCGAAGAAGTCGCCGTACACGGAGTTCTCGCCGGCGAAGCTTGGAGTCACCGCGGTTGTGGTAGAAGGTCGGGTCGTTCAGCCATTCCGGCGACTTGACCGGAGCACCCTCGGGGACCACAGGGGTGTAGGGGAAGCTGACCTCGGGGTCGAGCGCGGGGAATGTGCCCGTGCCCTGCGTACTCACGGTCGTCGAACGGCTGCCCCGCGGCGTCCCGGTACGGCTCCTGGTCCTTGGAGACGTAGGACCTGGGACGGCGGCGTCGGGTTGTCGAGGACCTCCTGGTACTTGATGACGTCCGCGGTGTGGTTCGTGATGATGTCGAAGAACACCTTCATGTCGCGTGAGTGCGCCTCGTCGATGACCTGCTCGAGCTCCGCGTTGGTGCCGAAGTGCGGGTCGATCTGGGTGTAGTCGACGGTCCAGTACCCGTGGTAGCCGGCCGACGTCTCGCCGACACCGTCACCCTGGACCGGCTGGTTCTTGAACACCGGCGCCATCCAGATGGCCGTGACGCCCATGCCCTGCAGGTAGTCCATCTTGTCGAGCAGGCCGGCCAGGTCCCCGCCGTGGTAGAAGCCCTCGTCCGTCGGGTCGTAGCCCGTGCTGAGCCGGTCGCCCTCGAGCCCGCCGACGTTGTTGGTCGGGTCGGCGTCGTGGAAGCGGTCCGGGAGCACGAAGTAGAACACCTCGTCGGTGAGGTCCTCGCGCAGGCTGGGCCGGGCCAGCTCCAGGACGGCGGGGTCGAGCTCCGCCTGGTCCCCGCCCGTCGCGGTCACCTCGTGCGTGCCCTCGACGTAGGTGAAGGTCACCTCACCCGCCTCGGCCAGGGTGAGGGACACGTTGTCGCCACCGGCACCGTAGGACTCGTCCCAGGCTCCGTTGATGGCGGCCTTGAGCTCCCAGGCACCGTTCTCCTGCGCCGCCGAGGACGGCAGCTCGAAGGTGCCGGTCCAGGTGCCGTCGCCGTCGGGGTCCGCCAGGCGCGGCGTGGCGCACTCGGGCTGCCAGTCGCCGGGGCAGCCCAGCTCGGACTGGAAGCTCCCGGCGATGGTCACGGAGGTGGGGGTCGCGGTGTGGTCGGCTGCGGCCGGCACGGCGCCGGCCACGGTGGCGGCCAGCGACGCGGTCGCCACCAGGGCGACGAGCGTGCGTGGGCGGGGGGTGCGAGACGTCATCGTCGCTCCATTAGCAGGCGGCTGCGGTCAGCGCGCGCGGTTCCGGTGAGGGCGCAGTCACGCTAGACCGAACGGGCGAGTAACGGAAGGTTTTGCGAACGAACGCAAGCGTCTTGCGTATTCTTGCGTTGGTTCGGCACGCTAGAGCCACGCCTGAGTCGGGCACGATCGGCCTAACGGTCACTTTCTGCAGGGACCGGTGGACGTAGAGTTGTTGTCTGCGCGATCATTCCTCGGCGTGGCCACCACCGGGCGGCTACGCCGGGAGGGTGAGGCAGCGCACATGTCGACGAAGCCGGGGGTTTCTCTGCTCAACTGTGTGCCTTCGGTGGGAGGAGAGACCAGCTGCGTGCCCGCAGGACCTGACGACGAGGAGCGCGAGCGCCGCAGCGTCGTGTTCGACGCGATGCCCCTGGGCGTGGTGGAGGTGGACCTCACCGGTCGCGTCCTGGAGGCCAACGACGCCTTCGGTCGGCTCGTCGGACGCAGCCGGGAGGCCATGGTCGGTGGGTCGGCCGTCGACCTCCTGGCGCCCCAGGACCGGCACCTGGCCCTCGTGGAGACGGCCGCGATCGAGGCCGGGCGCGGGCATGGCCGCCTCACCTGCCGGCTGCTCGGCGCCCGCGGGGACGAACGCTGGGTCCGCCTGGACTGGCAGCTGGTCCGCCCGCAGCCCGGCACCGCCTACCTCCTCGCGTTCGTCCACGACGTGGAGGTGGAGGCGCGCGCCGCGCTGGTCAGCGACGAGCTGCTGGCCGCGGTGGAGGCCGAGCGGGCCATCCTCACGGCGGCGCTGGACTCCAGCCTGGACGGCATCTCCATCTTCACCGCCGTGCGTGACGCCTCGGGCGAGGTGGTCGACGCCGTGCTGGTCCGCATCAACCAGACGGGGGCGGGACAGCACCAGGCGCACGACCTCGCCGGCCGGTCCCTGCGGGAGTTCTTCCCCGAGGCCGAGGCGACCGGCCTGCTCGGCGCGCTGCTGGACGCCTTCCGCACCCAGGAGCCCCAGCGGCTCGTCGTGGAGGTGGCACCCGGCGGTGGGTGGGCGGGCGCCCACGACAACGTGATCGTCCCGATCGACGCCGACCGGGTGCTCTGCACGTGGCGCGACGTGACCCGCGAGCGCCGCGACGAGCAGCGGCTGCTCCACGCCGCGACCCACGACGCCCTGACCGGACTGCCGAACCGGGTGCTCCTGCGGGACCGGATCGAGCACGCCCTGCAGCGGGTGGCCCGCGACGGCGGGGCGGCGACCGTCGCCTTCCTCGACCTCGACGGGTTCAAGACCATCAACGACACCCGCGGGCACACCTACGGCGACGAGGTGCTGCGGCAGGTGTCGGCGCGGCTCACCCGCAGCGTGCGGGACGGCGACACGGTCGCTCGGCTCGGCGGTGACGAGTTCGTCCTCGTGCTCGAGGGGTGCGAGGACGAGCGGGGGTGGCTGCGCGTGCACCGGCGGGTCACCAGCGCCCTCGGCGCGCCCCTGGTGGTCGGCGGGCACCTGGTGACGCTGCGGGCCAGCATCGGCGTCGTGTTCACCTCCCCCGGCGAGACGCGACGCCGACGACGTGATGCGCAACGCCGACATCGCGATGTACGCCTCCAAGAACAGCGGCAAGGCCATGTACACCGTCTTCACCGAGCAGCACCGCCGCGAGGTGCTCGACCTCGCTGCGCTGGAGACCGACCTGGAGCAGGCGGTGGACCAGGGGCAGTTCGAGCTGTACTCCCAACCGATCCACGACCTGCGTCTGGGCTGCACCGTGGGGCACGAGGCGCTGCTGCGCTGGCGCCACCCGGACCGCGGGGTGCTCCTGCCGGCGGCCTTCCTGCCTGCGCTGGAGTCGGCCGGACGGATGGTCGAGGTGGGGGGCTGGGTGCTGTCGGAGGCGCTGCGGCAGGCTGCGGCCCGCGGCCGCGCGGGCGACGTCGAGCTGGTCACCGTCAACGTCTCCGTGCAGCAGCTGGTCCGCAGCGACTTCGTCCGCACGGTCCGCGAGGCGCTGGCGGCGACGGGCACCAGCGCCACGTCGCTGACGGTGGAGATCACCGAGTCGCAGATGCTGCCCTCGCGCGGCAGCGTGCTGGACCAGCTGCAGGAGCTGCGGGACCTGGGCGTGCGGGTGGCTGTCGACGACTTCGGCACGGGCTACTCCAGCCTCAGCCACCTCGCCGACCTGCCGGTCGACCTCGTGAAGATCGACCGGAGCTTCCTCGTGGACCTGTCCGACGCGCGGCGCGAGGCCGTGCTGCGCAGCGCGGTCGAGCTCACCTCGGCGGTGGGGGCCGACTGCCTGATCGAGGGCGTCGAGACCGACGAGCAGCTCCAGCGGGTGCTGGCCACGGGGGCCAGGTTCGCCCAGGGCTTCCTGCTGGGCCGACCCGCGCCGTACGAGGGGTGAGCAGCCCCGCGAGCCCGTGCACCGGAAGGGGGTAGGCGAGCCCCGGGACGGGGTACGGGGTGGAGCATGTCGACACGAACGGACCGCTCCACCGGCCAGACCGTCCCCGAGCCGCCAGGCGTCCTGGTCGGCGAGTGGACCGCCTGCGCGCTGGTCAGGGCGGTGACGCGGTTCCTGCCCGTACCGGTGCTCGACGACGCGGTCGCAGAACGCGCCAGCCGCGTCGCGGTCTCCCTCACCCTGCGCTCCCAGGGCAGGACGTACCCGGTCGACGCGGTCGAGCCGCTGTACGCGGACGGCAGCGGACGCGGCGTCGGACGGCACCTGCGCGGTCTGGGCCAGGTCAAGGACCTGGGCGCGGCCGTCGCGGGCTGGGCCCGGGACCGGTTCCGCGGGGACGAGGACGCCGAGGCGGCCGTGTCCGAGCCCGACGGGCCGCTCGCGGGTCGCGCCCAGCGGGTGCAGGCGGCGCTCGAGCCACCGGAGGTCGTCCGGCTGCTGGAGGAGTTCGACCGCCGGATGGACGAGCGGCTGGCCCGGCAGGGCGCAGCCTGACAGCCTCGTCGCGCGGCCCCTCCTGGCGGCGGGTCGAGGACGTCGACGTCGACCGCTGGCAGGACGGCCTGGATGCTGCGGAGCACCGCCGGCCCAGCGTGGTGCTGCTCGACGTCGAGCCCTACGTCGCCCCCTGGCTGACCGGCCAGGAGGACCTCGACGCGGGCGTGGCCCGGCTGGCCGCCCGGTGGGCCGACCAGCCGGTGGTGGTGGTCACGAACTCCCCGCGCGTGGTGTCGGCGCACGTGCTGCCGGCGCACTGGCAGCAGGTCAGCCGGGCGCGCAAACCGTTCACCCGGCTGACCGTGCCCGCGGCCGCCGTGGTCGTCGGGGACCAGCCGTTCCAGGACGGCCTGCTCGCCTGGCGCTACCGGGCGACCTTCGTGCGGGTGCCCCTGCCGCCCACCGCACCGTGGTGGGCTCGGGCCTCCCACCGCCTCTTCACCCCGCTGTCGCGGCTCTGGCTGCGCCCGGGGCACCGCTGACCGCGTCGGGCGGGGCCGGTCGCCACCTGTCCGGAGCAGCAAGGGCGCGCCCGGGCACGCCGATAGACGCACGAGGAACTGTCGAGGCACGTGAACGACTCACGGGAGGCTGACGCGTGCTACGACGCGACCGAGCGGCCACCCCGTCCCCCGTTGCCCGGCTGCTCGCCGACTCCCCCTCCGCGACCACCGGCCTCACCGCGGTGATGGCCGCGGTGGCCGTGGTCGGGGCGGTCGCGCTCCGGGACGAACCAGCCCTGCTGCCGGGACCGTCCGGCGCGGCGTTGGCGGTCGGGGTGGTCGCCCTCGCCGTGGTGCTGCTGGCCAGCCAGCTCGGGCAGGGCGTCGTCGAGGTCCGGCAACGGTCCTACGGCGTCGCCCTCAGCGGCGTGCCCCTGCTGGTGGGGCTGCTGTACCTGCCGCCGCTGTGGGTCCTCGGCGCGCGGCTCGCGGCCGGGCTGGTCACGACCCGGCTGCACCGCCCGAGCCGCCTGCGGGGGGCGTACCAGCTGATCGCCTGGCTGCTGGACACCGTGCTGATGGCCGTCCTCGTGCAGGCGCTGCTCGACCCCGCCCCCGTCCTCGCCGCGGACCTCGCGGGTCCTGCGTACCTGTGCCTGGTCGTCGGTGACGTGGTCTCCACGGTCCTGCTTCTCCTGCTGCTCCGCGTCGAGGCCGGCCCGCTCCAGCGGGGCGACCTGACCGCCGCGTTCGTGCCCGCGGTCGTGGCCGTGGCCGCCACCGGTGCGCTGGGCACCATGTGCCTGGTGCTCCTGCAGCCGGGACCGCTCGGCTGGCTGCTGCTCGGCCTGGTGGCCACCGTCACGGGCCTCGCCCATCGCGGCTACCTGGACCTGCGGCGCCGCCACGCGACGCTGGGGCTGGTCCAGGGGTTCGTCGAGGCCAGCCTTCGCGCGGACCACGGCGACGTCCGGGCCGGCCAGCTCGTGGCCCGGCTGCGCGAGCTGGTCGGCGCGGAGACCGCCCGGCTGATGTGGCGCACCCGCGACGGCGAGCTGCAGATCCACGTGAGCACGCACACCCCCGCCGCGGTGCTGCCGCCGCTGACGCCACCCCCTCGCGGCACCGAGGGGCTCATCACCGCCGCCACGAGCGACCCGGCGACCATGGCCTGGCTGGGCTCCATCCAGGCCCGGGAGGCGCTCGTCGTCGACCTGGTCCCCTACGGCGGCAACGGCATGCTCGTCGTCACCGACCGGCTCGGCGGCGACGGCAGCCGGCTGGGCCCCACGGAGCTGCGCCTGGCCGAGGCCCTCACCGGCCACATGGTGGTGAGGCTGCGCAACAGCGAGCTCGTCGACCGCCTGCGCTGGGAGGCGACCCACGACACGATGACCGGCCTGCCGAACCGGCAGGTGCTGCTGTCCGCGCTCGAGCTGTACCTCGGGCCACGCCCGTGGGCCCCCCGCGACGGAGGGCCGCACCCCACCGAGCGGCCGGGCCCCGCCGTCCTCGTGCTCGTCGTCGACCGGCTGAGCGAGGTCAACGACGCCTTCGGCCACGCCGTCGGCGACGAGGTCCTCACCGAGGTCGCGCGGCGCCTGAGCCGGCTCCGGCTGCCGGGCGCGACGGTGGCCAAGATGTCCGGGGAGCAGTTCGCCGTCGCGGTGCCGGCCCTGGGCCCGGGAGGGGCGCACGCGCTGGCCAAGCAGCTGCGGAGCACCACGAGCGACCCGGTCGGGGTGACCCACGCCGTGGTCAGCGTCGGCGCCCTGATCGGCATCGCGACGGCCGACGGCGGCGACCCGGTGGACGCCGCGGAGCTCCTTCGGCGGGCGGACGCCGCGCTCGCCGCGGCCCGCGCCGACGGCCGCCAGGAGGCGGTGTTCGAGCCCTCCATGGACACCGGCCGGACCGAGCGGCTGGCCCTGCTCGGCGACCTGCACCGGGCCCTGGACGAGGGTCTGCTCCACGTGCACTTCCAGCCCAAGCTCAACCTCGCCGCCGGCCGGGTGACCGGCGTGGAGGCCCTGGTGCGCTGGGACCACCCCGTGCTCGGCCCGGTCCCGCCCTCGGTGTTCGTCCCGATCGCCGAGTCCACCGGTCTGGTGGACCGGCTCACGGACCTCGTGCTGTCCACGGCCCTGGAGCATGCGCGCGGGTGGCAGGCGATGGGGCTGGACATCGCGGTCGCGGTGAACATCTCCACGCGCAGCCTCGACGACGGCACCTTCCCGGCCCGGGTCCAGGCGGCGGTGGCCACTGCGGGCGTGCGACCGGACCGGCTCGTGCTGGAGATCACCGAGACCTCGCTCATGGGCGACCCCGCGCGGACCCTCCCCGTCCTGCACGAGCTCGAGCGGCTCGGGGTGCGGCTGTCGCTGGACGACTTCGGGACCGGCTACTCCAGCCTGGCCTACCTGCAGCGGCTGCCGGTCCACGAGGTCAAGATCGACCGCTCCTTCGTCATGGCCCTGGAGGACCCGACCGCCACCGGCAGCGTCGCGCTGGTGCGGAGCATCCTCGCCCTCGCCGAGGGCCTGGGCCTCAGCGTCGTCGCCGAGGGCGTGGAGTCCACGCGGGCGATGTCCGTGCTGCGCGAGCTGGGCTGCGGCCACGTGCAGGGCTTCCTGGTCTCGCGCCCGGTCCCCGCCGCCGCCGTGCCGGACGTCGTCCGTGCCGTGGCGGCCGACCTCCACCGCGACACCGGCCTGCCGCACCCGCGGGCGCGGCCCGTGCACGTGGTCCGCTCCCTGCCTGCTGCCACCATGGAGCAGTGACGACCCTCCGCACGGCGCTGTGCCAGGTGGCCTCGACCGCCGACCCCGAGGAGACGCTCACCCTCGTCCGCGACGGCGTCGCGGCAGCCGCAGAGGCCGGCGCCGGGCTCGCGCTCTTCCCGGAGGCGACGCTGGCCCGCTTCGGGACCCCGCTGGAGGAGGTCGCCCAGCCCCTCGACGGCCCCTGGGCGACCGCGGTCCGTCGTGCCGCGCAGGACGCGGGCGTGGTGGTCGTCGCCGGGACCTTCACCCCGGCCGCCGACGGCCGCGTCCGCAACACCCTCCTGGTGACCGGCCCGGGCGTCGAGGCCCGCTACGACAAGCTCCACCTGTTCGACGCCTACGGCTCGCGGGAGTCCGACACCGTCGCAGCGGGCGAGCGGCTGGTGACGGTCGAGGTGGGGGGCGTCCGGGTCGGCCTGGCCACCTGCTACGACCTGCGCTTCGCACCGCTGTTCACCACGCTGGCGGCCTCGGGCGCCGAGGTGGTCGTCGTGCCCTCCTCCTGGGGGGAGGGTCCCGGCAAGGTCGAGCAGTGGGAGCTCCTGGTCCGCTCGCGCGCGCTCGACTGCACGTCGTGGCTCCTGGCCTGCGACCAGGCCGACCCCGGGACCGCAGGCATGGCACCGGTCCCCGGCCAGCCGGGCGGGATCGGTCGCTCGGCCGTCGTCTCGCCGCTCGGCGAGGTCCGTGGCCGTCTGGGCGCCGCCCCCGGCGTCCTGGTGGTGGACCTCGACACCGAGGAGGTGCAGCGGGCCCGGGCGTCCCTGCCGGTCCTGCGTCACCGCGTGCCGCTGCCGGAGCCCGTGGTCCACGGCTGAGGGTCTCGGAGCCAAGGGCTCGGGTCGTGGTTCGAGCGTGCCGCTCAGCCGCGCAGGGCCGCCAGCCGGGTGACGGCCTCGTCGAGCACGTCGTCCCGCTTGCCGAACGTGAACCGGACCAGGTGCCGGCCCTGGCCGGGGGTCGCGTAGAAGCCCTGCAGGGGGACCGCCACCACCCCGCACCGCTCAGGCAGCGACCGGCAGAAGGCCAGCCCGTCGACGTCCTCCCCCGGGCGCAGCAGCGGACGGACGTCCGCGGCCAGGAAGTAGGTCCCCTGCGAGGCCTGCACGTCGAACCCTGCGGCACCCAGCCCCGCCGACAGCCGGTCCCGCTTGGAGCGCATGCTGGCGGCCAGGTCGTCGAAGTAGTCGTCGCCGAGCCCGAGGGCCAGGGCGATCGCCGGCTGGAACGGGCTGCCGTTGGTGTAAGTCAGGTACTGCTTGACCCTCATCAGCGCCCCGACCAGCGGCGCCGGACCGCAGGCCCAGCCGATCTTCCAGCCCGTGCACGAGAAGGTCTTGCCGCCCGAGCTGATGCTCAGCGTCCGCCCCGCCATCCCGGGCAGCGACGCCAGCGGGACGTGCTCGCCGTCCAGGACCAGGTGCTCGTACACCTCGTCGGTGACCGCGACCACGTCGTGGGACTCGCACAGCCCGGCCACCAGGGCGAGCTCGTCCCGGGTGAGGACCGTGCCGGTCGGGTTGTGCGGGGAGTTGAGGAGCACCATGCGCGTCCTCGGCCCGAAGGCCCCCCGCAGCCCGGCCTCGTCGAAGGTGAACCGGCCGTCCGCACCCGGGCGGAGCGGGACCGGTCGGACCACGGCCCCCGCGAGCGCGATCGACGCGGCGTAGGAGTCGTACAGCGGGTCGAGGACCACCACCTCGTCCCCGGCCTCGCACAGCGCGAGCACCGCCGCGGTGACGGCCTCGGTGGCACCGGCCGTGACCACGACCTCGGTGTCCGGGTCGTACGCCAGGCCGTAGAACCGCTGCTGGTGGGCCGCGACCGCGTGGCGCAGCGCCGGCGTGCCGGGGCCGGGCGGGTACTGGTTGAGCCCGTCGCGGATGGCCTGCTGCGCGGCCTCGAGCATGACCGCCGGCCCGTCGAAGTCCGGGAAGCCCTGGCCGAGGTTCACCGCCCCGGTCCGGGCGGCCAGGGCGGACATCTCGGCGAACACCGTGGTACCGAACCCGCGCATCCGCCTGACCAGCGGCGGTTCGACGGCCTCACCCGTCGTGACCGGTCCTGTCGTCGCTGCCGTCGTCGGTGTCGCACCCGTCGTCGGCATCCGCCGAGCCTACGCACCCGCCCCGCCCCCACCCCGGCCACGCCGGGGATCAAGGACGGCGCCCTCTCCCGCGGGGACGACGGCAAGCCGGACCGCTCCGGCAGGAAGGTTGTCGCGGGCGCCGCCGGCACCCCGGTGTGACAAGCCGCACGTGACCGACCGCCCGTGACCGACCCGAGGGCCGGGCAGCAGGGGCAGGCGTAGCTAGGGTCGAGGGCATGAGCCCCGTGGCGTCCTGGCGGCTGCGGGCGGAGTTCGCGGCCCGGCTGTCCGACATGTACGGCCGCGAGGTGCCGGCCTACGCGACGCTGCTGCAGGTCGCGCACGAGGTGAACGCCGACGTGGTCGCCTCGCGGGGCGAGCACGCCGAGCGGCTCGGCAGCCTGGCGCGCGTGACCGCCGAGCGCCACGGCGCCGTCCGGCTCGGCACCGCGACCGAGCTGGCGCAGGTGGCGACCGTGTTCGCCGCGATGGGCATGCACCCGGTCGGCTTCTACGACCTGCGCGAGGCCGCCAGCCCGGTGCCGGTGGTCTCGACCGCCTTCCGGCCCGTCGAGCCCGGCGAGCTGGCCCGCAACCCGTTCCGGGTGTTCACCTCCGTGCTGACCCCGGCGGACCGACGCTTCTTCTCCCCCGACCTCCACGACCGGCTGGAGTCGTTCCTCGCCGACCGCGAGCTGTTCGGCGAGGAGCTGCTCGACCTGGCGTCCCGCGCCGAGGCGTCGCCGGGAGCTCGGGGAGGCCGACGCCGAACGGTTCCTCACCCTGGCCGTGGCGGCCTTCGAGCTGTCGACGGAGCCGGTCGACCGGGCCTGGTACGACGAGCTGGAGGCGGTGAGCGCCGTCGCCGCGGACATCGGCGGCGTGAGGAGCACCCACGTCAACCACCTGACGCCGCGGGTTCTGGACATCGACGCCCTGTACGCCCGGATGGGCGCCCGGGGCATCACGATGATCGACGACATCCAGGGCCCGCCCGCGTGGGAGGGACCCGACGTGCTGCTGCGGCAGACGTCGTTCCGCGCCCTGGCCGAACCTCGCCGGTTCCGGCTGCCCGACGGGTCGGTGTCGCCCGATGACCTGCGGGTGCGTTTCGGCGAGGTGGAGGCCCGCGGCATCGCCCTGACCCGCGACGGCCGGCAGCGGTACGACGCTGCCGTCGCGGAGGTGTCGGCCATGGGGCTCGAGCACCGCCGACGAGCGCCGCGCCGCGGCCGTGCAAGGTGTGGCGACGGACGTTCCCGACCACCGAGCACGAGCTGTTCGACGCCGGGCTCGCCTACGCCGAGCACCGGGTCGTGGACGGGCGGCACGTCCGGGTGCCCATCGTGTACGAGGACTTCCTCCCCCAGTCGGCCGCGGGGATCTTCGCCTCCAACCTGAGCGCGGGTGCCAGCCACCGACGCCTCGGCCAGGGGCCAGACGCGCGACCAGGCGTGGCTCGCCGCCGCCATGGGGCGGACCGGTCCACGACCCGTTCGAGCTGTACGCCGCCCAGGCCGACGCCTCCCGCACCGCTGCCGGCTGACGCGTGGGGGGGCGGGCGGTCGTGGCGTGGCCGGCGGGCGGTCGTGGCGTGGCCGGCGGGCGCACGTGGCGTGGCCGGCGGGCGCACGGCCGGGACCGGGCGACCGCCGTAGGGTCGGGGGATGACGAGCACCGACGCTCCCTCCGGGACCGGCACCGGCACCGGCACCGGCACCGGCTCGAGCTCCGCCACCGCCGAGCTCCGGACGCAGGCCCTCGCCGTCCTCGACCGGCTCGGCGCGTCGGTGCCGTCGCCCGCGCCGGACGGGCCGTCGCTGGCGGCCCGCACGCCGCTGACCGGCCAGGAGCTCTTCCCGGTCGCGGCGGCCACCCCCGCCGACGTCGACACCGCCGTGCGCGCGGCCGCCGAGGCGTTCCTCCGCTGGCGCTCGGTGCCCGCGCCGGTGCGCGGGGCCACGGTCAAGCGCTTCGGCGAGCTGCTCGCTGCCCACCGGGCCGACCTGGCCACCCTCGTCACGCTCGAGGCCGGGAAGATCCCCTCCGAGGCCCTCGGCGAGGTCCAGGAGATGGTCGACGTCTGCGACCTCGCGGTGGGGCTCAGCCGACAGGTCGGCGGGCGGACCATGCCGTCCGAGCGGCCGGGGCACCGGCTGATGGAGACGTGGCACCCGCTCGGTGTGGTCGGGGTCATCAGCGCGTTCAACTTCCCCGTCGCGGTGTGGGCGTGGAACACCGCGGTGGCGCTCGTCTGCGGCGACCCGGTCCTCTGGAAGCCGTCCGAGCTGACCCCCCTCACCGCGATCGCCTGCAGCGCGCTGCTGGACCGTGCGCTCGCCGAGACCGGTGCCCCCGCCGACGTCGCGCGGCTGGTGCTGGGCGGGCGCGAGGTGGGCGAGGCGCTCGTCGCCCACCCGGCGGTCGCGCTGGTGTCCGCGACCGGCTCCACCCGGATGGGGGCGCAGGTGGGCCCCGCGGTCGCCGCGCGCTTCGGTCGCAGCCTCCTGGAGCTCGGCGGCAACAACGCCGCGGTCGTCGCACCGTCGGCCGACCTCGACCTCGCCGTCCGCGGCATCGTGTTCGCCGCCGTCGGCACCGCCGGCCAGCGCTGCACCACGATGCGCCGCCTCATCGTGCACGTCGACGTGGTGGCCGAGCTGCTGGAGCGGCTCCGCACCGCCTACGACGCCCTTCCCGTCGGCGACCCGCGGACCCCCGGCACCCTGGTGGGCCCGCTCGTCAGCCCGGCAGGCGCCGAGGCCATGCGTCGCGCCCTGGCCCGCGCCCGTGAGGACGGCGGTGAGGTCGTGGCCGGCGGGGACCCCGTCCCCGTCGACGGCGCCGAGGGTGCGGCCTACGTCCGCCCCGCCCTGGTCCGGATGCCGTCCCAGACCGAGGTGGTCACCGAGGAGACCTTCGCGCCGATCCTCTACGTGATGACCTACACGGACCTGGCCGAGGCCGTCGAGGTCCACAACGGCGTGCCGCAGGGGCTGTCGTCGTCGATCTTCACCACCGACGTGCGGGAGGCGGAGCGGTTCCTGTCCGAGGCCGGTTCCGACTGCGGCATCGTCAACGTCAACATCGGCACGTCCGGCGCCGAGATCGGCGGGGCGTTCGGCGGCGAGAAGGCCACCGGCGGCGGCCGTGAGTCCGGCTCCGACGCCTGGCGCGCCTACATGCGCCGGGCCACCAACACGGTCAACTACTCCGACGACCTGCCGCTCGCGCAGGGCGTCGACTTCGGGTGATGCTCCCGCCGCGACACCCTGGGGACGGGTGAACGCCCCAGCCCCTGGGTACCCGGGACGCATGGCCTCGCCCCGGACCCGTGACCGGCTGATCGGTGCCCTGCTGGGCGCGGCCGCCGTGCTGGCGGTGCTCGTGGTCGCCGCCGTGGTCACCTTCCTCGTCCTCAGCCAGGACGCCGGTACCGTCGCCGACACCCGGGTTCCTCCCGCTGCGGCACCCACCCCGCAGCCCGACGCCGCGCCGGCGCCGGCGCCGGCGCGGCGACCTGGCCGAGGGCGAGACCTGGCTGGGGGACATCACCCTGGACGCCGGCCGGCTCGTCACGACGGAGTCGGACCTGCGAGACGTCAGCGCGGTCGGTGACGACGTCCGCACCGGGCCCTCGGGGACCCGCGTCGGCAGCCTCGCGGTGGACGCCACGGTGCCCTTCGACGTCGTCGCGCAGCAGCTCGGGCCGGACACGACGGTGGAGCCCGCCGACGACGGTCAGGCCACGGTCCGCCGCCGGCTGCAGGTGGCGGGCCGCGAGATCGAGATCGTGGCCACCGGCACCGTCGAGGCCGTCCGCGGCCGGCTCGTGGTGGAGCCCCGGACGATCGACGTCGGCGGCGGCCGGTTCCTCGCGGAGGCCATCGGGGCCGCGGCGCGCGAGCTCCTCGTCATCGAGCAGGACGTCGAAGGGCTGCCCGACGGGCTCGTCCTGCGGGAGGTCACCGTCACCGACGACGGGTTCCGCGCCCGGCTGGACGGGCAGGACGTGCTGGTCGGGCCATGACCCCCGTGCACCTCGTCGACGTCGTCACCACCTCCGCCGCCGTGGGCGCGACCCGGTCGCGGACCGCCAAGGCCCAGGCCATCGCCGACCTGCTGCGGCGGGCCACCGCCGAGGAGGTCCGGCCCGTCACCGCATGGCTGGCCGGGGAGACGCTGCAGGGCCGAATCGGCATCGGCCGGCGCCGGCTCTCCGCGAACCGCACGCAGCCTGCTGACCGGCCAGGCCTGTCGGTCCCCGACGTCGACGCCGTGCTCACCGAGCTCGCGGCCACGACCGGTGCCGGCTCCGAAGGGCGCCGCGACCTCCTGCTGGGCGGCCTCCTCGGCGCCGCCACCGACCAGGAGCAGGCGTTCCTGGTGCGGCTGCTCACCGGCGAGCTCCGGCAGGGCGCCCTGGAGGGCGTGATGCTCGACGCGGTGGCCGCCGCGGCCGACATCGCGCCTGCCGTGGTGCGTCGGGCGTTCATGCTGTCGGGGAGCCTGCCGACCGTGGCAGGGACCGCGCTCGGCGCCGGTGGGGAGGCCCTCGGTCACCTCGGCCTGGAGCTGATGCGGCCGCTGCGGCCCATGCTCGCCAGCCCCGGCTCGTCGCTGCCGGCGGCGCTGGCGTCGATGGGTCCCGACGTCACGGTCGAGCACAAGCTGGACGGCGCCCGCATCCAGGTCCACCGGGACGGGCAGACGGTCCGGGTCTGGACCCGCACCCTGCGCGAGGTCACCGACCGGGTGCCGGAGCTGCTCGAGCAGGTGCGGTCCCTGCCGTGCACGTCCGCGGTGCTCGACGGGGAGACGCTGGCGCTCGACGACGACGGCAGGCCCCGGGCGTTCCAGGACACCATGAGCCGCTTCGGCAGCGACCCGGCCGGTCGCGACCGGGCGCGTGAGGAGGCGGTGCTGCTGAGCCCGTTCTTCTTCGACGTGCTCCACGTGGACGGGCGTGACCTGCTCGACGAGCCGCTGGACGTGCGCCTCGACGCCCTCGCCGGCCTGCTCGCCGACGACCGGCACGCACCGCTGCGGATGCCGGGGACCCGTCGCCCGACCCCCGAGCAGGCCGCCCAGGTGCTGCACGACGCGCTCGCCGCAGGGCAGGAAGGCGTGGTCCTCAAAGACCTCGGCGCTCCCTACGCGGCCGGGCGCCGGGGCAAGTCCTGGCAGAAGGTGAAGCCGGTGCACACCCTGGACCTGGTGGTCATCGGCGTGGAGCACGGCTCCGGGCGCCGCAGCGGCACCCTGTCCAACCTGCACCTGGGGGCCCGGGACCCCGACGGCGGGGAGCCGGTGATGGTGGGCAAGACGTTCAAGGGCCTGACGGACGACCTGCTCGCCTGGCAGACCGGGACCTTCCCGCAGCACGCGCGCTCCACCCACGCGTGGGGGCTGGTCCTGCGCCCGGAGCTGGTGGTCGAGGTGGCGCTGGACGGCGCCCAGCGCAGCGTCCGCTACCCGGGCGGGGTCGCGTTGCGGTTCGCGCGGGTCGTCCGCTACCGCCCGGACAAGACCGCCGCCGAGGCCGACACCATCGAGGCGGTCCGGGCGCTGCTGCCGGGCTGAGCGCCCGTCGTCGGACGTTCGGGCGGCGGAGGACCCCGCCCAGCCGTAGCGTCTCGGCCATGCCGATCAGCTCGACAGAGGGCAAGGACTGGACCAGGGACAAGCTGCGCGCGCTCGCGCCCACGTCGCTGCTCGACGTCGGAGCGGGCGCGGGCACCTACGCCCGGCTCGTCGCCGAGCACCGGCCGGAGCGGCTCGTCGCGCTGGAGGTCTTCGAGCCGTACGTGGAGCGGTACGGGCTGCGCGAGCTCTACGACGAGGTCATCCTCGGCGACGCCCGCACCACCGAGCTGCCCACCGCCGACGTGGTGGTCCTCGGCGACGTCGCCGAGCACATGAGCGCGGCCGAGGCCCAGGACCTGTGGGCGCGCGCGGCCCGGGCCGCCTCGCGGGCGGTCTTCATGAGCATCCCGATCGTCCACTACCCGCAGGGTGCCCTGGAGCACAACGACCACGAGGTCCACGTGGTCGACGACTGGGACCACGACAAGGTGCTCGCCGCGTTCCCGGGGATCAGCGACTGCTTCCGCGGCGACGTGGTGGGGGTCTACGAGCGGCGCACCGACACCTAGGTCGGCACCGTCCCCGGGACCACGGCAGCGACCGCGGCGGTGCTCGCCCCGGTGGGCGACACGGACGGCTACGGGGACGACGCCGGCGGGGCGGGCGGCTCCCCGGACGGGGGCAGAGGTGGGGGTGGCGACGGCGAGGGCGGCGACTGGGCCGGGTCCGTCCCTGCCTCGGCGAAGTCGGCCCTCACCCCCAGCAGCCGGACGGGCCGGTCGATCTCGACCTTCGCCAAGGCTCGCAGGGCGGCCTGCTCGATGGCGTCAGGGTCGGCGGTCGCAGGCCGGACCGGCACGCTGCGGGACCGTGTGACGAACGGCCGGACGCGGACCTTGACCGCCACCCGCTCGACCAGCCGGCCGTCGACGACGACGTCGGCGCCCACCGAGCGGGCCAAGGCACGGACGGCCTCCTGCAGCACCGCTGCCCCGGTCAGGTCCTCCGGGTACGTGGTCTCGTGGCTCGCGGACCGCGGCACCCACGGCGTGGGGTCGACCGTCGCACTCCCCCGGCCCTGACCTGCCAGCACGAGCCACGGGCCTGTGCTCGGCCCGAAGACGGCCGCCAGGGCGGCCGGGTCCGCGGCGGCGAGCCCGGCCACCGTCGTGATGCCGAGGCCCTCCAGCCGCGACGCCGTCCGGGGTCCTACCCCCCACAGCGAACGGGTCGGCCGCTCCCCCATGACCGCTGGCCAGTCCTCACGGGTCAGGGTCGCGACGGCCCCCGGCTTGGCGAACCCGGTCGCGGTCTTGGCCCGGGGCTTCGTGTCGCCGATGCCCACGGCGCACGACAGCCCGGTCCGCTCGCGCACGGCCCGCCGCAGCTGCTCCGCGAAGGCCCGCGGGTCCTCCGCGTCGCTGCCGACGAACGCCTCGTCCCAGCCCAGCACCTCCACCGGTTCCCCGAAGGACCGCAGGACCGTCATCACCTCGGCCGACGCCGCGTCGTAGGCGCCCCGGTCGGAGGGCAGGAAGACCGCGTCCGGGCACAGCGCGAGGGCCCGCCGCAGCGGCACGCCCGACCTGACACCGTAGGCGCGTGCCTCGTAGGACGCGGTGGCGACCACCTGTCGGGGCCTGGTCGGGTCACCGTCGCCGCCCACCACGACGCGGACGCCCGACGAGCTCCGGTCGGCGCCTGACCTCCACCGCGGCGACGAACTGGTCGAGGTCTACGTGCAGCACCCAGCGAGAGGCCACGACGACACCCTAGGCAGGCCTACCCGGAGGCGTGGGCCCCCGCGCTCACCAGCCGCGCAGCGCCGTGACGATGCTCGCGTCCACGCGCGGGTCGGCCAGGGCGACCCGGCTCGCGCTGCTCAGCACGTCGGTGATCTCGGCCTCGGGCAGGCCCGAGCGGACGTCCGGGCGGAAGCCCTTGGCGGCCGTGCCGAGCAGGACGACCCGCGACGGGCCCTCCATGACCTGCAGCCAGCGCCGCAGCGTCGCGCGCACCAGGGCGCGCTCCAGCTTGAGCGACTTGTCCCAGGCCACGCAGTTCCAGTGCACCACCTCGTGGCGGGCGAGCCCGGCCTCCGCGCACAGCCGCCACAACCGCTCCGAGACGGGGTCGTCGTTGTCGGAGGAGGTGAACCCCGAGCCGCCTGCGCTGGCCAGCGACGTGGCCCCGGGCGCCTCCTGCAGCACGACCAGCCGCGCGGTCACCCCGCCGGAGAGCGGGTCGACGTGCGGGAGGTGGGTGTCCGGCTCGCTCACGCCCGCCCGTCGCATGGCGCCGAGCATGTCGCCCCGCCACGCCTCGAAGGGCGCCACGTGCTCCGAACCCTGGGCGGAGCGCTTGCGCTCCACGACCTCCGGGGTGTCGTGGCTGCGCGCGCGGTCGAACGGTTCGTCGCCCATGAGGCCACGGAGCTGGGCGTCGTCCAGGTCAGGCATGTGGTGATCCTCTCGTGCCGGCACCCGCGTCAGTGCGAACTCGGCCTCCTCCGCGGTGCTCGCGGCCAGCTCGACGAAGCGCGACGCAGCCGCGGTGCGCATCCGTCCCCGGCGCCACAGGAGCTCGATCCGCCGCAACGGGAGCTCCGGGGACCGGGGACAGCACCCGGACCCCCCGGTCGTCACGTCGACCGCGAGCAGCGGCATGACCGAGGCCCCGATGCCGGCCCTGACCATGGCCTGCACCGCTCCGTTGTCGTTGGTGCGGAAGACGTACGTCGGGTCCACGCCGGCCGGCCTGCAGGCCGGCGTCGATGCGTCGCTGGCAGCAGTCCATGACGCTCTGGCCGATCATCGGCCGGCCCGACGAGGCCGGCGAGCGGGAACGCGTCGCTGCGCTCGTCCGCCCAGGTGGGCGGCACGACCACGACCATCGGGTCCTGGCACGACCAGCAGGGACTCCACCCGGTCGTCGGCGACCGGGCCCACGGCGAAGGCGAGGTCGAGCTCGTCGAGCGACCACCCGGTCGGCCAGGTCGGCCACCTCGTCCTCCACCAGCCGGACGTCCAGGTGGGGGACCTCCTCGCGCAGGCGGCCCAGCAGGCGCGGGCAGCAGCTGCACCGACACCGACTGGAAGGTCCCGATGGCCAGCCGTCCGCTGGTGCCGGCCTTGAGCTCGTCCAGCTCCTCCACCGCCACCGCCAGCCGGTCCAGCACCGCCTCGGCGTGGCGGAGCAGGAGGCGCCCCGCAGGGGTGAGCGACGGCGGGCGGGGCCCGCCGGGGCGGTCGAAGACCGGCGTGCCGACCGTCCGCTCGAGCGCCGCGATCTGCTGGCTGATCGCGGACTGGCTGAAGCCGAGGACGTCACCGGCGCGGCTGAACGAGCCTTCCTCGGCCACCGCGGCGAGGGCGACGAGGTGGCTGGTCTCGATGTCGGAGGCGGCCGGCATGTTCATAAGCATAACCGATCGCCAGCATCATAGATCATCGTTGGAACTTATGAGGGAGTCTCACTACCGTGGTGCCTGCACCCGCACGAACCCCCTGTCAGCACACGACCGGACGACCGTCCCCCAGCGTTGCGGGACCCGACGCCCGAGAGGAGCACACCGCCATGACCAGCACCCTCGTCACCCCGATCCTCACCACGACCACGACCCGCTTCGACGCCCCTGCCGTCGTCGACCTCGCCGAGGCGGTAGAGCGCGACGGGCTGGACGCCCACACCGCCACGCTGTCCGCCCTCGCGACGGAGGCCTCCGCCGCCGGCGTCAGCCCCGTCCTCGTCGACGTCATGCTGGGCACCGACGAGCCGTACGTCGCCCGGCTGCGCGCCTTCGTCCGCGTGGGCCTGGCGGCCGCGCGGCACCTCAGCCGCCCGACGTCGGGCGAGCTGCTCGCCGCCTGAGGCCGCGCTCGACCGGCCCGTCACCGCAGCCGCGGTGGCGGGCCGCACGCGTCCACGGTGGTTCGCACGACTGCCGGGCGGTCCGCCTCAGCAGGTGGGGACCTCCGCGGTCACCTGAGACGGCACGGACGGCCCGCGGACCTCGACCATCACGGCCCGGTTCTTCCCACCCGACTTCGCCGAGTACATGGCCGAGTCGGCCGCCGCGATCAGCGAGCGTGCGGTGACGACCGCCCCCGCGGCACCCGACGGGATGACCGCCACCCCGATGCTCACACCGGTCCGGATGGTGCCCTCCGGCAGCTCGATCTCCTCGGTCAGGGCGTTGATCAGCCGTCCCGCCACCCGGAGGGGCTCCTCGTACGGCGGTTCCATCAGCACCGCGAACTCGTCGCCGGAGGGTCGTGCCACGGTGTCGGAGGAGCGCACCGTGGCCTCGAGGCGCCGCGCCACCTCTCGCAGCACGCCGTCACCGGCCAGGTGGCCGTAGGTGTCGTTGACCCGCTTGAACCCGTCCAGGTCGCAGAACATGACCACCAGGCCACGTCCGTCCCGCTGGTGGAGGGCCAGGACCTGGTCGAGCCGCTTCAGGAGCATGGCCCGGTTCGACAGCCCCGTCAGGCCGTCGTGCATCACCTCGTGGGCCAGGGCGGCCTCGCGCTGGCGGACCTCGCGCAGCAGCCGCTCGTTGTCCCGCAGCACCAGGTACTGCCGGACCAGGAGCAGGCTTGCCAGCGCAGCCGTCAGGACGACCTCGGGGACGGTGAGGACGGCACCCTGCAGCGAGGTCTCGGCCACCATGGCCAGCGCCACCGCCACCGCCAGGTAGGGCAGCAGGAGCAGCCCGTGGCTCGGCTCCTGGCGTCGGTGCTCCCCGGAGCCGTTGCCGCGCGCGACGACGGCGGCCGCACCCACGAGGAGGAAGCCGGTCACCCAGCCGACGCTGACCACGCTGCCCGTCGCGTACGCCTCCAGCGAGACCAGGTAGACGTAGGCGGAGTCCGCGACGGCCAGGCTCAGCAGCCCGGCCGCCAGGAGCGCCACGTGTGGCCGCGCGGCCACACCGGTCCGGACGAGCAGGAGCATCACCACCGTGACGGAGACCAGGTCCCCCACGGGGTAGGCGAGTGCCAGCGCGTAGCCGAGGCTCGGCTCGACCCCGCCGTCGATGACGGACCCGAGCGCCGTCTTCCAGGACACCATGAGCAGCGCTCCGGCCAGCAGGCCGCCGTCGACCAGGTCACGCGCACCTGCGGACAGGTAGGGCCCGCCGTGCCACAGCAGCAGCCCGACCGCGGCGAGCAGCGGGAAGGCGAGGAAGCCGACGTCGGCCAGGGAGGGGAACGGCGCCTCGGTGCGCCGGAGGAGCTCGTACCAGCTCCACACGGCCTGCCCCGCGGCCCACGAGGCTGTGGCTGCCGCCAGCGACCACCACAGCCGCCGGTCCAGGCCGGCGGCGCGCCGGGCCGCAGCCACGCACAGCGCGGCCGCCAGGAGCGGGGCGGCGAGCTGGGTGAGGTCGTCCACGGCAGTGGTGAGGAAGCTGCCCGGCGGCAGGACGTGCACGAGCGCGCCGAAGGCGAGCCCGAGCGCCACGGCCAGGCTGCCGGCCACGACCCCGCTGGTCCCTCGGCTCCCGGTGTCGTGCTGGGGGCCGCGCACACCGTCGTATCGGCACGACCGAGCAGCACCCTGAGCCCCGCCGGCCGCCAGGCCGGACCGAGGCGGCGCCACGCTCAGGAGACGAGGAAGCCGAGCACCACGATCCCCGCCGCCGCCACCACCAGCCAGAACGCCGAGCGTCCGACGGCCCGGCGGTCGTGGTGCGGCCCGGGCCCGCCCGCCCAGCCCGTCACGAGCACCTGCGCGCCCGCCACGGACGCCACGAGGACCCCCACGACCAGCAGCATCGTCGCCACGACGGCCCGCACCCCACCCTGCCCGACCGCCCCGGGGAGCAGGACCATCGCCGCCACCGCCAGGACGAGGACGGCCAGCAGGGCGGAACGGTGGGGGCCCACCCGCTGCGGCAGCCCGCGGACCCCGGTGCGGGCGTCCTCCACCGCGTCCGGCACGGTGTTGGCGAAGTGCGCCGCCACCCCCAGCAGCCCCGCAGCCACCGACACACCGAGACCGGGCCACGCAGGCGCCGCCTCGGACAGGGTCGCCACGCCCGGCAGCAGCCCGAACGCGACCGCGTACGGGACCGGGCTCGCGACCGTCCCCTTGAGGCCGAGGTCGTAGGCCACCCCCGAGGCCACGACGACGAGGTGCACGAGCCCGGGCAGCCAGCCCAGCAGCAGCGACAGCACCAGCGTCGAGACGGCCGCCCCCAGGGCGGCCACCCCGACGGCCCGGCGGGAGACCTGCCCCGAGGCGACCGGCTTGTCGGTCCGACCGGCGGCGGTGTCCCGCCCGGCGTCCGCCCAGTCGTTGGTCCACCCGATGGTCAGCTGCCCCGTCAGGACCGCGAGCACCAGCAGGAGCAGCCGGCCCGGACCGAGGTCGGTGCCCAGCACCGCGAAGGCCAGCGAGAACCCGGTGACAGCCACGGTGGGTCCGGCGTGGGCCGCCCGGACCAGGGCGCCGGCACGGCCGAGCCGCCCCAGGTCACCGCCCGGCCGCACAGGGGCGCGCGGGGCGGTCGAGGGGCTGGAGGACGGCTCCTGGACGGGCACCCCACGACGGTACGGCCCGCGAGCGCAGGCGGCAGCGCCGGTGCTGACGTACGGTCTGCGCATGTCGGTCATCGCCGCCGTGGGTAGCGCGGTCCCCGACCACCGGTACCCGCAGGCCGAGATCACGGAGGCGCTCGCGGTCACGGTGCTCGGCTCGGAGTCCGAACGCCTCCCGGTGCTGCGCCGCCTGCACGGCTCGTGCCAGGTGGCCACCCGCCACCTGGCGCTGCCGTTGGAGCGCTACGCCGACCTCGGCGGCTTCACCCGGAGCAACAGCGCCTTCATCGAGGTGGGCCTGGAGCTGGCGGAGCAGGCGGTGCTCGACGCGCTCGACCGGGCCGGCCTTGCCCCGGAGGACGTGGACCTCATCATGAGCGTGTCCGTGACCGGGGTGGCGGCGCCCAGCCTGGACGCGCGGCTGGTGTCCCGGCTCGGTCTCCGACCCGACGTCAAACGGGTCCCGGTGTTCGGGCTCGGCTGCGTGGCAGGGGCGGCGGGCGTCGCAAGGGTGCACGACTACCTGCTCGGCCACCCGGACGAGGTCGCCGTCCTCGTGTCGGTGGAGCTCTGCTCCCTCACCCTGCAGGCCGACGACACCTCGATGGCGAACCTCGTCGCCAGCGGGCTGTTCGGCGACGGCGCCGCGGCGGTGGTCATGACCGGGTCGGGGCGCGCCGTGGAGGCCAGGGCCGCGGACGGGTCCACCCGCCCCGAGGTCGTCGACACCCGCAGCCGGATGTACCCGGACACCGACCGGGTGATGGGGTGGGACATCGGGTCGACCGGCTTCAAGATCGTCCTCGACCAGTCGGTGCCCGAGGTGGTCGAGACCTACCTGCGGGAGGACGTCGAGAAGTTCCTCGCCGACCACGGTCTGTCCGTGGCCGACATCGGCACGTGGGTGGCGCACCCCGGCGGGCCCAAGGTGCTCGAGGCGATGCAGCGCTGCGCTCGACCTCCCCGCCTGGGCCCTGTCGCTGACCTGGGACTCCCTGGCTGCGGTCGGCAACCTGTCCAGCGCCTCGGTGCTCCAGGTGCTCCAGGCGACGCTGCACGGGCGCCGGCCAGCGCCCGGCAGCGCCGGCCTGCTGCTCGCGATGGGTCCCGGGTTCTGCGCCGAGCTGGTCCTGCTGCGCTGGTGACGGCCAGCCAGTGGGCCTTCGTCGGGCTCGTCGTCCTCGTCGCCCTCGTCCGCCTGCTCGAGCTCCGGGTCGCCGCGCGGAACCTCGCCTGGGCGAGAGCGCGCGGCGGGGTCGAGCGCGGCGCCGGCCACTACCCGGTCATGGTCGCCCTGCACGTCGCGCTGCTCGTCGGGGCGCCGTCGGAGGTGTGGCTCGCCGACCGTCCGCTCGTGCCGGCGCTCGCCGTGGTCATGCTGGTCGCCCTCGCTGCGGCGCACGCCCTGCGCTGGTGGTGCATCACGAGCCTCGGTCACCAGTGGAACACCCGGGTGGTCGTGGTGCCGGGGCTCCCGCTCGTGGCCCGGGGACCGTACCGGTACGCTGGCTGCGCCACCCGAACTACGTCGCCGTGGTCGCCGAGGGGGTCGCCCTTCCCCTGGTCCACGGTGCCTGGCTCACGGCCCTGCTGTTCACCGTCGCGAACCTGGCCCTGCTGACCTGGAGGGTGAGGGTGGAGGAACGCGCGCTGGCAGAGCTCGCGCTGACCGCACCCGGTCGGGCCAGCGTGTGAGGACAGCGGGCGGGGACGTGGCGCGGGGGACAGGCGGGGGGACATGGCGCGCGGGGACATGGGGCGAAGCGACCGGGCACGGGCCGCGTGAGCACGCCGGACCTGGACCTGGTCGTCATCGGCGGTGGGCCGGTCGGGCTGGCGACGGCGGTCGGCGCGGCCCAGGCTGGCCTGTCCGTGGTCGTGCTCGACCCGCGCGAGGGCCCGACCGACAAGGCGTGCGGTGAGGGGCTCATGCCCGGTGCGAGGGCCTCGCTCGCCCGGCTGGGCGTCCACCTCACGCACGGCCCCGACGCGCACGAGCTGGTCGGGATCCGCTACCTGTCCCCCGGTCACGTCGCCGAGGCCACGTTCCGGGACGGCCCGGGGCTAGGGGTGCGGCGCACCGTCCTGTCCTCGGCGCTGGCCGCCCGCGCCGACGAGGTCGGGGTGCTGCGGGAACGGGTCCGGGCCGGGGTCCCGGTCACCGACGACGACGGGGTCATGGTGGGTGGCGTGCGGGCACGCTGGTGCGTCGCGGCCGACGGTCTGCACTCCCCCACCCGCCGCGCCCTGGGGCTGGACCGCCGCCCCGGGCCCCGCCCGGCCGCCCGGGCGGACGGTGCGCGCGGGCGGGGCGTGCCCGCTGGAGCCTCACGCCCGCCCGGTCCGGTGCTGCGGCGCCGTCGCTTCGGGCTCCGGCGGCACTACCGGCTCCCGCCGTGGACCTCCTACGTCGACGTGCTGTGGTCGCGGGAGGCCGAGGCGTACGTGACGCCCGTGGCGCCCGACGTCGTCGGTGTCGCCGTGCTCACCGACGTCGAGGGGGACCTGGACCGCCACCTCGGCCGGTTCCCGGGCCTGCAGGCGCGCCTGGCCGGTGCACCGCACGCCTCCAGCACCCGGGGCGCCGGCCCGCTGCGGCAGACCGCGCTGCGGCGACGCGCCGGGCGGGTGCTGCTGGTCGGGGACGCGGCGGGGTACGTGGACGCGCTCACCGGCGAGGGCGTCGCAGTGGGCCTGGCCAGCGCCCGGGAGGCGGTCGCGTGCGTGCTGGCCGACGACGCCGACGACTACGAAGGGCGGTGGCGGCGGGCCAGCCGCGACTACCGCGTGCTCACCGAGGGCCTGCTGGCGGCCAGCTCGGTGCCGCTGCTGCGACGCGCGCTGGTGCCCGCGGCCGAGCGGCTGCCCCGGGTCTTCGGCGCGGTCGTCGACCGGCTGGCCTGAGGCCGCGGCACGACGGTCGGACCGGCGGCCCGCGCTCAGCCCCCGGCGGCCGGGACCCGCGTGGGGTCGGCGAACACCTGGTGCAGCGCGACCACCGCGCCGCCCCGGCTGGCAGCGGTGAAGCCGAGCTCGGAGGTCCGGACCTCGACCCCGCCGGCGTCGGGGGCCACCACGCGCTCCAGCAGCGTGTCGACCACGTAGGGCCGCAGGTGGTCGGCCAGGACCGCGAAGTAGCCGCCGAGCACGAGCGCCCGGGGGTTCACGATGTTGACCAGCACGCTGGCGCCCAGGCCGAGGGCGCTCCCGACCCGCTCGAGGGTTGCCACGGTGTCGGCGTCGCCCGCCGCCGCCCGGTCACCGATCTCCCGCAGCCGGTCGTCGATGTCTGCGTCGCTGTCCAGCACCGGGTCCTCGGGGCCCTTCGCGCAGCCGGCCAGCAGCACACCCAGACCGACCTGCGTCTCCCAGCAGCCGACCCGGCCGCAGCCGCACACCTCCAGCCGGGGGTTCAGCGGCGCGTGGCCGATCTCGCCGGTGAACCCACGTGCGCCACGCACCAGCTGGCCACCCACGATCACCCCGCAGCCCACACCCACCTCGCCTGCGAGGTACACCAGGTCGTCCACGTCACGACCGACACCGACCGCGTGCTCGGCGATCGCGCCCAGGTTGGCGTCGTTGTCCACGGTGACGCGCACCCCGTGGCCGGCGAGCGCCTCGTCGAGCTGCGCCGCCAGCTCGGTCCCCGACCACCCGAGGTTCGGGGCCAGCGCCACACGGCCGCGGACGGAGTCGACCAGGGCAGGCACGGCGACGGTCACCCCGACCACCGTGCTGCCGTCGCCGCGCAGCGCGGTCAACGCCTCGTCCAGGCACCGGACCACGAGCTGGATCGCCCCGTCCTCGCCGAGGGCTCGCAGGTCCGCCGTCGCCCGGTGGGCCAGGACGACCTGGTGCGTGAGGTCCAGGGCCGTGACGTCGACGAAGTCGGCGTTGACCTCGACCCCGACGCCCACGACCGCCTCCTGGGCCAGGCCGACGTTCTGGCCCGGCCGTCCGACGCTGCCCACCCGTTCCACCTCGCCCTCGCCGACGAGGCCACGGTCGACGAGCTCGGCGACCAGGCTGGAGACGGTTGCCTTGTTCAGGCCGGTGTCCGCCGCGATCCGCGCCCGCGACCTCGGCCCTGCGTCACGCAGGTGGCTGAGCACCAGGCTCAGGTTGGACCGTCGGACGGTCAGCTGGTCTGCCGGAGCAGCGGTCACCCGGGTCGACATCGTCGTCATCCCCCTGTGGTCGGTCGGAGCAGGCTGGTCGGCAGGCCGGTCGGCCGGGAGCCGGTTTGGTCGGAGCACCCACCCGAACTGTAGTCCCGGGCCGCGGCCCCTGTGGATGAGCGCGGACGGACCGCCCCGGACGCACCTACCGTCGGGGCGGCACGGCCGACCGGGCCTGCCGGTGCTGGACGGAGCAGGAGGACGATGAACACCACGGAGCACGGCTCCCGCAGGCGGCTCTGGTTCGGCCCGGGTGACACCTACGTCGAGGTGGACACGTCGGTCATCGACGAGGCAGCCGGTCGGCTCGCCCGGGTGGCCGTCGAGCTGTACGGGGCCCAGGACGGGCTGGACCAGTTGCCCGTCGTGGCCGTGGCCACGGGCTCGGACGCGATGCTGGACGCCCTGTCGGACCTCAGCCGGGTGTGGCTGCCCCAGCTCGACGACGCGGTGGACGAGGCTCTGCTGCTGGCCCGCGCCCTGAGCACCGCCTCGCGGGAGTACGCGCGGGAGGAGGCGGAGCGTGCCGAGTGGCGCACGCCTGTGTGGAGATCGGGCTGGCTCGACCTCGGCGACGGCGAGCTCAGCCTTGGCGAGCCCGGCTTCAGCGAGCCCGGCGTGACCGAGCCCGGCGTGACCGAGCCCGGCGTGACCGAGCCCGGCCTGAGCGAGCACGGCGTGACCGAGCCCGGCGTGACCGAGCCCGGCTTGACCGAGCACGGCCTGAGCGAACCCGGTGCCAGCGGCCGGCAGGTGCTGGGGCCGCCCATCCCGGCCGGGACGACCCCTGCACCGGACGTGCTCGCCCGTCACCTGGTCGGGGAGCCGCGGTGAGCACGTCCTGGGCAACCGCGGCTCGCGAGGTCCCGGGCCTGGACCACGACCCCTGCCCCGGCGACACCGCGGCGGTCCGGCGCCTCGCCGCGGAGCTCCGGACCCGGGCGGACGGGGTCTCCTCCGCCGCCGCCACCGCCCGCGCCTGGCAACCCGTCGGGTGGAGCGGCCCGGCAGCCGCCAGCGCCTGCGACGCCATCAGCGCTGCCGCCGAGCGGGTGGGGCCGCTCTCGCGGTCCCTGGACGACGCCGCGAGCGTCCTGGACGGCTGGGCGCACGAGCTGCAGCAGCTGCAGGAGGAGGCCGCCGCTCTGGGCGTGGCGACGATGGAGCTCCGCCGCCGCCACCTGCTCCAGGACCTCGCGGCCCCACCACCGGCCACCCCCTCGGACCTGATGGTCCGACGGCACGCGCAGGCGGCCGAGCGTGAGGACCTGCAGCGCCGCGTGGCCGAGCTGAACGCCCGGTGGTTGACCGCAGCCGGCCGCCGGTCGGCCGCCCTCGACGCGACGGCGCCGCCGTCGGCCCTGGGCTGGTGGCGCGGCACGGTGGACCAGGTGTACGACGACTACCAGGACGGAGTTCGGAGGGAGGCCCGGTACCTCGGGTGGACCGCCGACGCCACCGGAGCCGTGAGCGCGGCGTCCGGGGCCGTCGCGATCATCGTCCCACCGACGGCTGTCGTCACAGGTCCGCTGGCTCTTGGGACGGGAGCTGCGTCGGCGGCCACCCAGGCGGAGCTGTGGGCCGGGGCGGACGGCTCGGGCGAGGCGGTCGTCGTGTCGACGGTCGGCGTGGCCGTCAGCGGTGTCGTCAGCGCCGGGAAGGGTGCGGTGAGGGCGGGCTCGGTCGCGATGAAGGCGTTCGAGGCGGTCGAGGCGGCCAACACGGGCGCGTCGGTCGGTCAGGTGACGGCGGCGCTGCTCAACCGTCGCAGCGACTCGACGGCATCCGGGGAGGTGGCCGGCCTGGACGGCGGCCCCGTCAAGGTGACCGTGCACGACGTCGCGTCACCCTGGCACGTCAGCCACGGCCTGCGGGGCGCAGGGTTCGTCGGGGTGGCCGTGGTGCCGGTCACCACCAGGCCTGCTCCGGCCGACCCGAGCCCGCAGGGCGGCAGGCGGAGCCCTCTCGGCCCGCCGGTGCCTCAAGGTGCACCGCAAGGCCCCCGCCACGCCGGGTCGGGACGCGCACCTGACCAGCCCTGACCGGTCGAGCACCACGAGGAAGCGGTCGGCGAGGGCTGCTGCAGCACCCGCCGACCGCCTGCCCCGCCGTCAGGTCAGCGGGAGGACCACCACGGGGGTGCTCGACGGTCTCTCGGAGCCACCCGCGGGCTCCAGGGACACCGCGACCGCGTCCGCCCCGGCCAGCGGTGCCTGGAGCGCGAAGGCGTCACCGGAGGCCGCGTCGAACGTGCCGGCCGAGACGGCCCGGTCGCCGGTGACGGTCCATGCCTGCCAGGTCAGGCCCTCGGGGGCCGTGGGCAGGCCGGCCGGCAGGAGCAGCGCGGCGTCCTGCGAGGCGCTGGCCAGGACGACGACCTCGTCCCCCTGCACGCCGTCCGGCAGCTGCGTCGCGCCGCTCAACGTGACCAGGTCGTCCGCCGACAGCACCTTCTGGTAGGCGGCCTGCTGGCTGCGGGCGTCGTCCAGCCGCTCGGACTGCACGACCCCGAAGGCCCCTGCGCCGAGCGCCGCCACGGTCAGCACGCTCGCGGCCAGGCCGAGCACGGTGCGGCTGACCGGGGCCCGGCGCGCCTGGGAACCGCCCGAGGTCGTGGTCGCCCTGGACAGCCGGCCGCGCCGGGACGCCCCCGCCACGTCACCGGGCGGGCCCGCCGGAGGCTCCGCGGCCTCGGCGAGGGAGGCGTCGACGCGTCGGGACACGGAGTGCTGGCCATGGGAGTCCTGGCCACGGGAGTGCTGGCCGTGCGAGTCCTGGCCCTGCGGCTCGGCCGGCCGACCGGTCAGCGGCGGCAGCTGCAGGGTGTCCCGGGCGCGGGCCAGGACGGCCTCGCGCATCCGGGCCGGCGGCGCCTCGGCGGCGGTGGCGGCCAGCGCCGCCACCGTCTCCCGGAAGGAGCGGAGGTCCTCCCGGCAGGTCTCGCACTGCTCGAGGTGCTCGCGGACGTCCTCGCGCTCGTCCTCGTCCAGGGCGTCCAGCGCGTAGGCGGCGACCAACGTGTGCGCATCCGGCCTCATGGTCCGTCTCCTTCCTGCCGCCCCCGGCTCCGATGGTGTGGTCCGTGCTCGTGGTACGCCCACAGCCCCTGCTGCTGCGGTGCGCGGTTCGTCGCTCATGCCCGCGACGTCCCCCGGGTGCCGTTGCCGGGCGGCGGCAGGTCGTCCAGCCTGGGGTCGAGCTCAGGACCCAGGTGGAGCCTGAGCCGGCTGAGACCGTCGCGGATCCTGGTCTTGACCGTGCCGAGGGGAACACCCAGCAGGGCGGCGACCTCCGTGTGCGTGTGCCCGCCGTAGAACGCCAGGCGCACGGACTCACGCTGCACGTCGCTGAGCTCCGACATGGCCTTGCGGACCCGGCGGACCTCGAACGCCGAGACAGCCGCCTCGGAGACCTCGTCCACCGCGGGTGGCTCGGGCAGCGCCGTGGCCTCCTCGCGGGCGCGGCGGCGCTCGCTGCTGCGGACCCGGTCGACCGCCCGGGAGTGGGCGATCATCACGGCCCAGGACCGGACGCCTGCACGGGAGGGGTCGTAGCGCGAGGCGGTCCGCCACATCTCCAGCAGCACCTCCTGCGCCACCTCCTCCGACTCCGCCGGGTCCCTGAGGACCCGCCGGCAGACCCCGAACACGGTGGCCGACAGCCGGTCGTACAGCTGCTCGTACGCCTGCTCGTCACCCCGGGCGGTGCGGGCGACCAGTGCCTTGAGGAGCTCCTGCTCCTGCGGGTCGACCGAGGACCGGGCCGCGGTGCCGCCGGACTGGCTCGCTGGGTGCACGTGCTCTGCCTCCAAGGCGCTCGGGTCGTCCGCGGATCCACCCCCGGGGTCCTGCGGGGTGGCCTCGCCGTCGCCGGTGCCGGTGGCGGTGGGGTCAGGCATTGTTCGTCACGCTCCCGGAGCCGGATTGGGGCCGGGTCACCCTCGGCCGACCACGGCTGCCGCAGGGCACGGACACGCAGGTCACGGTGCGATCACCGGCCCATGGTGCCGCACCGGCAATCCGGCGACACCCCCGCACCGGACACCCCCTGCGTCCCCCGCCCCTCCACCACCGCCCCCGGCGAAGGTGGCGGGGGGCGCGCGGCGGCTCAGACGACCGGGGACGGTGGGGTCTCGCCGCGCAGGACGGCCTCCAGGTTGGCGACGGCAGCCCGCGTCATGGCCGTCCGGGTGGCGACGCTGGCGGAACCTACGTGGGGCAGAACCACGAGCCCTGGCGTCGACATCACGGCGTCGTCGGGCTGGCTGCGGGGCTCACGGTCGAAGACGTCGAGGCCCGCCGAGTGCAGCCGGCCCTCACGCAGTGCCGCCAGCAGGTCCGCCTCGACGACCAGGGGCCCGCGCCCGACGTTGACGAGGGTGGCGTCGGGACGCATGAGCCGCAGGGCGCGCGCGTCCACGATGCCCCGCGTCTGCTCGGTGAGCGGCAGCGCCACCACGACCACGTCGCTGGAGCCGAGGAGCTCCGCCAGGCCCACCGGGGTGGACGTGCCGTCGGCGGGCGCCGAGGCGCGTTCCAGGTGCCGGACCGTCATCCCGAAGCCGACGGCGCGACGCGCCACCGCCCGGCCGATCTCGCCGTAGCCGAGCAGCCCCAGGGTCGCACCGTGCACGTCGTGGCCCAGGAAGGCGCCGGGGTCGAAGCCCGTCCACCGTCCCGACCGCATCGCGTCACCGGCCGCCACCAGCCTCCGACGGGCCATGAGCACCAGCGCCAACGCGGTGTCGGCGACGGTGTCGGCGAGCACGCCAGGGGTGTTGGTGACGCGTACGCCGCGCTCCCTGGCGACGGTCAGGTCGACCTGGTCGACGCCCACCGCGGCGACCGCCACGACCCTCAGCCGGGGGGCTGCTGCGAGCACCTCGGCGCCCAGCGGGTCCACGGGCACCGCCAGCACCCCGTCCACGTCCACGAGGCCGGCCCGCAGGTCGCCCGGGCCCGGCTCGGCCGGCCGGGTCCGGGCTCCAGCCGCACGACCTCGGCGCCGAGGCGCTCGGCCGCACGGCCAGCAGCCCGGCGCCGGGTATGCCGGGGCGGGTGAGGAGCAGCCGAGGCGTGACGGGTGGACGGGCCATGGCCCCAGCCTGCCGTGGGCACCACGCGCCTGCGCGACACCCGACGTCACCGGGGTGCGATCACTCAAAGCATCCGTATGCTCACTAATCGTGACTCGCTCTCGGCCCCTCACCCCTGGGCGTCCAATCCGCGGGACCCCTCGCGTCGAACTGCCTACATGACCACCACCGATCGCCCGGCCCGGGCCGCACTGCGAGGAGCCCTTGCCGGGCTCGTCTGCGCGGGTCTGCTCCTGGGGACGGCCTCGGCCGTCGCGGCGCTGGTCGGGCCGGGGGTCCGACCCGTTCCTGGCGGTCGGCAACACGGTCGTCCGGCTCTCCCCGAAGCAGCTGACCACCTTCGCCATCGAGACCTTCGGCAGCTACGACAAGCTCGTCCTCTTCGTCGGGATCGGCGTCGTGCTCGCCGCGGTGGCCGCCGCCTCCGGTGCGGTCGCGGCCCGGCGCCTCGCCGCAGGGCTGGTGCTGCCGGTCGGTCTCGTCGTCGCGGCGGGCGCAGCCGTGCTCGCCTCCCCGGGAGCCGGCCCGGTCGACCTGCTGCCGCTGCTGGTGGGCACCGCCGTCGGCGGGCCGGCCTTCGTGCTCCTGGTCCGCCTCGCCGCGCGGGCCCGGCCGACCGGCGAGGCGGCCGGCGGCCGGTCCTCCTCGCCGCGACGGGTGTTCCTGCTCGCCGCAGGTGGCACGGCGCTCGGAGCCGCCGGGCTCGCCGCCCTCGGCCGCGTGCTCGGGACGACCCTCCGGGACGCGGGCGCCTCACGGGCCCAGCTGGTCCTGCCCGGGGCGACGAACGCGGTCCCGGACGTCCCGGCCGGCGCGCAGCTCGTCGAGAGCGTCCCGTTCCGCACCCCCAACGCCGACTTCTACCGCGTCGACACCGCCCTGACCGTCCCGCGCAGCCCCGCAGAAGGCTGGGTGGTGCGGGTGCACGGTCTCGTCGACCGCCCGCTCGAGCTCACCTGGGACCACCTGACCCGCACCTTCGAGGTCGTCGACCGCGAGATCACCATGGTCTGCGTCTCCAACCCGGTCGGTGGCGACCTCGCCGGCAACGCGGTGTGGCGCGGCGTGCGCCTGGCCGACGTCCTGGCCGAGGTGGGGGTGGACCCCACCGCCGACATGGTGCTGTCCACATCGGTGGACGGCTGGTCGGCGTCGACCCCGCTGGCCTCGCTCCTCGACAGCGACGACGCCCTGCTGGCCTTCGGCATGAACGGCGAGCCGCTGCCCTTCGAGCACGGCTTCCCGGTGCGCATGGTGGTCCCGGGCCTGTACGGCTACGTCTCGGCCACCAAGTGGGTCGTGGACCTGGAGGTCACCCGCTTCGCGGACGACGAGGCCTACTGGACCCCGCGGGGCTACGCCGAGGAGGCCCCCGTGAAGACCGCGTCACGCATCGACGTCCCCGGCTCGTTCGAACAGCTGCCGGCCGGGACCGTCGTGGTCGCCGGCACGGCCTGGCACCCGGGCCTCGGCATCGACGCCGTCGAGGTGCGCGTGGACGGCGGCGGGTGGCAGCAGGCCGAGCTCGGCGACGTCCCCGGTCCGACGACCTGGCGCCAGTGGCGCTGGGAGTGGGACGCCTCGCCCGGCCAGCACCGGCTCGAGGTGCGCGCCACCGACTCCGACGGCGTCACCCAGACCGGCGAGCGCACGGAGATCGCCCCTGACGGCTCGACCGGATGGCACTCCGTCGTCGTCACCGTTACGGAAACGTGACGAACCAGCACGCTCCGGGAGCATCCGGATGCCGCACCGGCGACGTACCAGTCCCAGGTGCTCAGCCACCACAGACCAGGCGCCCCGACGGGCGCCGAGCAGAACGCCCGGAGAGTCCGGGACCCGAACCGAAGGGAACCACCATGACGAAGCACCTGCGTCTCGCCCCGATCGCCATCTCCGCCGCCCTCGTCCTCGCCGCCTGCGGCGGGGCCGCCGAGGAGACCACGGACGACGCCGGCGCGGCGGTCGACACCGCCACCGCCGAGGCGATGGAAGTCCGAGGAGCCCATGGAGTCCGAGGAGCCCATGGAGTCGGAGACCATGGAGGAGGACATGGCCATGGCCGGCCCGGTCGGCCCCGGCTGCGAGGAGTTCGCCACCGAGATCGCTCCCGACGGCGAAGGCTCCGTCGAGGGCATGAGCAACGACCCGGTCGCCGTGGCGGCCAGCAACAACCCGATCCTCACCACCCTGACCGCCGCGGTCTCCGGTGGGCTCAACCCCGAGGTCGACCTCGTCGACACGCTGAACGGCGGCGAGTTCACCGTCTTCGCCCCGGTCGATGACGCCTTCGCCTCCGACGTGGACGAGGCGACGCTGGAGACCCTCTCCACCGACGCCGACCTGCTGACCAGCATCCTCACCTACCACGTCGTCCCCGGGCAGATCTCCCCCGAGGACCTCGCCGGCACCACCCAGACCACCGTCCAGGGCGGCACCGTCGACATCGCGGGCGAGCCCGACATGCTGACCGTGAACGGCGCCAACGTCATCTGCGGCGGCGTCACCACCGCCAACGCCACCGTCTACCTCATCGACGGCGTCCTCATGCCGACCGCCTGAGCCAGGCGGGGCGAAAGACCCCCGGTCGGGGAGGCGGAGGGATGCCGCCGACCCGACCGGGTCCCTCGGACAGGGACAGCACCACCAGCACCGTGATCCACGCGAGACCCGCCGCGTCGACAGGCGCGGCGGGTCTCGTCCGTCCATGGCCACTGACCCGTGCGGCGCGCCGGCCCCCTCGCCAAGCCTGGGGGCGTCGATGTTTACTCATCGTCGGGGATACTTGACGGAACGTGCACACCCGTCGACGAGGAGGGGCATGACGATGAGTGCGTCACCGGCGGTCTCCCTGCCCGAGGTGGTCCGGGTCGCCGACGACATGGCCGCCGGCCGGTGCTCGGACTTCTCCGACTGCATCGGCGTCGTCCTCACGGGGCTGCGTCAGCGGCTCGGCTTCGACGTCACGTTCGTCGGCCAGTTCCAGGGCGGCAACCGCGTCGTGCGCGCCGTGGACTCCGGCCTCGCCGAGGACATCCTCCTGGTCGGGCTCACGGAGCCGATGGAGGACAGCTACTGCGCACGGGTCGCCGACGGCCGCCTGCCCGAGCTCGTCCCCGACGCCAGCGTGCAGCCGTCCGTCCAGGCCCTGCCGGTGACGCGGGACGCACCGATCGGCACGCACCTCAGCGTCCCGATCCGGTACAGCGGCGGCGACGTGTTCGGCACCCTGTGCGGGTTCACGTGCATCCCCGACCCCACGATCCAGGCCCGCGACCTGGGCGTCATGCGCCTCGTGGCGAGGCTGCTCGGTCGGTACCTGGAGGCCGAGCGGCGCCCGCCGCGCGAGCGGGACGAGCTCCGCGGCGACGTGCAGGACGTCATCGACGCAGGTGGTCCGGCGGTCGTCTACCAGCCGGTGCTCGACCTGGCCTCGATGGACGTCGTGGGGTTCGAGGCACTCAGCCGCTTCTCGGACGGACGCCTGCCGGACGCGTGGTTCGCGGTGGCGGCGGCGGTCGGGATGGGCGTGGAGCTCGAGCTGGCGGCCGTCCGCAGCGCCCTGGGGCGGCTGGGCGACGTGCCCGTGGGCGCGTACCTGGCCGTCAACCTGTCGGCTGCCGCGATGTGCTCCGACGAGCTGCCCCTCGCGGTGGCCGACCTCGACCTGTCCGCGGTGGTGGTCGAGCTGACCGAGCAGACCGGTGTGCCCGACTACGCCGCCATGCGCGAGCGCATCCGGTGGCTGCGCGGCCGCGGCGGCCGGATCGCCATCGACGACGCGGGCGCGGGGTACGCCGGGCTGCAGCGGATCCTCGAGGTGGCCCCCGACGTCATCAAGCTCGACCGGGTGCTGGTCCACGACGTCTGCGACGACGCGGCCCGGCAGGCGATGGTGTCGGCGATGACGTGGTTCGCCCGGCGCACCGGCGCGACCCTGGTGGCCGAGGGGGTCGAGACGGGCGAGGAGCTGGACGTCCTGCGTGACCTCGGTGTGCCGCTCGGCCAGGGGTTCCACCTCGGGGTCCCTGCGGCGCTGGCCTGAGCACACCTCGGTAGCCGTGGTGGTGCAGGGCGTCTCGCGTCAGCCGGTGCGCTCGGTCGCGGCCAGCCGGGCCCGTTCGGCCTTGACGTCGAAGTCCGCGGGCGGCCAGCGGGGGTCGAGCTCTCGCAGGGTGTGCACCAGGAGCTGCCCGACGGCCCACCGGGCGTACCACTTGCGGTCGGCGGGCACCACGTACCAGGGCGCCACCTCCGTACCGGTCCGCCCGACGGCCTCCGCCCACGCCTGCTGGTACAGGTCCCAGCGCAGGCGCGAGTCGATGTCGGCGGGTTCGTACTTCCAGTGCTTGTCCGGGCGGTCGAGGCGCTCGGCCAGGCGCTCGCCCTGCTCGGCGTGGCTGATGTGGAGGAAGACCTTCACGATCCGGGTGCCGGCGGCAGCCACCTCCTGCTCGAACTCGACGATCTGGTCGAACCGGGGCCGCCAGACGGTCTCCGGCTCCAGCTCGTGCACCCGGACCACCACGACGTCCTCGTAGTGCGAGCGGTCGAAGACCCCGAGGGTGCCGGGCCGAGGCAACGCCTTCCGGATGCGCCACAGGAAGTCGTGGGCGCGCTCCTCCTCGCTGGGGACCCCGAAGCCGGTGACGGTCGCCCCCTGGGCGCCGAGGACACCGACCACGTGCCGGACGATGCCACCCTTGCCCGAGGTGTCCATGCCCTGCAGCACGAGCAGGACCGCCCGCTCGCGGGCACCGGCACGCGCCTGCGCGAACAGCCGCTCCTGCAGCTCGGCCAGCTCGTCGCCGGAGGCCGCGAGGGCCGCCGTCCCGTCGGACCTGCCACCCGAGAAGCCGGGGGTGGCACGGGGGTCCATGGCCGGGAGGTCCGGTCTGGTCCCGGGGGCCACGCGCAGCAGCTCAACGGTGGCTGACGGCTCCGTCATGACCGCGACCCTAGCCGGGCCCACCAGCGGTGGCCCGGGGTCTGAGGTCCCGGTCACGACCCCGGCCACCTGCGACCATCGGCCGCATGACCGCGAGCCACCACCTGGCCTACGACCGGGACGCCGTCCGGGTGGTGCGGGAGCCGTGGCACGGCCGGGACCAGCTGTCCTACGCCTCGCCCCGGCCGCGCGACGTGCTCGACGTGCTGGACCTGGCGGTCCACCGGCGGCCGGACGCGGTGGCCGTGGTCGACGCGACGACCCGGCGCACGACCGCACGGTCGCCGCAGCTGGCGGACGACGTCGCGCGGACCGCGACCGCGCTGCGCGAGGCGGGGGCTGCGTCCCGGCGACGGGGTGGGGATCGCGGCCGGCGAACTCCGGCGGCGCACCTGGTCACGATCCTGGCCTGCGCCGCGACCGGCGCGGTGGCCGTGGGCCTGTCGTCGCGGCTGGCGACCCCGCAGTGGCGCTTCCAGCTGCGAGCACTCCGGCTGCCGCCTGCTGCTGCACGACGAGGACCACCGGGAGCGGCGCACGCGGCCACGGCCGGGCCGTCGCCGGTGCAGCTGGCGGGATGGCTCGAAGCAGCCGGCGGGCGTCCCGGTCGGGCCGGGGCGCGAGGGCCCGACGCGTGGGCCGACCTGGCCCGCGACCGCGCCCCCGCCGACCCGACGGCCGCCTACCAGGTCGTCTACACCTCCGGCTCGACCGGCCGGCCCAAGGCCAGCCAGGTGGTCCACCGCGCCAGCGTGCACTCGGGCATCGCCTACGACCGGCTGCTTCGTCTGGAACCGGGCGAGTCGACGGGGGTGCTGTTCTCGCTCGGCTACATCAGCGCCATGCACGCCCACGTCATCCCGGCCCTGCTGTCGGGTGCGCGGCTGGTGATGCTGCCGACCGGCTCGGCCCCGGACCTGGGTCGAGCAGCTGGCCGACTTCGACGTGGCCTGGGCCTACGCCGTGCCGTCGTGGTGGCTCTGGCGCTGCGCGAGCCGGGGCTGACCGCGGGTGCGCTGCCACGCGCTCGGCTGGCCGGCGCCGGTGGCTCGCCCGTTCCCGGACGCGCTGCGCGACGGCCTGGCGGACGGCTGCCTGGGACCGAGCTGCTCAACGTCTACGGGCTGTCCGAGACGCACTCGCCCGCCACGGTGCTGCGGGGCGAGCAGATGTGGGCGCACGCCGGGCGCGGCGGGCCGGCCGCTGGAGGTGGTGGAGGTGCAGGTCCGCGACGAGCACGGCGTCCCCGGTGCCCGACGGCGAGCCCGGCGAGGTGTGGCTGCGCTCGTCTCTGGTCAGCACCGGCTACGCAGCGGACGAGGCGGCGACCGCGGCGGCGTACGTGGGCGGGGGCGCTGCGGACCGGCGACGTGGGGGTGCTCGAACCGGGTGGTCCGCAGAGCCCCGCGGGGACCGACGGCAACGTCTCTGCTCATCCGGTGCTGCGGCTGCTCGACCGGGTGAAGGACATGGTCAACCGGGCCGGGACCAAGGTGTACTCCGCCGAGGTCGAGCGGGTGCTCGGGGAGCACCCCGCGCGTCGCCGAGTCGGCCTGCGTGGCGCGCCCCGGACCCCCGCAGCGGCGAGACCGTGGCGGTGTTCCTGGTCCTGTCCGAGGGCGTCGACCCACCGCCGGACGCGGAGCTGCGCGCCTGGGTCAGGGAGCGGCTCGGGACCTCCGCCGTGCCGAGCGTGCTGCGCTGGGTCGACGCCCTGCCCCGGGGCGGTACGGGCAAGACCGACAAGCGCGCCCTGCGGGCCCGGCTCGACGGTCGGCACGGCGCCTGATCGCACGGGACACTGGTCCGGTGACGACCACCCCGGACGGCTCCACCGGCACCGCCGACGACCTGGCCGACCGGCCCGACGACGGCCCGACCGCCTCCCCCGACGGCTCCGGTCCGGACGGGGGCGGCACGGGCTTCGCCTGCCTCGGCCTGCGCGACGAGCTGCTCGACGCCCTCGACCGCCTCGGGTACGAGGAGCCCACCCCGATCCAGGCGGAGGCCATCCCCGCCCTGCTCACCGGCACCGACCTGCTCGGCCAGGCCGCGACCGGCACGGGCAAGACGGCCGCGTTCGCGCTGCCCTGCTGCAGCGCATCCGGCGCCGACGGCGCGGCGCCGGGCGGTCGCCGGCGCCCCCGCCGGGCTGATCCTGGTGCCGACCCGCGAGCTGTGCATGCAGGTCTCGGAGGCGCTGCACAAGTACGGCAAGCAGCTGGGCGTGCGGACCCTGCCGGTCTACGGCGGCCAGCCCGTCATGCGCCAGGTCCGCGAGCTCGAGCGCGGCGTCGACGTCGTCGTCGCCACCCCCGGCCGTGCGGTGGACCTCATCCAGCGTCGCAGCCTGGACCTGTCCGGCGTCGCGGTGGTCGTCCTCGACGAGGCCGACGAGATGCTCGACATGGGCTTCGCCGAGGAGCTGGAGCAGATCCTCGACGCGGTCCCCGCCGAGCGCCAGACCGTGCTGTTCTCCGCGACGATGCCCCGCCGGCTGGACGCCATCACGCGCAAGCCACCTGCGCGACCCCGTCCGGATCCGGATCGAGCGCGAGCCGCCCGTCGCCGGCGAGGCGCCGCAGGTGCGCCAGGTCGCCTACCTCGTCGACCGGGCCCACAAGACCGCCGCCCTGGGCCGGGTGCTCGACGTCGAGCAGCCGGTGGCGACCATCGTGTTCTGCCGTACCCGCGAGGAGGTGGAGACCCTCACCGAGACCCTCAACGGACGCGGCTACCGCGCCGAGGCGCTGCACGGCGGGATGACGCAGGACCAGCGCGACAAGGTGATGGGCAGGCTGCGGTCGCAGACCGCGGAGCTGCTCGTCGCCACGGACGTGGCGGCCCGCGGCCTGGACATCGACCACCTGACCCACGTGGTCAACTTCGACGTGCCGTCCGCGGCGGAGTCCTACGTCCACCGCACCGGCCGGGTCGGGCGTGGCGGCCGCGAGGGCGTCGCCATCACCCTGGCCGCCCCGCGCGAGCAGCGGCTGCTGCAGCAGGTCGAGCGGATCACCGGGCGGCGCATCTCGATCGAGCCGCTGCCGACGGTGGCGGACCTTCGTGCCCGCCGGCTGGAGGGCACGGTCGCGGCGCTGCGCGAGGCGCTCGGCCGCGAGGACCTGGAGGACTTCCGGGCCGTCGAGGGGCTGGTGCTGGAGGACTCCCCCGCTGGTACCGACCGGGACCAGGTGCTGCTCGCCGCCATCGCCATGGCCCACGCCGGCCCGGACGGGTGCGGTCGACGAGCAGGACATCCCGCAGATCAAGCCGTCGTCGGCCGGCCGCGCGGCGGCGACTACTCCGGCCACGGCAGGGACGCGGCATTCGGCGGCCGCGGGGGCGGGCACGACGGCCCGTCGCGTGACGCGGGTCCCGGCCCCGGCAAGACGCGGCTGTTCATCAGCCTGGGCCGCGCCGGCGGGATGCGGCCGCAGGACGTCGTCGGCTCGATCGCCAACGAGTCGGAGCTGACCGGCAAGGACATCGGGCCCATCGTCATCGCCGAGCGCTTCTCGCTGGTCGACGTGCCCGACGACGCGGCCACCGGAGTGATCCACGCCCTGCAGGCGACCCGGGTCAAGGGCCGAAAGGTCCAGGTCCGCCGGGACCGCGGCGCCCCCGGCCAGGACGGCGGACCGGGCGGGGACCGTGGAGGCGACCGGGAGCGACGTCCGCGTCAGGCCCGTAAGGGACCGCCTCGGTACTGACCCGCGCAGGCGCCCTCCCGCCCCCGAGGGACGCCGCACCGAGCAGGCAGCACCAGACCGCCACGCAGCGTGGAGCGGTCTGGTACTGCCTTCTCGACCTCGGGACCCGCCCCGGCCCCGGGGGCCCCGCCACGGGCCCCTGGGGGTGG
This sequence comes from uncultured Actinomycetota bacterium, assembly GCA_963759255.1. Lineage (GTDB taxonomy): Bacteria > Actinomycetota > Actinomycetes > Actinomycetales > JBBAYJ01 > Aquipuribacter. The sequence continues at coordinate 104,709 of CAVWYQ010000001.1, forward strand.
GGCCCCTTGGCCGGCTGACCGGCAGCCGTGGGCCGCTCAGGCGGTCTCGACCAGGGCCTGCCGCAGGGCCGTCCAGCCGAGCAGCGCGCACTTGACCCGCGCCGGGTAGCGGGCCACGCCGGCGAAGGCCGGGGCGTCGCCGAGCGCCTCGGCGAGGTCGTCCGGCAGCCCGTCGAGCGGGTCGAGGGTGGTCGTGCCCCGGGTGGTGACGAGGTCGTGGAAGGCGCCGTACGCCATCGGCCGCCTCGCGTGCAGGCGACCGGTGAGCGCCTGCACCATGACCGACGCCGACGCCTGGCTGATCGAGCAGCCGGCCGCCTCGTAGGACACGTCCTCCAACGCCCGCTCGCCACCCTGGCCCGGCCCCAGCAGCAGCCGCAGCGTGACCTCGTCACCGCAGACCGGGTTGACCTGGTGCACCTGGGTGTCGAAGGGCTCGCGCAGCCCGGCCCGACGCGGCCGGCGGGAGTGGTCGAGGATCGTCTCGCGGTACAGCTCCTGCAGGTCCATCAGACGCCCCCCTCGCCGGCGACCGCACCCACCGGTGCCGGCCCGACCGCACGCGACCGGGCCGACCGCCCCGACCGCCCCGACCGCCCCGACGCGAAGAACCCTTGCGTCGCGGCCACCGCCTCGAGCAGCGCGTCCACGTCGGCCTCGGTGGAGTAGACGTGCGTGCTCGCCCGGACGGTGGCCTGCACGCCCATCCGCCGGTGCAGCGGCCAGGCGCAGTGGTGCCCCACCCGGACCGCGACCCCCGCGTCGTCCAGCACCTGCCCGACGTCGTGGGCGTGCACGCCGTCGACGACGAAGGCCACCGTGCCACCCCGCTGCACGGGCGCGTCCGCCCCGGTGCCCGCCGGGGCCGACGACCCGGACGCCGCGCAGCCCGGCGAGGCCGTCGAGGATGCGGCGCGGTGAGCGCCCGCTCGTGCGCGCGCGACCACATCCATGCCGATGGCCGTGAGGTAGTCGCACGCGGCGGCCAGCCCGACCGCCTGCGACACCATGGGCACCCCGGCCTCGAACTTCTGCGGCGCAGGCGCCAAGGTGGAGCCCTCCATGGTGACCGTGGAGATCATCGAGCCGCCGGTCAGGAACGGGGGCAGCGCCTCGAGCAGGTCCGCCCGCGCCCACAGCACCCCGATGCCGGTCGGGCCCAGCATCTTGTGGCCGCTGAACACGGCCACGTCGACCCCGAGCGCAGGGCAGGTCGACCGGCAGGTGCGGGACCGACTGGCAGGCGTCGAGGACGACCAGCGCACCGACCGCGCGCGCCCGCGTCACCAGCTCGGTCGACCGGGTTGACGGTGCCGAGCACGTTGGAGGCGTGGACGAACGCGACCACCCTGGTGCGCTCCGAGAGCTCGATGCTGTCCAGGTCGAGCCGGCCGTCGTCGGTGACGCCGTACCAGCGCAGCGTCGCCCCGGTCCGCCGGCACAGCTCCTGCCACGGCACCAGGTTGGCGTGGTGCTCCATCTCGGTGACGACCACCTCGTCGCCCGGGCCGAGCGCCAGGTGCTCCGCACCGGGGGTGGTGGCCGCGTTGCCGAGGGAGTACGCGACGAGGTTGATCCCCTCCGTGGCGTTCTTGGTCAGCACGACCTCGTCGGCGCGGGCGCCGACGAACGCGGCGATCGTGGCGCGGGCGCCCTCGTAGGCCTCGGTCGCCTCCTCCGCCAGGGCGTGGGCACCACGGTGCACGGCCGCGTTGCTCGTCGGTGAGGAAGCGGCGCTCGGCGTCCAGCACCGCCGTCGGCCGCTGGGACGTGGCACCGGAGTCCAGGTACACCAGCCGCTTGCCGTCGCGCACCGTGCGGGCGAGGACCGGGAAGTCGCCGACCAGGTCCGGTCCGGGTGCGCTGCCCACGTCGCCGCTGCTCACCCGGCCACTGTACCCCCGCACCCCACATATACGGACCCCGTCCCTGATGTAAATTGCGCCTGCGTGACGCCGCCGCCGGCCTGACATCATCCCGCCGTGCCCGCCACCCTCGTCGCCCGCGGCCTCGCCGCCGGCCACGCCGAGCGGACCCTGTTCTCCGGCCTGGACCTGGTGGTCGCGCCGGGCGACGTCGTCGGGCTCGTGGGCGCCAACGGCGCCGGCAAGTCGACCCTGCTGCGCGTGCTGGCCGGGCGAGATGGAGCCCGACGGCGGGGGCCGTCACGCTCGAACCCGCCGGGGGCGAGCGTCGGCCACCTGGCGCAGGAGCCCGAGCGGCGCCCCGGGGAGTCCGTCGCGCGGCTACCTGGCCCGCCGCACCGGCGTCGCGGCGGCGCAGGCCCGGCTGGACGCCGCCGCCGAGGCGCCCTCGGGGGCCGCTCGCCGGGTGCCGACGACGAGTACGCCGACCGCCCTGGAGCAGTGGCTGGCGCTGGGTGCGGCCGACCTCGAGGACCGGTGCCGGTGCGGTGCTGGCCGAGGTCCGGCTCTGGACGTCGACCCGGACCTGGCCATGACCGCGCTGTCCGGCGGGCAGGCCGCCCGTGCCGGGCTGGCGGCGCTGCTGCTGTCCCGCTTCGACGTCGTCCTGCTCGACGAGCCCACCAACGACCTGGACCTGGACGGCCTGGACCTGCTGGAGCGCTTCGTGGCCGGGCTGCGGACCGGCGCGGTGCTCGTCAGCCACGACCGGGAGTTCCTGGCCCGCACGGTCACCCGCGTCGTCGAGCTCGACCTGGCCCAGCAGCAGGTCAACGTCTACGGCGGCGGGTACGAGTCGTACCTGGCCGAGCGGGAGGTCGCCCGCCGCCGTGCGCGCGAGGCGTACGAGGACTACGAGGACACGGTCGAGGGGCTGCAGGCGCGCTCGCGGATGCAGCGTGGCTGGGCGGACAAGGGCACCCGTGCCGCGATGAGCAAGGCCGCGCGCCGCGAACGAGCCGGACAAGAACATCCGCGCGCACAGAAGGCCACGCAGCGAGAAGCAGGCGGCCAAGGCGCGCCAGACCGACCGGATGATCGAACGGCTGGAGGAGGTCGAGGAGCCCCGAAAGGAGTGGGAGCTCCGCTACTCCATCGCTGCGGCCCCCCGCGGCAGCAGCGTGGTCCTCACGGCCACGGTGCGGCGGTGACCCGTGGCACGTTCGCCCTGGGCCCGGTGGACGTGCAGGTCGACGCCGGGGACCGCATCGCGGTCACCGGCCCCAACGGCGGCGGCAAGTCCACGCTGCTCGCCCTGCTGCTGGGCCGCCTGCAGCCCGACGCAGGGCACGGTGTCGCGGGGCACCTCCGTCGAGGTGGGCGAGGTCGACCAGGTCCGCGGCGTGCTCACGGGCCGGGCGACGCTCCTGGAGGCCGTCCGCGCCCACCTGGCGGACATGGCTCCGGCCGAGGTCCGGACCCTGCTGGCCAAGTTCGGCCTCAAGGCCGCCCACGTCGACCGCCCGGTCGGGAGCCTCTCCCCCGGCGAGCGCACCCGGGCCACGCTCGCGCTGCTGCAGGCCCGTGGGGTCAACCTGCTCGTCCTCGACGAGCCGACCAACCACCTCGACCTGCCGGCCATCGAGCAGCTGGAGGCTGCCCTCGACGCCTACACCGGCACCCTGCTGCTGGTCACCCACGACCGCCGGATGCTGGCGGCCGTCCGGGTCGACCGCCGCTGGTCGGTGGACGGCGGTCGCCTCAGCGAGGCCTGAGCCGGCGCCCCCCTGCCCGGACCGCGCCCCGGACGCCAGCGGGGTGTCACCGGCAGGTCACGTCGCCGAGGGCTCCTGCCGCGCTGCCCTTGAGCCCGAAGGTCGTGCTCTTCCCCGGGGCCAGCGACCGGTTGTAGTCGGCGCCACGCAGGACGACGGTGGTCCCCTGCCGAGAGACCACCTCGGCACGCCACGCAGCCTTCACCTCCACCTGCCTGGGCATGGTGAGGGTCACCCGCCACTCCGACACCGTGGCGCGCCCGGTGTTGGTGACGGTGACGTCGTCGACCAGGAAGCTGGACGAGTAGTCCTCCACCCGCCCGATGGAGCAGCTGAGGACCCCGACCGGGTTGGCGCTCGTGCCCGTCGATGTCTTCGCGGGGGTGGGAGCGGCTCCGGCGCCACCGGTGGCCGGCTTCGCACCGGTGGCCGGCTTCGAGCCGGTGCCGCCCCCGGCGACGACCCGGAAGTCGTCGAACCAGGCGTACGTCGTGGTCGTCGGCGCCCACTGCGGCCCGTTCCCGCCGTAGAAGGTGCTGAAGAGGAACGAGCTGACCTGTGCGTCCGTGCTGCAGGTGGCGCAGAGCTCCAGGCCCGGCGCCTCGACGACCCTGCGGCCGTCGACGGTCAGGCTGGCGTACCCGTTGGCCTTGCCCTGGTCGTTCACCCGTACGTACATGGCGACGTCGTGCCACGTCCCGGGGGTGAACCGGAAGCCCGAGGCGGGGTAGCTCTCGCCGCAGTCCTTCGAGCGGTCCTGGTCGTAGACGTACAGCTCGGGGACTCCGCCGGAGCGCCACATCACCCGTGAGCTCCAGGCGCTGGGCTTCCCTGCCTCGCACCCGGTCGAGGCGTCCACGGACCCCAGGCCGTGCAGCTTGCCGCCGCGCGCGAACTGGAAGTCGCTGCGGAACTTCACGCGGTAGTGCAGCGTGGCGTCCTTCGACGACCTCGGCAGCGATGTGGGGCGCGACATCCGTGGGCTGCCCTGCTGGTTCGGCACGTACCGGACCTGCAGGCACGCGCTGCCGTCGGGTCCGCAGCGGTCCTGGACCGACAGGTACTGCCTGGTGCTGCTGCCCACCAGGTTCCTCTCGCCCCCGGCCGTCCCGAAGTCCTGCGAGAAGAGCGTCGAGGACGCGGCACCCCGGGCGCTCAGCGCTCCCGGGGCGGCGACGGCGGACGGCGCCGCGACCGGCCCTGCCAGGGCGACGACGAGTGCGAGGAGGGCGCCGCTGAGGGCACGTCGGGCCGGGGGGGTCACCATGGCAGGACGAAACCCTTCGCCGTGCCGGGCGTCAACAGTCGCAGGGCCTGGCCTAGGCAAAGGACTAGCGGCACACCCACCGGGGTGGTCACCGCCCCCCGACGACCGAGTGGTCCCGAGGAGCAGGATAGGCTCACCTTGCTTGATTACCTCTGCCTGAAGGACCTCTTCCTGTGAGACCGCACCTCGTCCCCGCCGCCCTCGCGAGCGCGGCGCTCCTGCTCGCCGGCTGCGGCGGCGGCGACCCTGCGCAGGCCGAGGCCCCCGCAGACGCCCTGGTCGTCTACAACGCCCAGCACGAGCAGCTGACCCAGGAGTGGGTCGAGGTCTTCACCGAGGAGACGGGCATCGAGGTCGTGCTCCGCAACGGCTCCGACAGCGAGCTGGGCAACCAGCTCGTCGCCGAGGGGGCGGACTCCCGCGCGGACGTCTTCCTCACCGAGAACTCGCCGGCGATCTCGCTCGTGGAGTCCGAGGGCCTGCTCGCACCGGTGGACGAGGCCACGCTCGCGGCCGTGCCGGAGCAGTACCGACCCTCCAGCGGCCTGTGGACGGGCATCGCAGCCCGCTCCACCGTGTTCGTCTACAACCCCGACCTGCTCGAGGAGTCCGAGCTGCCGGGGTCGATCATGGACCTCGCCGAGCCGGAGTGGGCCGGCCGCTGGGGCGGGGCGCCCGGCGGCGCCGACTTCCAGGCCATCGTCTCGGCGATGCTCGAGCTGCGCGGCGAGGAGGAGACCACCTCCTGGCTCGAGGCCATGGAGTCCGACGCGGAGATCTACCGCAACAACATCGTGACGATGAAGGCGGTCGACGACGGCGAGGTGCCCGGCGGGATCATCTACCACTACTACTGGTACCGGGACCAGGACGGCACCAAGGAGAACAGCGGCAGCACCGCGCTGCACTACTTCGGCGAGCAGGACCCGGGCGCCTTCGTCAGCATCTCCGGCGGCGGGGTGCTGGCCTCCAGCAGCCACCAGGAGGAGGCCCAGCAGTTCCTCGCCTGGCTGACCGGGCCCACCGGGCAGGAGATCCTCGGCGAGGGGTACAGCTTCGAGTACCCCGTCGCCAGCGACGTGCCCGCACGCGACCCGCTGCCCCCGCTGGCCGACCTCGACTCGCCTCCGGTCGACCCGTCCACCCTCGACGGTCCCGCGGTCGTGCAGCTCATGACCGACGTCGGCCTGCTGTAGGGGTCGGGCTGAGCACCGTGGTCGCGGCGGCCCTGCGCCGCACAGGGACGTCCAGGGGCCGGGTGTCGCCACCGCCGTCGGCGTCGCTGGTCGTCCTCGTCGCCGTGGTCGCCGCAGTGATGCTCGTCCCGCTCGGCTACGTGGTCTCGGTCGTGCTCCAGGTCGGGCCCGCGACGGTGGCCGACGCAGTGCTGCGGCCGCGGGTGGGCGTGCTGCTGGTCAACACCGTGCTGCTGGTCGTGCTGGGGGTGCCGGCCACGGTGGCCCTCGGGGTGGCAGGTGCCTGGCTCGTGGAGCGGACCACGCTGCCCGCCCGACGCCTGTTCACGGTCGTGCTGGCCGCTCCCCTCGCGGTGCCCGCCTTCGTCATGAGCTACGGCTGGGGCAGCACGGCCGGCTGGGTGCAGGGCCTCGGCGGCGGGCTCCTGGTGGCCGTGCTCGCCTACTACCCGATGGTCTACCTCCCGGCCCTGGCCACGCTGCGAGGCCTGGACCCGGCCCTGGAGGAGACCGCGCGGTCCCTCGGGCTCGGCCCGTGGGCGGTGTTCGCCCGCGTGGTGCTCCCCCAGCTGAGGCTGGCCACCGCAGGCGGCGGCCTGGTGGTCGGGCTGCACCTGCTCGCCGAGTACGGCGCGTTCGCCTTCCTTCGCTTCGACACCTTCACCACCGCCATCGTCGTGGCGTACCAGTCGTCGTTCGCGGGACCCGCGGCCGCGTCGCTGGGGGTCGTGCTGGCCACGCTCTGCCTGCTGCTGCTGGCCTCGGAGTCGGCGCTGCGCGGCCGGGGCCGCCTGGCCCGGACCGGGTCGGGGGTCCCGGCGCCGGCCGTCCGCGCGGAGCTCGGCCGCTGGACCGGTCCCGTGCTCGCCGGCCTGGTCGTGCTGGCCACCGCGGCTCTCCTCGTGCCGATGGCCAGCGTGGTGCGCTGGCTCGCGGCCACGGACCCCGCGGCCTGGTCGGCCCTGCCGGGGCCGGTCGGCAGCACGGTGCTGCTCAGCGTGGGCGGCGCGGTCCTCGCGGTGCTGCTCGCGCTGCCGGTGGCGTGGCTGTCGGTCCGCCACCCGGGCCGCGGTGCCCGACGGCTGGAGGAGGCGTACTACGTGGCCAGCAGCCTGCCGGCGATCATCATCGCGCTCGCCCTGGTCACGGTGACGCTCGCGGTGGCACCGGTGCTCTACCAGACGACCTTCACCGTCATGGCGGCCTACGCGCTCACGTTCCTGCCCCGCGCGCTCGTGCCGCTGCGGGCCGGTCTCGCCCAGGCGCCGGAGTCGCTGGAGGAGGCCGCCAGGTCGCTCGGGATGACGCCGGCCGCGGCGCGGCTGCGCGTGACGCTGCCCCGGCTCGCGCCCTCGGCGCTGGCCGGCGGTGCGCTCGTGGCCCTCGGTGCAGCCAACGAGCTGACCGCGACCCTCCTGCTGGCCCCGACCGGGACGCGCACCCTCGCCACCCAGTTCTGGGCGGCGACCTCGTCGGTGGACTACGGCGCCGCCGCCCCGTCGGCCCTGGCCCTGGTCCTGCTCTCGGCACCTGCCGTGGCGCTGATGCTCGCCCAGGCGACGGGGCGGGGCCTGCGGTGACGCTGACCGTCTCGGGCCTGTCCCGGTCCTACGGCCACGTGCCCGTGCTGCGCGAGGTGTCCTTCTCGGTGGGCGAGGGGGAGCGCGCCGCGCTCGTGGGAGCTTCCGGCAGCGGCAAGAGCACCCTGCTGCGGCTGGTCGCCGGGTTCGACCGCCCGGGCGCCGGCTCCGTCGCCCTGGCCGGGACGACGCTCGTCGACGACCGCTCCAGCGTGCCGGCGCACCGCCGCGGCATCGGCTACGTCGCCCAGGACGGTGCCCTGTTCCCGCACCTGACGGTCCGCCAGAACGTCGCGTTCGGGCTGCCCCGGGACCGGGACCGCGACGCCCGGGTGCTCGAGACGCTCGACCTGGTCGGCCTGGACACCGCCCTGGTCGACCGCTACCCCCATGCCCTGTCCGGCGGCCAGCAGCAGCGGGTGGCGCTCGCCCGCGCGCTGGCCCCCCGACCGCGAGCCATCCTGCTCGACGAGCCGTTCAGCGCCCTGGACACCGGGCTCCGGGAGCAGACCCGGCGTGCGGTGGTCGACGCGCTGGAGCAGGCCAAGGTGACCGCGGTGCTCGTCACCCACGACCAGGAGGAGGCCCTGTCGTTCGGTCACGCGGTGGGCGTGCTCGCCGACGGCGTCCTCCTGCAGTGGGGTGAGCCCGCCGCGGTGTTCGACGACCCGACCACGCCCTCGGTGGCCGCGTTCCTCGGCGCCGCCCTGCTGCTGCCCGCCACCCGCTCAGGCGGGACCGTGGAGTGCGCGTTCGGTCGCGTCGAGGTCCGTCACGACCACGCGCCCGTCGACGGCGGCGTCTGCGCGATGGTCCGCCCCGCCCAGGTGTCGCTCATGCTGGAGGGCTCCCGGCCCGACCAGGCGCCCGGCCACCCGACGCCCGTCGCCGGGTCCAACGCGACGCTGCAGGCCGTCACGGCCCGCGGCGCGGAGACCGAGGTCGTCCTGGTCTGCGACGACCCCCGGCAGCGACCGCTCGCCCTCCGGCTGCCCACGCACTCACTGCTCGGGGCCAGGCCCGGGGACCGGGTGGTGGCCACGGTCACGGGCGGCGCCGTCGTCTACCCGGTCACCGCCCCGCCCACGTAGCCCGCGACAGGGCCGGGGAGGGCAGGATCGGCAGGACCGCACGGCCGAGGGCGGTCCACCCCTTCCAGAGCAGCACCCCGACGACGAGGGACAGCAGCAGCCCCAGCCACGGGGCGGCGTCCTCGAACGGCGGGTACACCTGCCAGTGCGACAGGTAGACGAACATCGAGGACCCGGCGAGCAGCGCGACCACCGGCACGGCCACCCTGGGCACCGGGACGGCCGGCACCCACACGAGCAGCAGCACCCCGACCACCACGACCCCCTCACGGACCGGGTCGGCGAAGAAGCCCACCACCGAGACCAGCGTCAGTGCGCTGGCCAGCAGCCGGGCCCGGACCGTCCGCGAGCGCGCCACCAGCCACCCCAGCGCCACCGCCCACAGCACGACCGGCAGCGCGTACCGCTCCATCGGACCGGCGTGCAGACCACCGGTCAGCCCGAGCCGGAGCGCCACGGCCAGCAGGAGGACCGTGAGCGCGACCCCGTAGGGGTGACGGCGCTCCAGACGGTCGAGCGCGGGCACCGCGAGCAGGACCGCCAGGCCGGCCGTCGACCACACGACGACCTCCAGGAACCAGAACTGCCACTGCACGGTCCAGGGACCGCCCGCCTCGACGAGGGTGGTCAGCATGAGCGCCGTCGTCGGCCGGTAGTAGCCCGTCAGCAACGACACCGACCCGATCCACAGCATCGCGGGCAGCAGCACGTGGAGCAGCCCCCGCAGCAGGGGGACCACCCGGGACCGGCCCGCGACGTCGACGAGCTGGAAGCGGGCGAGGTTGTAGCCGACGACGGCCAGCAGCAGGTGCGCCCCTCCCTGGAGCCAGAACACGTCGGCGTGCGTGCCCACCACGAGGACGATGGCCACGGCACGCAGGACCGTCGGCGTCTCCACCCGGCGCCAACGGCGCCCGCCCCGCTCCTGTCCGGCCCGCTCCTGTCCGGCCCGCTCCTGTCCGGCCCGCTGCCGTCCGGCCCGCTGCCGTCCGGCCGGGTGCTCAGCCCGCTCCTGACTCGCCTGCCCGCCCGGGCCGACCCCCGCGGCCACGGGCAGCTGCGTCATGCCGCCGCCCCCCGCCGGGTGCGTGCGGGTGGAGCGCCCGTCGAGCACCGGGGACCCTCCGGGGACGAGGTCCGCCAGCTCGCGCAGCGACCTGGACGGCCAGTCCCGGGGCAGCTGCCCGAGCAGGTCCTCCAGCCGGATGGACACCTCGACGTAGCTGAGGGAGTCGCCGCCGAGCGAGGCGAAGGAGTCCTCAGGACCCGCGTCAGGGCGACCCAGCAGCTCCCGGTAGAGCGCGAGCACCGCACCCGGCGCCGGTTCCTCGACCCAGGGACCGGCGGCGCGGGCGAGGTCGTGGGCGCACCGGACGAGCGTGGCGTCGTCGGGCTTGCCGGTGGAGGTGCGCGGGAAGCCCGCCACCACGTGGACGCCCAGCGCGTGCGGTGGCAGCCCCAGCAGGTCCGCCGCGCGCGCGCGCACGCCCGCCACGTGGCGTGCGGCGGTGACGAACAGCACGACGCGTTCGCCGCACCCGACGGCCCGGACCGGGACCCGGTCGCTCCCCAGGAGCGTCTCCACCCGGTCCAGGTCGACCCGCAGGCCGAGCACCTTGACCACGCGGTCCATCCGACCGACGACCTCGAACAGCCCGTCGGCGCGCTGCCGGCCCCGGTCGCCGGTCCGCAGCTCGTGGACCGTGCGACCGGTCGAGAGGTCTGCCGGTGAGGTGGCGTAGCCCAGCATCACGCCCGGGCCCTCGAAGACCAGCTCGCCCTCCTGGGCACCGGGCTCCGCGTCGACGCGCAGCCGACCGCCCGGGACGGGGACGCCGATCGCCCCCGCGGCCTGCTCCACCTGCTCCGGCGGCACGAACGCCATCCGCGCCGTAGCCTCGGTCTGGCCGTACATGACGACGAGCTCGAAGCCCCGGCGGCGGCCCAGCCTGGCGTAGGCGCGCACCCGGTCCGGGGCGAGCCGACCACCGGCCTGCGTGACCCGCCGCAGCCCCGGCACCTCGCGCTCGGCGAAGCCCGCCGCGTCCAGCAGGTCGAAGGTGTACGGCACCGCGGCGAGCGACGTCGCCCCCGCGGCCACGAACTCCTCCCAGAACTCGTCCTCCACGACGGAGCGCTCGCTCAGCACCACACCCGAACCGGCCAGCAGGTGGCTGTGCAGCACCGAGAGCCCGTAGCAGTAGTGCAACGGCATGGTGGTGACGGCACGGTCGGTCGGCCGCAGCCGCAGGTACGACGCGATCGCCTCGGCGTTGCTGCGCACGTTGTCCGAGGACAGCCGGACGAGCTTGGGCGAGCCGGTCGACCCCGAGGTGCTGAGCAGCAGCGCGAGGTCGGGGTGCAGCGCGTGACGGGTCCCGTGCCGCCTCTCGCGCAGCCCGCCTCCGGGCCCGCCGGCGACCACGTCGGGGTCGAACCGCTCCACCAGGGCGGACAGGTGGCGCCCGGCGGCGGTGTCGTCGGCACCACCCTCCACGACCAGGAGCGGGTGCCCCCCGGACAGTGCCGCCAGGTGCGTGACGACCGGGTCGAGCCGGGCAGCGGCCTGCAGCAGCACGAGCCGGCGGGTCGGGCCCAGCTCGGCCCGACGCTGCGCGACCAGCCCGCGCAGCTCCGCGAAGGTCACGTCCCCGCCGGCCACCACCAGGGCCGTGTCCTCGTCCCGCCCGCCCAGCAGGTGTGTCCCGACGTGCGGGCGTCCGACAGCGGTCGGGTCGACCACCTGCCCCGGCAGGGGGCGGGTGGTCACCTGGGACGGTGACGCAGGGAGCACGCGCGAACCTCTCGACGATGGGCAGTCGAGTAAGGATAGCCTCACCGCACCTGGCGGCCGACGCGCCTCAGCGGATGTCGGCGCTCTCGCCGAACAGGTGGAAGTGGCCCAGCGACTCCCGCCGGGCGATCGTCCAGCGGCCGTGCTCGCGCAGGTACGTGTCCCGGTAGGTGCCGCCGCCCCGGACCCAACGACCGTCGCCCATCTCCACCGTGATGTCGACGTCGGACTCCCCGGTGGCCTTGTCCTCGCCCGGAGCGACGTCCAGCACGAGGTTGGCGCTCCAGTGGTGCATCTGGCGGAACGTGTCCCACTGCTGCTCGACCGCGGCGAGGATCCCGGCGTGGCCGCGGAACACCGTGTCCTGACCCACCTCCCAGACCGCGTCGCCGGACCACACCGCGAGGAACCGGTCAGGGTCGCGCTTGTCCACTGCGTGGCAGTATTCATGGACCAGCCGGGTGATGTCCGACTCGGACAACAGCTTGTCGATGGCAGCGCGCGCGTCGGCGTCCATCGCCGCACCCTACGCCCGAGGCGCCCCGGACGGTCGAGCGAGCGGCGCCGGCGGGCACCCCCTGCTCCTCAGGGGCCGACGTCGAGCCGGTCCGCGAGCCGGTCGAGCAGCGTCGTGACGTCCGGCGGTCCGCCCACTCGGTGCGCGGCCGCGGTGTCACCCGAGCCCACCTTGACCGTCACGTCGGTCGCCGGGTCCAGCACCGCGAAGGCGTCCTCGTCGGTGACGTCGTCGCCGGCGTAGAGCACGGCAGCCGCTGCGGTGCGCGCGCGGAGGTCCTGCAGCGCGGACCCCTTGTCCGCCTGGAGCACCGTGAGCTCCAGGACGTCCTTGCCCCGCTTGACGTGGACACCGGGGCGGGCACCCGGGCCCCCCAGGAGGGTCTCGGCAACGCGCCGGGCGGTCTCCGGGTCGGCCTGGCGGGTGTGGAGCACGACGGCCGTCGGCTTGTGCTCGACGGCCGCGCCAGGGGCGTCGACGACGACGGCCTCGACCTCCACCGTGATCTCCACGAGCAGCGCGGCCTGCTGGTCGTCGAGCAGGCCCGCGGCCTGGAGCCCCCCGTCCGGCCCGGCCGGCAGGTCGTCGACCTCACCGCCCGCCTCGGTGCCCGTGCCGCCGGGCCGGGCCGCGACCTCGGCCCCGTGCCCACCGACCATGATCCAGCCGGGCTCGGGGTCGGCGACCTCACCCAGGCTGCTGAGCGAGCGGCCGGACACCAGCGCGACCCGGCAGCCCGCCGCCTCCAGCCGGCCCAGGGCGGCCCGTGTCCCCGGCAGCATGCGGGAGGCGGACGGGTCGTCGACCAGCGGCGCGCAGACGCCGTCGAAGTCCATCGCGACGAGCAGCGGCCGACGGGCCGCCAGCCCGTCGAGCGCACGCCGCAGGGCCTCGTCCATGGCGTCGCTCACCCGGCGTCCGGCTGCTCGGCGCTGCCGGCGAGCGCGGCGAGGAACTCGTCCGCCCAGCGCTCGACGTCGTGCTCCACCACCCGACGGCGCAGCGCCCGCATCCGTCGCCGGCGCTCCTCCCTCGACATCCGGGCCGCCCTCAGGACCGCCGCCTTGGTGCCGGCGATGTCGTGGGGGTTGATGAGCAGCGCCTGCGGCAGCTCGTCGGCGGCACCGGCGAACTCGCTGAGCACCAGCACCCCGTCGCCGTCGTGCCGGGCCGCTACGTACTCCTTCGCGACGAGGTTCATGCCGTCGCGCAGGGCCGTGACCAGCATGACGTCGGCCGCGAGGAAGAGCGCCGCCATCTCCTCCCGGGGGAACGACTGGTGCAGGTAGTGGACCGGCTGGACCCCCACGGTGCCGTGGTCGCCGTTGATCCGGCCCACGGTCAGCTCGACCTCGTCGCGCAGGTCGGCGTAGGCCTGCACCCGTTCTCGCGACGGGCTCGCGACCTGGACGAGCACCGTGGACTCCGGCTGCAGGTCGCCGTCCTGGAGGAGCTCCGCGAAGCACGTCAGCCGGTGCCGGATGCCCTTGGTGTAGTCGAGGCGGTCCACGCCGAGCAGCACGGTCTGCGGGTCGCCGAGCTCCTTGCGGACCTGTTCCGCACGCGCCCGGACCGCCGGCGAGGTGGCGAGCTCCTCGAAGCCCCGCGCGTCGATGGAGATGGGGAAGGCACCCACCCGCACGACGCGGCGGTGCTCCCCCTCGCCGGCCCCGACCAGGACGGTGCCGCCCTTCGTCGTCGCGCCACCGGCACGTCGGCAGGCGCGGAGGAAGTTGGCCGCGTCCGACCGTCGCTGGAAGCCGACCAGGTCTGCCCCGAGCACCCCCTCGACGACCTGCTGGCGCCACGGCAGCTGGCTGAAGATCTCGTACCCCGGGAAGGGGATGTGGTTGAAGAACCCGATCCGCAGGTCCGGCCGCTGCTCGCGCAGCAGGGCCGGCACGAGCAGCAGCTGGTAGTCCTGCACCCAGACCGTCGCGCCATGCGCGGCCTGCACCGCGGCGGCGGCCGCGAACCGCTGGTTGACCCGCACGTAGGAGTCCCACCACCGGCGGTGGTACTCCGGTGCGGCGATGACGTCGTGGAACAGCGGCCACAGCGTGCCGTTGGACATCCCCTCGTAGTAGTCCGCGACCTCCTCGGCGCTCAGCTCGACCGGCACCAGGTGCATGTCGTCGGAGTCGAACGCCGCCCCGGCCTCGCCAGGTGCCCCGGGCCAGCCGACCCACGCCCCGTGGTGGGCCTTCATGACCGGAGCCAGGGCGGTGACGAGCCCGCCCGGCGAGGTCTCGTACTCGGGCGAGCCGTCGTCGGCGGTGCCGACGCGGTCCACCGGCAGCCGGTTGGCCACGACCACGAAGTCGTACTGTCCGGACGCCATGCCGACGCCTCCCCCTGGGTTGTCGGTGACGGGCGCAGACGCGCCCGGCGGTCACGGTGTACCCCCGGGGCGGCCCGGGCAACCCCGACCGGTGGGTCTCAGCCCCCGGCGAGCAGCCGCCGGACCTCGTCGCGGTCGGGCTTGCCGTTGGGCGTGCGCGGCAGCTCGGCCACGGCGACCACGCGGACGGGGACGGCGTGGGCGCCGACGCGCGCGCGCACGGCCGCCCGCAGCCCGGCGACGTCGAGCGGTCCGGCCTCCGCCGCGACGACGACCGCCCCCACGTCGTCGCCGTGCAGCCGCGCCGGCACCGGGAGCACGGCGGCCGCCACCACCAGGCCAGAGGCCAGCAGCGCGCGCTCGACCTCGAGCGGGTGGATCGTCACGCCGCCCCGGATCATGCGGTCGGCCGTGCGACCGGTCAGCGTGAGGAACCCCTCGTCGTCCAGCACCCCCAGGTCGCCGGTACGGAACCGGCCGTGGGTGTCCACGTCGAGCACGGGACCGCCCTGGTACCCCGGGGTGAGAGCCGGGGAGCGCACCGCCACGGCCCCGGGTCGACCGGCGGGCACCGGGCGTCCGACGTCGTCGACGACCTCCAGCTGCACGCCGGGCAGGGCGCGTCCGACGCTCGCCGGTCGGGTGAGCGCGTCCTCCTCGCGCAGGCAGGTGAGCGGGGAGGGCACCTCGGACATCGCGTAGGCGTCCAGCAGGGCGAGGCCCGGCAGACGGCGGCGCACCTCGGCCAGCACCTCCGCGGCGGCGGGGGCACCGCCGAACACGGCGGCCCGCAGGGTCGGCACCCCCGCGGCACCGAAACCGCCCTCGCGCAGCAGCCCGTGCCACAGCGTCGGCACGAGGTCCAGCCAGGTGGCGCCGTGCTTCTGCACCGTCGCGACCAGGGCGGCGGGCGACCAGGTCGGCATGGTCACCACCGACCCGCCGCTGACCAGGGCGCTCGCCAGCTGGGTGACGTGCCCGGACACCCACCACATCGGCAGGTGGACCGGCGTGCTGTCGTCAGGACCCAGCCCGAGCAGGGCGGCGTAGGCGCGGCCGGCGTGGTCGCACATCGCGCCGGTCAGCCGGACCAGCTTCGGTCCCCCCGTCGACCCGGACGTGGCGACGAGCGAGTGGGCGGCTGCGGCGTCGTCGGTCAGCGGCGGCAGGTCGGCCGTGCGTCGCGGCGAGGGGCCCGCTCCGGCCGCGGCCCGACCCTCGCCCAGCAGCACGGCCCCGGTGGGCAGCACGTGGGCTCCCGGGCCTCCGGCGCCGCGCGAACCTCGGGCCCCCACCGGGCCCCCCGGGTCGAGGGCCGCGGCCGCGAGGGGCTCCAGCCCCGGCTGCACGAGGAGGGCGGCGACCGCTGCGGCGTCGAGGACCTCGGCCAACCGGTCGGCGGGGTCACCGGCGGGCAGGCCGACGTGCACCAGCCCGGCCCGTGAGCAGGCGAGCGCGGCGACCGCCTGCTCCAGGCCGTTGCGGGCCAGGACCGCCACCCGCGCGCCCGGCTCCACCGTGCGCAGCAGCCGGACCGCGGCCTCGTCGACGAGCTCCTGCAGCCCCCGGTACGACACCTCGGCAGCCAGCGCCGGGTCGACGAGCACGACCCGGTCGCCGTGGCGTCCGGCCGCGTCGGCGAGGACACGAGCGAACGACCGCAGCGGGCGGGCCGTCATCGCGCGTCCTCCGCACGGCGGGCCCGGATCCGGCGCAGCGGGTAGTCCAGCCGGAACCCCGGCTCCAGAGACCGGTCGCGCAGCCAGGCCCGTGCCGCGTCCGGTCCGGGCGCGGGCACCGTGACGGACGTAGAACGAGCTCGCGACCAGGTCCACGTCCTCGGGCGGCAACGGACGGGTGAACACCGTCACCTCGTCGTCGAGCAGCACGAACCCCGCCTCCCGCAGCGCCGTGGCGACCCGGTCTCGCGCCAGCGGCTGCCGGTACCCCTGACCCGTCTGGCCCAGCAGCCGCAGCAGGGTGCCGTAGCCGGTGGCGCCGGCGTCCTCGCGGGTCGGGACCATGGCGTGCAGCGACGCCCCGGAGGGCAGCAGCGCGGCGGCGCGGGCCAGGAACCGCTCGAGCGGGAGCAGCATGAGCGCCATGGCCACCGTGACCGCGGCCGGCGGGCCGGGCGGGTCCACGACGAGGGCGTCGCCGGGCACCACCTGCGCGCCCGGGCGGCGCAGGGCCGCCTGGGCGAGCTCGGCCTCCGACAGGTCCACACCCGCGTAGCGCTCGTGCCCGACGACGTCGGCGACGGGGGCGCTGCCGCAGCACACGTCCCACACGATGCCCGCGGCGGGCAGCCCGTCGGCCAGCCACGCGTACGGCTGCAGCCCGGCGGCGCTGCGCATCGGCAGGAGCAGGTCCTCGGTGATGGCGGGGTGCGCCGCGTGGTAGGCGGCGAGGAACGACGACCAGCCGCCGCCCGCACCGGAGCCGTGGTCCCCGCCGGACCCGGGGCTCACGCCCGACCCGCGGCTCACGCGGCCAGGACGGCGTCGAGCACCTCGGCCCGCAGCCGCGCGAAGGCCGGGTCGGCCAGGGTGTGCCGGCCCCGGTCGACCCCGAACGACAGCACCCGCTCGGACACGATCCGGGCCGGCCGGGGGCTGATCAGGCCGAGCCGGTCACCGAGCAGCATCGCCTCCTCCACGTCGTGGGTGACGAGCACGGTGGTCGTGGGTCGCTCGGCGAGCAGGCCCCGCAGCCACTCGTGCATCCGTAGCCGCGTCTGGGCGTCGAGCGCGCCGAACGGCTCGTCCAGGAGGAGGACCGGCGGTCGGGTGGCCAGCACCTGCGCGATCGCGGCCCGCTGACGCATGCCGCCGGACAGCTGGCGCGGCAGGGCGCCGGCGAACTCGGTCAGCCCGGTCACGGCGAGCAGGTCGGCGACGGTGTCGCGGACGTCGGTGGCCCCGGCCTCGCGAGGACCGAACGCGATGTTGTCGCGGACGCTCAGCCACGGGAACAGCGTCCCGGCCTGGGCCACCATCCCCCGCTGGGGCGACGGACCACGGACGTCCGCCCCGTCCAGCGTCAGCACCCCGGTGTCCGCGGTCTCGAAGCCGGCGAGGACCCGCAGCAGGGTCGACTTGCCGCAGCCGGACGGGCCCAGCAGGGACAGGGTCTCCCCCGCCGACACCTGCAGGTCCACCCCGTCGAGCACCAGCAGGTCCCCGAACGACAGCCGCAGCCCGTGCGCGGTCAGCGTGCTCGACCCCGGGCCGTTCCCACCGCCGCTCACGTGTCCGCCCACCGGACCCCGCGCCGGCTGAGGAGCCGGAGCAGGCGGTCGGCGGCGTAGCCGATGACCGCGAAGACGATGATGCCGACGATGATCTGGTCGGTCGCTCCCCGCTCGCGCGAGGAGAACATCATCGCCCCGACCCCCCACGTGATCCCGGCCAGCTCGCCGACGATGACGCAGGTCCACGCCAGGGTGAGGGAGAGACGCAGGCCGGTGATGATCTCCGGCAGCGCGCTGGGGAGGTAGACGCGCCGCCACATGCGCGACCGTGGCGTGCCGAGCATCCGCGCCGTCTCGATGTGCTGACGGGGCACGCGGGCGACACCGTCGGCGGTGGCGATCAGCACCGGCCACAGCGCCCCGAGGAAGACGATGAGGCGGGCGGCCGGCTCCCCCAGCCCGAACTGCACGATGACCAGCGGCAGCCAGGCGAACAGCGGAACCGCCCGCAGGGCGTTGAGCAGCGGGTCCGTCAGGTCGGCGAACCACCGCGACAGCCCGAGCCCGAGCCCGAGCAGCAGGCCGACGAGGACCGCCACGGACCAGGCGGCACCGGTGCGTTCGAGGCTGGCGGCCAGGTGGTGCCAGCCCGCGCCGGTGAAGGGCACGACGCCGCTGCGCACGGGCGGTGCCGACGCCAGGAAGAACGTCTGCATGGCCTGCAGCACGTCGCCCGGCGAGGGCAGGCGGTTGCGGTCGCGCACCTCCAGCAGGACCGCCACCTGCCACACCCCGAGCAGGAGCAGCGGCAGCAGGAGCCCCAGCAGCCGCCGACCTCGCCGGCCGCGGCCACCCCTCAGGCTCGGGGGGCCGTCCCCGGCCTGCGCCTCAGCACGAGTCGCCTCGATGAGCCCCTGCGTCATGGCGGGCCTCAGACGGCCCAGTACTCGCGGGCGTACAGCGCCTCGTAGTCCGGCTCGCTCTCCAGCTCGCCCGTCTCCACCAGCGCCGCGCCGACCGCCTCGAACTGGGCCTCGCGGGTCTCGTCGAACTCCCACTGCGCGCCGATGTTGCCCAGCACCTCCTCGTACACCGCCTCGTCGAAGCCGAAGCTGTCCACGAGCAGCTCGCGCCACACCTCCGGGTCGTTCTCCCCGCCGGGCGTCAGGTACTCCGCGGCGCGCTTCTGCAGCCTGGTGACCAGGGTGACGACCTCGGGGTCCTCGAGGATGGCGGCGGAGGCCCACAACGCGGTGTTGAGGTCGCCGAGCGGGGTGTCGAAGACGCCCGGGAGCCGGACCCCCGTGCCCTCGGCCACGGCCTGGCTCGCGGGCGGCTCGCTGCCCATGAACGCGTCGACCTGCCCGGAGGTGAGGGCGGCGACGTGGTCGGCGTAGCCCAGCGGCACGCCCTCGACGTCGGTGCCGAGCGCCAGGCCGGCGTCCTCGAGGAGCAGCCCGAGCACCAGCACCTGGGCGCCGGGCGGCGGCACGGCCACCCGCTTGCCGGCCAGGTCCTCGATGCTCCCCACCTCACCGGTGCGGCCGATGAGGCCGAAGCCCTCGCGGGCGACCATGGCGACGACCTTGGAGGTGATCCCGCCGGTGGGCTGGACGAGCATCGGCACGTAGGGAGACATGAGCCCGAAGTCGAGGGTGCCGCCCTCCAGCCCGGCGATGATGTCGGCGGTGTTCGTGACGGGGGTGACCTCGACCGTGACGCCCTCGGGCGCGAACTGCTGCCAGTAGAGCATCGAGCTGGCGTGGTTGTTGGCGTAGACGCAGGTCCGGATGGTCACCTCCCGTCCGCCCTCGAGCGGGGCGATGGCCTCGGCGTCGCTGCCCGGCGCCGCCTGCGCGGCGGGGTCGGCCTCGTCCTGGCCGCAGGCGGCGAGCGCGAGCCCGGTGGCGGCGGCCCCGGCGCCAAGGACACCCCGACGGGTCGGGGCAGCAACGACGGGGCGGGGCGTGGAGCGCGTCATACGGTTCCTTCGGAGTAGGTGAGGGCGGCTCCGCCCGACCGGACGTCCCTGGTGCGGGGATGGTGTGAGGATCCTGACATGGGCGGTGACTCTCAGTGGGTACGACGGGACGCGCCCAGCGGATCGGTGCAGGTCCCCGGCGTGGTGGTCGTGGGCGGCGGCGCGGCCGGTCTGGCGGCAGCCACCGCGGTCCGGGCCGCCGGGGTCCCGGTGAGCATCGTCACCGACGGACCGCTCGGCGGCGACTGCACCTGGCACGGCTGCGTCCCCACCAAGTCGCTGCTCGAGGCCGCGGCGGCCGGGCTCGACGCCCGGGCCGCGGTGGACCACGCGCGTGCGGTCGTGGCACGGGTCGCCCGGACGGAGAACGAGCACGTCATGCGGGCCGCCGGGATCGAGGTCGTCCGCGCCCGCGCCGTCCTGGAGACGGGTCCGCTGCTGCGGCTGGACGACCGTCGCGCGCTCGCGCCCCGGGTCGGCGTGGTGCTGGCCACCGGTTCGCGCCCGCGCCCGGTGGAGGCGGTCCGGGGCGCGGCGGCCGAGGCCGGCCCCGGTGGACCCCTCGTGCGGGACACCGACGGCTGGCTCGACGGCCTGGCGGAGCACCTGGACCGCGCCGGGGGCGGCCGCCGCGACGTGCTCGTCGTGGGTGGGGGCTCCAGCGGCAGCGAGCTCGCCCAGGCCCTGGCCCGCCTCGGGGCCGCCGGCCCCGACGGCACGGTGACGCTCCTGGAACGGGACCCCGAGCTGGTACGCGACGTCCCGGGGGCCGGTCCGGTGCTCGCCGCGGCGCTGCGCCGCGACGGGGTGCAGGTGGTGACGGCAGCGGACGGGTCGACCGTGCGGCGTCTGGCGGTCGGAGCAGGCCTCGTCCTGGTGGCGGCGGGCCGGTCGCCGGTGCTCGACGTCCTGGCGCCCTCCTCGGGCGTCGACACCGCCGGCGGTGCGGTCGTGGTCGACGCCACCATGGCGACCACCGCGCCCGGCGTGTCCGCCGCGGGTGACGTGGTCGGCGTCTCCCCCTCCACGCACGTGGCCGTGGCCACCGGTCGGGTGGCGGCCGCGGGGCTGCTGCACGCCGCTGTCGCCGGGGCCGCAGACGGCCCCGTGGCGAGCTTCGACCGGGCGTGGGTGCCGCGCGTGGTGTGGACCGACCCGCAGGCGGCCGCCGTGGGTCGGGTCCCTGGCGGTCCCGCCAGCCGGGTGGTCCGGGTGCCGCTGTCCCGGAACGACCGCGCCCCCGCCGCTGCCGTCCCCGGCCGGCCCGACCGCAGCCGTGGCGGCTTCGCGCAGGTCTGGGTCGACGCGTCCGCCGGCGGCGGGCGGCTGGTCGGGGCGGTGGTGGTGGGCCCGCACGCCGGCGAGCTGGTCGGCGAGGCCGCCCTGGTCGGCCGGCTGGGGCTGACGGTCCAGGAGTGGGTGGGCGGCCGCGTCGGCCTGGGCGGGGTGTCGGCACAGCACGCCTACCCGGCGTGGTCGTGGACCTGGGCGCTGGTCGCGGACCGGCTGCTCGGCCGCTGACCGGCGCTCAGCAGCTGCCCCACACGCCGAGCCGCGCCTGCCGGGCGCGCTGCTCGGCGTCGCCCACCACCTCGACGTGCTCGTCGTTGGGCGGGTACATCACCGTGTAGGCGTAGCCGTTGGCCACGACCGCCTCGTTGACGAAGACGCCGTCCGGGGTCCACGCGTAGGCGAGCAGCCGGTCGTACCGGTCTCGGACGTCCTCGTCCGCGGCGAGCAGCAGGGTGCTCCCCGCCGGCAGCAGGCCCGAGGTGAAGGCGGACGCCTCCGGGCCGAGGCACTCCTCCTCCGCCTCCGGCCCGTCGACCTCGGGGGTGTCGACGAGCAGCAGGCGCACCCGGTGCTCACCGGCCGACGGCAGCACGCTGCCCTGCTGGCCGGAGACCAGCAGGGTGTCCCCGTCGACGACCCGCTCGACCGTCACCTCCTGGGCCCCGTCCGGCGCCGCCACCGACGACACGTCGGTCGTCGCGCGGGCCTCCACGGAGGCGAACGCCTCGGTCGGCACCCCGGCGGCGCAGCCGCTGAGCCCGAGGCCCAGGCCGAGCCCCAGGCCGGGGAGCAGCAGGGCTGCGGCCGGCCTCACCGGGTCGTGCCGTACGCCAGCTGCTCCAGCCGCGTGATCCGCTGCTGCATCGGGGGGTGGGTGGCGAAGAGGCTGCGCATGCCGCCGCCGCGGAACGGGTTGGCGATGAACAGGTGCGAGGCGTTGACGAGCTGACGCTCCGGCGGCAGCGGCGCGCGCTGCGTGCCGAGCTCCAGCTTGCGCAGGGCCGAGGCCAGGGCGAGCGGGTCGCCGGTGAGGGCGGAGCCGTCCTCGTCGGCGTCGAACTCGCGGGTCCGGGAGATCGCGAGCTGGATCATCGTCGCCGCGAGCGGCGCCAGGACGGCGGAGGCGAGCACGCCGACGACGGCGAGGGGGTTGTTGGTGTTGCCGCGCCCGCCGCCGAACAGGAAGCTCAGCTGGAGGAACTGCGCGACCGAGGTGATGACCCCGGCCACCGCGGCGGCCACGGAGCTGGTGAGGATGTCGCGGTTGTAGACGTGCATGAGCTCGTGGCCGAGCACGCCCCGCAGCTCCCGCTCGTCGAGCAGCTGCAGGATGCCCACGGTGCAGCAGACCGCGGCGTTTCGCGGGTTGCGGCCGGTGGCGAAGGCGTTCGGGGCCATGGTCGGCGAGACGTACAGCCGGGGCATCGGCTGCTGGGCCACCGCCGAGAGCTCGCGCACGATGCGGTACATCGCCGGCTGCTCGGCCTCGGTCACCGGCTGCGCCCGCATGGCACGGATCGCGAGCTTGTCGGAGTTCCAGTAGCCGTAGGCGGTGGTGCCGAGGGCGATGAGCGCGAACAGGATCATCAGCGACGGGCTGCGGAACGAGGTGGCCACCGCGGCGCCCACCAGGAGCAGCACCCCCCAGATGGCACCGAACAGCAGGACCGTCTTGAGCCCGTTGAAGTGGTTGTGCCGCTGGAGCACCGTCCCTCGCTTCTGACGTCGGTCGGGCCCGGCCCCAGCCGGGTCCTCGCAGTGGTCTACCTGTCCGATGGTGGAACGCCGGTGACGGTCACCACAGTTCCCCGCGGCGTCAAGGTCCCAGTATTGCCGATGGGCGGCGCTCCGACCCCGCGGGTCGGCGCCGCACCCTGTCGCCTCCTACCATGGGAATTACTTCTAGGAGAGGTTGTTAAAACCCACGATGGCCGCCACGACCCCGCTCGACCACGTCGTCATCCGCTTCGCGGGCGACTCCGGTGACGGCATGCAGCTGACGGGTGACCGGTTCACGGCCGAGACGGCCGCGCTGGGCAACGACCTGGCGACGCTGCCCAACTTCCCGGCCGAGATCCGCGCCCCCCAGGGCACGCTGCCCGGCGTCTCGAGCTTCCAGCTGCAGTTCGCGGACCACGAGGTCCTGACCCCGGGCGACGCCCCCGACGTCCTGGTCGCCATGAACCCGGCCGCCCTCAAGGCCAACCTGCACGACCTGCCCCACGGCGGCACGGTCATCGCCGACTCCGACAGCTTCACCAGGCGGAACCTCACCAAGGTCGGCTACGCGTCCAGCCCGCTGGAGGACGGCAGCCTCGAGGCCTACCGCGTCCACGCCGTGCCGCTGACGTCGATGACCGTCACCGCTCTCACCGAGCTCGGGCTGGGCCGCAAGGACGCGGAGCGCTCCACCAACATGTTCGCCCTGGGCCTGCTGTCGTGGCTGTACTCCCGCCCCACCGACGGCACCCGACGGTTCCTGGAGTCCAAGTTCGCCAGGCGGCCGCAGATCCTCGCGGCCAACGTGCGTGCGCTGGAGGCTGGCTGGGCCTTCGGCGAGACGACGGAGACCTTCGCCGTCCGCTACGAGGTGGCGCCCGCTCCCAGCCGCCCGGGCACCTTCCGCAACATCACGGGCAACGCCGCGCTGGCGCTGGGCCTGGCCACCGCGGCCCACACCGCCGGGCTGCCGCTCGTGCTCGGCTCGTACCCGATCACGCCGGCCTCCGACATCCTCCACACCCTGTCCGGGCTCAAGCGCTACGGCGTCACGACGTTGCAGGCCGAGGACGAGATCGCCGGCATCGGGGCGGCCCTCGGTGCGGCCTACGGTGGCGCGCTCGGCGTGACGACCACGTCCGGTCCCGGACTGTCGCTCAAGGCCGAGATGCTGGGCCTCGCGGTGGCGCTGGAGCTGCCGCTGGTCCTCGTCGACGTGCAGCGCGGCGGTCCCTCGACCGGCCTGCCGACCAAGACCGAGCAGGCCGACCTGCTCCAGGCCATGTTCGGCCGCCACGGCGAGGCCCCGCTGCCGGTCGTGTCGGCCTCGACGCCGGGCGACTGCTTCGAGGCCGCCCGCGAGGCCGTGCGCATCGCCGTCACCTACATGACCCCGGTCATCCTGCTGTCCGACGGCTACCTCGCCAACGGGTCGGAACCGTGGCAGGTCCCCGACGTCGCGTCGCTGGCCCGGGTGCGCACCCGCTTCGCCGAGGCGCAGGACATCCCTGCCGGCGAGCGCTTCCGGCCCTACTCGCGCAACCCCGGCACCCTGGCCCGCCCCTGGGCTGTGCCCGGGACGGCGGGCCTCGAGCACCGGATCGGTGGTCTGGAGAAGGCGGACGGCACGGGCGAGATCAGCTACGACCCGGACAACCACGACCGGATGGTCAGGCTGCGGGCGGCCAAGGTCGACGGCGTCGACGTGCCGGACCTCGACGTCGACGACCCCTGGTCCGCCGACGCCGACGGCGCAGACCTGCTCGTCCTCGGCTGGGGGTCGACGTTCGGCCCGGTCAGCGCCGCGGTGCGCGCCGCCAGGGCAGCCGGGGCCCGGGTCGCCCAGGCCCACCTCCGCCACCTGCACCCGTTCCCCGCCAACACCGGCGACGTGCTGCGGGCCTACCCGCGGGTGCTGGTGCCGGAGATGAACCTCGGTCAGCTGTCGCTGCTCCTGCGCGCCCGCTACCTGGTCGACGTCACCAGCCACACGAGCGTCCGGGGCCAGCCGTTCAGCTCCGGTGAGCTGACGCAGGCCATCGACGACGCCATCACCCACGCCCCACCCCGGAGCACGTCACGCGGCTTCGCGCACGTGCCCGGCCGCACCACCAGCAACCAGGAGGCACACGCGTGAGCATCGAGCTCGGGCTGCCGGGCGTCGGTCCCGGCCAGGGCCTGCGAGGGGTTCCGACCCTGTCCGAGGGCGAGGCCCTGAGCCGCAAGCAGTTCGTCGCGGACAACGAGGTGCGCTGGTGCCCCGGCTGCGGCGACTACGCCGTCCTCGCGGCGGTGCAGGGGTTCCTGCCCGACCTGGGGCTCAAGCGCGAGAACATCGTGTTCGTCTCGGGGATCGGCTGCTCCTCGCGCTTCCCGTACTACCTGGACACCTACGGCGTGCACTCGATCCACGGCCGGGCGCCGACGTTCGCCACCGGTCTCGCGGTGGCCCGGCCCGACCTCAACGTGTGGGTCGTCACCGGTGACGGCGACGCGCTCTCCATCGGCGCGGGGCACCTGCTCCACACGCTGCGCCGCAACCTCAACGTGACGATCCTGCTGTTCAACAACCGGATCTACGGGCTCACGAAGGGGCAGTACTCCCCCACCTCGGAGACCGGCAAGGTGACCAAGTCGACCCCCGCCGGAAGCGTCGACGGCCCGTTCAACCCCGTGTCGCTCGCCCTGGGCGCCGAGGCGAGCTTCGTCGCCCGCACCCTGGACTCCGACCGCGCCCACCTCACCGAGGTGCTGCGGCAGGCGGCCGAGCACCGGGGCAGCGCGCTCGTCGAGATCTACCAGAACTGCCCCATCTTCAACGACGGCGCCTTCGACGTCCTCAAGGACCGCGACGAGTCCCAGGCCCGCCTGGTCCGGCTCACCGCGGGCCAGGAGGTCACCTTCGGCGGCACGACGGGCGACGCCAGCGTGGTGGTCCCCCGCGCCGACGGTGGCGGGGTCGAGGTCGTCTCCCGCGACGTCGCGGCCGCCACCGGCCGGGCGCCGGTCGTCCACGACCCCGGGGCGGACGACCCGTCGGCGCAGTTCGCGCTGTCGCGGCTGGACGACCCGTCGATGGTCACGGTGCCGATCGGGGTGTTCCGTTCCGTCGAACGGCCGGCCTACGACGACCTGGTCCGCTCCCAGGTCGACGCCGCCGTGTCGGCGGCCGGCGGGCCGGCGGACGACGCCGCCTTCACCGCCCTGCTCGCCGGGTCCGACACCTGGACCGTCGACTGACCTGAGCGTCCACCGCCACCGGACCTGACGGGTCCTTCGACGGGCTGGCCCGGGTGTGCTGGACGGCGGCCCACCCGAGCGGGGGTAGCTCCTCACGACCTCCGGCACGGCGGTCGACGAGCGGGCCGGCAGCACCGCCTCCAGGCGCAGGGCCGGGTGCCTCCTGGGTCTGTCCCCCAGGTGAGGCTCAGGTGGAGACCCGTTCCTGCCGATCACCACGTGTGCCCGGTCGACAGGACCGACCGGACGGCGTGATCGTCGAGGAGCTCCCCATGGCCCTGCCCACCCCTGCCGTCGCCCCCCGCCGCGGCTCCCGCGCCCTGCTCGCGAACCTGCCGGTGAGCCGAAAGCTGCTGCTCGCCTTCGGTGTGGTCACCCTGCTCATGGTCGCGGTCGGCGGCGTGAGCGTGGTGCAGCTGAACGCCGCCAACGACCGGCTGGCCTACATGGAGTCCGAGAGCCTGGTCGCGATGACGTCACTGGGCGAGGTGGAGAACACCTTCCTGCTGCTCCGCTTCGCCAGCCTCGACCTCGCCGTCGCGGACGACGCGGACAAGGCGACGATCCAGGCGCACATCGCCGACATCGACGACGACCTCGACTCGGCCCTCGCCGACTACACCGCGACGGACATGACCGGTCGCGAGGAGCAGGTCGACTCCCTCACCACGAACCTGGCCACGTACCGCTCGGTGCTCGAGCAGAAGCTGGTCCCGCTCGCCCTGGCCAACGACATCGACGGCTTCCTCGACATCCGCACGAGCGAGCTGGTGCCCCCGGCCACCGCCATCCAGAGCTCGCTCGAGGACCTGGTCGTCATCGAGACCGCCGCGATCGACGCCTCGCTCGCCGACGGGCGCGCCGCCTACGCCTCCTCCGTCGTGCTGCTCGTCGTCGCGCTGGGCGTCGCCGTCGTGCTGTCCATCGGTCTGGCCATGACGATCGGCCGCGCCATCGCGCGGCCCCTCGCCCGCACCGTGGAGGTCCTGCAGGGCCTTGCGGCCGGCCGGCTGGACGCCCGCCTGGGCGCCACGACGACCGACGAGGTGGGTCAGATGGGTCAGGCCCTGGACCAGGCCCTGGACATGCTCACCGACACCATGTCCAGCATCTCCGACTCCTCCCAGTCCCTGGCCTCCGCCTCCGAAGAGCTCTCCGCGGTCTCCGCCCAGCTCAGCGGCTCCGCCGAGGAGTCCGCCGCCCAGGCCGGCAACGCCTCCAGCGCCGCCGAGCAGGTCTCCGCCAACGTCCAGACCGTCGCCGCCGGCACCGAGCAGATGTCCGCCGCCATCCGCGAGATCGCCGCCAGCGCCTCCGACGCCGCCCGCGTCGCCGCCGACGCCGTCGCCAGCGCCGCCGGCGCCACCGACACCGTCGCCAAGCTCGGCCAGTCCACCGCCGAGATCAGCACCGTCCTGAAGGTCATCACCTCCATCGCCGAGCAGACCAACCTCCTCGCCCTCAACGCCACCATCGAGTCCGCCCGCGCCGGCGAGGCCGGCAAGGGCTTCGCCGTCGTGGCCAGCGAGGTCAAGGAGCTCGCCCAGCAGACCGGCAAGGCCACCGGCGACATCGCCCGCCGCATCGAGGCCATCCAGCACGACTCCGACGAAGCCGGCGCCGCCATCCGCTCCATCTCCGCCGTCATCGACCAGATCAACTCCAGCCAGGGCACCATCGCCGCCGCCGTCGAGCAGCAAACCGCCACCACCAACGAGATGACCCGCAGCATCGCCGAAGCCGCCCACGGCTCCACCGAGATCGCCCGCAACGTCGCCACCGTCGCCCAGGCAGCCTCCGAGACCACCGGCGGCGCCGCCCACACCGCCACCGCCGCCCAGGAGATGTCCACCATGGCCGCCGACCTCAAGACCCTCGTCTCCCGCTTCCACGTCTAGCCACCACACCACCGGACCACGGGCTGCCGCAGCCGTCACCCAGGTGCAGCAGCGCAGGTTCACCCCGCCGCCCACCGGCGCAGCCTCAGCCGACGTGGCCCTCGGCCGATCACCCTCCTGACCGCACCAGGCGAGCCCGGCACAGCCGGTAGGAGGACGACCAGTGAGCCAGAACCCCGCCGGCCGCCGTGGCCTCGCCGCGCGCGCACAGGACCTGCCCATCGCCCGCAAGCTGCTGGCGGGCTTCGGCGCCGTCACCGTGCTCCTCGTCGCGGTCGGGGGCATCGGCCTGTACCAGCTCGACCGGGCCTCCGCCCGGCTGACGTACATGCAGGAGGGGGTGCTGCCGTCGATCGACAACCTGAAGACCGTCCAGGCCGACTACCAGGCGGTCCGCTTCAGCCTCACCAACCTGCTGATCATGCCGGACGATGACGCGCCGGCCATCCTCGAGCAGATGGCCGCCCTGGACGAGCACCTGGACGAGTCCCTCACGGACTACACGTCCACAGACCTGCCCGGGCGCGAGGCGGAGGTGGAGACCCTCGAGGCGTCCCTGCTGGAGTACCGCCGGGTGCGGGACGAGCAGCTCGTCCCGCTGGCCCTCGACAGCAAGGTCGAGGAGTTCGTCGAGGTCCGGCGGGAGAACCTGACGCCGGCCACCGACGCCCTGGACGGTGCCATCCAGGCGCTGCTCGTCATCGAGAACGACGCCGCTGCCGAGGCTGCCGCGACGGGCGCGGCCGAGTACCGCTCGGCCGTGGTGCTCGTCGTCGGGGTGATCGTCGCCGCCGTGGCGATGGCCGTCACGCTGGCCCTGGTGCTCGGTCGTGCGATGGCCCGACCGCTGGCCCGCACCGTCGTCGTGCTGGAGGGCCTGGCCGCCGGGCGGCTGGACGCCCGGGTCCGGGCCACGACGACCGACGAGGTGGGTCAGATGGGTCAGGCCCTGGACCAGGCCCTGGACATGCTCACCGACACCATGTCCAGCATCTCCGACTCCTCCCAGTCCCTGGCCTCCGCCTCCGAAGAGCTCTCCGCGGTCTCCGCCCAGCTCAGCGGCTCCGCCGAGGAGTCCGCCGCCCAGGCCGGCAACGCCTCCAGCGCCGCCGAGCAGGTCTCCGCCAACGTCCAGACCGTCGCCGCCGGCACCGAGCAGATGTCCGCCGCCATCCGCGAGATCGCCGCCAGCGCCTCCGACGCCGCCCGCGTCGCCGCCGACGCCGTCGCCAGCGCCGCCGGCGCCACCGACACCGTCGCCAAGCTCGGCCAGTCCACCGCCGAGATCAGCACCGTCCTGAAGGTCATCACCTCCATCGCCGAGCAGACCAACCTCCTCGCCCTCAACGCCACCATCGAGTCCGCCCGCGCCGGCGAGGCCGGCAAGGGCTTCGCCGTCGTGGCCAGCGAGGTCAAGGAGCTCGCCCAGCAGACCGGCAAGGCCACCGGCGACATCGCCCGCCGCATCGAGGCCATCCAGCACGACTCCGACGAAGCCGGCGCCGCCATCCGCTCCATCTCCGCCGTCATCGACCAGATCAACTCCAGCCAGGGCACCATCGCCGCCGCCGTCGAGCAGCAGACCGCCACCACCAACGAGATGACCCGCAGCATCGCCGAAGCCGCCCACGGCTCCACCGAGATCGCCCGCAACGTCGCCACCGTCGCCCAGGCAGCCTCCGAGACCACCGGCGGCGCCGCCCACACCGCCACCGCCGCCCAGGAGATGTCCACCATGGCCGCCGACCTCAAGACCCTCGTCTCCCGCTTCCACGTCTAGCCACCACACCACCGGACCAGGGGTCCACCAGCACGTGGGCGGTCGTGCCGCCGGACCCCGGCAAGACAGCACAATGGACCCGTGCCCTCCCCCACCGCGCTGCTGCTGGAGAACATCCACCCCCACGCCGTGGAGCTGCTCGGGACGGCGGGGTTCGAGGTCCGCACGCACCGCGGCGCGCTCGACGAGGCCGCCCTCGTCGAGGCCGTGCAGGGCGTCAGCGTCCTCGGCATCCGCTCCGGCACCCACGTCAGCGAGGCCGTGCTCGACAAGGCCGCCGACCTCAGGGCCGTCGGGGCGTTCTGCATCGGGACCAACCAGATCGACCTGGCGGCCGCAAGCGCCCGGGGGGTCGCGGTGTTCAACGCCCCCTTCTCCAACACCCGCAGCGTGGTGGAGCTGGCCGTCGCGGAGATCATCGCGCTGGCCCGACGGCTCACCGAGCGCGACGACGCGATGCACGCGGGCGTCTGGGACAAGTCCGCCGACGGCTCCCACGAGGTCCGCGGCCGCACCCTGGGCATCGTCGGCTACGGCAACATCGGCAGCCAGCTGTCGGTGGTGGCCGAGGCCCTCGGCATGCGGGTCGTCTTCTACGACACCACCGAGAAGCTGGCGCTGGGCAACGCGCGCGCCTGCGCCAGCCTCGAGGAGCTGCTGGCCGAGGCCGACACCGTGACGCTGCACGTCGACGGTCGCGACGGCAACGCCGGCATGTTCGGGGCCGCCCAGTTCGCCGCGATGCGCCCCCGCAGCGCCTTCATCAACCTGTCGCGCGGGTTCGTGGTGGACTACGCGGCCCTGCGCCGCCACATCGAGTCCGGCCACATCGCCGGTGCGGCCGTCGACGTGTTCCCCGACGAGCCCCGCACCAAGGGCGACCCCTTCCACTCCGACCTTCGCGGCCTGCGCAACGTGATCCTCACCCCGCACGTCGCGGGCTCGACCGCCGAGGCGCAGCAGGACATCGGCCGGTTCACCGCGGGCAAGCTGCGCGACTACCTGCTCGCAGGCACCACGACCCTGTCGGTCAACCTGCCGCAGGTCACCATGGAGACCAGGCCTGGGACGCGGCGGGTCGCGCACCTGCACCACAACGTCCCCGGTGCCATGGCGCGGGTCAACCAGCTGCTCGCCGAGCACGGCGTGAACATCGAGGGCCAGCTGCTGAGCACGCGCGGGTCGCTCGGCTACGCCCTGACCGATGTGGCCGTCGACCTCCCGGACGGCGTGCTGGACGCCCTGGCCGCGGTCCCGGAGACGGTCTCCACGCGCGTCGTGCCGTGAGCGGCCGCTCGGGGATCCTCCTGGGCCTCGGCGCCTACCTGATGTGGGGCCTGTTCCCCTTGTACTTCCGGCTGCTCGAGGCCGCTGGCGCCGTCGAGATCGTGCTGCACCGCATCGTCTGGTCACTGCTCGCGTGCGCCATCCTGGTCACCGCGGTGCGGGGCTGGCGCACCGTGCGTGCCCTGACCGGCCGTCAGGTGGCCGTCCTCGCTGCGGCGGCGTCGGTGCTCAGCATCAACTGGGGGGTCTTCATCTGGGCGGTCAACAGCGCCCAGGTGGTGGAGACCTCGCTCGGGTACTTCATCAACCCGCTGGTGTCCGTGCTCCTGGGCGTGGTGCTGCTCGGGGAGCGGCTGCGCCGGGCGCAGTGGGCGGCCGTCGGCATCGCGGCCACCGCCGTCGGCGTGCTGACCTACGACTACGGCCGCCCACCGTGGATCGCCATCGCGCTGGCCGCGTCGTTCGGCTCCTACGGGCTCATCAAGAACCGCGTGGGGCGCGGTGTCGGGGCGCTGCCGGGGCTGACCGTGGAGACGGCCGTTCTCGCTCCCGTCGCGCTGGCCGGGCTGGTGTGGCTGCAGGTGGCCGGGCGGAGCACGTTCACCGCCGAAGGCCCCGGGCTGACCCTGCTGCTCATGGCCTCGGGCGTGCTCACCGCGCTGCCCCTCCTGCTGTTCGCGGGAGCGGCACGCCGGGTGCCGCTGTCCACCATCGGGCTGCTGCAGTACATCACCCCGGTCATGCAGCTCCTCATCGGCGTCCTGGTCTTCGGTGAGCCCATGCCACCGCTGCGGCTGGCAGGCTTCGCGCTGGTGTGGCTGGCGCTGGTCGTCTTCAGCGTGGACGGGCTGCGGCGGGCGGGCCGCACCCGGGCACTCGCCCGGTCCGCCGCCGACGGCGCGACCGTCGCTCCGTAGGGGGCCGGGTCCCGCGTGCGTGCAGGTCGTACCGGCCTGACCTAGCCGGCCGGAGCCTCCTGCCCGAGGTGGGAGACGAGGTCGACCGCGCGCAGGGGCCTGGCGAAGAGCCAGCCCTGCGCGCGCTCGACGCCGAGCAGACGGAGCCGGTCGGCCTGCTCGACGGTCTCCACGCCCTCGGCGACCACGCCCATGCCGAGGCTGCGGGCCAGGTCGAGGACGGCCGAGACCAGACCCGTCCGTGGCGAGGGACCGTCGAGCTCTCCCACGAACGACCGGTCGATCTTGAGGACGTCCATGGGCAGGCGCTGCAGGTACGACAGCGAGCTGTACCCCGTCCCGAAGTCGTCCAGCGACACCCGGGTGCCACCGCGCCGGAGCTGCGACAGCACCCGGCCGGAGTAGACCGTGCCGTCCAGCAGCACCGACTCCGTGATCTCCACGGTGAGCGCCGAGGGCGGGAGACCGTGGCCGTCCAGCAGGCGGCCCAGCTCCTCCGGGAAGCTACCGGCGAGCTGCCGCACCGACACGTTGACCGCGACCGAGAACTGCTCGTCCACGGTGCCCTCTGCCCGCCAGCGGGCCACGTCGGCCGCGGCCTGCATGAGGACGAAGCGACCGATCGGCACCACGAGGCCGTTCTCCTCGGCCAGCGGCACGAACTCGGCCGGCGACACAGGGCCCAGCACGGGGCTGTGCCACCGGAGCAGCGCCTCGGCGCCGACCGTGCGCCCGGTGACCAGGTCGACGACGGGCTGGTAGACCAGCGAGAGCTCTCCCCGGGCCACGGCGCCGTGCATCTCGTGGTCAAGCCGCGTCCGGCGCTCCACCTCCACGCGCAGGACGGCGTCGAACGCCCGCACCGAGCCCCGGCGGGTCCGCTTGGCCCGGTACAGCGCCACGTCCGCGTCGCGCAGGAGCTGCTCGGCGGTGCGGCCCGGCTCCGCGCAGGAGGTGACGCCCACGCTGGCGGACACGGGGACCACCGCACGGGACAGCCCGACAGGGTCGGCCCAGACGCCTGGCAGCCGGGCGAGCACGACGTCGAGGTCGAGCTCCCCCGTCGGGTCGGCGAGCATGACGGCGAACTCGTCGCCCCCCATCCGCGCGACCAGCGCCGTCTCGCCCAGCGCGCCCTGCAGCCTCTGCGCGACCGCGTAGATCAGCTCGTCGCCGGCGTGGTGGCCGTAGGTGTCGTTGACCAGCTTGAAGTGGTCGAGGTCGACCAGCAGCACGTGGACCGTTCCCCCGCGGGCGTCACGAGCGGCGAGGGCCTCGGTGGTCCGCCGGTCGAAGAGGTCTCGGTTGGGAAGGCCCGACAGCGAGTCGTGCCAGGCCGCGTGCTGCAGCAGCCGCTGGCTCCGCCGCATCCCGTGGGTGACGTGCCCGACGAGGACCGCCACGGCGACGAGAGTCCCGGTCGTCATCAGGAAGACGCGAAGCTGGACCAGGACGGGCGCAGGGGTCGTCGACAGGGCGACGGCGAGGCACAGCGCGGTGAACAGGCAGTGCCGCCGGGCCACCTGCGGGGTGAAGAGCACGGCCGCGAACGGCGTCGCCCAGAGGTAGAACAGCCGGATGTCGCTGTCCGCGGCTCCCGTGGCGGCGAAGGCCACGGAGATGACCACCTGGATGACGCCGATGACTCCGTGGAACACCGCGGTGGGGGCCCGGTCCGCCGCCCCGGCCAGCAGCGCTGCGCCGAGGCACGCTGCCAGCACGATCATCGCCACGAGCACCCGGTCGCCGTCGCGGGACCCGTGCGGCAGCGCCGTCCAGAGCGCGGCGAGGCCGGCCCCGGACAGGTACAGGACGCCGAGGGCGCGACCCATGCCCCGACGGCTGAAGGGGAGCCCGTCAGCCGGGGCACGGCGCAGGGCCGCATCACGGCGCTCTCCTGACCTCACGCGACCTCCAGCCGGCCCGCGGACGCACCCGGGGCAGCCTGCCCATCGGCAGGTTGGGGTTCGGACCTGAGCCGCGACCTCAGGTCCGCACGTCGAGCCGGTGCCCGGCGCCGTCGCGGACGAGGTCCACGTCGAAGCGCTCGGCCGCGGCCTCGGCCAGCCGCGACGGCGAGCGCGGCAGGCGGGGGCCCCTCAGCAGGAGGTGCCGGGCCAGCTCGCCCCGGGTGTGCTTGGCGTGGTGGCTCACCACCTGGGCGCCGCTGAGCACCCGTACCGTCACCACGGCCTCGGCGGCGTCACCGCTGGGCCGCCACGCGGCGGCGTAGGGCGCGGAGCGGCAGTCCACCACGACCCCGTCGACCTCCGGTGCGAGCGCCCGCGACAGGGGGCCTCGCCAGTGCGCGGCCAGCGGTCCGACCCCCGGCAGGGTGGTGCCCATGGCCAGGCGGTACGCCGGTATCCGGTCCCCCGGGGAGAGCGCACCCCAGAGGGCGGACACGATGACCAGGTGCTCGCGGGCTCGGCGCCTGGCGGTCGGGGTCAGCTCGTCCAGGCGGAGGGCGCCGTACAGGACACCGGAATAGACCCGTGCCACGTCTGTCGCGGGCGCGCTCCTCAGCCGGGTGTTGCGGGTGACCTCGTCGACCAGGGAGGCGCCGACGTCGAGGACCTGCCGGGCGTCGGGGCGGCCCGAGGTCTCCACGAGCGCGTCCAGCACCTGCTCCCGGGCGGGGGTCAGCGACGCCCGGGTGAGGCCGGCCAGGTCGACGGGGCGGGCACCGCGGGGGGCAGGCCGCTTCCCCTCCGAGGGCGGCAGGAGCAGGAGCACGGCGCGAACGTTACGGCCCGCGCGCCCACCACGCCGGAGGGCCCGGTCGCGGGTGCGACCGGGCCCTCGCGGGTGTGACGGGTGGAGCCGGTGGCTCAGGGCAGGAGCACCCGGTCCACCGTGTGGGCGACCTGCACCTGACCGACGTTGACGTCGGTGGTCACGAGCAGCGCGTCACGGTTGCCGACCCGCTCGTCGAGCACCGCCACGCTGCCGTCGTCCCGTACGTCGACCGTCAGGGTCGTCCCCGCCGCGCTCGTCAGCATGGCGCCGTCCAGCTGCACCACGTCCGCGGCCTCGAGCGTCTGCCCGAGCACGACGTGGCCGAGCAGCAGCGCCTCGATCTCGTCGGTGGTGAAGGTGGCCCTGAGCCGGTGGTAGGCGACCCGCTCCTGCGGGACGCGCCCGGGCAGGAGCTCCTGGACCGAGGCGGTGAAGGCGCCGTCGTCGGGGAGGAAGGCCGTCAGCGCGACCGTCGGGTCGGCGAGCACGGACACCGGCGAGCCGGGCTTGGCCTCGAGGACGTCCGCCACCAGGGCACCCAGCACGTCGAAGTCGGTCGGCGTGCGGTCGAAGGGTCCGCTGAGGCTGCCCAGCACGTCGCCGAGCGACACGTCGCTCGCCAGGCCCTGGGTGTCGAAGCCGACGACGGACGGGTTGTGGTCGCTGGCCCGGTACGCGTACGTGGCGTGGAGCTCTGCCACCCCGGAGTCGTACTGGTACGCGCCCGGTTCGGCCGCGTTGACCTCCCAGATGTCGACGCCGGTGACCTTCGCGGCGGCCGCGGGGCTCACCAGGATGTGGTCGAGGTTGCCGTTGCGCTGGTCGAAGGAGTACGTGGTGTCCTCC
Source organism: uncultured Actinomycetota bacterium (assembly GCA_963759255.1). Classification (GTDB taxonomy): domain Bacteria; phylum Actinomycetota; class Actinomycetes; order Actinomycetales; family JBBAYJ01; genus Aquipuribacter. The sequence continues at coordinate 140,028 of CAVWYQ010000001.1, forward strand.
AGCGGCTCCAGCACGTCGACGTAGCCCGCCGCGCGCAGGACGTCGACCGGGTCCTCCTGGGAGTAGGAGTTGAGGTCGCCGACGAGGAACACGTCCGGGTCGACGGCCTCCAGGGTCTGCGCGAACTCCACGAGGGCCTCGGCCTGACGCACCCGGTCGCCGTTGAACGACCCCTGGCCACCGATGCCGGCGTCGAGGTTGTCACCGGTGCCCGTGCCGCCCTTGGACTTGAAGTGGTTGCCCACCACGGTGAACACGTCGCCGTCCGCGGCCTCGAACGTCTGGGCGACGGGCTCCCGCGCGTTGCTCCACACCTCGGGGTCCACCGTCCCACCGGTCAGGGAGGCCCCCACGGGGGTGACCACGTCGGAGCGGTAGATGATCGCGTTCTGGATGACGTCGGGGCTCTCGCGCACGTAGTCCGGGGTGCGCACGTAGTCCCACGTCCCGGTCGGGTCGGCCGCGTCCACCGCGGCGGTCAGGGTCGCCACGGCGACGTCCGGGTCCTTGCCGAAGCGCGCCCCGTACTCGATCTCCTGCAGCGCGACCACGTCGGCGCCGAGCCCGAGGATGCCTTCGACGATCTTGGCCTGCTGCAGCTCGAGCTCCTGCGGCGTCGCAGCGCCGCGGGCCTCGCGGTCCTCGCTGGTCAGGGTGACGAAGTAGTTGAGGACGTTGTACGCACCGACCTGCACGTCCCCGCCGACGGCGTCGGCCGTGGGGGTCCGCGGGTTGGTGTCACCGAACACGACCTGGTCCGCCGTGCCGGTGACCGGCTGGAGGCGCCACTGGTTGAACCCGTAGGACAGGACGTGGTCGCCGAGCTCCACCACCTCGTCACCGATCCGCACGCTGTCGGTGAGCGTGAGGTACGGGACCGGGCGGGGGTTGCTGCTGCTCAGACCGTCGTCGACGGTGATCTCCCGCGTCCGGTTGTCGGCCTCGACCGCGGCGGCGGCGGGGCCGGGCTCGGCCACGTCGGTCGGGGCCGGGAGGACACCCGTGGCGAGACGGACCTCGCCGAAGCGGTCAAGGCCGAACGTGCCCGTCACGACCAGCGGGGTGGTGATGTCGACGAGCATGCTCTCCAGCGCCTCGCGCTGGGCGTCGTCCGCGGGCAGCGTGAGCACCGACGCGGCGGGCACCTCGGCCCCGGTCGAGCAGACGTCGACGGTGGCCGGGACACCGCTCGCCCCGCTGGTGCCGACCTGGGTGAGCGTGAACGCCTCGGTGGCCGGGCCCCGCACGGTGACGGCGTCTCCCACGGCGACGTCGGCCGTCGGTGCGAGCACGAAGATCCCGTCGGAGGTGACGGGGTCCCCGTCACCCGCGTCCTGGATGGTGAAGCCGCCGAGCCCAGGGGTGTCGGAGGTGACCACGCCGGCGAGGGTGACGGTGCTGCCGTTCGCGGTGTTGACTCCACCGCTGCCCTGCAGGGCGCCGATGCTCGACGACGTCGGCAGGGAGCAGAGCTCGGGGTCGGGGCCGCCGCCGGTGTCCCCGCCGCTGCCGTTGACTGCTCCGAAGTCGGACTCGGCGGCGACGGTCCAGACGCCGCCCACCTTCTGCAGCGACGCGCCGACCGGGGTGCTCGAGGTCTCGGCAACCCCGATGTCGGTGCTGGTCAGCCCCGCCGCGGGGCCGCCGTTGGCGCCGGTCGAGGCGGTGGTGACGCCTTCGTAGGAGAGGAACTCCACGACGGTGCCCTGCGGGTCGACCAGCGCGACGCCGTCGTTGCCACCGTTCTGCAGCCCGTCGGCGGCGTAGGTCTCCACGACCACGCCGTCCCCGCTCGGGTCGCCCGAGGGCACGAGGCCACCCAGCGGCTGGGTCACGCCGGGTGAGGTGTAGACGGCTGCGGCGGCCGGGTTCGTCCCGTTGTAGCGGACCAGCCGCCAGCCGGTCAGGTCGGTGCCGGAGGCCGCCTGCACCTCGACGGCCTCGCCGGTGTCGGTGCCGATGTTGTCGTAGTGGATCTCGCTGATGAACGGCGTGGGGCTGGGGGCGGCGGCGGCCGGCACGGCCGTCAGGCCGACCGCGGCGAGGCCGAGCGTCGCGGTGCACCCGATCAGGGTGCGTGCGCGGACGGGGGACGGAGTCGTCACTGAGGGTCCTCTCGTTGGGCTGACCGGGTGACGGTAGGCACGAACAGGACGAATGGGAAGGCGTGCCGACCCCATTTCCTGTCCTCGTCGCCAGCGCGTCACCTCCTGGTCATCGCAGGACGTCGCTCAGGGAGAAGGAGACCGGCCGGTCGAGCTGGTCGTAGGTGCAGCTCGCGGGGTCCCGGTCAGGTCGCCACCGGACGAGCTGGGTGGTGTGGCGGAACCGGAACCCCTCCATGTAGTCGTACCGGACCTCGACCACGCGCTCAGGACGCAGCGGGACGAACGACAGGTCCTTGCCGGCGTTCCACCGGCTGGTCTCGTTCTTGCGTGGCGTGCGCTCGCCCTGCTCGTGCGCCGCCCGGTCCCACGGGTGCTCCGCGACGGGCACCACGAGCGGCTGCAGCTCCTCGAAGAGCTCACGCCGGCGCGCCATGGTGAACGACCCGACCACGCCGACGCTCTGCAGCACCCCGCGCTCGTCGTGGATGCCGAGCAGGAGCGAGCCGACCGCACCCTCGCCGGAGGCGTGCACGCGGTACCCCGCGACGACGCAGTCGGCGGTGCGGACGTGCTTGATCTTGGTCATGACGCGCTTGTCCGGCTGGTACGGCAGGTCGAGCTTCTTGGCGACCAGGCCGTCGAGGCCGGCACCCTCGAACACCTCGAACCACCGCGTGGCCTCCTGGAGGTCCTGGGTGGCGGGGGTGAGGTGGACGTCGGGGTGCCGCCCGGGCAGCACGTCCTCGAGCATGCGCCGACGCTCGACCAGCGGCGTGCGCAGGTGGTCGTCGTCACCCAGGGCGAGCAGGTCGAAGGCGACGAACGCGGCCGGGGTCTCCTCGCTCAGCCGCAGCACCCGGCTCGCGGCGGGGTGCACCCGCTGCTGCAGCGCCTCGAAGTCCAACCGGTCCCCCGCGGGGTCGGCGACGACGATCTCACCGTCGACCACGGCACGGTCCGGGAACGCCGCCCGCACCGCCTCCACCACCTCGGGGAAGTAGCGGGTCAGCGGCTTCTCGTTGCGGCTGCCCAGCACCACCTCCTCGCCGTCGCGGAACACGATGGCGCGGAAGCCGTCCCACTTGGGCTCGTAGTGCTGCCCCGGCGGGATCTCGGCCGCGGGCTTGGCGAGCATGGGCTTGACCGGGGGCTGGACGGGCAGCTGCACAGGGCCGAGTCTGCTCCTCCGACCGGCGTCGTGCCCACGAGGGCCGACGAGCAGCCCTGGCTACGCGGGCAGCGTCAGCACCTTCGCGTCGGTGTCCAGGCGGACCACCCGCTGGGCGACGACGGCGAGCAGCTGGCCCGACCTGACCGACCTGGTCGCTCCGACCGGCCCGATGGTGGCACCGGTCGGGGCACGATGGCGAACCCGCGCTGGGGCGGCCAGACTCGCCGCGTGGCCTCGTCTGCAGAGATCCTCGACGTCGCCGGCACGCCGGTCCGGCTCACCAGCGGGGAGCGGGTCGTCTTCCCGGCGCTGGGCGAGGCGGCCGGCACCAAGCGGCACCTCGCCGAGTACTACCGCTCGGTCGCGACCGACCCCACCGCAGCCGTGCTGACCGCCCTGCGGGACCGTCCGACGCACCTGCAACGCTTCCCGGACGGCGTGGAGGGCGACGAGGTCTACCAGAAGCGCCTCCCGAAGGGCGCCCCCGACTGGGTGCAGACCTGTGCGGTGCGCTTCCCCTCCGGTCGCAGCGCCGACGTGCTGCGCGTCACCCAGGCGGCTGACGTCGTGTGGGCGGCGCAGATGTCGACGGTGACCCTGCACCCGTGGCACACCCGCTGCCAGGACACCGACCACCCAGACGAGCTCCGCATCGACCTGGACCCGCAGCCGGGCACCACCTTCGACGACGCCCGCCGGCTTGCTCTGGACGTCCTCCGCCCGGTGCTCGACGAGCTGGGCATGACCGGCTTCCCCAAGACGAGCGGAGGCCGGGGTGTGCACGTGTACGTCCGCGTGGCGCCGACCTGGGACTTCGTCGGGCTGCGCCGGGCGGCGATCGCGCTGGCGCGGGAGTGCGAGCGTCGTGCCCCGGACCGGCTGACGACGTCGTGGTGGAAGGAGGAGCGGGGGCAGCGGGTGTTCGTCGACTTCAACCAGAACGCCCGCGACCGCACCATCGCCAGCGCGTACTCGGTGCGTCGGACCCCCCGCGCCACCGTGAGCACCCCGGTCACGTGGGAGGAGCTGGTCGACGTGGACCCCGACGACTGCACCATGGCCACGGTCCCCGGCATGCTCGCCCGTCGTGGGGACCCGATGGCCGGGATCGACGACGTGGTCCACGACCTGCAGCCGCTGCTGGACCTCGCCGACCGGGACGAGGCCTCGGGGCTCGGCGACCTGCCCTACCCGCCCAGCTACCCCAAGATGCCGGGCGAGCCCAAGCGGGTGCAGCCGAGCAGGGACCGAGACCTCAAGGCGCAGCAGGGGCAGTGAGTCGGCGCCTGCCCCGACCGGCCGGCCGGACACTCCCAGCAGGGGGGTAGGCAGCAGCGGTTCCCGTTCGGCATCCTCCGGTCGGCTGGGACGTCGATGGGCGAGGATCAGCAGATGCAGGGCCACACGGTCACCAACTGGGCCGGCAACATCACCTTCTCGGCCGCAGCGGTGCACCGGCCGGCATCGGTGGGCGAGCTGCGTGCGCTGGTCTGCGGCGCCCGCCGGGTCCGGGCGCTGGGCACGGCCCACTCCTTCTCCCCCGTCGCCGACACCGACGGCGACCTGGTGCGGCTGGACGGCCTGCCCGAGCTGCTGGAGGTGGACAGCACCGCCGGCACGATCACGGTGAGCGCCGGGGTGACGTACGGCCGGGTCGCCCAAGCCCTGCACGCGGCAGGGCTGGCGCTGCCGAGCATGGGGTCGCTCCCGCACATCTCGGTGGGTGGAGCGAGCTCGACGGGTACCCACGGATCCGGGGACTCCGCCCGCGTCCTCGCCGACTCGGTGGTGGCGCTCGAGCTCGTCACCGCAGACGGCGACCTGCTGGAGCTGTCACGCGAGGCCGATCCCGACCGCTTCCCGGGCGCGGTGGTCGCCCTGGGGTCGTTGGGGATCGTCACCCGGCTCACCCTGGCCGCGGTCCCGGGCTACGAGGTCGCGCAGGAGGTCCGCGAGCACCTTCCGCTGGCCGCCCTGCTCGGCCGGCTGGACGAGGTCGTGGGGGCGGGCTACAGCGTGAGCGTGTTCACCGACTGGTCGGACCCGGTGGAGGCCGCCGTGTGGATCAAGCGGCGCCCCGACGGGCCCGTGCCGGCTGCGGACTGGCTCGGCAGCAGCGTGGCCGACGGTCCTCGCCACCCGGTCCGTGGGCTGCCAGGCACGTGGAGCACGGAGCAGATGGGCACCGTCGGGCCCTGGCACGAACGTCTGCCGCACTTCCGGATGGAGTTCACCCCCAGCACCGGTGCGGAGCTGCAGTCCGAGTACCTCGTGCCTCGGGGCAGTGGTGCAGCAGCGCTCGCGGCGGTCGCGGAGCTCGCGCCGCGCATCTCACCGGTGCTGCAGGTGGGCGAGCTGCGGACGATCGCCGCCGACGACCTGTGGCTGAGCTCCGCCTACGGCAGGGACAGCCTCGCCATCCACTTCACCTGGGTGCCGGACCTCGCGGCCGTGACCCCGGTCCTCACGGCCGTGGAGGCGGCGCTGGAACCGTTCGAGCCGCGCCCGCACTGGGGCAAGGTCTTCTCGGTCGACCCGGCAGCCGTGGCGGCCCGCTACCCCAGGCTCGCGGACTTCCAGGCGCTGCGGGACCAGCTCGACCCTGGACGACGCTTCGCCAACGGGTTCGTGGACCGCTACCTGGGAGCGTGAGTGGACCCGGCCTCAGGCACGACCGCGGCGGCCCCGGCCATGGACCCCACCGATGCCGAGAACCGCAGCGGGCCTCGCCCGGTGCCGTCCTGGGACTCCAGCCGGGTCACGAGGTACCCCAGCAGGATGCAGACCACCCAGGCCAGGGCTCCAGTCTCCATGAGCTCCTCGGCCATCACCAGGACGCCGTACAGCAGGGTGTCCCGCCCTGGCCCGCCGGGGCTGGCCACCAGACCCTCCACCATCTCCAGCCCTGCCGCACCGGCCACGAAGACCGCTCCGGCCATGACGAGCCGCCCCCCGGCGCGGCCGAGGCTGCGCACGAACCGCAGCTGCACCACGAGGAACACCGCGGCCGCCAGCAGCCCGCCGACCACCCAGGGGTAGAGCAGGACCCCCGTCGTGCCGAGGCGGTCCTGCAGCGGCGCCACCAGCCGGTCATGACCCGACGCGGTCTCGTCGGCGGACATGACGAGGAACACCACCGCCAGCAGCCACCAGTTGGCCGCCCACCGGCTCTGGTCGCGGCGAGCGAGCAGGGCCCCACCTGCGGCCAGCGCCGCACAGGCCAGGTGGAGCGACGAGCCCACCCAGGTACCGAAGCTGCGCTCCTCCGACAGGTCGGCGATCGACAGGAGATGGAGCGACGGCACGGCTAGGAACACCACGTGCCCGGCCGCCAGCGCCGCGAGGACGGCCAGGAGCACGCGGGACACGCCCCGGACGTGGCCACTGGTGAGGGTGACCTCCCACGGGCCGCTGCCTCTGACCGCTCGGGCGCCGGCCAGGCGGTCGGGAGGCGGTCCGTGCACCGGTCCAGGGTCACACAGGTGCGTCGTTCCAGACACCTGGGGTCTCGCCTACCGACACCTGCCGTCCACCCCGTGGCCATCTCCCGGCCCGCGGGCCGCCGCGCGCACCGACGTCAGGACAGCCGGGTCAGCACCCTTGTCTCGGCCGCCGCGAGCAGGGAGTCCGTCAGCTTCCCGATGACCGCGAACAGGATGATGGTCACGAGGACCAGCTGGATCTGGCCGTTGCGCTGGGCGTTCTGCAGCTGCCACCCCAGGCCGCTGGTGGCACCGAGCAGCTCGGCCGCCACCAGGAAGAGCCAGGCCTGGGTGAGGCCCAGCCGGGCCCCGGCCAGCAGGGAGGGTGCGGCAGAAGGCAGCAGCACCGTGACGACACGCTGTCGCCACGACAGGCCGTAGGCCTGGGCGACCTCCAGGAGACCCTGGTCCACCTGCCGGATCCCCGCCACCAGGGTGGCGAGCACCGGGAAGAACGCACCGATGGCGATCAGACCGACCTTGTTCTCCTCGCCGATGCCGAACCAGATGATGAGCACGCTGACCCACGCCAACGACGGCACCGCCCGGACGGCGGACAGCAGCGGGGAGAGCAGGCGGTCGGCCGTCCGGCTGAGCGCGACCAGCAGACCGGTGAGCACCGCCAGGGAGGCGCCGACCGCGAAGCCCAGGATCACCCGCTGCACGCTGATGGCGAGGTTCGGCCAGAGGCGGCCGGACTCGACCGCCGACACCAGCGCCGCACCGAGGGCCGCCGGTGAGGAGTAGCGGGAGGGGTCGAGCACCTCGGCCGTGACGAGGACCTGCCACAGCGCCACGAGCAGGAGCGGCAGCACGAGGCCGAGCCCGACGTCACGCAGCCCGCGCCGGCCACGCCCGAGCCGCGTGGCCCGACCTGCGGGGCCGTCCGCCGACTCCGTCCGGACCGTAGCCGGCCCCGTCCAGCCGGATGGGTTGACCTGCTCGCTGCCGCCGCTGCGCTCCAGGGAGACCCGTTCCGACGTGGTGAGGCTCATCGTGCTCATCCCTCCGACTCGGCGGCCTGGACGGCCGAAGTGACCGGCTCGGGTGCGAACAGCTCCTCCAGAGCGGTGTCCGCGTCCTGCTGGCTCGCGACCTGGCCGCCATCCACGACGATCGGCACGATGCGTGACAGCACCCCCGCCAGCTCCTCACCCGGTGCGGGGTCGACGTCGAAGTCGGTGCGCTCGGTGAGCACCTGCTGGGCGATGGCCGGCTCGATCTCGGCTGCGGACGCGAGGATCTCGACGCTCTCCTCGGGGTTGTCCTGGATCCAGCTGCGGGCCCGCTCGTACTGGGTGAGGACCACCTCCACGGCCTCCGGGTGCTCCTCGAGGAAGTCCTCCCGCACGTTGAGCACGCTGTACGACAGCCTGTCTGGCTCTCGGACGACGAGCTGCGCGCCGTCGCTGTCCACGGCGTCGGCCATGATCGGGTCCAGGCCCGCCCAGGCGTCCACCTGCCCCTGCTGCAGGGCGAGGCGACCGTCGGCGTGCGGAAGGTCGATGATCTGCACGTCGTCCACGGTGAGTCCCGCGCTGTCGAGCGTCTGCAGCAGGAAGAAGTAGGGGTCGGTGCCGGAGAGTGCCGCGATGCTCCGGCCCTCGAGGTCCTCGGCGGAGGTGATGTCCGAGTCGGGCCCCACGACGATGGCGCTCCACTCGGGCTGGGCCAGCACGTCGACGGTGCGTAGCGGTGAACCGTTGGCCCGGGCAAGCAGAGCGGCCGCGCCGGCGGTGGAGTTGAAGTCGACGACGTCACCGCGCAGCAGCTCGTTCGCAGGCGCGGACCCCGCCGAGAACTCCCAGGTGACGGCCACGTCGTCACCGACCGCCTCCTCGAGCCAGCCCTGCTCCTTGAGCACGAGGCTCGCGGGGTTGTAGGTGGCCCAGTCCAGGCGGATCTCGTCGACACCGAGGTCGGCGGAGCTGCCAGAGGCGACGGCCGCCCCGGTTGCGTCGTCGGTCACGGCGTCGGAGTCCGATCCGCAGGCAGACAGCGCAGCTGCTGCGGAAAGGATGGCGACAAGGGCAAGAGGTGCGCGGTTCATGAGAGGGACTCCACTCCGACGAGCTCGAGAAGACGGGTGCGCAGCCGGGCGGCCGCGGCGAGATGGTGAGGATCTGTGGTGTCGCGGGGGCGACCCAGCTGCACCGGGACGGCCGTGGCGTGCCCCGAGCCGGCCTCCCCCAGGACGGTGACGTCGTCGGCGAGACGTACGGCCTCGTCGACGTCGTGCGTGACGAGCACGACGGTCGTGCCGTCGGCGTGGACGAGCTCGTCCACGAGCGACTGCATGTTGAGCCGGGTGAGCGCGTCGAGCGCCGCGAAGGGCTCGTCGAGCAGCAGGACCCCGGGACGGGCGATCAGGGCCCGCGCCAAGGCCGTCCGTTGCGCCATGCCGCCACTGACAGCGGCGGGACGGTAGTCCCCGTAGCCGGCCAGGCCGACCCGCTCCAGCAGCTCGTCCACCTCGGCGGGCGATCCGGCACGCGCGTCGTGGCGCCGACGACGGGTGGCTCCGAGCGCGATGTTGCCCCGCAGGTCGAGCCAGGGCAGCAGGCGGGGCTGCTGGAAGACGACGGCGACGCGGTCGTCGCCCTCCTCCACGTCGACGCCACCGAGCCTGGCGGTGCCGCGGGTGGGCCGGGTCAGGCCCGCCAGCACCCGCAGCAAGGTCGACTTGCCGCAGCCGGAGGGGCCGAGGACGGCCTGGACGCCCCCTGCGGGAACGTGCAGGTCGAGAGCGGACAGCACGCCTCCCCGCCCGAAGTCGACGTCGACGCCACAGACGTCCACGGGCAGGGACAGGGTCTGGGCGCCGTGGACGCCCACCGCTCGCGAGGTGGTGCTGGTCATGGGTGCTCCTGAGGAAGAGGCGTGCCGACGCACGTGGGCGCCGAACCGGGCTGCGGTGGAGACGCGTCCGAGCGGGACTACGTCTCGGCCTGAGGGGCGGGTGGTCGCGGTGACGACCAACCCGGCTGAACCCTCAGGCCAGGCGCATCAGGGCCAGGGAGGACAGCGCCGGCGCCGTGCCGGAGCAACAGGCACTGACGGCGCGACGGCACAGGTCCACGTGTACACGTCCGACCAGACGCGGCTGCAGCGGGATGACCTTGGACACGGATTCCTCCATCGGTCCTGGCGGAAGCACCCGCACCCTTGAGAGGGGGGTTGCTGCGACGTCAACGAGCCAGGTCTCTCGGTCGCTCTGGATGGCTGATGTGACTGTAACGGACGCCAGTCCAGCCCGCGACACCGCCATCCACCAGACGAGACAGCAGCAGCACTCCGAGCCGGCTACCACCCGGACGGCGGAGCCGCACACGTGCTCGGACCGGCCGTCCGGGCCACCGGGAGCTGGTGGGGCCGGCCGGAGCCGGCCAGTCCGTGCCGGGGCGGTAGGGCAACCACGACGACGACGGAGCCCGACGGGCTGGTAGGGGACGGTCACCCACCATTCACGCTGCCCCACGCAGGCACGCACGACGCCGCACTCATGACACGGCCGCTCATCCCCGCAGCAGGTTCGGCGCCCCGCCGACCTGCACCTCGAGGAGGGCTGTCCCCCAGCCTCGACGAGCTCGAAGACCCACCGTCCTTCGACGTGGACTGACGCTTCGTCGGTGGCCCGAGGCGCCGGCAGCCTGCCCGGCCCGCACCGACGCACGCGCGGCCTCCGGTGCCACGGAGGCCAAGGACCGCCCGTTCGCCCCCAGAACGCACGATAGGCCGCCCCTGTGGGGCGACCTATCGTGTAAAGGATGTCCGGCGGTGACCTACTCTCCCACCCAGTGTCCCGGGCAGTACCATCGGCGCAGAAGGGCTTAGCTTCCGGGTTCGGAATGGGACCGGGCGTTTCCCCTTCGCCATGACCGCCGTAACTCTATCGAGATATCGCAGACCCGACCAGCACCCGACAGACAGCACCCACCCACAGGCAGACACCACACACCAGACACCAGACAGAGCCCCCGTTCCCGGGAACCGCACAGTGGACGCGAAGCACACAACAAAAAATCTGAGTAGAGAAGTCATCGGCTTATTAGTACCGGTCAGCTGCACGTGTTACCACGCTTCCACCTCCGGCCTATCAACCCAGTAGTCTAGCTGGGAGCCTCTCGGTCTCGAAGACCACGGAGATCTCATCTTGAAGCAGGCTTCCCGCTTAGATGCTTTCAGCGGTTATCCCTTCCCAACGTAGCTAATCAGCGGTGCCCTTGGCAGGACAACTGACACACCAGAGGTTAGTCCGTCCCGGTCCTCTCGTACTAGGGACAGCCCTTCTCAAATCTCCAACGCGCACAGCGGATAGGGACCGAACTGTCTCACGACGTTCTAAACCCAGCTCGCGTGCCGCTTTAATGGGCGAACAGCCCAACCCTTGGGACCGACTCCAGCCCCAGGATGCGACGAGCCGACATCGAGGTGCCAAACCATGCCGTCGATATGGACTCTTGGGCAAGATCAGCCTGTTATCCCCGGGGTACCTTTTATCCGATGAGCGACCGCGTTTCCATTCACCACGGCCGGGTCACTAGTTCCGACTTTCGTCCCTGCTCGACTTGTCAGTCTCGCAGTCAAGCTCCCTTGTGCACTTACACTCAACACCTGATTGCCAACCAGGCTGAGGGAACCTTTGAGCGCCTCCGTTACATTTTAGGAGGCAACCGCCCCAGTTAAACTACCCACCAGGCACTGTCCCTGATCCGGATTACGGACCGAAGTTAGATGTCCAGAACGACCAGAGTGGTATTTCAACGTCGACTCCACCAGCACTAGCGTGCCCGCTTCACAGTCTCCCACCTATCCTACACAAGCCGTTCCGAACACCAATACCAAGCTATAGTAAAGGTCCCGGGGTCTTTCCGTCCTGCTGCGCGTAACGAGCATCTTTACTCGTAGTGCAATTTCGCCGAGTCTGTGGTTGAGACAGTGGAGAAGTCGTTACGCCATTCGTGCAGGTCGGAACTTACCCGACAAGGAATTTCGCTACCTTAGGATGGTTATAGTTACCACCGCCGTTTACTGGCGCTTAAGTTCTGGGCTTCGCCGTGAGGCTAACCCGTCCCCTTAACGTTCCAGCACCGGGCAGGCGTCAGTCCGTATACGTCGTCTTGCGACTTAGCACGGACCTGTGTTTTTAGTAAACAGTCGCTTCTCCCTGGTCTCTGCGGCCATCAGCGCTCTCACGCCTCCGGCCCCCCTTCTCCCGAAGTTACGGGGGCATTTTGCCGAGTTCCTTAACCACAGTTCACTCGATCGCCTTGGTATTCTCTACCTGACCACCTGAGTCGGTTTGGGGTACGGGCGGCTAGAACCTCGCGTCGAAGCTTTTCTAGGCAGCATAGGATCACCCATCTTCCCGCATACACGGTCACTGTCGCGCCTCAGGCACCCAGAGCACGGATTTGCCAATGCTCAACCCTCGGACACTTAGACGTGGACAACCATCGCCACGCGGAGGCTACCTTCCTGCGTCACTCCTGTTAATACGCTTACCTACTACGGATCTGGGTCGCACGATCCACCACCCCCAGCAAGCTGGGAACGACTTCATGGTGCTCAGCATCGTCCGGTCCGGTATGGGCGGTTCTTCGCCGGTACGGGAATATCAACCCGTTGTCCATCGACTACGCCTGTCGGCCTCGCCTTAGGTCCCGACTTACCCAGGGCGGATTAACCTGGCCCTGGAAACCTTGGTCATTCGGCGGAGGAGTTTCTCACTCCTCTTTCGCTACTCATGCCTGCATTCTCACTCGTGTGGCGTCCACGACTGGGTTACCCCGCCGCTTCACTCGCCACACGACGCTCCCCTACCCATCCACACGCCTGGACACCCACAAGGGGCATCGGGCACAAGTGTGAACGTCACGGCTTCGGTGGTGTGCTTGAGCCCCGCTACATTGTCGGCGCGGAATCACTTGACCAGTGAGCTATTACGCACTCTTTCAAGGGTGGCTGCTTCTAAGCCAACCTCCTGGTTGTCTGGGCAACTCCACATCCTTTTCCACTTAGCACACGCTTGGGGACCTTAGCCGGTGATCTGGGCTGTTTCCCTTTCGACTACGGAGCTTATCCCCCGCAGTCTCACTGCCTCGCTCTCACTTACCGGCATTCGGAGTTTGGCTGACGTCAGTAACCTGGTGAGGCCCATTAGCCATCCAGTAGCTCTACCTCCGGCAAGAAACACGAGACGCTGCACCTAAATGCATTTCGGGGAGAACCAGCTATCACGAAGTTTGATTGGCCTTTCACCCCTACCCACAGCTCATCCCCCAGGTTTTCAACCCTGGTGGGTTCGGTCCTCCACGCGGTCTTACCCGCGCTTCAACCTGGCCATGGGTAGATCACTTCGCTTCGGGTCTAGAACACGCGACTCAGACGCCCTATTCGGACTCGCTTTCGCTACGGCTTCCCCACACGGGTTAACCTCGCCACGTATCACTAACTCGCAGGCTCATTCTTCAAAAGGCACGCTGTCACCCCGCAAGGCTCCAACGGCTTGTAGGCACACGGTTTCAGGTACTATTTCACTCCCCTCCCGGGGTACTTTTCACCTTTCCCTCACGGTACTTGTCCGCTATCGGTCATCAGGGAGTATTTAGGCTTACCAGATGGTCCTGGCAGATTCGCACGGGATTTCTCGGGCCCCGTACTACTTGGGATCCCTCCAGGGCCGCCATGCCATTTCGCCTACGGGGGTCTCACCCTCTGTGCCGGACCTTCCCAAGTCCTTCGGCTATGACACGAACGTCACCCTGCTGGAACGGCAGTCCCAGCCAGGAGGTCCCACGACCCCGACCACGCAACGCCTGCCGGCTATCACACATGATCGGTTTAGCCTGATCCGCTTTCGCTCGCCACTACTCACGGAATCACTGTTGTTTTCTCTTCCTGAGGGTACTGAGATGTTTCACTTCCCCTCGTGCCCTCCACGCACCCTATATATTCAGGTGCGGGTGACTGGACATGACTCCAGCCGGGTTGCCCCATTCGGAAATCCTCGGATCACAGTTCGGTTACCAACTACCCGAGGCTTATCGCAGGTTCCTACGTCCTTCATCGGCTCCTGATGCCAAGGCATCCACCGTGTGCCCTTATCAACTTGGCTACAAAATGATAAAGATGCTCGCGTCCACTATGCAGTTCTCAAGAAACGGGAGGCCCCCCACGACTCACCGACGCCTACCCCAGCACCACCACCGAAGCACCCCCACCCGAAAGCAGAAGCACGACACCAGCACCAGAACGGTTCATCGACCGTGGAGTCCCCGGAGATCATGGCCACAGCCACTCCCTCAGGACCCAACAGCGTGCCAAGCACCAACCACCACCAGACGACGTTCCATCCCACCCGAAGGGACACCCACCCCCCGAAGAGGGACAAGCCAGGAGTACTAGACGCCAGCCGAGCCAGCCACCAACTAATCGATGTTCCAACCCATGAGCTCCCCTCGAGGACAGACGCCTCGACAGGGGACTGGACCCCGACCACCCAAGGCGACCAGAGCCACGGTGCTCCTTAGAAAGGAGGTGATCCAGCCGCACCTTCCGGTACGGCTACCTTGTTACGACTTCGTCCCAATCGCCAGTCCCACCTTCGACGGCTCCCTCCCACAAGGGGTTGGGCCACCGGCTTCGGGTGTTACCGACTTTCGTGACGTGACGGGCGGTGTGTACAAGGCCCGGGAACGTATTCACCGCAGCGTTGCTGATCTGCGATTACTAGCGACTCCGACTTCATGGGGTCGAGTTGCAGACCCCAATCCGAACTGAGACCGGCTTTTTGGGATTCGCTCCACCTTACGGTTTCGCAGCCCTTTGTACCGGCCATTGTAGCATGCGTGAAGCCCAAGACATAAGGGGCATGATGATTTGACGTCATCCCCACCTTCCTCCGAGTTGACCCCGGCAGTCTCCTATGAGTCCCCGGCATAACCCGCTGGCAACATAGAACGAGGGTTGCGCTCGTTGCGGGACTTAACCCAACATCTCACGACACGAGCTGACGACAACCATGCACCACCTGTACACCGACCTTGCGGGGCACCCATCTCTGGATGTTTCCGGCGTATGTCAAGCCTTGGTAAGGTTCTTCGCGTTGCATCGAATTAATCCGCATGCTCCGCCGCTTGTGCGGGCCCCCGTCAATTCCTTTGAGTTTTAGCCTTGCGGCCGTACTCCCCAGGCGGGGCGCTTAATGCGTTAGCTGCGGCACGGAATCCGTGGATAGGACCCCACACCTAGCGCCCAACGTTTACGGCATGGACTACCAGGGTATCTAAGCCTGTTCGCTCCCCATGCTTTCGCTCCTCAGCGTCAGTTACGGCCCAGAGATCCGCCTTCGCCACCGGTGTTCCTCCTGATATCTGCGCATTCCACCGCTACACCAGGAATTCCGATCTCCTCTACCGCACTCTAGTCCGCCCGTACCCACTGCAGATCCGAGGTTAAGCCTCGGACTTTCACAGCAGACGCGACGAACCACCTACGAGCTCTTTACGCCCAATAATTCCGGACAACGCTTGCACCCTACGTATTACCGCGGCTGCTGGCACGTAGTTAGCCGGTGCTTCTTCTGCTCCTACCGTCACTTTCGCTTCTTCGGAGCTGAAAGAGGTTTACAACCCGAAGGCCGTCATCCCTCACGCGGCGTCGCTGCATCAGGCTTTCGCCCATTGTGCAATATTCCCCACTGCTGCCTCCCGTAGGAGTCTGGGCCGTGTCTCAGTCCCAGTGTGGCCGGTCGCCCTCTCAGGCCGGCTACCCGTCGTCGCCTTGGTGAGCCATTACCTCACCAACAAGCTGATAGGCCGCGAGCCCATCCCCCACCAAAAAATCTTTCCAGCACCAGACCATGAGGCCGATGCTCGTATCCGGTATTAGCACCGGTTTCCCGGAGTTATCCCAGAGTGAGGGGCAGGTTGCTCACGTGTTACTCACCCGTTCGCCACTGATCCACCCCGAAGGGCTTCACCGTTCGACTTGCATGTGTTAAGCACGCCGCCAGCGTTCGTCCTGAGCCAGGATCAAACTCTCCGTAGATGCATAACCCCCAACCCAGCAGAACCAGGCGGGACATCTGCGTGTTCGAACCAAGCAGACAGACCCAAAGGCCCATCCAAACGAAACGACCAGAAACAGCACCCCACCCGAAGACAGGACACCGAAACCAGCCGCACATATCTGGCATCAATTTTTGGCACGCTGTTGAGTTCTCAAGGAGCAGATGCGCACCGTCCTGGCCCTTTCGGGCCGCTCTGGGGCAACTTTCTAACCATACATTTCCGCGTGCTGGCCGTCAAGCCCGTCCGCGCTCCCTGGACCCTCCGGGCACACGACGGCCGCTCCCTGGTGGGAGCAGACGAGACGGGCCTCGGGCGGACGGCCGCCCAACTGCCCCGTGGGCAGCCAGACGAACCATGTCCAGTGGTCGCTCCCCCGACCCTCAGGCCGTCGGAGCAACAGGTGAGGAAGTTACCCGCGAGACCCGCCCGGCGCAAGTCGATCGGACGCCCGGGCGCCGGTGGGGCAACCGGTCAGCGCGACCGGTCGGCCAAGGCCTCCGCCACAGCTGCCAGGGCACGTGTGGCCGGCAGGTCGGGCAACGGCTCCAGCGCCACAACCGCGTCAGCCGCCCACCGCAGGGCCACCGACCGGGCCTCGTCGGTGACCGGGTGCTCCTTCAGGCGCTCGACGGCCTCGGACAGGTGCGAGTCGTCGGACAGGTCGGAGTCGAGCATCGCGAGGAGGTCAGCAGACCCCGGCGGAGCCGTGCCGGCCGCCACGTCACGGCGCAGCAGCAGCACCGGCATGGTCGGCACGTGCTCCCGGAGGTCGGTCCCGGGCGTCTTCCCGGAGTCCGCACGGTCCCCGACGAGGTCCAGCACGTCGTCGGCCAGCTGGAACGCGACCCCGACCCTCTCGCCGTAGTCCACCAGCACGGCCAGCGTCGCCTCGTCGGCACCCGAGAACATCCCACCGAACCGCGCCGAGGTCGCGATCAGTGATCCCGTCTTGTCCGACAGCACGCCGAGGTAGTGCTCGACAGGGTCTTCACCGGCCCTCGGACCGACCGTCTCGCGCATCTCCCCCAGGACGAGGCGCTCGAACGTCCTGGCCTGGATGCGCACGGCGTCCGGCCCCAGCGCCGCCCCGATGGTCGAGGCCCGGGCGAAGAGCAGGTCACCGGTGAGGATCGCCACCGTGTTGCCCCACACCTCGTGTGCCGACGAGACCCCTCGTCGCTGCGTCGCGGAGTCGATGACGTCGTCGTGGTAGAGCGTCGCCAGGTGGGTGAGCTCCACGACCACGGCAGCGTCGGTCACCTGCGGGCCGGGACTGCCCAGCCGTGAAGCCAGCAGGCAGAGCAAGGGCCGTGTCCGCTTTCCTCCGGCCCGCACGAGGTGGCTGCCGGCCTCGGCCGCGAGCGGCTCTGCGCTGCGTACCGCGTCTGTGATCGCCCGCTCCACGACCGCGAGGTCGGTGGTGAGACCGTCCAGCAGGTCCGGGTCGTCGATGCCGTAGGCGGCCAGCCGGGACAGCTGTTCCTGCCCGCTGCTCACCGTCGACCCGCCGACCGTGCGCGCCTCACAGCGCGAACAGCCCGGATGTCTCAGCCAGACCGAGCAGCGGTGAGGGAAGGACGCCGAGGACCACCGTGGCTGCCGCCGCCACCGCCAGCACCGCCGTCAAGGTTGCGCTCGGCGTCGCCACGACCGCGGTGTCAGCACTCGGCTCGGCGAAGTACATCGCCACGATGATCCGGACGTAGAAGACCACCGCCACGGCACTGGCGAGCACACCGACGACCGCCAGGACGGTAGCGCCCCCCTGGATCGCAGCCCCGAACACCGCGACCTTGCCGACGAAGCCGCTCGTCAACGGGATGCCTGCGAGAGCGAGGAGGAAGAGCGAGAACATGGCACCGAACACCGGCGACCGCCGGCCGACGCCGGCCCAGGACGCGATGGTGGTGGCCTCGCCGCCGGCATCACGGACGAGGGTCAGCGCGGCGAACGCCCCGAGCGTCGTCACCGCGTACACGGCCAGGTAGAACAACGAACCACTGAGACCGCTCTCTGTCAGGACGAGCACGCCCGTGAGGATGAACCCGGCGTGGGCCACCGAGGAGTACGCCAGGACCCGCTTGACGTCGTCCTGGACCACGGCGACCACGGTGCCGAGCACCATGGTGATGATCGCGACCGCCCAGAGCACCGGCTGCCACGCCCACGGGTTGTCCGGGAAGGCGACGTAGAGCACTCGCAGCATCGCCCCGAAGGCGGCCACCTTGGTCGCGGCCGCCATGAACGCCGTGATCGATGTCGGCGCCCCCTGATAGACGTCGGGTGTCCACGAATGGAAGGGCGCCGCCCCGACCTTGAACAGCAGTCCGATGACGAGCAGCCCGAAGCCGAGGAGCAGCAGCGGGTCCTGCCCCAGGTTGGTCCGGACCGCCACGGCAATCTCCGGCAGCGACACCGACCCCGAGTAGCCGTACAGCATGGCGGCACCCATGAGGAAGAAGGCGGAGCTGAACGCCCCCAGCAGGAAGTACTTGACGGCGGCCTCCTGGCTGAGCAGGCGACGCCGACGCGCGAAGCCGCACAGCAGGTACAGCGGGAGGCTCAGCACCTCCAGCGCGACGAACATCGTGAGCAGGTCGTTGGCCGCCGGGAAGACCAGCATGCCGAGCACCACGAAGAGCAGCAGCGGGTACACCTCCGTCTGCTCCAGCCCGGCGCGACGAGCGCCGTCCTCCCCGGCGAGCCAGGGACTGCCGAGGCCTGGGGGGCGAAACCCGTCTCGTCGTCGACCCGGTCACCGACCAGCAGCACCGCGACGACGGCGAGCACGAGCACGGTCGCCATGCAGGAATCGCGGCACGCCGTCGATCGCGACCGACCCGCTCGCGGTCACCACGTCTCCTGCGCCCCATTGCCACACCAGCAGGCCGAAGGCCGTGAGCAGGCCGACGACGCACAGGGCGACCTGCGGCGCGCGGCGACGACCGCGCGGCAGGAACGCCTCGAGCACCACGGAGAGCACGGCGGTACCGGCGACGACGAGCATCGGAGCGGTAGCCAGGTAGTCGATGACGGGCGGGGCGATTCCGTCGGAGGTGATGACGGTCGCGGCGACCGCGCTAGCACCGGTCGAGAGCAGGACGCTCACCCTTCGCTCCCTTCGGCGACGAACAGCGGGTCGACGTCCGTCATCCCGGTCTGCTGCATGGTGCGCTCCACGGCGGGGGTCAGGATGTCGAGGACCGGCTTGGGGAAGAAGCCCAGCGCGAGGATGACCGCGAGCAGAGGGGCCACCACGATGGCCTCCCGCGGCCGCATGTCACGACCCCGAGGCGCCCCGTCACCGTCTCGCAGCTCGGCGACGGTCTCTCCGGTCATCATGCGCTGGTAGGTCCAGAGGATGTAGAGCGCGGCCAGGACGATCCCGGCCGTGGCGACGACGCCTGCCCACGGGTACCGCTGGAAGGTGCCGACGAGGACCAGGAACTCCGACACGAAGCTGGACAGCCCGGGCAGGGCCAGGGACGACAGACCGGCGACGAAGAAGGCTCCCGCCAGCAGCGGCATCACGCGCTGCCCGCCCCCGAAGTCGGCGATCAGGCTCGACCCTCGACGCGTGGCGAGCATGCCCGCCACCAGGAACAGCGCAGCCGTGGAGAACCCGTGGTTGACCTGGTACAGCGCTGCTCCGGTCTGGCCTGCCGTCGTCATGGCGAAGATGCCCAGCACGATGAAGCCGAAGTGGCTGATCGACGTCCAGGCGATCAACCGCAGCACGTCCCGCTGGGCGAGGGCGACGAAGGCGCCGTACAGGATCGACACCAGCGCGAGGACGACGATCACCGGGGCGGCCCAGCGGGACGCCTCGGGGAAGAGCGGGAGCAGGATGGTGAGCATCCCGAACGTGCCGACCTTGTCCAGCACGCCGACCAGGAGCACGGCCGCCCCCGGGCGGGGCCTGGGCCGCGGCGTCGGGCAGCCAGGTGTGCACCGGCCAGAGCGGCGCCTTGACCGCGAAGGCGACGAACAGACCGAGGAACAGCCAGCGCCCTGTCGTGGTCCCCACGTCGAGGTTCGCCAGGTTCTCGAGCAGGAACCCGTCGGTGCCGCCAGGCCCCAGCACGTAGATGCCGATGACCGCGGCGAGCATGACCAGGCCTCCTGCCAGGGAGTAGACCAGGAAGGTCAGGGACGCCTGGCGCCGCTTCGGGCCGCCGTAGCGGCCGATGAGGAAGTACATCGGCAGCAGCATGACCTCGAAGCAGCACGTAGAACAGGAACAGGTCCCGGGCGGCGAAGACGCCGATGACCAGCGACTCCAGCACCAGCACGAGCGCGAGGAAGGCCCCGTCGACCCGGCCGCCGGCCAGTGGTCCCAGCGTCGCGCCAGGACGCCAGCAGGCAGACCGGTACGAGCACCGCGGTCAGCGCGACCATGGACAGCGCTATGCCGTCCACGCCCGATGGCCAGGCTCGCACCCAGCTGGGGGATCCAGGACACCTGCTCGGTGAACTGGTACGTGCCGGCGTGCGGAGACGTCGAACGCGAGCGCCACCGCGACGACCAGCGCCGAGCACCGCCAGCGGAGAAGGCCAGGGCGACCGCCTTGGCGGCGTCGAGGCGGTCCTTGGGCAGGGCCGCGACGACGGCTGCGCCGACCAGCGGGAGGACGAGGGCTGCGATCAGCCAGGGGACCACGGTCGTCCTCTCAGATCTGCACGAGCAGCGAGGGCGCCGACGACCAGGGCGACGCCGGCGAACATGGACAGGGCGTAGGAGCGGACGAAGCCGGTCTGCAGGCGTGACAGCGCGGTGCCGAGCCCGGCGACCGAGCGGGTCAACGCCCTCACCGCACCGCTGACGAGGTCGTCGTCCACCTCGCCCATCCCACGGACGAACGCGCGCCCCGGCTCCACGAAGGCGAGGTCGTTGACATCGTCCTGGAACAGGTCGCGTCGGGCGGCCCGGGCGAGCGAGGCTCCCGCGGGGGGCGGTGACCGGCACGTCGCTGACGCAGGTACTGCAGGTAGGCCAGCGCCACCCCGAGCGCGATGAGCGCCAGGGTCGCCACGGTGACCAGCGTCAGGTCCACCACCGCCCCACCGTGCTCCGGCGGTGCTGCGAAGACCGGCTCCAGCCAGGCGTCCAGCGCACCCCGTGAGCGCCAGCAGGCACCCCCAGGCCGGCCGAGCCGACGGCCAGCACGACCATCGGCGCCACCATGAGGACAGGCGACTCGTGCGGGTGCGGGGCGGGGGCGTCGGTGCCGTCGTGCCAGCGACGCCTGCCGTGGAAGGTCATGAAGAACAGCCGCGACATGTAGAAGGCGGTGAGCCCGGCCCCGATGACGGTGACCGGTGCCCAGCACCCAGGGCTGCCAGCCCCTCGCCCTCGAACGCGGCGTGGATGATCTCGTCCTTGGAGAAGAAGTCCGGAGAACGGCGGGACACCGATGATGGCGAGCCAGCCGAGCCCGAAGGTGACCCAGGTGACGACCATGACCGAGCGGACACCGCCGAAGCGGCGCATGTCGGTCTCGTCGTTCATGCCGTGCATGACCGACCCGGCGCCGAGGAACATGCCGGCCTTGAAGAAGCCGTGGGTCAGCAGGTGGAAGATCGCGAAGACGTAGCCGATCGGGGCCGAGGCCCGGCAGCCAGCATCATGTAGCCGATCTGCGACATCGTGGACGCAGCCAGCGCCTTCTTGATGTCGTCCTTTGCGGAACCCACGACCGCGCCGTACAGCAGCGTGATGGCCCCGACGACGGCCACGGCCAGGTCGCGGCCGCCGGGGCGCCCTCGAAGATCGGGCCGGAGCGCACCACGAGGTAGACGCCGGCGGTGACCATGGTCGCGGCGTGGATCAGCGCCGACACCGGGGTCGGGCCGGCCATCGCGTCACCCAGCCAGGACTGGAGCGGGAACTGCGCGGACTTGCCGCTGCGGCGAGCAGCAGCATGAGGCCGATGACGGTCAGCCAGGTCTCGCTGGCCGCCGCCGCGCCGGACAGGACGTCGTCGAACTGCACCGAGCCGAAGGACACGAACATCGCCATGATCGCGATGGACAAGCCGAAGTCGCCGACGCGGTTGGCGATGAACGCCTTCTTGGCGGCGACCGCGTAGTCGATCCGGTGGTTCCAGAAGCCGATCAGCAGGTACGACGCGAGGCCGACGCCCTCCCAGCCGACGTAGAGCAGCAGGTAGCTGTCGGCCAGGACCAGCAGCAGCATGGCCGCCACGAAGAGGTTGAGGTAGGCGAAGAACCGCCGCCGGTCGGCGTCGTGGGCCATGTACTCCACCGAGTACAGGTGGATGAGGGTGCCGACGAACGTGATGAGCAGGACGAAGCACAGGCTCAGCGGGTCCACGAGGAGGCCCGGCCTGCGACCTGGAACGTCCCGGCGGGCACCCACGAGAAGCCCGCGACCGAGCGGGCCCGCTCTTCTGCGTCGTGGCCGAGCACGGAGAGGAACACCAGCGGCGCCGACGACGAAGGACGGCGGCGGAGGCGGCCAGGCCGAGCCAGTGGCCCCAGCGGTCGGCGGCCCGGCCGGCGAGCAGCAGGGCACCGGCGCTGACGAGCGGGATGACGACGAGCAGCCACGCGAGTGACTCGACGCCGGTGGCGGGGACCGTCTCCAGCCCCGACATCGGGATGGCGTTCACAGCGCGTCCTCTCAGTACTTCAGCAGGTTGGCGTCGTCGACCGACGCGGACCTGCGGGTTCGGAAGATGGCCATGATGATCGCGAGGCCGATGACGACCTCGGCCGCCGCCACGAGCATCACGAACAGCGCGACCGTCTGGCCCGTCGAGGTCGCCGTGCATCCGGGCGAAGGCGACGAAGGCCAGGTTCGCGGAGTTGAGCATGAGCTCGACGCCCATGAACACGACGATGGCGTTGCGGCGGACGAGCACCACGGTCCCGCCGATGGTGAAGAGCACGACGGACAGGTAGACCCAGTAGATGAGGTCCACGTCAGCGCTCCCCGTCGACTGTCGGTCGTGGCCAGCGACCCGGCGCCTCGTGCGGCTCCAGGCCGGTGGCCGTCGATGTCGGACTTGCCGTCGAGCCGGCGCCGGTCGGTCCGGCTGCCGCGGCCGTCGGGGTCCATGTCGGCCTGGATCGCCGGGGACGTCGTCGACGAGCTCGGTGGTGGCCACGGTCTGGCCGCGCGCCGGCCAGCACCCGCGACACCGACAGCTCGCTCGGTGGTGCCGTCGGGCAGCAGCGCCGGGGTGTCGACGGCGTTGTGGCGGGCGAAGACACCGGGCGGCGGCAGCGGGGTCATCCGCTGGCCGCGGCGCAGCCGGTTCTCGGAGATGGTGCGCTGGGTGGCGCGCTCGCCGGTGCGCTCCCGGTGGGCGAGCACCATGGCGCCCAGGGCCGCGACCACCAGCAGCGCGGCCGTCATCTCGAAGGCCCAGACGTAGCGGCTGAAGATCAGCGCTGCGATGCCCGGTGATGTTGCCGGCCTCGTTGACCGCGGTCAGGCCCGACCGGCGTCGGGAAGGCCGTCCGGCCCGAGCGCGACGAGCACGAAGCCCGAGGAAGCCGGCCGCGGCGAGCGCCCCGACGAGCCGCTGGCCCGCGGATGGTCTCCACCAGCGAGTCGGAGGAGTCGACGCCCGACGAGCATCAGCACGAACAGGAACAGCATCATGACGGCGCCGGTGTAGACGAACACCTGCACCATGCCGAGGAACGGCGCCTGCAGGCCGACGTAGACCCCACCGAGGCTGACCATGACGACGGCCATGCTGAGAGCGGCCGCGTGCACGGCCTTGCGGGCGAACAGCAGACCGAGCGCGGCGAGCACCATCAGCGGGCCGAGCGTCCAGAAGAGGACTGCCTCGCCGACCCCGGGCGCGCCGGACGAGGAGGCCTCCGCCGTCTGGACGAGGGGCAGGAGCGCGGCGTTCACGCCTGGGCCTCGACCGTCGGCTCGGGCTGCGTCCGGTCGCTCGCCCAGCTCGCTGCGCGTCGGTGGGGCCGGTGACCTCGTTGCGGTAGTAGTCCTTCTCGGTGGTGCCCTCGACCATCGGGTGCGGCGCGGGGAGCGTGCTCTCCAGCAGCGGGGCGAGCAGCTGCTCCTTGGTGAAGATGGTGGCCTCGCGGGTGTGGTCGGCGAGCTCGTACTCGTTGGTCATGGTCAGGGCCCGCGTCGGGCACGCCTCGATGCACAGGCCGCAGAAGATGCAGCGCAGGTAGTTGATCTGGTAGACGCGGCCGTACCGCTCACCGGGGCTGTAGCGCGCGTCCTCGGTGTTCTGCGCACCCTCGACGTAGATCGCGTCCGCGGGGCAGGCCCAGGCGCACAGCTCGCAGCCGATGCACTTCTCCAGCCCGTCGGCCCAGCGGTTGAGCTGGTGGCGACCGTGGTAGCGCGGCTGCGTGGGCACGCGGCCCCTTGCCCTTGGGGCCCTCGGGGTACTCCTCGCTCAGCACCTTCTTGAACATCGTCGAGAAGGTGACGCCGAAGCCGGCGACGGGGGCGAGGCAGCTCCGAGAGCCAGCCCGGCTCGTCCGTGCGTCCGCGGTGCGTCCTAGCCACGCGGGGCCTCCTGGTCGGTGGTGGTGACGGTGGCGGGGCCGTCTGGCCCGGCTGCAGCCGTCGAGGCGGGGGTGCCGCGACCCGCAGCGACGGCCAGGGCTCCCGGCGGGCCGGGGCCGGGGTGCCCGCCGAGGGAGCCGCGCGAGCGGGTGACGGTCTGGCCGGGCAGCGGCGGGACGGGGAAGCCGTCGGCGAACGGGTCGAGCTCCGCTCGGGGCTCGTCCGGCTCGGTCGAGCGACCTTGCCGCTCGAGCGAACCAGACGAGGATGACCAGCGGCAGCCCGACCGCCGCCACGAGGAGGATACAGTGTCTGCTGGCTCAGCACCTCGTAGGCGATGAGGCCGCGGACGACGCCCAGGAAGATGACCCAGGCGAAGGCGGCCTCGATGAGGACCTTCCAGCCCGAGGTTCATGAACTGGTCGTAGCGCAGCCGCGGCAGGGCGCCGCGCAGCCAGAAGAAGCCGAACACGATGACCCACATCTTGATCGTGAACCACAGCACGGGCCAGAAGCCGGTGTTGAACCACGACGCGCCCGGCCTCGGCGCCGAACCAGCCGTTGCCGAGGAACGGCAGCTCGAAGCCGAACGGCGAGTACGGGGCCAGCGGCCACGGCGCCATCCAGCCGCCCAGGAACAGCGTCACCGCCAGCGCAGAGACCGTGAACATGGCGACGTACTCGGCGAGGAAGAACAGGGCGAACTTCAGCGAGCTGTACTCGGTGTGGAACCCGCCCACGAGCTCGCCCTCGCCCTCGGGGAGGTCGAACGGCGCGCGGTTGGTCTCCCCGACGATCGCCACCAGGAACAGCAGGAAGCTCGGCAGCAGCGGGAGGAACAGCCACAGGTCGGTCTGCGCCTCGACGATGCGCGAGGTCGACATCGAGCCGGTGTAGATGAACACGCCCGACCAGCGCCAGGCCCATGATCAGCTCGTAGCTGATGACCTGCGCGGTGGAGCGCAGGCCGCCGAGCAGCGGGTAGGTGGAGCCGGAGGACCAGCCCGCGAGGACGAGGCCGTAGACGCCGACGCTGGCAGCGGCCAGCACGAACAGCACCGAGACCGGGACGTCCGTGACCTGCAGCGGCGTCGTCCGGCCGAGGACGGTGACCTCGGGCCCAGCGGGATGACCGCGAAGGCGAGGAACGCCGGGGCGACGGAGATCGCCGGCGCGAGCACGTAGATCAGCTTGTCGGCGCCCTCGGGGACGATGTCCTCCTTGAGCGCGAGCTTGACCCCGTCGGCCAGGCTCTGCAGCAGGCCGAAGGGACCGTGGCGGTTGGGGCCGGGCCGCTGCTGCATCCGGCCGAGGATGCGGCGCTCTGCCCAGATCGCGACCAGGACGTTGACCACGAGGAACGCGAAGACCAGGACGGCCTTGATGAGGGCGACGAGCCAGGTGTCTTGCTGAAGTCGGACGCCGGTCCCTCGAGGCCGCCGAGCGCGGTAGGCAGGGCCGAGAGAGGCCCGGCGGGGTGGCTCACGCCTGGTCTCCTGTCACGAGCTGGTCGGGTGCGGGTGCAATTCCTACCAGGTCGCCGGCTCCGGCACCGAGACGCGCCCGTGACCTCGCTGCGACGCGAGCGGGTGGGCAGCCACACGACGCCGTCGACCACGGTGGCGTCGACGCGCACGGGGAGCACCAGGGACCACGCGGCCACCGCGCCGGTGGAGACCTGTACGTGGCCACCGTCCCGTCGATGCCGGGCGCTGCCGCGGTCGCCGGCGAGAGCCGGGCGTGGGCGCGGTGGGCGGTACCGGCTGAGGTAGGCCTCGCCGTCCTGGCCGCGACCGGCGTCCAGCAGCAGGTGCCAGGTGGCCAGCACGGCCTGACCGGCCCTCGGGCGTGGCCGGCGGGGCCCGGGCCGACGTCCGGCGCGGGGAGCCGGCTGGCGTCCCAGCCGCCGATCTGCGCGAGCTCGTCGCGCAGGCTGCAGCGCCTTCGCGGCGCCGATCTGGGCACCCATGGCCTCGGGCAAGCTCGTCGAGGACCGCGTGGTCGCTGAGGCGCATCCGTGGGGAGCACGGAGTCGAAGGGCCGCAGCCGGCCTTCCCAGTCCATGAACGAGCCCGTCTTCTCCGCCGGCGGGGCCACGGGCAGCACGACGTCGGCGTGCTCGGTGACGCTGGAGCTGCGGACCTCGAGGCTGACGACGAACTGGGAGCGACGCAGCGCCGCCCGAGCCGCGGCCGGGAAGGGCAGGTCGTCGATGTCCACCCCGGCGACGAGCAGGCCGGCGCCCGCAGGCCGCAGCAGCGAGGATGCCGGTGGTGTCCCGACCCGGCCGGGACGGGAGGCGGTCGACCCCCCATGCGAGAGCGACGTCGACGAGGGCCTCGCTCGACAGCGGGCGCCCGCCGGGCAGCGTGCCGGGCAGCGCGCCGGCCTCGACGGCCCCGCGCTCACCGGCCCGACGGGGCACCCAGGCGAGCCTGGCGCCCGGTCGCCTCGGCTGCGGCCGCGGCCGCCGACAGCGCGCCGGGAGAGGTGGCCAGCCGCTCTCCGACGAGGAGCACGGCACCCTCGGTACGCAGGGCGCTCGCCACCGGGGCGGCGGCCGTCGCGCGGGCGGCCGCCCGCGAGGACGGCGGCCTCCCCCCCGGGGGCACGTCGGCACCAGGCGCCCGTCGAGCTTCTGCAGGCCGCGGCTGGCCAGAGGGGCGACCGACGTGACCATGAGCCCCTTGCGGACCGCCTTGCGCAGGCGGAGGAACAGGATCGGCGACTCCTCCTCGGGCTCAAGCCCGACGAGGACCACGGCGCCGCGTTCTCGAGGTCCGCGTAGGTGACGCCGATGCCGGTGCCGGCGACCGACGAGGCGAGGAAGGCCTCCTCCTCGACGGAGTGCGGTCGGGCCCGCAAGTCGACGTCGTTGGTGCCGAGCACCACGCGGGCGAACTTGGCGTAGGCGTAGGCGTCCTCGACGGTGAGCCGGCCACCGACGAGCGTGCCGACACCGGCGCCGTCACGGGCGGCGGCCAGGCCGCGGGCGGCGACGTCGATGCGCGTCCGGCCAGGAGGTCTCGACCAGCTCGCCGGTCTCCTCGTCGCGGACCATGGGCACGCTGCAGGCGGTCGGGCAGGGTGGCGTAGGTGAACGCCCAGCGACCCTTGTCGCAGTTCCACTCCTCGTTGACCGCAGGGTCCTCGCCGGCGAGCCGGCGCAGCACGACGCCGCGGCGGTGGTCGGCCCGGACGGCGCAGCCGGAGCTGCAGTGCTCGCAGACGGTCGCCGACGACACCAGGTCGAACGGTCGGGCGCGGAACCGGTAGGCGGCGCCGGTCAGCGCTCCGACGGGGCAGATCTGGATGGTGTTGCCGGAGAAGTACGAGGCGAACGGCGCGCCCGCCTCGTCGAGCTCGGCCGCGCCCTCGGTGAGGGCCGCCGGCGAACCCGAGGACGTCGGGTGTCGAACGTGCCGATCTGCTGCTGACGCGCCGCGCTTCTGCAGGTCGATGAACGTGTCGCCGGCGATCTCCTTGGAGAACCGGGTGCAGCGCTGGCACAGGATGCAGCGCTCGCGGTCCAGCAGGACCTGCGTGGAGATCTTGATCGGCTTGGCGAACGTGCGCTTGGCGTCGACGAAGCGGGACTCGCCGCGACCGTTGCTCATGGCCTGGTTCTGCAGCGGGCACTCGCCGCCCTTGTCGCAGATGGGGCAGTCGAGCGGGTGGTTGACCAGCAGCAGCTCCATGACACCGTGCTGCGCCTTGTCGGCCACGGCGCTGGTCAGCTGCGTCTGGACGACCATCCCCGGGCTGACGGTCATGGTGCAGCTGGCCTGCGGCTTGGGCATCTTCGGACAGTTGGCCCTCGCGGTTGGGCGTCGACACCTCGACGAGGCACTGCCGGCACGCTCCCGCCGGCTCCAGCAGGGGGTGGTCGCAGAAGCGCGGGATGGCGATCCCGAGCTCTTCGGCGACCCGGATGAGAAGCGCGCCCTTGGGGGCCTGCACCTCGATGCCGTCGATGGTCAGCGGGACGGTCTCGGTCGCTGCTCGAGGGCGCGTGCGGTCTCGTTGCCCGGTGGACAGACTCATGCCATACCTGCCGGTTCGGTGCGTCGTCCTGCCCTCGCTGGGCGCGAAGACGGTGGAGGCCTGGTAGGGGAAGAGCTCCCGGGCCGGGGTGTGGGTGCCGGCGACGAACTCCTCGCGGAAGTACTTGACGGCGCTGGTGATGGGGCTGGTGGCACCGTCGCCGAGGGCGCAGAAGGAGCGGCCCGAGGATGTTGTCGCAGGTGTCCAGCAGGGTGTCGATGTCGTCCTCGGTGCCCTTGCCCGCCTCGATCCGACGCAGGATCTGGACCATCCAGTACGTCCCCTCACGGCACGGGGTGCACTTGCCGCACGACTCGTGGGCGTAGAACTCCGTCCAGCGCAGCACCGCGCGCACGACCGAGGTGGTCTGGTCGAACATCTGCAGCGCTCGGGTGCCCAGCATCGACCCCGCTGCCGCGGTGGACTCGAAGTCGAGCGGGACGTCGAGGTGCTCCGCGGTGAACAGCGGCGTCGACGAGCCGCCCGGGGTCCAGAACTTGAGAGTGCTGCCCTCGCGCATGCCTCCGGCCAGGTCCAGGAGCTGGCGCATGGTGATGCCCAGCGGGGCCTCGTACTGGCCGGGGTGCTTGACGTGGCCGGAGACCGAGAACAGGCCGTAGCCCTTCGACTTCTCGGTGCCCATGCCCGCGAACCATTCGGCGCCGTTGCGGACGATCGACGGCACGCTGGCGATCGACTCGACGTTGTTGACCACCGTGGGCCGCGCGTACAGCCCGGCCACGGCCGGGAACGGCGGCTTGAGGCGTGGCTGGCCGCGGCGACCCTCGAGCGAGTCCAGCAGGGCGGTCTCCTCGCCGCAGATGTACGCGCCCGGCGCCAGCGTGGACGACGACGTCGATGTCGTACCCCGACCCGAGGACGTCGGTGCCGATGTACCCGGCTGCCCGCGCGTCGGCCACCGCCTTGAGCAGGCGGCGGTACACGTGCAGCTCCTCGCCCCGCAGGTAGATGAAGGCCCGGGCCGCCCCGATGGCGTAGGCGGAGATGATGACGCCCTCGATGAGGACGTGCGGGTTGGCGAGCATGAGCGGGGTGTCCTTGCAGGTGCCCGGCTCGGACTCGTCGGCGTTGACCACCAGGTAGCGCGGCAGCCCGTCGTCCGGGGGCAGGAACCCCCACTTCATCCCCGTCGGGAAGCCGGCACCGCCACGACCGCGCAGCCCCGACGCCTTCACCGCGTCGACGAGGTCGCCCCGGGGGGTGCGCAGCGCCTGGCGCAGCGCCTGGTAGCCGTCGTGCTGCTCGTAGGTCTTGAGCGTCCAGCTCCTGCGGACGTCCCAGATCGCCGACAGGACGGGCGTCAGCGTGTCGACCATCAGTTGCTCCCCTGGCTCGTGGTGCCCTCGCTGTCGCCACCGCTGGGCCGACCCGTGCGGGCCGGCACCGCCGGTGCCGCCCAGCCCTGCCTGCGGGCCAGCCGCAGCCCGACCAGCGTGGCCTCGCCGGCGGCGGGGCCCTCGTCGGCGCGGCCGTCGTCGAAGCCCGCCAGGACCCGGGACATCGCCCTGAACTCGACGACCTCGTCCGCGCCGCGGGTGGGACGGACCGCCTCGCCGGCCCGGAGCCGGTCCACGAGGTCACAGGTGGAACGCGGCGTCTGGTTGTCGAAGAACTCCCAGTTGACCATCACCACGGGGGCGTAGTCGCAGGCCGCGTTGCACTCGACGCGCTCCAGGGTGACCTGACCGTCCTCGGTGGTCTCGTCGTGCCCCACACCGGCGTGCCGGGTGACGCTCTCCCAGATCTCGTCGCCGCCCATCACCGCGCACAGGGTGTTCGTGCAGACCCCGACGGTGTACTTCCCGTTGGGGTGCCGCTTGTACTGGGTGTAGAAGGTGGCGACCGCAGAGACCTCGGCTGTGGACAGACCGAGGGTCTGTGCGCAGAAGGTCACCCCGTCCGGGCTCACGAACCCGTCGACGGACTGCACCAGGTGCAGCATGGGCAGCAGGGCCGAGCGCTCCTCGGGGTAGCGGGCCACGATCGCGGCAGCGTCGCTGCTCAGCTGCGCGAGGGTCTCCGGGCTGTACGTCATCAGCGGTCCACGCCTCCCATGACAGGGTCCAGGGCGGCCACCGAGGCGACGACGTCGGCGACCTGGGCGCCCTCGCACATCACGGAGACACCTTGCAGGTTGGTGAAGGACGGGTCGCGGAAGTGGGCCCGGTAGGGCTTCGTGCCGCCGTCGGAGACCAGGTGGGCCCCGAGCTCGCCCCGGGGCGACTCCACGGCGGTGTAGACCTGCCCGGCCGGGACGCGGAAACCCTCGGTGACGAGCTTGAAGTGGTGGATGAGCGCCTCCATGGAGGTGCCCATGATGTGTGCGGATGTGGTCCAGGGAGTTGCCGAGCCCGTCGCCGCCGAGCGCGAGCTGGGACGGCCACCGGATCTTGGGGTCGTCGACCATGACGGGGCCGTTGCCGAGGCGGCGCAGCTTCTCCATGCACTGCTCGACGATGTCCACCGAGGAGTACATCTCGTCCAGACGGATCGCGCAGCCGGCGAGTAGTTGTCGGCCTCGGTGCGGGTGACGACCTCGAAGTCGTAGTTCTCGTAGCCGCAGTACGGCTCGTCCTTGCGCAGGTCCGCCGGGCAGGCCGGTCGAGCGCAGCACCGGGCCCGGTGATCCCCAGCGCCAGGCAGCCGGCGAGGTTGAGGTAGCCGGTGCCGACCAGGCGCTGCTTGAGCGTGGGGTTCTGCGCGCTGAGGTTCTCCAGGTCGCGGATGCCGGAGCGGATGCTGGGCAGGAACTCGCGGATGGAGTCCAGCGCGCCGGGGGGGATGTCCTGGCGACGCCGCCGGGGCGGACGAACGCGTGGTTCATCCGCAGGCCGGTGATCTCCTCGAGGATCTCCAGCGCCTTGTCCCGCTCGCGGAAGCCGTCGGTCATCATCGTGGTGGAGCCGAGCTCCATGCCGCCGGTGGCCAGCGCCACGGCGTGGCTGCCGATCCGGTTGAGCTCCATGGTGAGCACGCGAAGCACGCTCGCCCGCTCGGGGACCTGCTCGGTGATGCCGAGCATCTTCTCGATCCCCAGGCAGTAGGCCGTCTCGTTGAAGATCGGGCGACAGGTAGTCCATGCGCGTGCAGAAGGTGACGCCCTGGGTCCAGGAGCGCACCTCCATGTTCTTCTCGATGCCGGTGTGCAGGTAGCCGATGCCGGCGCGGGCCTCGGTGACCGTCTCGCCCTCGACCTCGAGGATCAGCCGGAGCACGCCGTGGGTCGACGGGTGCTGCGGGCCCATGTTGACGACGATGCGCTCCTCGCCGAGGCGCGCGGTGTCCACGACGTCGTCCCAGTCGCCGCCGCCGACGGTGACGACCGAGCCCTCCAGCACGTCGTTGTCGGCGTTGAGCACGCCGTAGGCGTCGTCTGCTGGTGGAGCCGCCCGCTGCGGCCGGGGTGGCGTCCGCGGGGGCCGCGGTGGAGTCCACGGGGTTGCCGGTCGCCCCCTGGGCGTCGGTGTGGGTGCTGCTCACGTGTACTGCCTCCGCTCGTCGGGCGACGGGACGGTGGCGCCCTTGTACTCCACCGGGATGCCGCCGAGGGGGTAGTCCTTGCGCTGCGGGTGGCCCGGCCAGTCGTCGGGCATGTGGATCCGGGTGAGCGCGGGGTGACCGTCGAACTGGATGCCGAAGAAGTCCCAGGTCTCGCGCTCGTGCCAGTCGTGGGTCGGGTAGACCGCCGTGGTCGAGGGGATGTGCGGGTCGGCGTCGGGCACGGACACCTCCAGGCGCACGCGACGGCCGTGGGTGATCGACTTCAGGTGGTAGACGGCGTGCAGCTCGCGACCGGTGTCCTCCGGGTAGTGGACGCCCGGAGACGCCGAGGCTCAGCTCGAAGCGCAGGTCGGGCTCGTCCCGCAGCCGGCGGCAGACCTCGAGGAGGTGCTCGCGCCGCACGTGCAAGGTGATCTCGCCGAAGCTCGACGACGACCTTCTCGATGGCGCCCGCCGGGCTGTCGAAGCCCAGCCCCGCCTCGTCGAGGCTCTCCCCCAGCAGGTCGGCGACCTCGTCGAACCAGCCGCCGTACGGGACGCTGGCCGGCAGCGGCCACGGTGGAGGTGGCCGACGAGGCCGGAGTAGCCGGAGGTGTCGCCCGGGCCGGCGGGCGAGCCGAACATGCCGCGCGGGTGGTGACCGGGGTGGCCGCAGCCGGGGTGCCGGACGGCTCGAGGCCCTGCCGGTACGCTCCGTCGTGCGCGGTCGCTCGGCGTCGGCGTCGGTGCCCGGGGTGCCCGAGCCCTCGCGTGGCCTCGCGGACGGCCGGGTCGGTGGACACCTTGGTCGTGGGGTCGAGCGGCCTCGCCCTCGACGGCCGTCCTGGGGGCCTGGTCGTCGGCCGCCGTCGCGGGCCTTCTCCGGCCGGGTCGCCGTCGGTGCGCGTCGCTCACCGCAGGAGGCCCTTCATCTGCATGGTGGGGGTGGCGGCGAGGGCCCGCTCCTCGGCCTCGGGCTCGGCCCGAGCTTGTGGGCGCCCATCTTCTCGCCCTTGATCTGCTCGTGGAGCTTGAGGATCGCGTCCAGCAGCATCTCCGGGCGCGGCGGGCAGCCGGGCAGGTACACGTCCACGGGGACGATGTGGTCGACGCCCTGGACGATCGCGTAGTTGTTGAACATGCCGCCCGGAGGACGCGCAGACGCCCATGGCGATGACCCACTTGGGGTTGGGCATCTGGTCGTAGACCTGTCGGACGACAGGGGCCATCTTCTGGCTCACGCGGCCGGCGACGATCATGAGGTCGGCCTGGCGAGGGCTCGCCGAGAACCGCTCCATGCCGAACCGGGCGATGTCGTACTTGGGCCCGCCGACGGCCATCATCTCGATGGCGCAGCAGGCCAGGCCGAAGGTGGCCGGCCACACCGACGCCTTGCGGACGAGGCCGACGAGCTGCTCCACCTGCCCCAGGAGGATCCCGGCGGGGAGCTTCTCCTCGATACCCATGCTGTGCTCCTGTCGCTGGTGCGTCTGGTGCCTCTGCTGCGGTGCGGGACGAGCCGTCAGGGGGTGCTCGGTGCCGGGGTGCTCGGTGCCGGGGTGCTCAGTCCCACTCGAGCCCGCCCCGGCGCCACACGTAGCCGTAGGCGATGAGGATCGCCCCGACGAAGAGCAGCACCTGGACGAGCGCGAACACCCCGAGCTGGTTGAAGGCGATGGCCCACGGGATGAGGAAGACCGTCTCGATGTCGAAGACGATGAAGAGCATGGCGATCAGGTAGAACTTGACCGGGACGCGACCGCCGCCTGCGGCCTGCGGCGTGGGCTGGATGCCGCACTCGTACGCCTCGAGCTTGGCGCGGTTGTAGCGGGACGGCCCGGTCAGCGAGGTCGCGAGGATCGAGAAGGCGGCGAAGCCGGCGCCGATCGCCAGCATGATCACCAGCGGCAGATAAGGGCTCACGTCGCCACTCCTCGTCAGGTCCTCGTGCGGCGGGGAGCGTGTCCCCGGCGTGCGCGGGCAATCCTAGGGGCTGGGCTCACGCGATCCTCGCCGCCACCGGGGAGAGTCGCTCCATCTGCTGGATGACCTTGTCCACGCTCGCGCCGCCCTTGTCCTCGTACAGGTTGGCGAGCAGCTTGAGGACGAACTGCATGAGGAGCGGGCGGGGCAGGCCGTACCTGGTGGCGGTCTGCATCACCCACGGGTTGCCGATGAGCTTCACGAACACGCGGCCCAGGGCGTAGTAGGCGCCCATCTCGGCCTCGACGGCCGCGGGGTACGACGCCAGCGACCGCTCACGCTGGTCCGCGGGCAGCGTCATGGCGTCGGCGATGACGCCGGCGGCGATCCGGGCGCTGGCCATGGCGTAGGCGATGCCCTCGCCGTTGAACGGGTTCACCATGCCCCCGGCGTCACCGACCAGGACGAGGCCACGGGTGTAGTGCGGCGTGCGGTTGAACCCCATGGGCAGGGCCGCCCCCTTGATACCGCCCACCTGGTTGTCGGGGGTGAAGCCCCAGTCGGCGGGCATGGTCGCCACCCAGCGCTGCAGCAGCTCCTTGTAGTCGACGTTGCCGAAGGCCTTGGAGCTGCTGAGGATGCCGAGCCCGACGTTGCTCGTGCCGTCGCCGACCCCGAACACCCAGCCGTAGCCCGGCAGGAGGGTCGACCGCCCGGCAGGCCCGTCCCACAGCTCCAGCCAGGACTCGAGGAAGTCGTCATCCGTGCGGGGCGAGGTGTAGTACGTCCGGACGGCGACGCCGAGAGGGCGGTCGTCACGCTTGAGGAGCCCCATGGCCAGGCTGAGCCGGGAGGAGTTGCCGTCGGCGGCCACCACCAGCCTGGCGCTGACCGAACCGGTGAGCCCGGTCCGGCGACCGCGGGCGTCGTGCCGGGCCCAGGTCACCCCGGTGATCCGCCCCGAGGCGTCGAGCACGGGCGCGGTCACCGAGGTCTGCTCGAAGAGCTGTGCGCCCTCGCGCTGGGCGGTGCGGGCGAGCACCTCGTCCAGGTCGGCCCGGGGCCGGACGAGTCCGTAGCTCGGCACCCCGGTGAGCTCGGGCCACCCCAGCTCCAGGCGCTGCCCTCCCCCGATGATGCGGAGCCCCTTGTTGCGGATCCAGCCGTCCCGCTCCTCGTGCGGCACGCCCAGGGCGACGAGCTCCTTGACCCCGCGCGGGGTCAGGCCGTCGCCGCAGACCTTCTCGCGCGGGAAGGCCGTCTTCTCCAGGAGGACGACGTCGAGCCCGGCGCGGGCCAGGTAGGCCGCGGCGGTGGAGCCGGCGGGCCCGGCGCCGACGACGACCACGTCGGCCTCGGTGGGGACGTCGGCGACGGGTGCGTCGGGCTGCTCGGTCTGGGTGCTCACGCGGACCTCCGGGACAGGGCGCACCTCGGGTTGTGCACGCCTTCACAAGGGTACGACGCAGCGGGGCCACGCCCCCGGCGGGGGCTCACGGGTGCGGCGGGCTCCGGTCGTCCCGGGGCCGGCCGGCTCAGGCCGGCCGGACCGCGCGGTGCAGCGCGACGACGCCCAGGCTGGCGTCGCGCCACGTCACCTGGCGCCACCCCGAGGCCCTGATGCGCTCGGCGAGGGCCTGCTGGTCCGGCCATGCCCGGATCGACTCCGCCAGGTAGTCGTAGGCGTCCGGGTTCGAGGAGGCGACCCTCGCCACCGCGGGCAGCGCCCGCAGCAGGTAGGTGTCGTACACGGCACGGAACGGCCGCCAGGTCGGGTGGCTGAACTCGCACACCACCAGCCGGCCACCGGGACGGACGACGCGGAGCATCTCCGCGAGCCCGGCGTCGGGGTCGACGACGTTGCGCAGGCCGAAGGAGATCGTGGCGGCGTCGAAGCAGCCGTCCTCGAAGGGAAGCCGGGTGGCGTCGCCGGCGAGGAAGGGCAGGTCGGGGCGCCGGCGTCGACCGACCCGCAGCATGCCGAGGGAGAAGTCGCAGGCGACGGCCCGGACCCCGGCGTCGACGAACGGCTCGGTCGACGTGCCCGTTCCGGCCGCCAGGTCCAGCACCCGCTCGCCCGCGCGCGCGTCGACCTCCCGGGTGACCAGCGTCCGCCAGCGTCGGTCCGAGCCGAGCGAGAGCACGGTGTTGGTGAGGTCGTAGCGGGGCGCGACACCGTCGAACATGGTCGACACCTCGTCGGGGCGCTTGTCCAGCCGGGCACGCACGCCCGCGTCGGACCTCTGGGGCACTCCGCTGTCGGGCACGGCGCCATGCTCCCACGGTGCCCGCGGCGTCCAGGTGAGCCCCCGACGTCCGCAGGCGCCGAGGTGCTTACCCTTGCTCCTGATGTCCGCCACGGCGCCCGACCCTGTCGCACCCGTCGCTCGTCCGGCCGCCCGGCTGGTCGCCCGCACGGTCGAGATCGACGACCCCGGACCTCTGCTGGGGCTGCTGCCCCCCGGCCAGACCCCGCTCAGCTGGGTGCGCCGGGGCGAGGGCGTGGTCGGCTGGGGTGAGGCGGCCCGGCTGCAGACGTCGGGCCCCCGCCGGTTCCTGGACGCCGAGCGCGGCTGGCGACGGCTGGTGGCCGGCGCGGTGGTGCGCGACGACGTCGCCCTGCGGGGCACCGGGCCCGTCGCGTTCGGCTCGTTCGCCTTCGCCGACGGCTCCTCGGCCGCGAGCTCGCTGGTGGTGCCCTCGACCGTCGTCGGGCACCGGGAGGGCCGCTGGTGGCTGACGCGCACCACGCTGGGCAGCGCCGACCGGGGCGCAGGGGCCGGTGCCACCCTGCCCGGCCCGCTCGACCGGCCACCGCCGCAGCAGCCGTCGCCCGACGCCTCGCCGGGCGCCGTGTTCGGCGACGGCGTGGTCAGCAGCGTCGACTGGGAGCGCCTGGTGGCCCGTGCGGTCGCCCGCGTGGAGGCGGGCGAGCTGGACAAGGTGGTCCTCGCCCGGGACCTTCTCGCCAGGAGCGAGCGGCCGCTGGACCAGCGCGTGCTGCTTCGCAGGCTGGCCGACGCCTACCCGACGACGTGGACCTTCGGCGTGGACGGGCTCGTCGGGGCGACGCCGGAGATCCTGGTCCGGACGCACGTCCGCCTCGTGGCCTCCCGGGTGCTGGCCGGGACGATCCGGCGCACCGGTGACGACGCCCACGACCTCGCGCTGGCCGCGTCGCTGGCCCGCTCGAGCAAGGACCTCGGTGAGCACGAGTACGCCGTGCGCAGCGTCGTGGAGGCGCTGACCCCGTTCTGCGCGGGCACCAACGTCCCGGAGTCGCCTTTCGTGCTGCACCTGGCCAACGTGATGCACCTGGCCACGGACGTCACGGGTGTGCTGCGTGACGACGTGTCCAGCCTCCGCCTCGCGGACGCTCTGCACCCCTCCGCGGCGGTGTGCGGCACCCCGACGGCCGCCGCCGCCGCCCTCATCGACGAGGTCGAGGGCATGGACCGCGGTCGCTACGCCGGCCCGGTGGGCTGGCTGGACGCGTCCGGCGACGGTGAGTGGGGCATCGCGCTGCGGTGCGGCCAGGTCTGCGACGACCCGCACGAGATCCGCCTGTTCGCCGGCTGCGGGATCGTCGAGGGATCCGACCCCACGGCGGAGCTCGCGGAGTCGGCGGCCAAGTTCGTGCCCATGCGGGACGCGCTCGGCGGGTGAGGTGGTCGGTCGGTGCGCCGCCCGACCCGGCCGAGCACCGCCGGCCCCCGCGCGCCAGGCCGGTGGCGCGGCGTCGGTCTCGCGATCCGGGACAGCGGGTGCTGAGGACTGGACACCCGGTGACCAAGGTGTCACTGTCGGGGCACGGCCCATCCAGAGCGACCGAGAGACCTGGCTCGTCGACGTCGCAGCAACCCCCCGGCAACGGGTGCGGGTGCTCCCGCCAGGACCGATGAGGAGCTCAGCGTGCGAATGCCCGTGCGAACGTCCGTCCGGTCCGACGACCTCCGCCTGACCCGTCGTCGCACCGTCGACCTCCACCTCACCGCGTCGGCGGCCTGTCCGTCCTGACGCCTGCCGCGAGCGCCCCTCGGCCTCGCCGGCGCACCCGGTCCCCCGTCGGGGGTCCCACCCACACCCGTCCTCCCGGGCCTTTCGACGCCCGACCAGCAAGGAGTCCACTCGTGACCATCCCCACCCGGGGTGGGTCGCCGGTCGACCTGCGACGTGCCTTCCGCCTCGACGCCTCCAGCGTCTGGGTCGTGACGAGCGCGGACGCAGGGACCCCGGTCGGCTTCACCGCCGTCTCCGTCGTCTCGGTGTCCCTGGCGCCACCGATCCTGTCCTTCAACCTCTCCCGCACCTCGTCCAGCCTCGACACGCTGCTGCGCAGCGGGCGGTACGCCGTCCACCTGCTCGCCGCCGACCAGGAGGGCACCGCGCGCCGGTTCGCCGGGCCCGCGGCGCAGCGGTTCGCCGACGAGCACGCCTGGACGTGGGACCCCGACGGCCTGCCCCGGCTCCGCGGGGCGCTCACCCGCCTGAGCGGGTCCGTCCTGCGCCTGGTGGACGCCGGGGACTCGCTCGTGGTCCTCGGCGAGGTGAGCCGCAGCGACGAGGACGACGACGCGGACCGGACCGACGCGCCGGCGGGGCCGGCCGCGGACCGGCGGCTGTACCGCGGCGCCGACGACCCGCTGCTGCACCACGACCGCGCGTACACCCGCACCCGGACCAGCACGAGCACGCATGCCCGCACCACCGTCGCCCACCTGAGCGGAGCCGTCGCATGAGCAGCACCAGCCCCGAGCCCCTCCGGTTCGCCTACTGGGTCCCCAACGTGTCGGGCGGCCTGGTCGTGTCGACGCTGCCGCAGCGCACCGACCACACCCCTGCGTACAACGTCGACACCGCTCGCGCCGCCGAGGCGGCGGGCTTCGACTACGCGCTCACCCAGGTCCGCTACGGCGCCAGCTACGGCGCCGACGAGCAGCACGAGTCGACGTCGTTCTCCCTGGCCCTGCTGCTGGCGACCGAGCGGCTGAAGGTCATCGCCGCCGTGCACCCGTACTTCTGGCAGCCGACGGTGCTGGCCAAGTGGGCCGCCACGGCCCAGGCGCTGACGGACGGGCGGCTGGCGCTGAACGTGGTCTCCGGGTGGTTCAAGGCCGAGGCCCTCTCGCTCGGGGCGACGTGGCTCGAGCACGGCGAGCGCTACCGGCAGTCCGAGGAGTTCATCGACGTCCTGAGGGGCGCGTGGACGACGGACGACTTCACCTACCGCGGTGACTTCTTCCGCACCCGCGACCTCACGTTCCGGCCGCAGCCCGACGTGCTGCCGGAGATCTTCCAGGGCGGGAACTCCACAGCCGCCCGCGAGATGGCCGGGCGGGTGAGCGACTGGTACTTCATGAACGGCAACAGCTACGACGGCGTCGCGGAGCAGGTGTCCGAGGTGGGTGGCCACGCCGCCGCGAACGGCCGGGCCATCCGCTTCGGGCTCAACGGGTTCGCGGTCGTCCGCGACACCGAGCACGAGGCCCGGCAGGTCGTGGCGGACATCGTCGCCCACGCCGACACCGAGAAGGTCGAGGGCTTCGGCGAGGCGGTCCGTCAGGCCGGCCGGTCCACGGCCGACGGCAAGGGCATGTGGTCCGACAGCACCTTCACCGACCTGGTCCAGTACAACGACGGCTTCCGGACGGGCCTGGTCGGGACGCCGGAGCAGGTCGCCCGGCGGGTGCTGGCGTACAAGCTCATCGGGGTCGACCTGCTGCTGCTCGGCTTCCTGCACGTCCGCGAGGAGGTGCAGGCCTTCGGCGAACGGGTGATCCCGCTGGTCCGCGCCCTCGAGCAGGAGGTGGCCGGCGACGTCGACGCCATCGCCCAGCTGGGCCTCGGGGAGGAGCTGGCCGGCGCGCTCGGGCTGCTGGGACGCCCGAGGGCCGCCGCCGGCGCCTGAGCTCGCGGCCCGTCAGCCGACGTTCGCCAGCCGGGCCTCGGCCTGCTCGGCCGGCAGCAGCTCGCAGCCGGCCTCGGGCGGGCGGGGAGCGTCCTGGGGGTGGGCGCGCAGCGCGAGGATCGCGACGTCGTCCTGGCGGCCACCGGCCTGGGCGAGCAGGCCGTCGCACAGGCGCTCCAGGTCGTGGCCGCCGAGCCGCTCCGCCGTGGCGACCAGCCGCCGCAGGCCCTCGTCGATCGACTGCTCCCGCCGCTCGATGAGCCCGTCGCTGTACAGCAGCACCGTGGCACCCGGCCGCAGCACCCGGACGTGGTGGTGCCGCGGCGAGTCCGGGTCGATCCCCAGCAGCAGGTCGGCCTCGGTGTGGAGGACCTCCACCGTGCCGTCGGGCGCCAGGAGAAGGGGCGGTGGGTGGCCCGCGTTGGCCCAGCGCAACCGGCGGTCACCCGAGGCGACCATGTCTGGGTCCTGCTCCACGCGCGCGAGGACCGCGGTGGCGAGCGCTCCGACGGCCAGGTCGCGGATGGCCCGGTCGAGGGAGGCGAGCACCCGGTCGGGCGGCTGCTCGACGGTGTAGGCGATCCCTCGCAGGAGGTTCCGCACCTGGCCCATCGCCGCGGCGGCGATCCGGTCGTGGCCGGCGACGTCGCCGATGACCAGGTTGGTGGCGCCGTCCGGGGTGATGAAGGCGTCGTACCAGTCGCCACCCACCTGCGCCTCGCGCGCGGCGGGGCGGTAGCGCACCGCGATCTGCAGGTGGTCGGGCTGCGGTGGCTCCGTGAGCAGGCTGCGCTGCAGCGTCTCCGACATCCGCATGACGGCGGCCGTCGAGCGTCGCTCGACCTCGCGCGCCTGGAGCCGCGCGAGGTTCTGGGCGCACTGGGCGGCCATGGCTCGCAGGACCTCCCGCTCGGCGGTGCCGAAGGCGTGCGCGTCACGCCATCCGACGCTCAACGACCCGAGCAGCCGGCCGTCACCCTCCAGCGGGAGGCAGACCCACGCCTCGCAGCCGGTGTCGTCGAGGACGTGTCTCATGCTCTCGTGGTGGGCGAGGCAGGCGGCACGGTCGGGGAGCCAGAACTCCTGCCCGCCACGGGCGGACATCGAGCCGGGCAGCGGCCCGTCCACCGGCAGCCGGCCGTAGACGGCCTGCGTCCGCTCACCCAGGTCGCCGGTGATGACGAGGGACAGCTCGTCACCCGTGCGCACCGCCACGGCGCCGCCGTCGGCCCCCAGCGCCGCCACCCCCCGCTCGACGACGACCGCGGTGAGCTCCTCCACGGACTCGGTGTGACCGAGCTGCAGCGCCACCTCGGCCAGTGCCGAGAGCCTGCGGCCGGCGGCGTCACGGGCTTGCAGCGCCACGTCCAGCTCCTGGCTGCGGGCGTACAGGTCCGCCTCGGCCTCCTCGGTGCGACGCCTCAGCTCCGCGCTGTGCTGGGTGGCGTCGCGACGGCGCTCCCGCTCGCGCACGTACTCCGTGACGTCCTCCGTGCGCTGGACCACGAGCACCGTCCGCCCCGCGTCATCCAGGACCGGCACGCTGATCAGCGACCAGTAGCGCTCGACGTAGCCGCCCGAGGCGTCGGGGATGTCGTACTTCTGCACGGGCATGGTGTCCGGGACCCCCGCGTCCCGTGCCCGCTCGAAGGACCGCTGCACCCGGGACACCCCGGTGTCGTCCAGGGCGTCGGGCAGCGGCGGGAAGGCCTCGAACACGGGCCGGCCGACGATGTCGTCGCGTCGGCGCCCCACGACGGCCAGGTACGCCTCGTTGGCCTCCACGATGACGAGGTCCGGCGTCATGACCAGGTACGGGGTCGGGATCGAGGAGAAGAGCCGCGCGTAGTCCACAGAGTTCTCCCGTCCGGGCGGCGCACGGTGCCACCGGGCGCCGTCGAGGGGCATCATGACAGCGTCGCGGCCGCGGTGTGCAGGAAACACCCGTTCAGCCGCGGGCGAGGACGGCCGCACCCGGCCCGGGGAAGCGGACCTGCACCGTGCTGGGGCCGTGCTGCACGTCGACGTCGCCCGGCCCGCGAGATCGGGTTCTCGCGGACGGTGCCGACGTCCAGGCGCGGGACGGCGACCGTGAGGTCGTCCTCCGCGCGTCGGCGTCGCTGGTCACCTGCGCGACCGGTGCGCGCGGGTCTCGTCGGTGGCACTGCGCCAAGAAGGCGGACCTTGCGTCGACCTTGTGCGGCCGTTGCCGAGTGTTGCTCTCCTTCCGTCGCACGCTGCTGGAGTTCCTTGCGCCGGTCGTTGCGCGGCTGCCACGCTCGAGCCATGACCACCCTCGACGTCATCGCTGCGGAGGTGGGGGTGAGCCCCGCCACCGTCAGCCGCGCGCTGCGCGGTAAGAACGGGGTGAGCGACGCTGTCCGGGAACGGGTGCTCGCGGCCGCGGAGGCGGCGGGCTACGTCGCGAGCAGGCGGAGCACCGGGATCGAGACCGACGTGGTGGGCCTCGTGGTGCCCGAGCTGGACAACCCCGTCTTCCCCGCCTTCGTCCAGCGGATGCAGACGCTGCTGGTGCAGCAGGGGTACACGCCCATCGTCGGGTCGCAGTTCACGCCCGGGGTCAGCGAGGACGAGTGGGTCGAGCTCATGCTCGGCCGGTCCATGGCCGGGCTGGTGGTCGTCTCCGGCATGCACGCGGACACCACCGCACCGCCGGACCGCTACCACCGGCTGCGGCGGCTGGGCGTGCCGCTGGTCCTGGTCAACGGCTTCGTGCCGGACCTCGACGCCACGTTCATCGCCGTCGACGACGCCAGCGCGGTCCAGATGGCGGTGCAGCACCTCGGCACGCTCGGGCACCGCCGGATCGGCCTCGCCGTGGGCCCCGAGCGCTACACCCCCGTCGTGCGCAAGGTCGAGGCCGTCCAGCGGTTCGTCGCGGAGCGGGCCGACGGCGACGACCCCTTCACCGCGGTCGTGGAGCACTCGCTGTTCACCATCGAGGGCGGGCAGGCCACGGGCCGACGGCTGATCGAGGCCGGGGTCACCGGCATCGTCTGCGCCTCCGACCCGATGGCCCTGGGCGTCATCCGGGCCGCCCGGGCGATGGGGCTGTCGATCCCGCGCGACGTGTCGGTCATCGGGTTCGACGACTCCCCCGTCAACGCGTTCATGGACCCACCGCTGACCTCGCTCCGCCAGCCGGTCGGCGACATGGCCGCCGTCGCCATCACTGCCCTGGTCGAGCAGCTGCGCACCGGGCAGCACCCGACCACGGAGTACCTGTTCGCGCCCGAGCTGATCGTGCGGGGCACGACCGGTCCGGCGGGTGACCGGCGCCCCTGACCCGCCCGGCGGTCACAGACCCTCCCCCGCGGCTGCCCTGGCGGCGCGCTGCACCTGCGCGGCGAGGGCGCGGGCACGGCTCCGGTCCACGAGCACCTGCACGACCTCGCTGCCTCCGTCCCAGCGCTGGAGGACCTCTGCGAGCCCGGCCTCGTCGGTGACGAGCCGGTGCGCGACGCCGTGCGCCGCGCAGAGGGCGGCGAGGTCGACGTCCTGCGGCGTGGCGAAGAACCGTTCGTGCACCGACGCGAAGCGGTCCTCCCCGTGCTCGAGCAGCCCGAAGATGCTGCCCCCGCCGTCGTCGACCACCACGACCTGCACCGGCGGGCGCTCCTCGGTCGGGCCGACGAGCAGGCCGTTGGTGTCGTGCAGGAAGGTGAGGTCGCCCATGAGCGCCCGCACCGGGGTGGCCCGGCCGAGGGCCAGCCCCGCCGCGGTCGACACCGTGCCGTCGATCCCCGCGAGCCCCCGGGAGGCGTGCACGGCGGGCTGCTCCACGCCGTGGTCCAGGACCAGGTCGAGGTCTCGCACGGGGCTGCTGGCCCCGACCAGCAGCAGCGGACCGTCCGCCGGCAGGGCCTGCTGCGCCCGGGCCACCGCACGGGCCACGTGCAGGCCGGACAGCGTGGGCCAGGTGTCGAGGACGTCGTCGACGGCCCCACGGGCTCGGCGCCCCGCCAGCAGCCACCGGTCGAACCACGCCAGGTCCTCCGCGGTCGGGTTCGCGGCCATCACGCCCGCCACCCGCCGGTGCTCGCGCCCAGGACCTGCCTGCCCGGCCCGGGGCACGTGGACCACCTCGACGTCCGCGCGCGAGAGCAGCCTGCTCACCGGGCGCGACAGCGTGGGACGGCCGAGCACGACGACGCGCTCCACCTGCTGCCCCAGCTCGGGCAGGTCGAGCAGGTAGCCGGTAGGCGCCGACGGCGGAGACGCTCGCCCCCGCCCCGCAGGACGGCTCGGCCAGCAGCGGGAAGGCGGCCGGGTCGGCCAGCTCGCGCGCCAGCCGTCCGGCCCCGTCTCCGGCGACGACGACGGTCCGGCGTCGGGACCACATGAGCAGCTGTCCGCCCGGGCCCCGGCTGGGGTCGCGGTAGGAGAGGTCGAGCTCGTCGTCGTCGAGGTCCTCGACCGGGGCGTCGGGGTCCAGGTGGTCCATGGGGTCGAGGTCACCGGGGTCGAGGTCACCGGGGTCGAGGTCACCGGGGTCGAGGTCACCGTCCAGCCCGAGGTCGGCCAGCTCCTCCAGCAGGGAAGGCCCCCGACGGGGTTCGGGCTCCCAGGATCCGGCACCGGGAACGAGGGGCTCGTCGAACCCGAGGTCCAGGTGCACCGGCCCGCGCCGACCGTCGCGGCTGCCCCCCGGCGCCACCCCGAGGGTCCGGGCCACCGCCTGCACCACGAGGCCCGGCCAGTCGAGGTCGTCGTCCCCGTCCAGGTCCTGGCTCAGCAGGGTGGCCCCGGCCAGGGCGCCGGCCTGCAGGTGGGTGGTCTGGTTGGCCCAGGTCCCGCGGAGCCGGGCGGGCCGGTCGGCGGTGAGGAGCAGCAGGGGCACCAGGCCGTGGTGGGCCTCCCACGCCGCGGGGAGCAGGTTGGCGACCGCCGTCCCGGACGTCGTGACCACCGCGGCCGGCCCGGAGCCCTTGCCGACACCGAGGGCGGTGAACGCCGCCGACCGCTCGTCGATGCGGACGTGCACGCTGAGCAGCCCGGCCTGCTCGGCGGCGTGGAGGGCGTAGGCCAGCGGCGCCGACCGTGAGCCAGGGCAGAGCACGACGTGCTCGACGCCGGCGTCCACCAGCCCCTGGACGACCCCGCGGGCGGCCAGGGTCGACCTGTTCTCGCTCACCGGTCGATCATGCCGCGTGCCGCCGCAGCAGGGCGTGGCAGCGGGCCAGGCGGTCGCGCCACCAGAGCTGACGGTCCGGCCCGGCGGCATGGCGTGCCAGCAGGT
Source organism: uncultured Actinomycetota bacterium (assembly GCA_963759255.1). GTDB lineage: Bacteria > Actinomycetota > Actinomycetes > Actinomycetales > JBBAYJ01 > Aquipuribacter. Next base: position 185,020 of record CAVWYQ010000001.1, read on the forward strand.
CCAGGTCGGGGACGACCGGCCGGACCGGGACCCGGCCGTCGACCGGCAGCAGCGGCCGCGCCGTGACGTCGACGGCCAGCAGGGCGGCGGTGCCCAGGCCGGCGGCCTGGGGGGGCCCGGGCAGGGCGCCGGCTGCCGCCACCCCGGCCGACAGCCCGACCGAGGTGTCGAGCGCAGAGCTCACGGTCACGTCGACGTCGTGGCGCTCCCTGAGGACCTCGGCCACCTCGAGCAGCCGTCGGACCCCGCCGAGGGGGGCCACCTTGACGACGACCACGTCCGCGGCCCCGGCGAGCGCCACCGCCAGCGGGTCCTCCGCCCGTCGGACCGACTCGTCGGCCGCCACCCGGACGGCCACGTGGGTCGCAGCCAGCCGGACCCGGAGCCGGGCGAGGTCCGCGACGTCGCCCACGGGCTGCTCGGCGTAGTCGAACGCGTCGCCGAGCACCCCGGCGAGCGTCCGGAGCGCGTCCAGCGCCTGCGGCACGTCCCAGGCGCCGTTCGCGTCCACGCGCACCCGACCACCCGGGCCGAGCACGTCACGCACGGCGGCCACCCGGTCCAGGTCGTCGGCGAGCTGCTGGCCGGGCTCGGCGACCTTGACCTTGGCCGTGCGGCAGCCCGGGAACAGCGCGAGCACGGCCCCCACCTCACCGGCCGGCACGGCAGGGACGGTGGCGTTGACCTCGACCGTGCCGCGCAGGACGGCGGGGAACCCGGTCGCGGAGGACTCGAGGCAGGCCGCCAGCCACCGGGACGCCTCCCCGTCGCCGTACTCGGGGAACGGCGAGAACTCCCCCCACCCGGCGGGCCCCTCCACCAGCAGGGCCTCCCGCACCGTGACCCCGCGGAACCGCGTGGTGAGCGGGAGGGCGACGACGTGGACTGCCGCGGGCGCCGGGAGGTCGGGCAGGTCGGGGGCCACGACGCCAGTCTGGCCCGGGTGGACCGCCCGGACCGCCCTAGGCTCCTGCTGTGCCCGCCCTGCCCAACGTCTCCGACACCTTCGACCCGGCGGCCTGGCGCGAGGTGGACCCCGCCGAGCTGGGACGCGAGTCGCTCACCGACGTCACCTACCACCGCTGCGTGCTGCCAGGCCCTGTCGCGGGCACCGTGCGCGTGGCGTTCGACCGCCCGGACGTGCGCAACGCCTTCCGCCCGCACACGGTGGACGAGCTGTACGCCGTCCTCGACCACGCGCGACGCAGCCCCGACGTCGGTTGCGTGCTGCTGACCGGCAACGGCCCCAGCGCACGTGACCACGGCTGGGCGTTCTGCTCCGGCGGCGACCAGCGGGTCCGCGGCCGCACCGGCTACCAGTACGCCGACGGTGAGACCGCCGACACCGTGGACGCCCGGCGGGCCGCGGCCGAGGGTGGGCGGCTTCACGTGCTGGAGGTGCAGCGACTGATCCGGACCATGCCCAAGGTGGTCGTCGCGGTCGTGGGCGGCTGGGCGGCCGGCGGCGGCCACTCCCTGCACGTGGTCTGCGACCTCACGGTGGCCAGCCGTGAGCACGCGCGCTTCAAGCAGACCGACGCCGACGTCGGCTCCTTCGACGCCGGCTACGGCTCGGCGTACCTGGCCAAGCTGGTGGGCCAGAAGAACGCCCGCGAGATCTTCTTCCTCGGCCGCACGTACGACGCCGAGCAGATGCAGCGGATGGGGGCGGTCAACGTGGTCGCCCCGCACGCCGACCTGGAGGTCGAGGCCCTCCAGGTCGCGCGCGAGGTCACCGGCAAGTCGCCGACGGCCCAGCGGATGCTGAAGTTCGCGCTCAACCTGACCGACGACGGACTCATGGGCCAGCAGGTCTTCGCGGGCGAGGCCACCCGCCTGGCGTACATGACCGACGAGGCTGTCGAGGGCCGGGACGCCTTCCTCCAGAAGCGCGCCCCGGACTGGTCCGCGTTCCCCTGGTACTACTGACCGGCCCCGGCGGCAGGACCGAGCAGGCAGCGAGGAGGCGTAGGTGACGTCGGTCGTCGACCGTGAGGCCGCGCGCGTGCTGCTCCTCGACGGGGCGCAGCGGGTGCTGCTGCTGCGCGGCTGCGACCCGGCGCGGCCGCAGGCAGGGACCTGGTGGTTCACCCCCGGAGGCGGGGCCGAGGGCGGCGAGACCCCTGAGCAGACCGCACGGCGCGAGCTCTGGGAGGAGACCGGTCTGACGGTCGGCGGGCTGCAGGGACCGGTGGCCGAGCGGACGGCCTGCTTCGACTTCGACGGCGTCGCCTACCGCCAGCACGAGCAGTTCTTCGTGGCGCACCTGCCCGACGTGGACGTCGTCTCGCGTCCGACCGCCCACACCGAGACGGAGACGCGCGCGGTGCTCGGCTGGCGATGGTGGTCTGCGGCCGAGCTCGCGACCACCGGTGACGCGGTGCACCCGGGATGGCTCCCCGCCTGGCTGAGCGGCGAGGTCGACGGCGGCGGCTGGTCCGGACGACCGACGGATCGCGCGACCGGACCGTGACGGGATCGGACCGATCCGTTATGCACGTGATGACGAACTGTTACCGCTGCGGAGGCTCCCTCGGTTCGTCGTGCCGCCCGCGGGTTCTTACCCTGGTGCCGTGGACACCCTGCTCGCTGCCGCGGTCGTGGTCGCCGCCGTCGTGGCGTGGACGGTCTGGGAGTCCACGATGGTGTCCAGGATCGCGCGTGACACCCGCTCGCTGCCCCGGCGCAACGCCGCGGTGGCCGGCGCCCACCGGCTGACGGTGGTCGGCCAGCTCGGCCTCGTCGCCGTCGCGGCGGTCGTCGCCGGCCTGGTGCAGGTCCCGCTGTGGTGGCCGGCCGCCGCCGCCTCGCCGGCCGGGCTGGCGGCCACCGCCGCCGCGGTCGTGCTGGCGGGCTGCGCCGCCGGGTGGGCGGCTCGCCGCGGCCACCGCCCGCAGGACCGCCGTGCCCTGGTCGCCGTGGCCGCGACCGCGTTCGCCACCGAGGTGCTGCTGCGCGGGTTCGGGCTGGGGCTCCTCGAGGCGGCCGGCTGGCCGGTCACCGCCGCGGTCCTGGTCACGTCGGTCGCGACCGGCCTGCTGCAGGCCGCGCGCGCCCGCCGGGGCAGCCGGGCCTACGGCTTCGTCCTGGCCACGCTGCTCGGCTTCCTCCTCGGTCTCGTGGTGCTGCTGACCGGGAGCGTCGTGGCCGCGGCCGGGATCCACATGGCCGTGGCTGCCCTGAGCCTGGGCCGGTCCTTCCCGGCGCGGGACCACGCGCCGGGCTGCGCGTGCGGGACCGATCACGGTGCGCCGGCGGCGGCCACGGGGACGAGCCGGGAGGCTCGGGGGGCCGCCACCTCGGCGGCGACCGCTGCTGCCGCCCGGTCTGCCGGTGGCGCCACGCCGACCGGCGCGGCGACCGTCCACGGCACCGGCACCGGCACCGGCACCGACGCGGCCTCGGCACCGGGCCAGGCGACCCCCGGACCTGCGGCGGCGAACGGCTCGGGGCACGGCTCGGCGCACGGCCCGCACGCGTCCCACGCATCCTGCGGCACCACGTGCAGCCACGCCGGCTCCAGCGCGTGCGCCGTCTGCCCCCTGTCGACCGCACGCGTCTGATCCGGCGGCCCTGCCGGTGAGCGGTCGCACGGTACGCGCCCTCCCGGTCACGGGTGCGGACGGCACAACGCTGCTGGGGCCGCTGCGCGAGGCGCTGTCCGGCGCGGGGCCGGCCCTCGCGCCCCACCCTGCGCAGCGGGCTCCGGACCCCGCGGCGACCGAGCCGCTCTCCGAGGGCGAGGACGACCCGGGCGACCCGGTCGCGGCCGTGGTCTCGACGACCGGCTCCACCGGCCGCGCCAAGCACGTCCTGCTGCCCGCCTCGGCGCTGCTCGCCTCCGCGGCCGCCACCCACGACGTGCTGGGCGGCTCGGGCACGTGGCTGCTGCCGGTTCCCGCCCACACCGTTGCCGGCGTGCAGGTCCTGGTCCGCTCCCTGGTCGCCGGGACGCGCCCGGAGGTGCTCGACCTGGGTGGCGGCTTCGGCACCGAGGCGTTCGTGACCGCGGCGGGAGCCCTCGCCGCGCGCTGCCCGGGTCGGCGGTACACCTCGCTCGTGCCGGCGCAGCTGGACATGCTGCTGGAGGACCAGCAGCCGGACGACGGGCAGCGGCGCGCGGTGGCTGCGCTGCGCGGCTTCGACGCCGTGCTGGTGGGGGGGGCCGCGCTCCCGGAGGCCCTGCGCGGCCGAGCCACCGAGGCGGGGGTCCGTGTGATCAGCACCTACGGCATGACCGAGACGTGCGGCGGCTGCGTCTACGACGGGGTGCCGCTGCCCGGCGTCCAGGTCCGGGTCGAGCAGCACGTGGCCGGCGCCCCCGGCCGGGTCCTGCTCGGGGGGCAGGTCGTCGCCCGCGGGTACCGCGGCCGGGCCGGCGGTGCGGACGGGAAGCCGGACGCCGCCGGGGAAGGGGTCGCCGGCGCCGGGCCCCCGCCCGAGGGCTTCGCCGTCGAGAGCGGTGTCCGCTGGTTCCGCACCGCAGACCTCGGGGTGCTCGACGGCGACACGCTCCGCCCGGCGGGCCGCGTGGACGACGTGGTGGTGTCGGGCGGGGTCAACGTCGCTCTGGAGGCGGTCGACCGGGTGCTCAGGGCCCACCCTGGGGTACGCGACTGCCTGGTCGTGGCGGTGCCGTCACCCAGGTGGGGCGCCCAGGTAGGGGCTCTGGTCGTCGCGGACGGGCGCGGTCCGGCGCCCGACGACGAGGTCCGTGACGCCGTGAGGGCTGCGCTGGGCGGCGCCGCCGTGCCACGTCTGCTGCGGCACGTGGAGCGGCTGCCGCTGACCGGCGTGGGCAAGCCCGACCGGGTGGCAGCCGCGGCATGGCTGGCCCCCCCGTCACCGGGCGAGCCTCTCCTGGGCGATCATGGGGCCGGAGCAGCCCCGACGGAGGAGATGACGTGAGAAGCCTGGTCCCGGCCGTCCTGGTGCTGGCGTTCACGGTGTACTGCGTGGTGGACGTCGTGCGCAGCGAGAGCTCGGACGTCCGTGGTCTGCCCAAGGTCGTCTGGGTGCTGCTGTGCCTGCTGTTCCCCCTGGCCGGCGGGATCGCCTGGCTGCTCGCCGGACGGCCCCGCGGCTCCCGGCTGCCCGGTACCGCCGGGATGAGCACCGCTCGTCCGGGGACGGTGGGCCCGGACGACGACCCCGACTTCCTCCGCAGCATCGACCGGCCGCGTCCTGTCCCGCCGGCCGGACCGCTGGGGCCGGACGCCGCCGACCGAGGCAGCCGGGACGACCGGGGCGACCGGGGCGACCGGGGCGACCGGGGCGACGACCGGGGCGACCGGGGCGACGACCGGGGCGACCGGGGCGAGGACCGGGGCGAGGGAGAGGCCGGCCCGGGGGGCACCGCAGGGACGGACGACCGCCGCCCGTGACCACCGCCGCCCAGTGGGTCGCCGGAGCGCGCCCACGGACGCTGCCCGCTGCCGTGGCCCCGGTGTCGGTGGGGACCGGGGCCGCAGTCGGCGTGGGTGGCGGCGACGCGGTCGCCGCCCTGCTCGCTCTGCTCGTCGCACTCTCGCTGCAGGTGGCCGTCAACTACGCCAACGACTACTCCGACGGCGTCCGCGGGACCGACGCCGAGCGCGTCGGGCCGTTGCGGCTGGTCGGCTCCGGCACGGCCACCCCGCGCGCGGTGCTGGTGGCCACCGGGCTGGCCTTCGCGGTGGCGGCCGCGGCGGGGGCTCGCTCGTCGTGCGCAGCGGCAGGTGGGAGCTGCTCGCCGTCGGCGTGGCCGCGCTGCTGGCGGCCTGGTTCTACACAGGCGGTCGACGGCCCTACGGCTACTCCGGGTTCGGCGAGGTCGCGGTGTTCGTCTTCTTCGGTCTCGTGGCGGTGCTCGGCACCGCGTGGACGCAGGCCGACCGGCTGGGCGCGGGCGCCTGGGCGGGCGCCGTCGGGGTGGGGGCGTCGGCGTGCGCGCTGCTGGTGGTCAACAACCTGCGTGACATCCCGTCCGACGCCCTGGCCGGCAAGCGGACCCTGGCCGTCCGGCTCGGCGACCCGGGCACGCGCAGGCTGTTCGTCGCACTGCTCCTCGTGCCGCTCGGCTGCGCGGCCGTGGCCGTGGCGGCCACACCGTGGGCGCTGCTCGCGACGGGGGCTGCTCCGCTCGCCCTCCGGCCGTCCCGGGTGGTGCTCGGCGGGGCGGGCGGGCGGGCGCTCGTCCCGGCCCTGGGCGCCACCGGCGGCTACGGGCTGGCCTACGGCCTGCTGCTGGGTCTCGGGCTGGCCCTGGGTCGCTGACCTGGCGGCCTCTGGCGGCGGGTGCGGGCGGCGCGGTCACGGCCTCAGCGGCGCCGGCCCACCGCGTCGAAGGCCTCCGGACGACCGCTCCACAACCACAGCATGGGCCCCACCACGGGCAGGAACAGCACGACGAGCACCCAGGCCGCGAACGGCAGTCCCCGGACGTGGGAGGGCGAGGTGCGCATGCAGTCCACGAGCGCGTAGACGTGCAGTCCGACGACGGCGAGGACGACGAGCAGGCGGAGCATCTGACCAGAGTAGGTCGGGCGGGCACCGACGGCGACGAAGGCACCGCCGGCGGACGGGTGGCGCCGGCGCACGCCTACCCTGGTGCCATGCGTCCGGTCGCCGTCTACTCCGCCCTGCGGGTGGGCCTCTTCCTGGTCCTGCTGCTCGTGCTGCGGGTGCTGGGGGTGGGTGGCGTGCTCTCGCTCCTCGTCGCCGTCGTCCTCGCCATGCTCCTGTCGTTCCTCGTCCTGCGGCGTCAGCGCGACGCGGTCACGCGTGCCCTGATGGTGCGGGAGAAGGAGCGCAGCTCAGCCCGGGCCACGCGCCGACGGTCGCTGCGGGAGCGGCTGGCCGACGACGCGCAGGCCGAGGACGAGGAGGCCGAGCGGGCCGCGCACCCGCGGCCGCCCGCCGGGGACGGGGGTGCGCGGTGACGGCGCACGACGACCTGAGACGGGCGGACAGCTTCTACGCCCAGGTGGGGGGCTCGGACACCTTCCGGCGCCTGGTGCACGCCTTCTACCGGGGCGTGGCCGAGGACGACGTGCTGCGTCCGATGTACCCCGAGGCGGACCTCGCGGCCGGCGGAGGAGCGGCTGCGGATGTTCCTCGAGCAGTACTGGGGCGGGCCGACCACCTACAGCGACACCCGGGGCCACCCGCGGCTGCGGCTACGGCACGCGCCGTTCGCGGTCGACCCCGACGCGCGGGACCGCTGGCTGCGCCACATGCGCGCGGCGGTCGACTCCCTGGACCTCGCCCCCATGCACGAGGCGGTGCTCTGGGACTACCTCGAACGCGCGGCGCACAGCCTGGTCAACCGGCCAGGATGAGCAGGGGCCAGGCCCGCCGGACCGACCCGGGACGGCGGGACCGGGCATACCACCAGCGCGCATGACAGCACTCTCGCCACTGTGCGAGCCTTGTCGGTCCGTGACTGAGTGGTGGCGTGATGCCGTTGTCTACCAGGTGTACCCCACGGTCCTTCGCGGACTCCGACGGCGACGGGATCGGCGACCTGCCCGGGATCACGTCCAGGCTGCCCAGGCTCGCCGAGCTCGGCGTGGACGCGGTGTGGCTGTCCCCGTTCTACCCCTCCCCGCAGCACGACGCGGGCTACGACGTCTCCGACTACCGCGACGTGGAGCCGATCTTCGGCACCCTGGACGACGCGGACACCCTGATCGCCCGGGCGCACGAGCTGGGCCTGCGCGTCGTCGTGGACATCGTCCCCAACCACACCAGCAGCGAGCACCGCTGGTTCGGCGAGGCCCTCGCAGCCGCGCCGGGCAGCCACGAGCGCGGCTCGCTACCACTTCCGCGACGGCGCCGGCGCCGGCGGACGAGCTCCAGCCCCGAACAACTGGCGCTCGGTCTTCGGCGGACCGGCGTGGACCCGGGTCACCGAGGCCGACGGCTCCCCCGGCCAGTGGTACCTGCACCTCTTCGACGCCACGCAGCCGGACGTCAACTGGGACTCCCCCGACGTCCACGAGGAGTTCGCCTCGACCCTGCGGTTCTGGCTGGACCGCGGCGCCGACGGCTTCCGCATCGACGTCGCCCACGCGATGGTCAAGGAGCCGGGCCTGCCCGACTGGTCGGAGGACGACCGCCCGATGGCCGGTACCGCCGAGATCACCGACGACCACCGCCCGCCGATGTGGGACCAGGAGGGCGTCCACGAGATCTACCGCGAGTGGCGCAAGATCGTGGACTCCTACGACGGTGACCGTCTGCTCGTCGCCGAGGCGTGGGTGACGCCCTACTCCCGGCTGGCCCGCTACACCCGTCCGGACGAGCTGCACCAGGCGTTCAACTTCGACCACTGCGTCGCGCCGTGGCAGGCGAGCGCCCAGCGGACGGTCATCACCACGTCCGTCGAGGGCTCCGCGGCGGTGGGCGCCCCGGCGACCTGGGTGCTCAGCAACCACGACATCGTCCGCCACGCCTCCCGGTTCGGCTACCCGCCCGCCAGCCGCGGCCTCGGCGGCATCGGTCCCGACGACCCCCAGCCGGACGCGGCGGTCGGCCTGCGACGAGCGCGCGCGGCCACCCTGCTGATGCTCGCCCTGCCCGGCTCGTCCTACCTCTACCAGGGCGAGGAGCTGGGCCTGCCGGAGCACACCACGCTGCCCGGTGACGTGCGCCAGGACCCGACGTGGTTCCGTACCCACGAGCAGGAGACGGGGCGCGACGGCTGCCGGGTCCCGGTCCCGTGGGAGGCCGACGCGCCGTCCTACGGCTTCGGGCCGTCGCCGGCCAGCTGGCTGCCGCAGCCGGAGTCCTACGGCCGCCTGGCCCGGGACCGGCAGGAGGGCGTCGAGGGGTCCACCCTCGAGCTGTACCGGGCTGCCCTGCGGCTGCGGCGCGACCTCGGGCTGGGCCGCGGCGAGCTGGTCTGGGACGACGCCCTGTCACCGGCCCAGACCAGCGAGCAGGCGCTCGGGCTGCGTCCGTGGGGACGTCCGGGTCCTCGTCAACTTCGACGGGCCCGCCCTGCCGCTGCCGGCCGACGCCGAGGTGCTGCTCGCCTCCGGTGACCTCGGCGCCGACGGCACGGTGCCCACCGACACCACGGTCTGGTTCCGCCAGGGCTGAGCAGCCTCAGCGGGCGCTCCGGCGGAACTGCACCGGCGGCCCGCTCAGCCGCTCGAGGAACTCCCGCTCCCCCGCGTCGATCCGGCGCGGGGCGGCGGCGGAGAACGAGTACATGACCATCGTGGAGGCGGACCGGGCGTGCACGACGCGCCCGGCGCCGTCCTCGGTCGCCACCTCGTAACCCAGGTCGAAGCCGGCGCCGCCGATCCGGGTGATCCACACGTCGACGAGGACTCCGCCGCTGGTGTACGTGAGGGGCACCAGGTACTCCACCTCGTGCCGCACGACCAGCGTGCCCGTGTCGGGTCGGGCCTTGACCAGCGCCAGCGCCTCGATCCTGGCCTGCTCGGTGTAGCGGAAGAACTCGGTGTTGTTGACATGGCCGTAGGCGTCCATGTCGGACCAGCGCATGGCGACGGGGACGGTGACGGCGGGCACGCCCCGATCTTGTCAGGTGCCGGCCGCGCCGGGCAGCCGTCGACGCATGGTGACCGGACGGCGTGGGTACCCCGGGCGCATGAGCGAGAACACGGAGCACCCGGACGGGTCGCAGGGCGAGCCCACCGACACCACGGACACCACGGACGCCGCCGCGCAGACGGGGTACGACGCGGGCTCCGACAGCGACGCCGACCCGGAGATGATGAACCCGCGGGACCTGACCGGCCAGCGCAGCGGGGAGGACGACCCTGACCTCGACCCCGACAGCCTCAACCCCAGGGGGGACGCATGACCGACCCCGGCAGCACGGACCCGATCGACGTCGACGCGGTGGCGTCGCTGGAGCCCGACGAGGTCGACTTCGACCAGGACGCGGCGTTCAGCCAGGCCGGCGAGGACGACATCATGGAGCGGAGCTACGTGCCGCCGGACCGTCCTGTCGGCGCGGGCCACCACGGTGAGACCGCGGCGGAGCAGGCGGACGGCGCGAGCCTGGAGGACCGTCTGGCGGCTGAGGTCCCCGACGTCGGGGCCGAGCGGCCGGGGGACCAGGTGCTCACCGACGACCAGCCGCTCGGTGACGCGCTCGGCGAGGACGTCTCGGCCGAGGACCTGGTCCCGACCGACGACCCTGACGAGAACGAGGTCGGCGACCTTCGTGCGGGCCGGCTCGTCCAGCCCGACGAGGGGGTGCACGAGGACACCGAGAAGGACCTCGTCGCCTCGGACGTGGGCATCGACGGCGGCGCCGCGAGCGCCGAGGAGGCCGCGGTGCACGTGGTCCCGGACCCGGGCGCCTGAGGCAGCGATCCCCCCGCCGCTCACCCGGTCAGGAGGGTCGGACGCCGGGGTCGCGCCCGGGGCCGGTAGGTTCCCAGGCGTGACCCCTCGGCCGTCCCCGGAGTCCCTGCGCGACCAGCTGGTCGCCGACCTCCGTCTGGAGGCCACCGACGACCCGGACCGGTTCGTCGGCCAGAACGTCCACCAGCCGTTCGGTCGGGTGTTCGGCGGCCAGGTGCTCGGGCAGGCCCTGATGGCCGCGGGGCGCACGGTGGAACCCGAGCGTGCCCCGCACAGCCTGCACGCGTACTTCCTTCGACCGGGCGACCCCTCGGTGCCCATCCAGCTCGCCGTGGAGCGGCTGCGCGACGGCCGGTCGTTCAGCGCCCGCCGCACCCACGCCCTGCAGCACGGCCGCCCGATCCTGTCGATGATCGCCTCGTTCCAGCTTCCGGACGAGGGCCTCGACCACGCCGACCCGATGCCCGAGGCGCCACCGCCGGAGCAGGTGCCGACCACGGCCGACGTGCTCGCCGGCGTCGACCACCCCGCGGCCACGTACTGGTCGCACGAGCGGCCGATGGACGTCCGCCACGTCGGCGGCGCCGTGTTCCTCGCGCCGTCGGAGGACCCCTCACCCGAGGGCATGGTGTGGCTGCGGACCCCCGCGCCGCTTCCGGACGAGCCCCTCCTGCACGCGGCCGTCATGGCGTTCGCCAGCGACTACTCGGTGCTGGAGCCCGTCCTGCACCGGCACGGCCTGGCGTGGTCCACGCCCGGGCTCAAGATCGCCAGCCTCGACCACGCCATGTGGTTCCACCGGCCGGCCCGGGCCGACGAGTGGCTGCTCTACCGCCACCACAGCCCCTCCGCCTCCAGCGCCCGCGGACTCGTCCAGGGCTCGATGTTCGACCGCTCGGGCCGACTGGTGGCCACCGTGGCGCAGGAGGGGATGGTCCGCGTGACGGGCGACCACGGGGCCCTCGAGGTGCCGTGAGCACGTACTAGTACACCTGTTCGAACCGCGGCTACCATCGCCGGATGAAGGTCGCGCTGCAGCCCTCCCTGTTCGACGCCGCCGGCACGACCGAGGGGCCGCCCGAGGCCACCGAGGGGGTCGACGGTCCGGCGCTCGGTCGCCTGGCAGGGACCGTGGAGCGGGTGACGCTGTCGGCCGGCGCCTGGGTCGACGTCCGTCCGGGGTGGGTCAGCGGGTCGGCCGAGCTGTTCGCGCGGCTGGTGGAGCGCGTGCCGTGGGAGGAGGAGCGCCGGCTGATGTACGACCGGGTCGTCGCCGTCCCTCGGCTCCTGTCCTGGTACGGCGAGGACGACCCGTGGCCGGACCCGCTGCTCGCGAGGGCCCGGGACGCTCTCAACGCCCACTACGGCGCGGCGGGACGGGAGCAGCTCGTCTCTGCGGGGATGTGCTTCTACCGCGACGGCCGTGACGGGGTCGCCTGGCACGGCGACCGTATCGGCCGCAGCCGCCACGAGGACGTCATGGTGGGCATCCTGTCGTTCGGGGCGCCACGGGCCCTGCTGCTGAGACCGGTCGGTGGTGGCAGCAGCCTGCGGTGCACCCTCGGCCACGGCGACCTGCTGGTGATGGGCGGGTCGTGCCAGCGGACGTGGGAGCACAGCGTGCCGAAGACCACGCGCGCCACCGGACCGCGCATCAGCGTGCAGCTGCGGCCGCGAGGCGTCCGCTGACCCGCCGACCCCGCTCACCTACGCCCCGGGCGACCGGCCGCCCGCCTGGCCCGCGGCGGCCGCAGCCGGGAGACCCAGCCGGTGCACCACGGCCTCGGAGCCCCCGTCCACCCGGACGACCCAGGTGCTCGTCCGTGTCGGGTAGGCCCGGGTCGTCTGGGAGCGCCCGCCCGGCGTGCCGGAGAAGGCCTCGACCAGGCTGCCGTCCACGAGCACCCGCGCCGGCCGCTGCGCCGATCCCTCGGCCCGCACCACCGGGACCAGCCCGTCGCCACCGTCCAGCAGCAGCTCCACCGCCCCCCGCGCCTCGACCTCGAACGCCCAGGCGCCCACCTCGCCGCCCGGTCCTGCCGCGAGGACCTCTCGCCGCAGCCTGTCCAGCTCGCGGGCCGGCTGCGACCGCACGCCCTCGGCGCCGTCGAGCGCGACCTCGCGAGGAAACGTGAGGACGCCGGCCCACCCCGCCCGCCGGACCTGCACCTCGTCGCGGCCGTGCTCCCACGACCACGCCCACAGCAGCACGCGGTCGCCGTCCACCAGCAGCTGGGGCGCGTAGAAGGCCGGACCGTGGTCGAGGACGCCCACCGAGGTCGGCTCGAACCGCAGGGTGTCCTGCTCGCCGTGCAGGTCACCGAGCAGGTAGCGGACGCCGCAGAGGGCGTGGGTGCCCTCGACCCAGCGCCACAGCGACACCACCAGCAGCCACCGGTCGCCGATGGGGACGAGGTTGGGGCACTCCCACACGTTGGCGGCCGCGTGGCGGGCCACCGGATGGTCGCCCCGCAGGAGGGTGCCGAGCTCGGTCCAGCGCGTGAGGTCGTCGCAGCCGTACAGCAGCAGGCGAGGCAGACCCTGACGGTGACCCGCCCCCTGGACCGCGTAGCGCCGCCCCTGGTGGGTGAAGACGAACGGGTCACGGACGTCGGTGACCGTGCCGTCGTCGGGGACCCCGAGGACGGGACGCGCGTCCTGGGCCCACGAGCGCATGCGGCGGTCGCTGCGGGCCAGGACGACCTGCGCGGCACCGCTGTCGTCGGTGACGGCGCTGTAGACCGCGGTGGGCACGCCGTCGTCGTCGACGACGCACCCGGTCCAGCAGCCGTGGGAGTCGGGACCGCCGGGTCTGGGTCGCAGGGCCAGGGGCTCCTCCTGCCAGTGCAGCAGGTCGCCGGAGCGGGCGTGCCCCCACGCGATGACGTCGTGCACCGGGGAGCGGGGGTTGTGCTGGAAGAACACGTGGTAGGTGCCGTCCACCTTCGCGACACCGTTGGGGTCGTTGACCCACCCCCGGGGTGGGCGGATGTGCAGCGCGGGGAACGCCGGGTCGTCCTGGCGGCTGGTCCTGCTGCTCGACGTCACTGCGGGGACCGGGTCAGCGACGCCCGGACCCGTTCGGCGTCTGCGACCATCCGGGCCCGGTCCGCCCGGTGGTGGTCGTCGCGGCCGACGTCGTCCACCAGCAGCTCCAGCGCCTGCAGCAGGCGGCCCCGGGTGCGCGTGTCCGCTCCCTCTCCGACGGCCCGGAGCAGGTCCATGGTCCGCGCCACGACCAGGTGGTGGTCCCGGGCGTAGTGCCGGACGACGTCGACGACCATGTCGACGAGCACCGGCAGGTCGACGCCGGGCGCGACGACGCGGACCCGGCCCTGGTCGTCGACCCTCACCGGTGAGGGGGTGCGGCGCCGGGCGAGGATGGCGAGGGCGTCCGCCAGCTGGTCGATGGCGTTGATGGCGGTGTAGGGGTCGTTGGTGGAGGGGGACATCGCCCGGACCACCATCTCCAGCAGCTGCTGCGTGGCGTACTCGACGTCCTGGGCCGGGCTCCTGCCGGTGGTCAGCGGCAGGCTGCGCCGCAGCGACGCGGAGAGCCCGTCGGCGTCCTCGACGTGGCCCCGCACCGCGGCCAGGTCCCCGCCGTCGACGACGAACACCCCGGGCCGGACCAGGAGCTCCACGACGACGTCCGCCTTGCACGCCAGCTCGACGACGCGGTCGGTGTCGACGTTGAGGACGTAGCCGGCACGGGTGGCCGTCACCACCACCGACGGCGGGGCGGCGAGCGCGTCCTGCGCGGCGGCCGCGTCTGCGCCCGCTGCCCCCACCTCCTCGGGGTACAGCCGGCTCACCGTCTCGCGGAGCTCGCCGTGCACCCGTCCCGCGAGGGTCCACACCTGGATGGAGTCGCTGATGTGGTGGATGAACCACACGAGCACCCCGATGCTGACGATCGCCAGGAGCACCGCGGTGTTGACAGCGAGCTGCGGCACGAACGCGTCCTGGCCGTCCTCCAGCGAGCGGATGGACCGGAGAACCAGCAACGTGTAGAGGTACGTGGCCACGTAGGTGCCCAGCACCAGCTGGTTGCCCCGGTCGGCCATGAAGTTCCGGATCAGCCGGGGACCGTAGCTCGAGGACGTCAGCGCCATCACCGCGATGGTGATGGAGAACGTGGTCGAGGCGACGGCGAGCATCGACCCCGCGATCGCACCGAGCAGGTCCCGGCTCGCGGTCCCGCTCGCCTGGACGATGGCGAAGGTGTTGTCCAGGGCGTCGTCCGGCAGTCGCCGGTCGACCGCGACCAGGGTCTGCGCGACGACCGCCGCGAGGAGGCACAGCAGGGCCGGGATGCCCCAGAACGACTCACGGATCCGCTGAAGCCAGGCCACGGCGACATCGTCCCCGTCCCGGCGGTCCGGCGGGGGCGGACCCGCCGGACCTCACCGGTTCAGTCGCGGGTGAGCTTGCGGTGCGTCACCCGGTGCGGTCGTGCCGCCTCGACGCCCAGCCGCTCCACCTTGTTGGCCTCGTAGGAGGCGAAGTTCCCCTCGAACCAGAACCACCTCGACGGCTCCTTCTCGTCGCCCTCGTAGGCCAGGATGTGGGTGCACACCCGGTCCAGGAACCAGCGGTCGTGGCTGATGACCACCGCACAGCCGGGGAACTCCAGCAGCGCGTTCTCCAGGCTGCTGAGGGTCTCGACGTCCAGGTCGTTGGTCGGCTCGTCGAGGAGCAGCAGGTTGCCGCCCTCCTTGAGCGTGAGGGCCAGGTTGAGCCGGTTGCGCTCACCGCCCGACAGCACCCCGGCGGCCTTCTGCTGGTCGGGCCCCTTGAACCCGAACGCGGACACGTACGCCCGGGACGGCATCTCGACGTTGCCGACCTGGATGTAGTCCAGGCCGTCGGAGACGACCTCCCACAGGGACTTCTTGGGGTCGATGCCGCCGCGGTTCTGGTCGACGTAGCTGACCTTGACCGTCTCGCCGACCTTGACGGTGCCGGCGTCGGGCTCCTCCAGCCCGACGATGGTCTTGAACAGCGTCGTCTTGCCGACGCCGTTGGGACCGATGACGCCGACGATCCCGTTGCGGGGCAGCGAGAACGACAGCCCGGAGATGAGCTCGCCGCGCTCGGCGAACCCCTTGTGCAGGTCCTGGACCTCGATGACCGTGCTGCCGAGGCGCGGGCCCGGCGGGATCTGGATCTCCTCGAAGTCGAGCTTGCGGGTGCGCTCGGCCTCGTTGGCCATCTCCTCGTAGCGCGCCAGGCGCGACTTGGACTTGGTCTGGCGGCCGCTGGCGTTCATGCGGACCCACTCCAGCTCCTCCTTGAGGCGCTTGGCGAGCTTCTGGTCCTTCTTGCCCTGGACCTTGAGGCGCTCCTGCTTCTTCTCCAGGTAGGTGGAGTAGTTGCCCTCGTAGGGGTACAGCCGGCCGCGGTCGACCTCGGCGATCCACTGCGCGACGTTGTCGAGGAAGTACCGGTCGTGCGTGACGGCGAGCACGGCGCCCGCGTAGGCCGCGAGGTGCTGCTCCAGCCAGTTGACGCTCTCGGCGTCCAGGTGGTTGGTGGGCTCGTCGAGCAGCAGCAGGTCCGGCTTGCTGAGCAGCAGCTTGCACAGCGCCACCCGGCGTCGCTCACCACCGGACAGCACCGTGACGTCGGCGTCCGGCGGCGGGCACTGCAGCGCGTCCATGGCCTGCTCGAGCTGGCTGTCGAGGTCCCAGGCGTCGGCGTGGTCCAGCGCCTCCTGCAGCTCCCCCATCTCGGCCATGAGGGCGTCGAAGTCGGCGTCGGGCTCGCCCATCAGGGCGCTGATCTCGTTGAAGCGGTCGAGCTTCGCCTTGATCTCGCCCAGGCCCTCCTCGACGTTGCCGAGGACGGTCTTCTCCTCGTTCAGCGGCGGCTCCTGCTGCAGGATGCCGACGCTGTAGCCGGGCGACAGCCGGGCCTCGCCGTTCGACGGCTGGTCGAGCCCCGCCATGATCTTGAGGATCGTCGACTTGCCGGCGCCGTTGGGCCCGACGACGCCGATCTTGGCCCCGGGGAAGAACGACATGGTGACGTCGTCGAGGATCAGCTTCTCGCCGTGGGCCTTGCGGGCCTTGTGCATGGTGTAGATGAATTCCGCCACGGGGCCAGGCTACGGGCTGACCGGTGACCGCCCGACCCGCGGCGGTACCGGCGCCGGAGCGCCCGGCAGGCTCCGGCGCCGCTGCGGGTCGGCGCTGCTCAGAACGGGTCGCTGCCGATGTCGACGAGCGGACGGGCGGGATCGAGCCGGTACGGGTCCCCGGTCCGGTCGTCCGCGGTCTGGACGGCCTCGGACAGCTCGTCGTCCGCGGCGTCATCACCCACGGCATCCCCGACGCTGACCGCGCAGGCCAGCGCGTCGGCCTCGGTGCGGTCCGTCTCCTCGCGGACCTCCTCCGGCCGCGAGCGCCGGTTCGGGCTGAACGTCGAGGTCCCCCACGTGAGGTCGTGCCCCAGGGCGTCGGCGGTGAGGTCGGCGCTGGTGCGGGACTGCCCGTCGTGCACGAACTCGCGCACCCGGAGCCGGCCCTGGACGACGACGCCCTGGCCCTTGGACAGGCTGCCGACGGCGTTCTCCGCCAGGCTCCGCCAGCAGGTCACGGTGTACCAGCTGGTCTCGGCGTCCACGACCTTGCTGTCGGCCGCGGAGTAGCGGCGGGCGGTGACGGCGAGCCGGAAGCTGCACACCGTGGTGCCCTGCTGGGTGATCTTGAGCACGGGCTCGGTGGCGACGTTGCCGCGCAGCGCCACCCTGGTCTCGTTGAGCATGTCTGTGCCTCTCGTCGCGGTGCCGACGGAGCGTCGGCCACGGGACGACCGTGGTCCCCACGGCTGGTCCGTCGGCGCAGGTGGAGGGCAGGCTGTGGAGGGCGGGCGCCGTCGTGCACCTGGGGACGCAGCAGCAGCCGGTCCGCGGCGACCGCCGGGTGCCCGCCGGGCCCGTCGGCCGACGCTGGTCAGCTGCTGAGCAGGTCCCGGCAACGGCGGTGGTCGGCGAGCACGTCGGCCACCGGCACCAGCACCCGTTCGCGGGCGACCACGGACACTCCCGCCTGAAGCCGCGAGCGGGCGACCACGGCACGGGCGCGCGCCCGGCCGGGCACCACCGAGCCCGCGACCAGCGCCAGAAGCAGCCCCCCGACGACACCGATGACGAGCAACGCGGTCGGCAGCGGGACCTCGAACCACCCGGGGAGCCCCGCCACGGTCGGGAGCTCCGGGTACGGCACCTGGAGGAAGTCGAGCACGAACAGGGCCAGGAGGCCGAGCAGCCCGAGCAGGGCAGCGGCGGCGAGGACCACGTGCAGCGCACCGACCACCAGCCACCACCGGGGCCTGCGGAAGCTGAGGTCGGTGCTGAGGAGCGACTGGTCCAGCGCGTCCCGCAGGTCCTCGGTGCGCACCGGCGCCTGCCGCACCGACTCCGCCCACCGGGAGGGCAGTCCCTGCGTGGCCGTCTCGAGCAGCTGGCGCTCGGCGAGGTCCACCCGGGCCAGCTGGGCCGTGCTCGGCGCCGGCACCGACGAGCGGGCGAGCTCGCTCAGCCCACCGGTCAGCGCCTCGCCGGTGAGCCCGAGGCGCCGCAGGGGGTCGCGCCGCAGGCGGGTGACCCAGCGGGTGAAGGGCCAGCCGACGTGGGCCGCCGCCTCCCGGCGGTAGCCCGTCTCCACGGCCGACACGACCGCAGGCACCGACGCCGCCCCGGCCAGGGCCTCGATGAGCCCGGGGTCGCCGTTGACCTCGTCCACGAGCGGCTCGCCGTCGGCGACCCCGGCCCGCAGCGACTCCGCCGTACCTCGCAGCGCCGCTCGTGCCCGCCCCAGGGCCATGGCGCGGGAGGCAACCGCGTCCGCGAACAGCGTGCGCAGCTCCCCCACCCCCTCGCCGGTGACGGCCGACGTCGCCATGACGGTCGCCGCCGGCAGGCCGTCCTCGCGCACCAGCCGACGCAGGTCTGCCATGACCGCCTCGCGCTCGGCGGGGCCCAGCAGGTCCACCTGGTTGAGCACGACGAGGAGGACGTCGTCGTGCCCGCGCAGGCGGCGCAGGTAGTCGGCGTGCAGCGCCTCGTCGGCGTACTTCTGCGGGTCCACGACCCAGACCAGCAGGTCGATCCGGTCGACGAGCCGGTCGACGTCCATCCGGTGGGCCAGCTCGCGGGAGTCGTGGTCCGGCATGTCGAGCAGCACCAGCCCGGTCATGGCGGAGCCCGACCCGCCCTCGAGCTCGCTGTCGTGGACGGTCCGGTGGCGGGACGGCACGTCCAGCCAGTCCAGCAGGGGGTCTGCACCGCTGCCCCAGACGCAGGCGACGGGGTGGGAGGTGGTGGGCCGCCGCACGCCCACGCTGGAGATGGCGAACCCGGCGACCGCGTTGAACAGGCTGGACTTGCCCGAGCCCGTGGCCCCGGCCAGCGCGACGACGGTGTGCGCGACGCCCAGGTCCGCCCGCGCGCCGGTACGGGTGATCTCGTCCTGGGCACGCCGGGTGAGGTCGGGGTCGAACCGGTCCCCGCCGACCGTGAGCGCCTCGCTGATGCGCCCGATGAGGTCGGGGACCTCGACCGCCGGGTCGAGCTCACGGCTCCGGCGCTGCCCACGGCGGCGGTCACGTCCCCGGCGCGTCCGGACCTCTGCGGTCATCGGGACTCCTCCAGCGCGGTCAGCGAGGACCTGATGCGGGCCCCGGCGTCAGCCACCGGCGCCGCGTCCACCCAGCGGCGGCGCTCCCCCTCCAGCAGCACCTGCACGCGTTCCAGGAGGTCCGCCCGGGCCTGCGTGGCCAGCATCCGGACGGCCTCGTCGCCGAGGAGGGCCTCGAGCAGCCGCTGGCTGAGCACGGCGGTGCCGCCGGCGATGGCGACCTCCCCACCCGTCAGCCCGGCGGTCTGGCTGAACACCCCGAGCATGAGGACGAAGCCGAGCCCGTTCACCCCCAGGCTGACCGCCCTGGCCTGCGCCTTCTTGCCCTCGCCCTGGGCGCTGACCAGGCGGATGACGGCGCCCTGCCAGTCCCGGACGAGCCGGGCGATCCGCTCGTCCGTCCCGTCGGACGGCCGCGCGAGGGCGGGGTCGGCGAGCAGCAGCGCCGCGCCCGCCGGCCGCGCCCGCCACTGGGTGGCGGTGTCGCTGGCGGCGGCGGTCAGCTCCGAGAGCAGCAGGGCGTGGGTGGATGACTGGAGCGCCTCGCCGAGCTTGTCCACCGGTGGACGCCTGCCCCGGACGACCTCCACGACCTTGTCGCGCAGCCGGGAGACGCCTGCTTCGAAGCCGCGCCACAGCTCGCCGGTGCCGAGCGCCTCCTGCCACCGGGTCAGGACCTCGCCGCGCAGCACGGAGCCGTCGGACAGCGACGTGTCCAAGGTGGTCCGCGCCTGCGCGTACCGCTCCCGGGCGAGCGCCCGCAGCTCCGTGGCGGCCGCGTTCTGCACGTCGGCGGTGTCGGCGATGCCCGCGACGCGATGGTTCAGCGTGTTCAGGGCGCCCGTCACGGTGCGGCGGATGACGACGCCACGAGCCGCCTCGTCCGCTGCGAGGCCGGTCAGCCAGGCGAGCAGGGGCTTGACGGTGCGCCGCGGCAGCAGACCGTGGTCGACCTCGGAGTCGATGACGGTGAAGATCGGCGAGGCGCCCAGTCCGTTGGCGGACAGCATGCCGGCGAGGTCGTCCCGGATCTCGTGCAGCGCGGACGGCGGGACCCGGTTGAGGACCACGGCCAGCGCCGCCGCGCGCGCCGCGGCCTCCTGCAGCAGGCCCCACGGGACCGCGTCGGCGTAGCGGGCGGCCGTGGTGACGAACAGCCAGAGGTCGGCGGCGGCGAGCAGCTGGGCGGCGAGCTCACGGTTGGAGTCGACGACGGAGTCCACGTCGGGGGCGTCGAGCAGCGCCAGGCCGCTGGGGAGGGACTCGTCGGCGACCAGCCGGACCGTCGTGATGGGACGGTCCGGGGACAGCTCCTCCTCCCCGCCGCTCACGCGGGCCAGCCCCGGCAGGACCCGCTGGTCGACGAACCAGTGGGCGTCGGCCGGGTAGTGGACGAGCACGGGCGCACGGGTCGTCGGCCGCAGCACACCGGCCCGGCTGACCTGACGACGGACGCAGGCTGTTGACGAGGGTGGACTTGCCGGCCCCGGTGGAGCCGCCGACCACGACCAGCAGCGGGGCGTCCAGCCGCTCGAGGCGTGGCAGCAGGTAGTCGTCGATCTGGCGGCACACGGCAGTCACCTGCGCCCGGGCCTCGGCGACGCGGGGCACCTCGTAGGAGAGCTCCACGGTGTCGAGCTCTTCCCGCAGCGCACCCAGGGCGCTGACCAGGGTCAAGGCCGTCACCGTTCGTCACGGGTCACAGCGTGCCTGGCCGGGCGGCCCCAGGCGAGCGGACTCGCCTGGCGGTCAGGGACGGATGATCACAGTCACCGCAGCGACCGTGCCGCCGACCCCCTCAGCGCTCCACCCGGACCGGCCCGGGCCACCGGACGGGGTCCAGCCCGGCCACCTGGTCGACGAACTGGGAGATGTACCACTCGGCGAACTGCCGGATCAGGGGCGGGCGGGGCAGCGTGACGAGCAGTGCCTGCACGCAGTAGTCGTCCGCCTCGAGGAGCAGGTCGTGCAGGGCCGAGGCGGCCTCGGCGGCGGCGGCGGGCACCACCTCGACCTGGTCGATGACCTCGAGGCCGGACGCGATGGCGGCGTCGAGCTCGGCGTCCCGGCGCTCGCGGCTCGTGCCGTACCGCTGACCGAGCACGGAGACGAGCTCGAGGAGGCGTACCGGTGTCTCGTCCGGGGGGATCTCCTCGGACAGGGCGAGCAGGCGGAGCTCACGCATCAGCCCGTCGTGGTGCTCCCGCGAGGCCCGCATGACGTGCAGCGGCAACCCGAGCAGGTGGACCTCGACCAGGGGTGACCCGTCGCCGTCAGGCATGAAGCGACCCAGCGCCGAGGACGTCGGGTCGGACCCGGTCATCGCCCACCCCGTCCCGGTACGTCGTCCATGACGACGGCGTCGAAGGGCGCCCACACCTCGCGCGGGGACAGCACCCGGAACCACACGGTCTTGCCGTCGACGTCCGGACGCCAGCCCCACTCGTCGGCGAGCGAGTCCAGCACCTCGACGCCCCGGCCCGTGGTCGCCGTCGAGGAGTAGTGACGACGCGCGGGGGGCATGGCCGAGCCGTCGTGGACCTCGACCTCGACGCCTGCGCCCGCCGGACGCAGCCGCAGCACCATCGGGGTACCGGCGTGGATGAGCGCGTTCGTGACCAGCTCGCTGGTCAGCAGCTCCACGGCGTCGGCGAGCGGCTCCAGACGCATCTCCGCCAACCGGTCGACCACCCAGTGCCGCGCCTGGCGCGAGGCGGAAGGACGGGCGGGCAGCGGCAACTCCGTCACCGCCGCTCCGGTCATCCTCGGCCTCTCCACGCCATCCGGGGCGGATCCCCGCCAGGCCGTCGCTCGATCGTCGTCACGTCGTCGTGTCCGTGGCTGAGGATGCCGCCCGCTGGGCCCGGCTGTCCACGCGAACGGCCGGTGACGCCACCCCTAGCCACAGACACCCATGACGCCTTGCACCGGTACGGGGGGGTTTGCGCCCCTGCACCGCTGGGCACCCACCACCTCGTCGGTCGGGCTTTTCCCCCGGCTGCAAGCTACGACTCGAGCAGAACGGGAGTTCTCCATGATCAGCACGAGTGACCTTACCCGCGTGACCGGCTCCACCGTCGTCGACAGCGACGGCGACAAGATCGGCACCGCCCGCGAGGTGTACGTCGACGACGCGACCGGCCAGCCGGAGTGGGTGACGGTGAACACCGGCCTCTTCGGTACCTCGGAGTCCTTCATCCCCCTGTCCCAGGCCATGCTGGAGGACGACGGCCTCCGGGTGCCTTACGACAAGAAGATGGTCAAGGACGCTCCCCGCCTGGGCGACTCGGGCCACCTCACCCCCGAGGAGGAGGACGAGCTCTACCGGTACTACGGCGTCGCCGGCCAGGGCCGCACCGACGACCTGTACCTGGAGCGCAGCGACGAGCCGACCTCCGGCACGGCGGGTGACACCTCGGACCGCGACACCGTCGGCCACGACACGTCCGGGCCGACCACCGACGACGCCATGACCCGCTCCGAGGAGCGGCTCAACGTCGACACCGAGCGCCACGAGACCGGCCGTGCGCGGCTGCGCAAGTACGTCACGAGCGAGACGCAGACCGTCAACGTCCCCGTCACCAAGGAGGAGGTGCGGCTCGAGCGTGAGCCCATCGCCGACTCCACCATGCCTGACGCGACCTCGGGCCCGGAACTCTCCGAGGAGGAGCACGAGGTGGTCCTCACCGAGGAGCGCCCCGTGGTCACCACCGAGACCGTTCCCGTCGAGCGGGTCCGCATGGAGAAGGAGCAGGTCACCGGGACCGAGGCCGTCTCCGGCGAGGTTCGCAAGGAGCACATCGAGGCCGACGGCACGGACGGCGACACCCGTCGCTGACCACCGCCTGGCACCAGGCACCACGAACGGCTGAGTCAGGGTCCCACCCTCACGGGTGGGGCCCTTCTCCGTGCCCGGCGCCGCGCGTGCGCCGGTGCCGGGCGACGGCGTCACAGCCCCTCCTCGGCCGGGACCCGGCCGGACCGCACGGCAGCCACGAGCTGGGCGTGGTCACGTTCGGTCTGGTCGGCGTAGTCGCGGGCGAACCGGCACATCGCCCGGTCCAGGGGCTCCCCGGGCCCGACGTAGCCGGCGATCATCGAGGCGCCACTGGTGCGGGCGTGGCCCTTGGCCAGCAGCCGGCCGCAGATGCCGACGTAGTCCACGAAGGCCGACGCGCTGATGTCGTCCAGGGCGAGCGTGCCCTTCATGTTGCGGAACTGCCGGACGTAGAACTGTCGGCCCTCCACGGTGGTCCACCCCAGCAGGGGGTCGCTCACCGTCTGCAGGGCCCGCTGGTACTCCACGACCCGCTGGCCCTGGTGCTCGTGCAACGCCTCGTCACCGTGGACGTAGGGCGCCACCACGGAGCGGCGGGCCTGCTTGAGCTGCAGGAAGAGGACGTCGTCGGGGCTGCTCCCCTCGCACAACGCCACGTAGGCGCGCAGCCCGACGCTGCCGACCCCCACGACCTTGTGGGCCATGTCGAGGATCGTGTAGCCGCCGAGCAGCCTGGCCCAGTGGGGGTCCAGGGTGAGCAGGTACTCGTCCAGTGCCACCGCGAGCGCCTCGGCGTGGTCGTCGCTGAGCCGGGTGACGAGCGGGGGGTCCTCGACGATGCGCCGGCGGCCGTCTCGCTCCTCGGTGAACCGGGGCAGGGCGCGGTCGCTGGTCCGGGTGCGGGCCCGGCCGGCAGCGGACTCGATGGCCGCGGCCAGCGACGCGTCGGAGGTGGCCGCGAGCAGCCGGGGTAGGTCGAGCTGCTCGAAGGACCGGTCCATCAGGGGCCGCTGCGCCAGGTGGCGGACCTGGTCGCGGTATGCCGCCGAGCACGAGGTGACCGCGCTCTCGCAGTCGCCCTCGGAGTGCCCGTTCTGGCGGCCGGCGACCCAGATGCTGGCCACCATCCGGCGCAGGTCCCACTCCCACGGACCGGGGTGCGCCTCGTCGAAGTCGTTGAGGTCGAGCACCAGCTCACGCTCGGGCGAACCGTAGAAGCCGACGTTGCCGACATGGGAGTCGCCGCAGATGACGGGCGTGATCCCGGTCGAGGGCAGAGCCGCGAGGTCCGCGGCCATCACCACGGCGGTGCCCCGGAGGAAGCCGTACGGCGAGGCCGCCATCCGCGCGGTCCGGACCGGGACGAGCCAGTCCTCGCGTCCCTCGTGGGACTGCTGGATGAGGCTCACCGGGTCGGCGCGCCCGTCCGGGGGCTGCCAGTCCCCCAGCTCGGAGCGCTTGACCACCTGACGCAGCGCACGGCCCATCCGGTGCCGCTCCTCGCGCGGGGTAGGGCGGTCCCGCATCGAGAGGTAGGGGCCGGAGTCGGTGGAGGCGAGCACCACGTGCGCCGGGACGGGGCGGTCCTTCACGTCGGCTCCCTGCTCGGTGGGCGGTGAGGGGCACAGGCTCCCGCACTCCGGGCGGTTGCGCAGCCGGGCCTCGCGGCAGCCGTGCCGCTGATACCGCCACGGGCGTGTAGAACGGGAGCATGGCTAAGACAGGGCTCTCTCGTCCACGCAACGGCAAGGTCATCGCCGGCGTCTGCGCCGCACTCTCCCAGCGGTTCGGCCTGCCGAAGTGGCTGGTCCGCCTGGGGTTCATCCTCTTCGGCATCTTCGGCATCGGGGAGATCGTCTACATCGTGCTGTGGATCATCATCCCGAAGGCGAGCACGGCCGGCTGACCCCGACCGGAGGACGTCGACCGCAGGGCCGGCTCCGGACACGCGCGGCCGGGTAGTCACTGGTCAATGGCAGCCCGGTCGGCGTCGTCACGACCGGGCGCGACCGTCGCGTTGAGACCGATGCGCCGACCGGGCGGTTGATCTGAGGGCTGCTGACGCATCACGCGACGAAAGGGTTCGGTGTCACGGTCTGCGGCCGAGGAGGCGTGCGACCGCGCGGACGAGGTCGCCCGCCTCGGCGCCACCAGTGCCGTCCATCGCAGCAGCCGCACGGCCCGCGCGCCGTGCAAGCCGATACCGTGGGGTCCGTCGTCGGCGCACGGCACCGGGTTGTGAGGCTCATGGTCTGGTGCGTCGACTGCGTCGAACCTGATGACACCCGAGGTCACCCGCCCCCGTAGCTCAATGGATAGAGCAACGGCCTTCTAATCCGTAGGTTGCTGGTTCGAGTCCAGCCGGGGGCACGGGGTGTCAGTGCACCTTCGCCTCAGGCTTGACATCGGGGCTTCAACTGATCCTCGACGCTCCCGGGCATGAGGGAGCTGAGCGTGGCGGAGCAGCGGTATCGGGCGGTGCTGGAGGTGGTGGTCGAGGGGCCAGACCATCTCTGAGTTCGCGGTGCAGTGGCGGGTGAGCCAGCAGACGCTGCACGAGTGGCTGAAGCGCTACGAGCAGGGCGGGCTGAACGCGCTGGCGGACCGGTCCCGGCGGCCGGCCTCGTGCCCGCACGAGATGGGCGGGGTGGTGGAGGCGGTGGTGCTGGAGCTGCGCCGGGCGCACCCGTACTGGGGGCCGCGGCGGATCCGGAGCGAGCTGGTCCGTCGGGTGGACACGCTCGGGCTGGCAGAGGTTGTCCTGGCCAGTGAGTCCGGGGTGTACCGGTCGCTGCTGCGGGACAGGCTGGTGGAGGCGGACCGGGGTGTCGGCGGCGGGAGACGTGGAAGCGGTGGGAACGGGGGCAGGCGATGGAGCTGCGGCGGTTCGACGTGGTGGGCGGAGTCTCCGAACTCACAAGGGCGGTTCCGCGTGTCGCCCCGAGGACCGGTGTCCTCTGGGCAACGACTGGGGGAGCCCTCCTGCCTCGCCAGCGACACCGGAGTGGGCTGGCCCCCTGCACCACCCAGGCGACTCGCTCACCCGGATCGGGTGATGCCTTATGACCATCTCCGCCGTGACACTGTGACAAGTCCATGATGAGGAGAGCACCATGCCGGTCTCGAATGTCTCTACCGTATGGATGTCCGACGGCGAGACGTACGGATACCTTTGTGGCGATGGCTGCCTCTGGCGGTACCACGCCAACGGCCTGCGGACAGGCGCCCGGATCCAGCTGAAGACCACGCAGGCCTCGCCAGGCGCATCAAACCCTGTCATTGCTGCGGTGGGGCCAGCCGATCCGCAGGGGACACCCGTCCGTCACCTGTTCTATCGGCAACCGAACACGAACAACCTCTGGTACTGTCCCGACTCTTTCGATGATTCTTCGCAGACACAGCTGTTGACAGCCGCGATGCTGATGGTTGGAGATCAACCTATACAGATGGCGGCGACGTTCGGCGGTGTGGCACTCGGTACGGGGATGATCCTGGTGGGCGTGACCCCCGACAGGACGGTGCCCACCGTGACCATCGTCTCCATCCCCTGGGCGGCCCTTCAGACGTCGACGTGGATGGTGGGGGTAGTCGTCACGTTCGAGCCTCTGGTCCTTCCCCCTGACGACGTCGCGGTCTTCGACCCGAAGGACGCCGACGTCGCCTGCGATGTGGTCACCGACCCGTCCACCGGCGACCCGATCCTCCTCGTCGTCACCCGCAGGAAGGACAAGCACAGCCAGTACCTGGACTGCTGGCAGGCCGAGGTCGATGCTGACCTCGCGGTAGGGAATCTGACTGGCCAGGTGGCGAATATGTCGAGCTCGCGCATCCAGTACCCGAAGATCTCTGTCAGGCCGGACAACCTTGCCGTCGTGTACTACTTCGACTCCAGCGGCGGTCCGGTCTGGAGCAGCGCCTCGGCGTCTTCCTTGGTGCCGGGGCAGCAGGACGCTGCTGCCTGGACCGCTGGGGACGTGGTGTGTCAACCCGAGATGGCTGTTGTTGACCTGATGGCAAAGGGTAAATCCACGCTCGTCAACTACGGCCCCAACGCATTCGAGCTCGTGTACGCCTGCGGAGAGGCCTCGATCAGTCCGAGCGCGAACAACAGCGACCTGACGGACTCGACCATCCCGCTCACGCTGGGGGTGGTCTTCTACAACGGCAACGGCACGATGAGTGAGCTCTACAACAGTGTCGAGTGGGGTTGCCTGGCTCGCACGGGGCTACCCGTGGTCCCGGGCAACTCGATCCTGATGGGCATAATCGAGGGGCCGCCGCCCATCCCTAACGAAAACCTCAACATCCCGGATTCTCTGGATCCGTTGAGATATAACGGGCAACCGGGCTATGCGTTCACGTCGTTCGGCTTGATGAACACGACCACCAGCGCCATGAAGCTGACCTGGAGCGCGGGCCTGGTTTTGAAAGCATCCTTCAAGCTGGGAGGAGGGCAAGTGCTCGAGAAGGTCACCGGCGCAAACGCGTGGGTCAAGGCGCAGGTCAGCCTGAGCGCCACGTACAAGGGCGCCTACGAGGACGTGGAGACGACTCAGCTGGTCTCGACGGTCACGGTCGGATCCGAGATCCAGGGTGGCGCCGGCGGAGTTCCGTACAGTGTCCAACCAGCCGGCTCCCTCGTGATCATGAATGCAGACTGGACGGGCTACTCCTTCGGATTCGTCAACTCGGACGGTAGTGTGCCGGTGGAGTATCCCACCCTGCACGCCATCCACCCGACCAACATCGAGATTACCTCACAACCGTACCTCATGAATCCCACTTCAGGGCCCACTCCGGGGGTGCTCCGCGACTACGTCCTCTCCACGGACGAGGAAAGCGCCCTGCAGAGTGGGTCAACAATTGCTCTTGAGGGCGGCACCAGTTACCTGACCGGCTCGTGGTCCTACAACAGCAAGGCGACACCGGTCCTCACGACGACCTCCAGTGCATCGTGGACCAACGGCCTCAGCCTGGGCCTTGACGTGACACTCTCGTCCTCGGCGCGCGCCTCACTGTTCCTGATCCTCACCGCCGAGGTCGAGTCGAGTGTCGGAGTCGTGCTGACGTTCGAGACGACCTGGATGTCGCAACAGAGCCAAGGTGTGCAGATTGGTGGTGACATCTCACTGCGTGGCAACGTCGCCGCGCCCAACTCCTATATCTCCTACACCTACTACTACTACCTCCTGGCGGAGAGCGCCACCTGGACAAGCGACCTGTTGACGGGGATGGTTACTGCCGATTTCCCCGCTGACCCACAGCAGAGAGCCAGGCAGCAGGCGCTGATGGCCACGATCAACACGGGCTCCCAGCCGTGGAAGCTTTGCTACAGCGTCAATCCGGCAAGCCTCGTCTTCAACCCTCCGGTGTTTGCTCTTCTGGCGGAGGACTCTGACCTTGCTGACCGGTACGGTGGCCTTCTATCCGACGCCGGCGTGCGCACGGCTGTCCAGCTCGAGCAGCTGTTGGCCGTCGCCGGGGGGACCGGTCCAGTGTCGGAGTCGTTGCCCGAAGGGGTGCACTCGGACAAGGGAACAGCCTTGGCCACCATGCTCCGGACCTCCGCTGCGGACAGGCGAGGCCTGCAGGAGTGCCTCTCCAAGAACGCGCCACGGTGACCGCTGGACGATGTCGGTCACTGGAAGGCTGCGCTTGCCGATCGAGCGGGGGGTTGGCTCTGGAGACGCCGGGCGAACGGCACGGGCGGACCGGCGCGGGTGCCCCGTCGTCGGCACGGCTGCGCGGGCGGCAGAGCCGGAGCCGCTTCGACCGGCGCGAGCAGCCTCGGGTCCGCCGGTTGCAGGCTGCCCATGTCAACGACCCCTCAGGCGCGCTCGACGCGGTCGGCCTGCGGTCCACGGTCGCTCTGGCGCACCGAGAACCGGACACGGTCCCCCTCCTGCAGCGCCTGCCCGCCGGCCAGGACGGACACGTGCACGAACAGGTCGGCACCGCCGGAGTCGGGGGTGATGAAGCCGAAACCACGCTCGGCGTCGTACCGGGCGACCACACCCTCGCCCGCCCGGGCGGGAGCGTCGGTCGACCTCGGGCGAGGCCCCCGCGCGGACGTGGCGGGTCTGCGCTCCGGTCGGGACGGGGCACCACGAACGGGTCGCACGTCCCGCGCCTGGGGACCCCTGTCGCCCTTGACGACCTCGAAGGTGACGCGGTCGCCCTCGGCCAGCGACGCCACCCCTCCCCCCAGGGCCCGGACGTGCACGAACACGTCCTCACCGCCGGAGTCCTGGGTGATGAACCCGAAGCCCTTGTCGGAGTCGTACCAGGACACCGTGCCGTCGGCGCCGTCGGCGGCCCCACGCCCGCCACCACCAGCACCCGGCGAGCCGCCCGTGCCCGCCGAGCCGCCGGCACCGGTCGTGGCACCTGCCGGCGCACGCAGGGGCAGCACGTGCTCGGCCTGCAGCCCCCGCTCGCCCTCGGCGAGGAGGAAGGCGACCCGCTGCCCCGCGGCGAGCACCCCACCCACCACGATGGCCGAGCTGTGCACGAAGATCTCGGCGCCGTCACCGTCGGTCGTGATGAAGCCGTACCCCTTGCCCGGCTCGTACCAGGCGACGCTGCCGAGGAGACCGAGCGGGGTGTCCGGGGCCACGTCACCGGTGACCTGCACGCGGCGCGCCTGCGGGCCACGGTCCCCCTCGCCGATCTCGAACTCGACCGCCTGGCCCTCGCGCAGCACCCTGCGAGCCGCCGTCGCCGAGGATCTCGGACGCATGCACGAACACGTCCGCGCTGCCGTCCTCGGGAGCCAGGAAGCCGAAGCCCCGCTCGGCGTCGAACCAGCGCACAGTCCCCTGGGGCACGGGCACCTCCATCATCGGGTCTTCGGGTGTTCGGGTCTCCCAGTCTCGCCCACGCAGCGGGTCACCGGCGCCGCTGCCACGTGCGGCGGCCGTCGCCGACCTGGCCGGTGGCTCCGCCGGGACGCGTCTGGTTGACGGGCGTCCGCACGTCCCGGATCGTGAGGGCGCACTGTCCTCGTGCGTGCGGTGCGACACAGGTCGATGTGACCACCCGCGACGTGCCGCACCTGAGGGGCGAACATGGACACCAGCTCGCGGTCCTCCGTGCCGGAGCCCGACCTCCGCGACTCCTCGGCAGTCCACCTGGAGCTGTCGCGGGTCCTGCTGGGCGACCACACGCTCACCGAGGTGCTCGACACGGTCGCCCACCTGGCCAAGGCCGCCCTGCCAGAGGTCGACGAGGTGTCGGTCACCCTCGTCGACGGGGACCGCGCCCGCAGCGTGGTCTTCACCGGGGAGCTCGCGGTGCAGCTCGACGAACGGCAGTACGAGACGGGCTTCGGGCCGTGCCTGGACGCGGCGAGGACGGGCGAGGTGGTGCTCGTCCCGGACACCTCCGAGGACACCCGGTACCCGCAGTTCGCTCGGCAGGCCGCCAGGGCCGGGGTCGGCAGGACCCTCTCCGTCGGGATGCCGGTCCCCGGGCGCACCGTCGGCGGGCTCAACGTGTACCTGCGCGGCGGCCGCGGCTTCGACGAGGACCTGATCTCCAGGGCCGACACCTTCGCCGCGTACGCAGCCGTCGCGCTCGCCAACCGCAAGGTCCGGGACCTGGCCGAGGACATCGTCCGGTCGCGGGGCGAGAGCCTCTGACCCGGCCCTGACCGCTCCGGCCTCAGCCGGGTGGTCCGGCGTGGAGCCTGGCGACGGCCGACCGGGTGACGGACGCTCAAGGTGCGCCCGACCGTGTCGACGCTCCGAAGATGGCCTCCTCCCCACGGCTCGTCGCCCCCGCCGAGTGGGTCATGGGGCGGCTCCCCTACGCGGGCAAGACCGCCGTCCTCACCGCCGTGCTCCTGGTCCCCCTGATCGCCGCCGGGTCGTCCTACACCCAGCAGCAGGGCGGTCAGGTCGCGTTCAGCGCCAAGGAGCGCACCGGGGTCGCGTACCTGGGACCTGCGCTGGCCGCGATGTCGGCGACGGCGACGCTGCGGGTGGCCTCGGCGACGCCCGACGGGCCCGGCGCGGGCGCGACCGACGCCCTGCGGCAGGCGTGGGACGACGTCGCCGCCGTGGAGGCCACCCACGGGCAGACCCTCGGGACGGGCGAGGCCTTCGCGTCGGCGGACCGCGCGATCGACGACATGCTCGACGGCGAGAGCTCCGACGAGACGGCTGCGGCCGCGCTGGCCGCCCAGCAGGCCCTCGTCACGCAGGTGGGAGACGGCTCGAACCTGATCCTCGACCCGGACCTGGACTCCTTCTACCTGATGGACACCCTGGTGACCAAGGTCCCCGCCCTGGTGGTCGCGGTGTCCGGCTACGGGGTCGACATGCTGTCCGAGGGCGGTACGGCAGAGGCTGGCCCCGCAGCGGCGGCGGACGACGGGGCGCTCGCGCTGTCGCTGGCCGTAGGCCGCGGCACGCTGGGGTCCGTGTCCGACCTGATGGCGGACGGGCTGGCCACGTCCTACTCCAGCACCGCGTCGCGGGCGCTGGAACCCGGGGTCGGTCCAGCCGGTGAGACGGCCGGCGCAGCCGTCGCAGCCCTGACGGCACCCGCCTCGGCCACCCCCGTGGAGGTGCTCGCCACCGACGCGCTGGACGCGCTGGCCGGCCTGGCCGGGGACGCCGTCCCGCAGCTCGACGAGCTGCTGCAGGTCCGGGTGGCCGGGCTCGAGCGCCACCTGGTGGTGACGCTCGCGGTGGTCGCGGCATCGCTGCTCCTGGCCGGGTACCTGGTCGTGGGGTTCGCCGCGGGGGTCCGCCGCAGCCTCGGCGAGATGCTCGCCAGCCTGGCCGCCGCGGAGTCCGGCGACCTGACCCGGCTCCCGGACGTGCAGACGCGGGACGAGGTGGGGCGGATGGCGCGCGCCCTCGCGGCCCTCATCACCTCCCTCCGCAGCACCGTCACCGACCTGCACGGGCGCGCGGCGCAGCTGCAGGGCACCGCCGAGACGCTGACCCGCGTGGCCGGTGACCTCGCCGGGGCCTCGACCACCGCGCGCGAAGGTGGCGCCCGAGGGGCCCAGGTCGCCGCCGCGGTCGACGCCGACGTCCAGGTGCTGGCGGCCGCCGTCGAGCAGATGCGGGCGTCCATCGCGGAGATCGCCGACGGCGCCTCGGCTGCCGCCGAGCTGACCCGGGCCGGCATGGCGCACGTCCGCTCCACCGAGACGGTCACCTCGGAGCTGGAGACCACGAGCACCGCGATCGACGGGGTCGTCGCGTCGATCGCCGCGATCGCGTCCCAGACCAGGCTGCTCGCCCTCAACGCCACCATCGAGTCCGCCCGCGCCGGCGAGGCGGGGCGCGGGTTCGGGGTCGTCGCCACCGAGGTCAAGGACCTGGCGGGCCAGACCGCGGCCGCGACCGACGAAGCCGCGGCGCGGGTGCAGGCGGTCCGCCGCGACTCCGGTCAGGCCGCGCGTGCGGTCGCCGGGCTGGCCACCATGATCCGGCAGGTCGAGGACGCCCAGAGCTCCATCGCCGCCGCCGTCGAGCAGCAGAGCGCGACGGCGACCGAGATGGCAGCCGGCCTGGCCGGCGTGGCCGAGGGCAGCGCCCAGGTCGCCGCGGAGGTGGCCACGGCCGCCGAGGCCGCGGCGCAGTCGGACGTGGCGGCCGGCGCGGCCGGCTGCACCGCCCAGGAGCTGGACGAGCTGTCACGAGGGCTACGAGACCTGGTGTCCCGCTTCCGGGTCTGAGCGCCCGGGGTCCGTAGGGTGCGGTCCCGGACCGCCACCGACCTCACGGAGACCCCGATGACCGCCTCGCCGGACCAGGCCCCGACCACCGCACCGGTCGCGGCGCCCGACCTCGACGTCGCCGCGCTGCGCAGCCACTTCCCGCAGCTGGCCGACGGGACCGTCTACCTGGACGGCCCGGGCGGCACCCAGACCCCGGACGTGGTCGCCGACGCGATCCGCGACGCGCTGCTGTCCCCGCTGTCCAACCGTGGCACCACCACGGCCGCCGCACGCAACGCCGACGCGATCGTCGCCGACGCGCGCTCCGCGCTCGGTGACCTGCTGGGCACGCCGGCCGGGACGGTGGCCTTCGGGCGCAGCGCCACCCAGCTGACCTTCGACCTCGCCCGCACCCTGGCGCACGACTGGGGCCCCGGCGACGAGGTCGTCGTCACGCGCCTGGACCACGACGCCAACATCCGGCCGTGGCTGGCTGCTGCCGCCGCCGTGGGCGCGAGCGTGCGCTGGGTGCCGTTCTCGACCGGGACGGGCACGGGCACCGGCGGCACCGGCGGCACCGGGGAGCTGCGGACCGAGGACGTCGCCGCGGCGGTGGGCCCGCGGACCCGGCTGGTCGCGGTGACCGGGGCGTCGAACCTGCTGGGCACCCGGCCGGACCTGCCGGCGATCGCGGCCGTGGCCCACGAGGCGGGCGCGTTCGTCCACGTGGACGGCGTCCACCTGACGGCGCACGCGCCGGTCGACGTCCTGGCCTGCGGCGCCGACACGTTCGTCTGCTCGCCGTACAAGTTCCTGGGGCCGCACCTGGGCGTGCTCACCGGGCGCGCCGAGCTGCTGCAGGGCCTGCGGCCGGACAAGCTCGGGCCGAGCTCGGACGACGTGCCGGAGCGCTTCGAGCTGGGGACGTTGCCCTACGAGCTCCTGGCCGGCACCACCGCCGCGGTCGACCTCCTGGCGAGCCTCGCCCCGCAGGACGCGACCGCACCGAAGGACGCGACCGGGCGGCGGGCGCGGCTGGTCTCGGCCATGACGGCCGTCGAACGGCACGAGGACCTGCTCCGGGCGCGGCTGGAGGTGTCCCTCCTCGACCTGGGTGCGACGGTCCTCTCGCGGGCCCCGCACCGCACGCCGACCCTGCTGTGCACCTTCCAGGGACGCCGGCCGGCCGAGGTCTCGCACGCGCTGGCCGCAGCCGGCGTGAACGCCCCGGCCGGCCACTTCTACGCCCTCGAGGCCTCCCGCTGGCTCGGTCTCGGCGAGGAGGGCGGTGTGCGCATCGGCCTGTCGCCCTACACCGACGACGCCGACCTCGACCGGCTGCTGAGCGTGCTGGCCGACGTCCTGGCGTGAGCCTCAGCGCACCCCGACGAGGTCGCAGACGAACACCAGGGTCTCCCCCGGCTTGATCACCCCACCGGCGCCCCGCTCGCCGTAGGCCAGGTGCGGCGGGATCACGAGCTGACGGCGCCCGCCGACCTTCATGCCGGTGATGCCCTGGTCCCAGCCGCTGATGACCTGGCCGGCGCCGAGCCGGAACTCCAGCGCGCTGCCGCGGCCGTACGAGGCGTCGAACTCCTCGCCCGTGGAGTGGGCGACGCCGACGTAGTGCACGGACACGGTGGACCCGCTGACCGCCTCGGGGCCGTCGCCCTCGGTGAGGTCGGTGACCACCAGGTCGTCGGGCGGGGTGGGGTCGACGAAGTCGATCTCGGGCTTGTCCACGGGTTCCTCCTGGGCTGTCGTCGCTGGATCGGTCCCGCGAGCCTAGGCGGCGTCGACGCGCACCGATGACTTCAGGGGCCGGGGGCCGTCCTCCCCCGACCGGCCCTTACGCCGCCACCGACCGAGGAGCCCCCATGCCCACCATCACGCCCTGCCTCTGGTTCGACTCCCAGGCCGAGGAGGCCGCCGAGCTGTACGTCTCGATCTTCCCCGACAGCGAGATCACCCACGTGTCCCGCTACGGCCCCGACATGCCCGGACCCCTGAAGGAGGGCGACGCGCTCACGGTGCAGCTGCGCCTGGACGGCACCGACCTCACCGCCCTCAACGGCGGGCCGCAGTTCACGTTCTCCGAGGCCGTGTCCTTCCAGATCTCCTGCCGCGACCAGCAGGAGGTGGACCACTACTGGGACCGGCTCGTCGACGGCGGCGAGGAGAGCCGGTGCGGGTGGCTCAAGGACCGCTTCGGCGTCTCGTGGCAGGTGGTGCCGACCCGCCTCGGCGAGCTGATGGGCGACCCGGACCCGTCACGCGCACAGGCCGCGGTCCAGGCGATGCTGCAGATGCGTCGCATCGTCATCGCCGACGTCGAGGCCGCCGCGGACGCTGCCGGGCACCCCTCGGCCTGATCGGCTGACGTCCCGTGCGGCCGCGGCCGCGCCGTCGTCGCGGCCGGGCATGACCGTTGCACCCCTGATGCCCCTTCTGTGCACGGCGTTTCGGGTGTTCGGCTGGTCGTCGGCTTAAGTCGCCCGCCCGCCGCCCCGACGCTCGTGGGGTCGACAGGCGCTGGCCTGTCGGTGGCCGGCCCTGCGGGGACGGCCCCCCACGAGGGAGAGGGTCCCGGGTGAGCGAGCCGTCAGGAAGCACGCACCGCGCCGTGCTGCTCCTGGACCTGTGGACCCATCGGGCGATGTGGGCGGTGGTGGCCGCCGGCGTGGTCGCCGGCGTCATGGCCACCGGGTGGACGGCCGCCACGTCCCCCCAGGGCCTCGTGCTGGTGATGCTGGGGCTCTTCTTCGCCACGTGCTCGCTACGGCTGGTCCTGGCGGGCCTCGTCGACCCCGCCCGTCGCAACGCCCGCTGGCTGATGGCCGGGGCGGTCCTGCTGTGGGGAGCCGGCTCGGCGGTGCTGCACCAGGGCGAGGCCCTGACCGACAAGGAGTTCCCGGGGACCGCCGAGCTGCTCTTCGTGCCCGCCTACACCTTCCTTGCGACGTCCCTGCTGGCCGGCTCCCGGGCGAACCACCGGGCCGGTCCCAAGGTCTGGCTGGACACCGTCCTGATCTGCGGCGGGCTGGTCAGCGTCGTCGGCATCGTGCTCGCGAGCCCCCTCAACGTCCGCCTCGGGGACACCGTCGGCGGGGCCGGGCTGCTCCTGCAGTTCTTCTACCCCCTCCTCGGCCTGCTCCTGGCGATCGTCGTGGTGGCGCAGGTGCTGCTCGGGATGCGCGGGCGGGGTCGCGACACCCGGCTCACCCTGGCCGGGCTGTGCGGGCTGGCCGGCTGCGACCTGGTCTTCTTCGTCGCGACGGCCGCCGGCTCCTACTGGGGGAGCTTCGTCACCGACGTGCTCTACGGGGTGGTCTTCGCGGTCCTCACCACCGCCGCCTGCACCAGGCCCAGCACCGCCCCGGCCCGGCCCCGCGGCCAGCAGCGCGGGGCACTCCTGCCGGCCGCCGCCGGGGTGGCCATGCTCGCGCTCGTGCTGCGCCCGGCGGGGGCGGGCGAGTGGTTCGTCACCGCACCGGCGGTGCTCACGCTGCTCGCGGCCGGCGCCCGGATGGTGATCGCCCTGCGAGAGGCCAGAGGCGCGGCCGAGGCCCGGAAGCTGTCCCGGACCGACGACCTGACGGGGCTGCTCAACCGACGCGCGATCCTGGCCGACGTCGACCAGCGGCTGGCGCACCACGTACCGGTCTCGTTGATGCTCCTGGACCTGGACGGGTTCAAGGAGGTCAACGACAGCCTGGGCCACTGCGCCGGCGACGCGCTGCTGCAGTCCGTCGGCGAGCGCCTGGTCGCCTCGCTGCCCTCCTCGGCACGCGTGTCGCGGGTGGGAGGTGACGAGTTCGCCCTCCTCGTGGACGTCAGCGAGCCCCACGAGCTGCTCCGGCTGGCGGGCCGGCTCAGGAGCGTCATCGAGGAGCCCGTCACCGTGGACGGTCTCGACCTCACCGTGCGCGCGTCCATCGGGCTCACGGTCGCCGCCGCCGAGGACACTGACGCCGTGCACCTGCTGCGCCGCGCCGACGTCGCGATGTACCGGGCCAAGCACCTGCGCCTGGGCGAGTCCCTCTACGACCCGCAGCACGACGACTTCTCCCGCAGCCGGCTGCAGCACGTGGAGTCGCTGCGGCACGGGATCGCCAGGGGCGAGCTGCGGATGTTCTACCAGCCGCAGGTCGACGCCCGCACCCAGCGGGTGACCGCCATGGAGGCGCTCGTGCGCTGGCAGCACCCCGAGCACGGGCTGCTCCCCCCGCTGGCGTTCCTCCCCGACGCCCGCCGCGCCGGGCTCATGCCCTCCCTGAGCGACGCGGTGGTCGACCTCGTCATCGCCGACGCGCGCCGCTGGGCGGCCCGCGGCCTCACGTTCACCGTCGCGATCAACTGCGCGCCTCCGGAGCTGCTCGGTGGGCGGCTGGTCCCCCGGCTGCTGGACGCCGTCGCCCGTGCCGGGCTGCCCCCGGACCGCATCCTGGTCGAGGTGACCGAGGACTCGTTCGCCAGCGACCCCGAGCGCGCGCGCTCCGTCCTCCGGGACCTGCGGCGCAACCGGGTGCAGACCGCCATCGACGACTACGGCACCGGCTTCTCCTCCCTCGCCTACCTGCGGGACCTGCCGGTGCAGGAGCTCAAGATCGACCGGTCCTTCATCAAGTCCTTCGCCACCGACCGCGGCAGCCGGGTGATCGTGGAGTCCACCCTGCACATGGCCCACGCGATGGGGCTGCGCCTGGTCGCCGAGGGCGTGGAGGACGACACGACGGCCGCCCAGCTCACCGCCCTCGGCGTCGACGCGCTCCAGGGGTACCTCGTGTCCCGCCCGATGCCGGCCGCCGAGGTCACGGGCTGGGTGACGAGGTGGAACGCGGCCCTCAGGACGGCGACAGCTCGCTGAGGCCGAGGACCGAGCGGCGGTCGAGGTCGACCGGGCGCAGGTCCACGGCGGCGCGCGGACGCAGCCGCAGCTCCGCAGCGGGGGGCACGTGCACGCCGTCCAGCCCCTTGCCCAGGGTGACCAGGCGGTGGGCCTCGGGGAAGTGACGACGCTGGTTGGCCACCAGGGCGGCCATGTCCGCGAACACCGGGGTGCTGGCCGGCGAGCCGAGGAAGGGGTGCGTGGCAGCACCCGGCACCGTGGAGTAGATGATCCCCATGGAGTCGAGCCGCTGACGGGCGGGCTCGTTGAGGACGGCGACGGTCGCCGAGACCTCGTTCTCGCGCGACACCTCGAACAGCCCGTGGCACAGGGCAGCCGTCCACAGCGCGCCCTCGCCGCGCGAACGGCGGCGCACCGAGATGGTGGCGACGTCCCAGGTGCTGCTGCGGTCGACCCCGCAGGCCGCCAGGGCCTCCGACGGGTCCAGGTGCCACGGTGCCCCCGAGACGCAGAGGTCCCAGTTCAGGGGGGCGGCGGAGGGCAGGACGAGCCGGGCCGAGGCGACGGCGGTCCCCTCGGCGTCCACGACCGCGAGCCAGGTGGTGGCGGCCTCGTGGGGCTGGAAGAACTCCGTCAGCATCTCGCGGGACTCGCCGTA
The DNA here is from genome assembly GCA_963759255.1 of uncultured Actinomycetota bacterium. GTDB lineage: Bacteria > Actinomycetota > Actinomycetes > Actinomycetales > JBBAYJ01 > Aquipuribacter. Next base: position 222,949 of record CAVWYQ010000001.1, read on the forward strand.
GCGGTCGAAGAACACGTCCGCCTCGCAGTCGACGGCCGCGTCGCGGTCGGGACCGACCGGGTCGAAGACCAGCCGCAGCACGGCGTCGGCGGGGCGGGCGGTGGGCCAGGTGCGAGCGGGCCCGCTCTGGCGGTCGGTGGTCGAGAGGCTCATCAGAACTCCTTCCAGACCGGCTCGGAGCCGAAGTGACGGGCGGCGAGGGCCACCGCGTCCCGTGCGTCGAACGGCTTGCAGGCGTAGACGTCGACGCTGTAGAAGAGGACCGGCTGGTCCCAGGCGTAGAAGTGCGCCCCCGAGGTCTCCCAGTGGATCCACCCCGCCCAGCCGTACAGCGGCGAGGAGTGCGTGACGGGCTCCATGAGGGCGACCATGTCGATCGTCCCGCTCAGCTCGGACAGGAAGTCCTTGATCGCCTGCGCGCTGATGGGGGCGTCGCAGTAGCCCTCGATGACCAGCCGCTGCCGGTGGATGACCGGGGCCAGGTCGGGCATCGGGTGCGGGGACGTCTGGGGCGGGACGGCGGCGAGCTGCTGGGCCGGGGCGGAGGAGACAGGAGTCACAGGTTCGACCTCGAGACGACGTGGTGGTCAGGGGTGCCGGGGAGCGCCCCGACAAGGACGACGCTACGGAGGGTCGACGCAGCGTCGATGGCCGAACGCGCAGGGTTGCTCCCTTCGGGAAGCCGACAACTCCTCTCTGCGCTCGCCCAGATACGCTACGTGCTGGCAGGTGACCGGGTCGTCTGCCCCGAACGGCCTAGCAGCCGTCTGACCTCCGGCGACCCCGTCGGGTCATGGCGTACGCGCGGGTGGGGCGGGACGCGACCCACGACGCCCCAGCCGGAGCGCGAGAAGCAGCGCCAGGGCAAGGGCAGCGGCGACCACACCGAAGGGCAGCAGCCCGCCGAGCACCACGAGGACCACCGTCGTGGCGGCCGCCAGCGCCTCCCACCCGGCGTCCAGTCCGCGCAGGAACGGCGGCGGCTCCTCCGACGCAACGGCAGCCGCGTCCACCGTGACGAGGCGGACGGTGACGGTCGCCAGCGCCGCCAGGTCGGTCAGCGCCGCGCGCTGGGCGTCCACGGACTCCAGGTCCGCCTGCCGACGGGTGAGCTCGGCCTCCAGCGCGAGGACGTCCTCCAGCGACGTGGCCCGCTCCAGCAGCGCCCGGATCCGGGCCACACCGGCGCGCTGGGTGGCTGTGCGGCTCTCCAGGTCCACCAGCCTCGTCTGAACCGGCTCGGACTCCGCGGTGCGCGTGAGCTCCTCGCCCAGCGCGGCCACCTCGTCCACGACTCCGGGCGTGCCGATGGCAGGGACGCGGAGCACGATCTCCGCTCGCGGCCGCCCACCACCCTGGGTCCGCTCGCCCGCGACCTCGCCGCCCACGCGGACCGCGATCGCACGGACCTGCGCCGCCGCCGCGGCGACGTCCTCCACCACGACGTCCACGCTGGTCGTCACCACCCGTCGTCCCGTCCCGCCGGAGCCAGCGGGCAGGACGGCGCCACCCTCGGAGGCGGGGCCCGCGTCGTCGCCGGCGCCCACGTCAGCCCCTGCCTCCCCGCCGGCATCTGCGCCTGCTCCGACCGAGCCGTCCTCGACCGCCTCGCCCCTGGCCGGTCCCTGGTCCGGGGCGGCGGGCGCCCCGGCCGCGGCGTCCGTTGCGGCGGGGTCGGCGCCGGAGCAGCCCGCGAGCGCGAGCAGGGCGACGAGCGCGAGGACGAGCAGGACGGCCGCGCGGGCGACGGGCCTGCTGCTGGTCCGGGTCCCGGTGGTGCTGGCGGTCCCGGTGGTCCCGGTGGTGCTGGCGGTGCTGGCGGTGCTGGCGGTGCTGGCGGTGGTGCTCCTGGTGCGGCGCATGCTCGGCCTCTCGTCCCGGCGCGCCCGGCGGCGCGGTCCTGACTGGGACGTCGGGACGAGCGCGGTGGGTCCACCTTCGAGGACACGGTCCGGTACCGGTCAGGTCGCGCCCGGGTCACGATCGCCTCGTGGTGACCGGCCTGCCGTCGTCGTCGACCGTGACCGGGCGCCAGGGCGGCGACACCCGCAGCCAGCCAGCCGCCGGGCGCCGGGCGCCGGGCGCCGGCTACCCGCGGCTGGGCCGCCCTCCGCGGGCGAGCGCGGCGCGGGCCTCGACCAGCCGGCCGAGCAGGTGGTGCTCGCGGGCGGCCGCGTCCCACGGCGCGGTGCCCGCCGCGATCCGTTCGCGCAGGTGCGCGAGGTCGACGGCAGCCGTCTGGAACCGCCTCATCGGCCGCACCACCCCGGCGGTCCGCGCGGCCCGCACCGCAGCCCGGCGAGCCGCCAGGGACTGCAGCATGTGCTCCTCCTGCGGCGTCAGCCAGCCGTAGCGGGCGTACAGCGAGACGCCAGAACGGATCGTGCGGGCCTGCCGCGCACGGGCGACGAGCGCCAGCACGACGAAGCCCACGAACAGCGGCACCCACATGACCACGTACGTGGCAGCGAACCCGTCGAGCCCGCCGACCCCGCGGACCGCCATCCCGTTCCACATGCCGTGCAGCAGCACGGCGACCGCCAGCCCGCCGAGGCCGAGCAGGAGCCGTGCCCCGCCGCGCCGGCGCGAGGCCAGCACGATGCCGACCCCCGTGGCGGCCGTGAACAGCGGGTGCGCGAACGGCGAGACCAGCCCTCGCAGCACGAAGGTCGCGACGAGGCCCTCGTTGCCGCCGTCCAGCAGCGCCGCACCCAGGTACAGGACGTTCTCGGTGAAGGCGAAGCCGATCCCGACCATGCCGGCGTACACGAACCCGTCGACCAGGCCGTCGAGCGCCCGCCGCCCGACCAGCAGGACCGCCAGCAGCCCGAGCCCCTTCAGCGCCTCCTCGACCACGGGCGCCACGACCACCGCGCCAAAGGCGTCGGCGTCGCCGCCGACGGCCTGCACCACGAGCGTGGGCGGCATGCTGAGCAGCAGCGCCCCGGTCGTGGCCACGCTCGCCCCCCAGCCGAAGGCGAAGAGCAGCAGGCCGCGTGGTTCCGGCTCGTGCCGGTCGAGCCAGGCGTACACCCACACCAGCGGCAGCACCGGCAGCGAGGCGACCAGCAGCGCCGTCCAGAAGGCCTGGGGTCCCACGCTGAGCAGCACCACGACGGTGACGACGAGCGCGCACACCGCGACCAGGACCGCGCCGAGCACCGACAGCAGGACCTGGGTGAGCCGCCCCCCGCCGGTCGCGGGCGCCTGGACGGCCGGCAGCGGCCGGGGGTGCACCATGACCGCAGGGTAGGAGGTGGGCCACGACGTGACCCGCGGTGACGGAGGGCCGTCGTAGGCTCCACCCCGTGAGCGCTGCGGGCAACAAGGACCGGCTGGTCTGGGTGGACTGTGAGATGACGGGGCTGAGCGTCGTCGACGACGCCCTCGTCGAGATCGCCGTCGTGGTCACCGATGGTGAGCTCACGGTGCTGGGTGAGGGTGTCGACATCGTCATCACGCCTCCGCCGGAGGCGCTGGCGCAGATGCGCGACGTCGTGCGGGACATGCACACCAGCTCTGGCCTGCTGGACGTCCTCGACGCCGGGACGACGCTCGCAGACGCCGAGGAGCAGGTGATGGCGTACCTGCGGCAGTGGGTCCCGGAGCCTGGCCGGGCGCCGCTGGCCGGCAGCAGCGTCGGCACGGACCGGGCCTTCATCGCCCGCGACATGCCGGTCCTCGACAGCCACCTGCACTACCGGATCGTGGACGTGTCCTCGATCAAGGAGCTCGTCAAGCGCTGGTACCCGCGGGTGCACTTCAACTCCCCCGCCAAGCACGGCGGGCACCGGGCGATGGCGGACATCCTCGAGAGCATCGCGGAGCTCCGCTTCTACCGGGAGGCGGTGTTCGTGCCCCTGCCCGGTCCGGACAGCGACGCCACCAAGGTGATCGCCGCCCGCCACGAGGTCCCCGCGGGGACCGTCCCGGACTGGGCGCCAGGACTGACCGCGCACGTCTGAACGGCGGCTACACTTCTCCACGCAGCCGGTGCGCGCACCGGCCGTGGTGGGTGTAGCTCAGCTGGTAGAGCGCCGCGTTGTGGTCGCGGATGTCGCGGGTTCAAGTCCCGTCACTCACCCCACAGGGACCTCCCCGGACGACCGCCCCCCGGTGCCGTCCTCGTCAGCGCGCGTCGCGGTGTGGACCCCGTTCCGCCCGCGCGCCTTGGCCACGTACATCGCGCTGTCGGCGGCCGCCAACGCGCTCAGCACCTCCTGCCCGGCCATCGCCGTCGCGCCGACGCTCACGGTCGGCACGACCACGGTGCCCGCCACCGCCAGCGGCTGCGCGACCGCGTCGCGCAGCCGCTCCGCAGCCCTGACCGGGTCGACGCAGGAGCGCAGGAGGACGACGAACTCGTCACCGCCGAGCCGGGCCAGCACGTCGGTCGGCCTCAGGGCCCCTGCCATCCGGGAGGTGACGGCCCTCAGCACGAGGTCACCGGCGTCGTGGCCGTGGCTGTCGTTGATCCCCTTGAAGTGGTCGAGGTCCACCAGCAGGAGGTAGTCCTCACCGGCCCGTCCGCTGCCGGCACCGCTGCGCTGCTGCACCGCCTCGGCCAGGCCCGCCCGGTTGAGCAGCCCGGTCAGCGGGTCGCGGACGGCACGGTGGTGCGCCTGGGCCGCCGAGGACGCCAGCTGCCTCTCGCGCAGCCGCGACGACCGCACGGCCGTGATGAGCCCTGCGGCGGCGATGAGCAGGACCCCCGGCAGGACCACGGCCAGGGTGGTGACCAGGCGCTTCTGCCGGGCGACGGCGACGTCGGCGTCCTCCTGGTTGACGACGATGGCTGCGTCCACGAGCACCTGCACCGCGTCCAGGGCGGGCCCGGCGACCCGGTCGTCGACCCCCGCTCCCTGCTCCTGGGCCAACGAGGACCGGGTCTGCATCACGTACCGGTCGTTGAGCAGGACCAGGTACGAGAGCATGGCCCCCTCCCCCGGGCCGGAGACCTCGTGCAGCTCCCCGATGGTGCGGTCGACGTCCTGGACCGCCGTCTCCAGCCGGAGACGAGCGGTCGCCGACGGCGCCCGGCGCACCCCGGCCTCGGCGAACGCCTGCGAGGCGACCGCCTGCTGCAGCCCCTGGTAAGCCTGCACCCGGCCGGTCGTCGTCACCACGTCGGCGGTGGTGTGCCAGAGCGAGAGCACCGCCCACGCCGACACCGCCCCCAGCACGAGAAGGACGACCGCGGTCACCAGCGACAGGACGTCCCCCCTGCGGTGGAGGACGTCGGGCACCGTCGGGTCCTCGGCACCTCAGCCGGCGACCTTGAGCGTCCCGCGCCGTCCGGGCCGGTCGGTCGCCACCGAGCCGTCAAGCGGAGGGGCTCGTCGACCGATGCCCGCAGCGTGCTGCTGCGTCGTACCGCGCCCCGCCTGGCCCGGACCGCCTCGCTGCTGCTCGGCGCCGCGGTCGCCGCCGCCCTCGCCACCGGCTGCTCGGCCCTGCCGGCGCGCCCCGACAGGGTGGACGGCGGACCGCTGACCATGTGGAGCCACGGCGGCACGGACGCCGAGCAGGCGGTCCTGGAGCAGGAGGTCGCGCGCTGGAACGCCTCGGGCGCGGGCACGCCGGTCCGGCTGCGTGTGATCCCGGAGGGCGACTACGGGCAGACCGTCCAGGTGGCCATCACCTCACGCAGGCTGCCGGACATCCTCGAGGTGGACGGACCGCTCGTCCCGTCCTACGCCTACCAGGGTGCCCTCGCCCCGCTGGACGACAGGCTGCCCGCCGACGTCGTCGAGGGGGTGCTGCCCTCGCTGGTCACGCAGGGGACGTACGAGGGACGGCTCTACGCCGTCGGGGCGTTCGAGTCCGGTCTGGCCCTGTACGCCGACCGGAGCCGGCTGGAGGCCGTGGGCGCGCGCGTCCCCACCGGCGCGGACGACGCCTGGACGGCGGCCGAGCTCGACGACGTGCTGCGTCGCCTGGCCGCCTCCGACCCGGACGGCCGGGTGCTGGACCTCAAGCTCAACTACGGGGTCGGTGAGTGGCTGACGTACGGCTTCTCACCGCTGCTCTGGTCGGCCGGGACCGACCTGGTGGACCGGGAGACGCTGCGGGCCGAGGGGGTCCTGGACTCCCCCGCCGCCGTGGCCGCCCTCACGACGTTCGCGTCCTGGCAGCCCTACGTCGACCCCAACCCCGGGGACTCCGCCTTCGTCGAGCGGGACGTCGCCCTGTCGTGGGTCGGCCACTGGGCCTACGAGGACTACGCGGCTGCGCTCGGGGACGACCTGGTCCTGCTCCCCCTGCCCGACCTGGGCCGCGGCTCGCGCTCGAGCCAGGGCTCCTGGGCCTGGGCGCTCGGCGACGGGCCGCGCACCACGGAGTCGGCGGCGGTGCTGCAGCACCTGCTCGGTGACGACGCGGTCGCCCGCACCACGGCCGCCAACGGCGCGGTCCCGGGGACCTGGGCGGCGCTGGGCGCCGACCCCCGGTTCGACGACGACGGCCCCCTCGCCGCCTTCGCCACCGCCCTGACCGAGACCTGCGGCAACGACCCTTCGCCAGGGACGTGCGTCGGCGTCACCCGGCCGCAGACGCCCGGCTACCCCACCCTGTCCCACGCCTTCGCCCGGGCCGTGGACGCCGTCGTCCACGGCGCGGACCCCCGAAGCGCCCTCGAGGAGGCTGCCGCGACCGTCGACGAGGACACCGCGGCGAACGACGGGTACCGCGACCCCGGGCACGCTGCCGCGGCTGCGTGGGGCCGGGCGCCCCGTCCGGGAACATCGGGAAGGGGCCGCGGTCGGTAGGCTCCTGCACCAGCCGACTCCAGGAGGTCCCGACCGTGGCACCAAGCGTCCGAGCCCTGCTCGCGCAGGTGAAGGAGGACCGGTCGACCCACGGGTCGCGGTCCCGGCCCGGGTTCCATGCGCTGGCCGTGCACCGGCTCGGCGTGTGGGGCGCTGAGCAGAAGGCCCCCCTCAGCAGGGTGGTGGGCGTGGTCTTCCGGGTGCTCAACACCTTCCTCATCCGCAACCTGTACGGCATCGAGATCTACCGCACCACGGTGATCGGGCGTCGCGTCAAGCTGCCGCACCACTACGGGGTGGTGCTGGGACGCTGGTCCGTCGTGGGGGACGACTGCATCATCCGCCAGCACGTCACGCTCGGACGGGCGACGGACAAGGGGCCGGAACGGGGCCAGCCGATCCTGGAGGCCGGGGTCGAGGTGGGGGCCGGGGCCACCATCATGGGCGCCGTCACGGTGGGGGCCCGGGCAAGGATCGGGCCCAACGCCGTGGTGCTGCGCGACGTGCCGGCGGGTGCGACCGCCTTCGCTCCCATGACCAAGGTGATGCGCCCTGCCGAGGAGTCCCCGTGAGGGCCTGGGGCCGGGCCGCGCCGCGGAAGGGTGTGCACCATGTCGGACCGGGGTGACCTGCTGCAGATCGGTGAGGTGGCGAGCCGGACCGGCCTGAGCCTCAAGTCGATCAGGCACTACGAGGACGTCGGCCTGCTGAGCTCGCAGCGCAGCGCCGGAGGGTTCCGGCTGTACACCGAGCGCGCGGTCCAGCGGGTGCTGCTCATCATGCACATGAAGCCGCTCGACTTCTCCCTGGCCGAGATGAAGGAGCTGCTGGACGCCGTCGACCCGCTGCCGGAGGTCGGCCCCGTGCCGGCGGGCAGCAGCGAGCGACGCGCCCTCGTGCAGCGGTACCGGGACGAGGTGGAGACGCGCTCGGTCCAGCTGTCCAAGCGGCTGTCCGACGCGCACGACTTCACGGCTCTGCTCGAGCAGCGCCTCCGCACGCTCGGCTGAACCGCCACGACGCCGATGCCAGCGGTGAACCCGCGGTCACGCGGTGGGAGCGACGTCAGGCGGTAGCCGACGTCAGGCGGTGGACCCGGCGTCGACGGTCAGCACGGTCCCGGTCACGCCGGCCGCACCGGGCGAGAGCAGGAACTCCACCGCGGCGGCGACCTCCTCGGGTGCCGCGAACCTGCCGAGCGGGCTGCGTCGCCTGATCCGCTCCGCGTCCCCGCCGCCCAGCGTCGTCGTCATCTCCGTGTCGACGAACCCCGGGGCCACGCAGTTCACGGTCACCCCGCGGGAGCCCACGTCCCGCGCGAGCGAGCGGGTCATGCCCTCCAGGCCCGCCTTGGCCGCCGCGTAGACGGACAGGCCGCGGAAGCCGCTACGGGCCACGATCGAGGAGATGCTCACGACCCGGCCGCGGCCTGCGGCGACCATCTGCCGGGACACGTACTTGGTGAGGACGATCGGCGAGAGCAGGTCCAGCACGAGGGCCCGCTCGATCTCGCTGTTGTGCATGGTGGCCAGCAGCCCGTCGGAGCCGCTCGCCGCGTTGTTGACGAGCCCGTAGGGCACCCCGTGCTCGGTGACGACGGCCCGGACGAGGGCTGGGATCTCGTCGGTCGCGGCCAGGTCCTGGCACACGTGCGCGTAGTGGGCCGCGTCCTCGCCCCAGCTCTCGGGGTCCACGGGCCGTCGGCTGACCCCGACGACCCGGTACCCCGTCCGCATCAGCCGTGCGGCCGTCGCCTTCCCGAGACCGCTGCTGGTGCCGGTGACGAGGACCAGGTCCCTCATCGCCGGCTCAGCTTCCCGTTGCTGGTCACCGGCAGCTCGGTGACCACCCGGACGACGGCCGGCACGGCCGCCGCGGGCAGGACCTCGCCGCAGTGCTGACGCAGCCGACGTGACAGGTCCGGGGCGGGGTCGGCCGCGGCCGGGACGACAGCGGCCATCAGGATAGAGCCGCTCATGGGGTTCGGCCGCGCGGTCACCAGGGCGTCCCCGACGAGCGGGTGCGCCCGCAGGGCCGCCTCGACCTGCTCGGGCCAGACCTTGACCCCACCGACGTTGACGACGCCGTTGTCGCGGCCGAGGAAGTGGACCCGGTCCCCGTCGACGTCGACCACGTCGCCGGTGGAGACGAAGCCGTCCTCGGGGGCGGAGGCGACGCCGGGGCTGTGGACGTGCAGGATGCCGTCACGGACCTCCAGCCGGACCCCACCGGGCGCCGCGTCCAGGTAGGAGCGGGGAAACCCGGCCAGCCCGTCGCTCACCGAGAACGCCGCGCCCGTCTCGGTGGAGGCGAAGACGTGCGTGACGCGGGCGCGGGGGTAGGCCGTCGCGAGGGCGTCCAGCACCTTCTGGTCCGCGGTCTCACCGCCCAGCGTCACCTGACGCAGGTCGAGCGCCTCCGACCCTGGGGTCTGCAGCAGGCGACGCCAGGTCGTGGGGGTGGCCGAGAGGGCGTCGACACCGCCGTCCCTGAGCAGGGCGACACGCTCGCCCAGCGGCAGCGGAGCCGAGGCGTCGACCAGGTCGTGCCCCGAGCGCATGGCGTGCAGGACCACCTGCACCCCTGCCATCCGGGTCGGCTCGTACAGCAGGCCCCAGGTCAGCGACCGGCCGGGGCTGGGTCGGATGGTCCTCGTGAGGCTGGACAGCGTGTGGGACGTCGGCGTGGGCGAGCCCGTGGTGCCGGAGCTGTAGAGCACCCAGCGGGTCGGGCGGTCACCCCGTCCCGGCGGGTCCGGCTCGCGCCGGACGGCGGCAGGCGCCTCACCAGCCGGACGGAGGTCCTCGTCCGTGAGCGTGCTGACGACACCGTCGACGGTGACGACGGACGCCGGCTCCAACAGGTGGACCTCGTCCGCGACGCCGTCCAGGGACGTGACGGCGGTGCGGACCGCGGCCGCCGACGCCGCCCGGACCACGTAGACCGCACCGGCGACGGCAGGCGGACGGACTTCTGTCACCACGTCGGTCACCCGGGCGTCAGCGGGTGTAGACGTCGACGAACTCACCGAGCGTGCGCGGGTACACCGCGTCCTCCAGCTCGGTGAAGGGGTCGTACCCCAGCGAGTCCTCGAGGCGGGTGACCAGCACCGCGAACCCGAGGCTGTCCAGCCCGGTGTCGAGCAGGACGGTGTCGTCGGCGAGCTCGGGCACGGGCTTGCCGTCGTCCTCCAGGGTGCCGCGGAGCTCCGCGACGACCGTCTCTCGCACATCACCGGGCATGTTCGTGTCCACCGTGGCCTCCATGACGTCGACGTACCCACACCAACGGGGAATCTACCCTCACTGGAGGGTCTGGTCCGGGCGGAGTCCCGTGGTCGCGGCAGGGTCAGTGGCTGCCCGCGAGCTGGCCCGCCAGCCGGCCGTGCATGCGCGCGCTGGCCTCGTTGAGCCCGGTGATGGTCACGGTCTTCCCGCGGCGGGCGTACTTCGTCGCCACCGCGTCCAGGGCCGCCACGGAGGAGGCGTCCCAGACGTGGGCGCCGACCAGGTCGACCACCACGTCGTCCGGGTCGCCGGCGTAGTCGAACTGGTGGACGAGGTCGTTGCTGGAGGCGAAGAACAGCTCCCCGTGCACCGAGTACACGACCTGCCGGCCGTCCGGGTCGGTGACCGCGGTGACCTCGACCAGGTGGGCGACCCTGCGGGCGAAGAGCACCGTCGCGGTGAGCACCCCGGCGACGACGCCGTAGGCCAGGTTGTGGCTGAGGACGACCACGACGACCGTCGTGACCATCACGGTGGTCTCGCTCTTCGGCATCCGCCGCAGCGTCGCCGGGGCCACGCTGTGCCAGTCGAAGGTCGAGATGCTGACCAGGATCATGACGGCGACCAGGGCGGCCATCGGGATCAGGCCGACCAGGTCACCCAGGGCGACGACGAGCACGAGCAGGAAGACGCCCGCGAGGAAGGTCGAGAGCCGGGTCCGGGCCCCGCTCCTCACGTTGATCATGGTCTGGCCGATCATGGCGCAGCCGCCCATGCCGCCGAAGAACCCGGTGACGATGTTGGCGACGCCCTGCCCCCAGGACTCCCGCGTCTTGTCCGATCCGGTGTCGGTGATGTCGTCGACGAGCTTGGCGGTCAGCAGCGACTCGATGAGCCCCACGAGCGCGACGCCCAGGGCGAAGGGGGCGACGACCTGCAGGGTCTGCACCGTGAACGGCACGACGGGCAGGCCGAGCACCGGCAGGGTCGAGGGGAGCTCCCCCATGTCACCGACGGTGGGGACGCGGATCGCGGCGGTGACCGTCAGGGCGGTCAGCAGGACGATGGCCACCAGCGGGGCCGGCACCGCCGTGGTGAGGCGAGGCAGCCCGAAGATGACGACCAGTCCGGCGGCGACCAGCGGGTAGACCAGCCATGGCACCCCGACCAGGTGCGGGACCTGGGCCAGGAAGATGAGGATCGCAAGGCTGTTGACGAAGCCGACCATGACGCTGCGCGGGATGAAGCGCATGAGCCGCGCCACTCCGAGCAGCCCGAGGACGACCTGGAGCACCCCCCCGAGGACGACGGCGGCCAGCAGGTACTCCACGCCGTGGTCGCGCGACAGCGGGGCCAGCACGAGGGCGATCGCCCCCGTGGCCGCGGAGATCATCGCCTTGCGACCGCCCACGACGGCGATGGTGACGGCCATCGTGAACGAGGCGAAGAGCCCGACCCGTGGGTCGACGCCGGCGATGATCGAGAAGGAGATGGCCTCGGGGATCAGGGCCAGCGCGACGACCAGGCCGGCCAGCACCTCGACGCGCAGCACCCGGGGGGCCAGCCACTCGGGGCGGCGGAGGACGGGGAGGCGCCGAGGCGCCGAGGGCACGGCGGGGGCGGTGGGCAGCTCAGGGGTGGGCATGGGGCTCGTCTCGTTCCGGGCGCCTGTGACGCAGGTGGGCGCGCGCGGGACGACGGTGGCTCGCACGGGGGTCTGCGACCAACCCTACCCCTGGGTGAGGGTTGGCGGAGCACCGCCGCCGTGCCACGAGGACCGGCGGAACGGACCGGCGGCCGGCCGGGCGCCCGGCGACGGGCGCCGGCGCGCCGGCCGCACGAGGATGGGGCGGTCCGCACCGACGCGCCCGCACGGCGAGGAGCCCCCATGTCGACGACCGACGCACCAGCCGCGCCCAACGCCCCGACCGCGCCGCCGGCACGGGCGCACACCGAGGTCGGCGTCCAGGAGCCCGGGTACCAGCTGGGAGAACCGCTCGACCCGGACATGGCCGGGGTGTTCCGCGACCTGCCGGCCGAGGACCTCGTCTACCGCGACCGGGCCCGCACGTTCGTCCAGCACGAGGTGCTGCCGGTCATCGACTCCTACTGGGACACCGCCGACTACCCGGTGCACCTGCTGCGCCGCCTCGGCGAGCTGGACCTGGTCCGCGACGGCGTCGACGTCCCCGGCCGGCCGGCCGATGAGCCTGCTGGCCTCGTGCCTGGTCCAGCACGAGCTGAGCCGCGGCGACGGCTCGGTCGCGACCATGGTCGGGGTGCAAGGCGGGCTGGCGCTGCGCTCGGTCGCCATGCTCGGCTCCGACGCCCAGCGCGAGCGGTGGCTGGAACCGCTGGCGAGCGCGACCGAGCTCGGCGCGTTCGCCCTGACCGAGCCGACGCACGGCTCGGACTCCGTGAGCCTGGAGACCCGCGCGCGGACAGTCCGGGGCGGGTACGTGCTGGACGGGGAGAAGAAGTGGATCGGCAACGGGTCCGCGGGAGGCGTCACCGTCGTGTGGGCCCGCGGCGACGACGACCAGGTCCACGGCTTCCTCGTGCCGCAGGAGTCCCCCGGCTACGACGGGCGCACCATCGAGGGCAAGGTCGCGCTGCGGGCGATCTGGCAGGCGCACGTCCGCCTGGACGGGGTCTTCGTCCCCGAGGAGGCGATGCTGCCCGGCGGACAGAAGTTCGCGGACACCGCGCGGGTGCTGGCGGCGACCCGGCTCGGCGTCGCCTGGGGCGCGCTGGGCCACGCCACCGCCTGCTACGAGTCGGCCGTCCACTACGCCGGCCAGCGCGTGCAGTTCGGCCGGCCCCTGGCCGCGTCGCAGGTGGTCCAGGAGCGCCTGGCCCGGATGCTCAGCCAGCTGACGTCCCTGCAGTCGCTGCTGATGGCCATGACCCGCCTCGCCGAGACGGACGAGGTCCGGGGGGCCCAGGCCTCGCTCGCCAAGTACACCGCCACCCGGACCGCCCGGGCCGTGGCCGCCGAGGCCCGCGACCTGCTCGGCGGGAACGGCATCCTGCTGCGCCACCGTGTGGTCCGGCACTTCGCCGACATCGAGGCCCTGCACACCTACGAGGGCACCGAGACCGTCCAGGCGCTCATCGTCGGACGCGACATCACCGGGATCTCCGCGTTCGCCTGACCGTCGTCCGCTCCGGCTCGTCCGCCGGCTCGGTGGCGGGGCTCCCGACCCTCGTCCGGACCGCGGCGCGGCGCGGGTGAGTCACCGCGACCGGCGGCTCACCCTGCGGTCCCCGTGCCGGTCGCCGGGTGCGCTCGTCGAGCGGTTCGGGCTCCGGCACCTGCCCGAGGAGGCCGCGCCGGAACGGGTGGGGCCGGAACCGGGGGCGTGCCCGTCGGCCCGGCCAGCGGCGCCGCCACGGGCAGCCGTACCTCGAACACGGCTCCGACGTCGACCGGCGGGCAGGCGACCTCGCCGCCGTGGGCCTGCACGAGCGCCGCGACGATCGACAGGCCGAGCCCCGTGCTCCCGGCCGCACGCGAACGGCTGCTGTCGGCGCGGGTGAACCGCTCGAACACCGACTCGCGCAGCGCGGCGGGGACGCCCGGCCCGTCGTCGCCGACCGTCACGACCGCCCCGGCCGGCCCGCTCCGCAGCGACAGCGTCACGGTGGTGCCGGGCGGGGTGTGGACCCGGGCGTTGGCGAGGAGGTTCGCGACGACCTGCTGGAGCCGGGCCGGCTCGCCGGCCACCACGACGGGTGCGTCCGAAGGCAGGTCGAGGTGCCAGCGGTGGCCGGGACCGGCGGCGTGCGCGTCGGCGAGCGCCGCCACGACCACGGGCACCAGGTCGACCGGCTCCGCGGCCAGCGGGCGACCGGCGTCCAGGCGGGCGAGCAGCAGCAGGTCGTCCACGAGCCCGCCCATCCGTGCCGCCTCGGACTCCACGCGCCCCAGGGCGTGGGCGAGGTCGGGGGCCAACGGCTCGGGTCGGCGCCGCATGAGCTCGGCGTAGCCGCGGATCGAGGCCAGCGGCGTACGCAGCTCGTGGCTGGCGTCGGCGACCAGCTGCCGGACCCGGGTCTCGCTGCGGTGCCGCTCGACCAGCGCCTGCTCGACGTGGTCGAGCATCAGGTTGAGCGCCGAGGCCACCTCCCCGACCTCGTCGGGCGTGCGGGCGATGCGCTCGGGGACGCGGTCGGTGACCGCCACGTCGCCGCGGGAGAGGTCGAGCGAGCGGACCCGGGTGGCGGTGGTGGTGACCTCCGCGAGGGGGCGCATGGCCCGCCTGACGACCAGCCCGCCGGCGAGCAGCACCATGAGGCAGCCGGTGAGGGTGGCGGTGAGGAGGATGCCCGCGAGGCTCGCGGACGTGCCGGTCACCTCCGCCAGCGGGAGACCGGTCACCAGGACCGAGCCGTCGGGCGTGCCGACCGCGAGCACCCGGTAGGCACCGAGCCCGGCGACCTGGACCGTCTGCGGCCGGTCGCCGACGGCCACGCCGGCCAGCGCCGGGTACGCGGCCGGCCCCACCGGTTCCACGTCACCCCGGCCGTCCAGGACGGCCGCGCGGACCACCTGCCCGCCCACCAGCTCCGCTCCGAGGGTCCCGGCGGACTGGCCCGGGACCAGGAGGAAGCCGACCTCCTGGTCAGTCCCGCCCCGCCCCGGGCGGCCGCCGCGAGGCACGTGGGGTGGCCCGGCGCGCCCGTCGCTGCTGCGCTGCAGCGCCGAGGTGAGCTGGTCGTCGAGGCGCCCGACGAGGAACTGGTGCAGCACCACCACGCTCGTCGCGCCGACGGTGAGGGTGACGACCGCGGTCACGAGCACCAGGGCGAGCAGGAGCCGGCGGCGCAGGCCCCACGGACCGCTCACGACGCGGGGTCGGACGGTGCTCGCGGGCCCGCCTCGACGGCGGGCTTCAGCACGTAGCCGGCGCCCCGCAGCGTGTGGATCATGGGCGTGCGGCCGACGTCGACCTTCTTGCGCAGGTAGGACACGTACAGCTCCACGATGTTCGCCTGCCCACCGAAGTCGTAGCTCCACACCCGGTCGAGGATCTGCGCCTTGCTGAGCACCCGGCGCGGGTTGCGCATCAAGAACCGGAGCAGCTCGAACTCCGTCGCGGTGAGCGACACCTCGGCACCACCGCGGGTGACCTCGTGGGAGTCCTCGTCGAGCACCAGGTCACCGACCACGAGGCGAGCGTCGTCACGCGCCACGGCGGCCCCGCTGCGCCGCATCAGGGCACGCAGTCGCGCGACCACCTCCTCGAGGCTGAACGGCTTGGTGACGTAGTCGTCGCCCCCGGCGGTCAGCCCGGCGACCCGGTCCTCGACCGCGTCGCGCGCGGTGAGGAACAGCACCGGCACGTCGTCACCGTCGCCGCGCAGGCGCCGGAGGACCTCGAGGCCGTCGATGTCCGGGAGCATGACGTCCAGGACGAGCACGTCGGGCCGGAACTCCGTGGCGCTGCGGACCGCTGCCAGACCGGTCGCTGCCGTCCGGACCTCCCAGCCCTCGTAGCGCAGCGCCATCGACAGCAGCTCGCTCAGCGACTGCTCGTCGTCGACCACGAGGACCCGGACAGGGGCGCCGTCCGGGCGGAGCAGCGGGGCGGCGGCCTGCACGGTCATGGCCACAGCATGGCCGCGCCGGCTGTGCACGAGGAAGGCCCTCCCTGTGCGTGCGCTGTGAGGAGCAGTGCGCCCGGCGGCGTTCTACCCTCGACCATGGCCAGGTACTACGACGTCCACCCGGTCGACCCGCAGCCGCGCAGCATCGCGCAGGTCGTCGCGCTCATCCGGGACGACGCCCTCGTCGCCTACCCCACCGACTCCTGCTACGCGCTGGGGTGCCGGATGGACAGCCGGACGGGTCCGGACCGGATCCGGCAGATCCGCTCCCTGGACGACAAGCACCACTTCACGCTCGTGTGCGCCGACTTCGCCCAGCTGGGCCAGCTCGTGCAGCTGGACAACCGCGACTTCCGCGCCGTCAAGGCCGCGACCCCGGGCCCGTACACGTTCATCCTGCCGGCGCTCAAGGAGGTGCCGCGCCGCCTCGCGCACCCGAGGAAGAAGACCGTCGGGGTCCGCATCCCCGAGCACCCCGTGGTGCAGGCGCTGCTGCGCGAGCTCGGGGAGCCGCTGCTGTCGAGCACGCTGCTCCTGCCCGGCGCCAGCGACCCGATGACCGACGGCTGGCAGATCAAGGAGCAGCTGGACCACCTCGTGGACGCCGTCATCGACTCCGGCGACTGCGGCACCGAGCCCACGACCGTGGTCGACCTGTCCGCGGGGGCCCCCGAGGTGGTGCGGGTCGGTGCGGGCGACCCGTCCCGCTTCCGGTGACGGTTCCGGTGACGGGGCTCAGTACACCGTGACGGACGAGCCGATCGGCATCAGGTCGTCGGCCCAGACCATGTCGATCGCCGCGTCGCTGAGCCGGGCGCAGCCGTGCGACGCCGCGTGGGCGGGGATGTTCGGCGAGCCGTGCACCGCGATGCCGCCGTTGAAGTAGCGCGGTCGCCACAGCTCGCCGAGCGGCGCGACGCGCAGGCCGTCGATGGCGCGCTGCACCCGGAACGAGCCCCGCGGGGTGTCGTGGCGGCCGAGCACACCGGTCGAGGTGTTGAGCACGGTGCGGACCTCCCCGCCGCGGACCACCAGGAGGAGCTGCCGGTCGAGGTCGATCTCCACGCCGTCACCGCCGAGCCTGGCCTCCGGCCGGGTGCCCGCCTCGAGCGCCGCCAGGGTGCGCGGACCCACCACGCCGTCCCTGGAGAGCCCGCCGGCCTTCTGCACCGCGAGCACCGCCTGGGTGGTCAAGGTGCCGAACTCGCCGTCGGGGGTGCCGAGCCAGTAGCCGAGCTCGGTGAGCCGCTGCTGCACCGCGAGGACGGCGGGCCCGGAGTCGCCCTGCCGCAGCTGGCCGTCGTCGGGGACGGGCGGGGGGTCCGCGGCGAGGACGGGCAGCTCCGGTGCCGCGACCTCGACGGGCGCCTCGGGGGTGGCGGGCGCCGGTGTGGCCGCCGCGTCGCCCGGGGCCGTGGTGCTCGCGCCGGGCCTGGGGTCGGCGTCGCTGCTCGGCGTGGTGCCGTTGCCGGTGCCGGTGCCGCTGCCGGTGCCGGTGCCGGTGCCGGGCGTGGGTGCGAAGGCCGGCGCGGTGCCGGTGCCAGCCGCCGTGGTCGGTGTGCCCCCGCCGTCGGCGCCCGGGTCGGCGGACGGCTCCCCGGACGGCTCGGTCCCTCCGTCGACCGCCGCCGCGTCGACCGCCGCGTGCTCCGGGGCCGGTTCGGCTGGAGAGGCGGACTCGAGGGACACCCCGCAGCCGGTGAGGGCCAGGGTGGCGGTCAGCAGGACGGTTCCGATCACGGTGCGCATGACCCATGGACGCATCAGAGAACAGATGTGTTGCGTCGACACGAGGATCGTGACCCGATCGCGACCGTCGGGCGGAGCACCCGCACGCCGCCGGGCGGGCCGGCGGCGTGCGGCAGCGCGCCGCGCAGTGCCGTGCAGTGCGGTGCCGTGTCGCGCAGGACGGCGGTCGGTCAGGCGGTGAGACCGGTCGTCTCCGCGGTGGCGCCGTCGCCGGGTGCCGTCGTGCCGTCGGGGCCGTCAGCGGTGCCACCGCCCCGCGGACCGTGGCCGCCGCGCCCCGGCAGCCCTTCGGTCTGCACGAGCGCAGTGACCCGCTCCTGGAGACCCGCCGCCCGCTCGTCCGCCTCCTCCTGCGTGAGGTCACCCGCCGCCACGTGCTCCGCCAGGTGCTCCTCGGCGGCAGCGACCAGCCCGGCGACGAGCGTGTCGAGCGCCACCCCCTGCTCCTCGGCGACCGACGCGAGCGAGCTGCCGGCCTCGAGCTCCGTCCGGAGCTCCGCCGCGTCGAGCCCCAGCAGGTCCGCCGCCTCGTCGAGCGCCGGCCCACCGGGGCCTGCGAGACCTCCGGGCTCTCCGGGCCCACCAAGCCCGCCGTGCCCACCATGCCCGCCGTGCCCACCATGCCCGCCGCGCCCGCCGTGCCCGCCCGGACCGGGTTCCGGCAAGGCCTCGTCGAGCGTCTCGGCCACCGCGTCGGCCTGCGCCTCGTCGATCGTGCCGTCGGACACCAGGCCGTCGAGGGCGTCGCGGATCCGGGTGAGCCGCTCGCCGACCGCATCGGCGACCGTGCCCTCCTCGGTGGGCGCTGCACTCGCGGCTGCCGCGATCACCGGCAGCGCCACCACCCCGGCTCCCAGCCCTCCCAGCGCGATCGCACCCGTCACGACGATGCCGGTCAGTCGCTTGTCCATGAGTCCTCCTCCACGGCGAGGGCGCTGTGCCCTCGACCACGCCCGACGGTGCCGACCGTGGCTGTGGTGACGCTGTGGGCCGGGTAGGCCGCGGCTGTCAGTCCGGACCCCGACCAGCCGGTGTCGTCTCGACCCGGCCAGCCGGCGGCGGACCCGGCTGGCAGCGCGGGCACCACCAGGTGCGGCGCTGCTCGGGGTCGTCCTGGACCTCCTCGACCACCCTGACCGTGGTCCCGCACCGCAGGCACGGCCGGCCCGCCCGCCCGGAGACCCAGTGGTTGCGGCCCTTGCGCGGGTCGCCCGTGGTGACCTGCGAGGTGGGGCGTCCGGTCACGGCCCCCGACACCGAGAACTCCAGCAGCCGGTGCGCCAGGTCGACCAGCGGCGGGAGGTCCACCTCGCCGACGGGCGTCCACGGGGAGCACCCACGCAGGAAGCACAGCTCGTTGGCCCACAGGTTGCCGATGCCGGCCAGGTTCCGCTGGTCCAGCAGCGCGGCGGCCAGCGGGCGGGCGGGATCCGCCGACAACCGCCGCACGGCCTCGGCCGGGTCCCAGTCCCGGCCCAGCAGGTCGGGGCCCAGGTGGCCCACGACGTCGGCCTCGCGGTCCGTGCGGAGCAGCTCCACGACAGGCATGTCCAGCGCGTAGGCCGTCGGCCCGTCGGTCGCGAGCACCACCCGCACCCCCTCGTCGAGGTGACGGGGAAGCCGCTTGCCGGCCCCCACGACGGTCCAGCCCCCCGTCATCCGCAGGTGGGTGTGCAGCGTGACGCCGCCGGAGAAGCGCGTGAGCAGGTGCTTGCCCCGGGAGACCGTGCCCACGACCGTCCGACCGGACAGGTCCGCGGTGGCGAAGCGCGGCACCCGCAGGTCGCTGCGCAGGACGGTGCGGCCGGTCAGCCCGGCCTCGAGCCGCCGCGCCACCCGCCAGACGCTGTCTCCTTCGGGCACCGCAGCAGGCTAGGCACGGCCCCTGCTCACCGCCCCTCGGCGAGACGGCGGGCTCAGGTGGTAGGGCCGTACTCCCGCACGGGCACCGCGGTGGGCGGGTCGGCCAGGTCCACCCGCAGCAGCCGACCGTCGGCCGGGCCCGGGTCGGTGAGGTTCTCGGTCGCGGTGGTGACGACCAGGCCCCCCGGCACGATCGCGACGCTCGTCGGCTGCGACGCCGGCAGGGGCACGGTGAGCAACGGGTAGCCGTCGGCGTCGTAGCGGCGCACCTGACCCGCGCCGTGGACGGCGACCCAGAGGGTGCCCTCGGCGTCGGTGGTCATCCCGTCAGGCACCCCGTCCTCGCCGGTGCGGACGACGACGGTGCCGTCGGACAGGGTCCCGTCCTCGGCGAGGGCGTACCGGGTCACCGTGCGGGCGGCGGAGTCCGCCAGGAACAGCAGCCGCCCGTCGGCGGACACCGCCGGGCCGTTGGCGATCGCCAGGCCCTCGGCGACGCGGGTGACGCTGCGGTCCGGGTCGACCCGGTAGAGGCTGCCGACGGGGGACTCCGCGTCGTAGGCCATCGACCCGGCCCAGAAGCGGCCCTCGGCGTCACACACGCCGTCGTTCATGCGGGTGGGCACGGGGGCGTCCTGCTCGGGGCGGGCCAGCCACTCGAGGCTGCCGTCGGGGTCCAGGAGCGCGATCCCGTCACCCAGGGCGGCGACCCAGCGCTTCGGCTGACCGGCGACCGGGGCCACCGCTCCCAGGGGGACCTCGACCTGCAGGACCGGCTCGACGGCGGCACCCTCGGTGCCGGGGTGGCAGAGCAGCCGGCCGGCGAGCAGGTCGACGAACGTCACGCCGGCGACGGCGCGGGCGCCCTCGCCGAGCTCGTACGCCTCCTGCGACAGCACGCTGACGCGCGGTGCAGCCTCCCCGGTGCTGGTCGCGGTCATCGACTCCCCCGTCCGTCGCGCGTCACCCACCCGCGGGCGCAGGCGGCGTCGCGAGGCTATCGCCGTGCCCGGGGGGACGGCCTCCCGGCACGGACGCCCGCCGCACTCAGGCCGGGTTGAGGGGCTCGTCCGCAGGCACCGGGGCGTCGTCGGGGTCCGAGGGTGCCGACCGCACGCTGCCCGGCGCCGGCTCGGCCCGCCTGGTGCGGGCGGCCAGCCGGGCGGCGAGCCACGACAGCTGCTCGCGCTCCTGGTGCGCCCCGCCGCCCTCGTGCTCGTTCGCCGGCCAGACCCGGATCTCCTTGTCCGCCTGCTCCGCGGCGTCCCCGCCGTAGTGGTTGAACGCCGAGAAGACGGTCGACGGCGGGCAGACGGGGTCGCGCAGGGCCACGGAGAACAGCGCAGGGGCGACGGAGCGGGTGACCAGGTGCACGGCGTCCACGTGGTCGAGCGTCGTGAACGCCTGCTCGACGTGGTCCCGGTGCACGGAGCACCAGCGCACCAGCTCGGCGTAGGGGGCGGAGTCGGTGAGGTCCACCGCGCGCCGGATCGCGCAGAGGAAGGGCACGTCGGCCATGACGCCCGCCAGCCACGGCACCAGCCCGGAGACCGCCAGCGAGATCCCACCGCCCTGGCTGCGACCGGTCGCGAACACCGCCTCCGGGTCGACCTCCGGCAGCGAGCGGGCCACCTCGACCGCGCGGACCGCGTCGGCGTAGACCCGCCGGTAGTAGTGCTCGTGGGGGTCGTGCAGGCCGCGGGTCATGACGCCCGGCGTGGCCGGGGAACCGTCGTAGCCGGTGTCCGCCGTGACGCCGACCGACCACTCGGAGCCCTGCCCGCGGGTGTCCACGACGAGGTGCGCGTACCCGGCAGAGGAGAACAGCAGGCTCTCGTGGGGCAGGCCGCGGCCCCGGCCGTAGCCCTGGAACTCCACCACGCACGGCAGCGGTCCGGTGGCACCGGCCGGACGCAGCAGCCACGCAGCCACCTCGGTCCCGCCCCAGCCGGTGAAGCGGACGTCGTCCACCTCGAGCGTGCGGAGCCCGGTGGGCTCCGCTGCCCGCCGCACGGCGGCTGGCTGGGCGGCGAGCTCGCTCAGCGTCCGGTCCCAGAAGCCGGCGAACCCCTCGGGCAGGTGCAGCGGCGGACGGAGCTCGCGCAGCTCGTCCAGCGGGAGGTCGAACGCGGTCACGGGAGCACCCCGCCCGCCCCGCCCGCGGTGCCACCGACGTCGTGGAGGTGGTGCACGGGGTCGTGGAGCAGGTACCGCGCGAAGCTCTCGACCGTGAAGGCGGCTCCGTCGCTGCGGCGACCGGTCCGCTCCCAGGCCGTGTCGTCGAGCGCCTCGAAGCGCGACGCCAGCGCGTGCCCGGCGCGCAGGGTGCCCGCGGCGACGCTGGCGGGGTCCTGCTCGGCGTACCGGGAGGCCACGGCGGTGGCGTCCTGGTCCCAGTCGTCGAACAGCGGGTCGTCCTCGGTGAGCATGAGGCTGAGCCGCTGGTCGAAGAGCACGAACACGTCCCGCACGTGGCAGCCGTACTCCAGTGCCGACCAGGTGGCAGGGTCCGGCCGTTCGCGGACGTCACCGCGCCCGAGCACCGGGGGCCAGGCGTCGGCGTTGGCGTGCAGCCGCTCGGCCAGCTCCGCGCGCCTCAGCCCCGACACGTCGAGCCCGCACTCCGGGCAGCCGCGGCCCAGCACCCAGGTCCAGTCCTTGGTGTCGGGCTCCATCGGCGGTACCTGACCGTCCTGCTGCACCGGGTCCACCGACGCCACGCTAGCCGCTGGCCGTGCCCGCAGCCCGCTCCAGCGCCGCGTGCTGGAGGACGTCCTCCAGCACGCGCGCGAACGTCCCGGCCCGGGTCCAGCCGATGTTGTGGCCGCCGAACGGCACCTCGGTGCGACGGCCGTCGGCCAGCCGGTCGAGCAGCCGCTGGTTCCACGCCCGCGGGGAGACCAGGTCCCACTGGCCGCGGACCAGCACGGTCGGCCCCTCCAGCAGGGTGACCTTGTCCTCGATCCGGTCGGCGAGCATGTGGTCGAAGGTGCGGACGTAGCGCCAGGTCCCGCAGTGCGCGTAGTCGCGCAGGACCACCGGCAGGAGGTCGGGCCGCTGCAGCCCGAGGTCGGCGAGCAGCCTGGACGCCTGCTGCGGCCAGGTCCGCGCCCGGTCGTCGACCGTCGGCCCGGCCAGCACCAGCCGGCCGAAGACCTCGGGCGCGTGCACCGCGGCGTCCACCACCACCTGGCAACCGGTCGAGTGCCCGACCACGACGCTGCCCTCGCGCTCCGTGGCCCGCAGCCATGCGACGAGGGTGCTCGACAGCGCCCGCAGGCCGAGGTCGGGATCCGGGCAGGGCGAGAGGCCGAAGCCCGGCAGGTCCAGGGCCACCACCCGGGTGCTGCCCGACAGCCGGTTCACCAGCGGGGCGAGGTAACGGTGGGAGACGCCGTGGCCGTGCACCAGCACGATGGTGGGCGCCCGCACCGGGCCGGCCGCAGCCGCGTGCAGGAGCCGACCGTCCACGGAGGTCCACTCGTGGTCGGGCCAGGGGTGGGCCCGGCGGAGGACACGCTTGAGCACGCCGGAGGCTGTCACCTGCCCACCGTGGCCGAGGCCGCGCCCGGGCGCGCGACGTCGCGGCCGTCCGGGTGCCGACAGGGGCGCCGCAGGCCAGTGCCCGCCCACGAGGGCGAGGGGTCGGCTGCGCGGTCGTCCGCCACGGCCTGGACGCCGTGCGGACACGGGGCTGCGCGTGCTCGCGGTGCCCGTTCGTGCTCGGCCGGAGGCAGCGCCACCCGGACCACACGGACCTGGGGTACCGCTCCGGCACCCGGGCGGGCGTCGACTGACCCCCACGGGTGATCGTCCGGCGGGAGCGGGTGGATTCAGGGCCGCGCCGGTCAAGCGACGCCCCCCCGGTGACGAACCGCCCTGGGCAGCGGCGACCCGCGCCGCGTGGAGGGAGGCACGATGACGGACCAGGGGGATCCGGACCGCTCGGTCGACCGGCCCGGCCAGCCAGACGCAGGGGACCTTGCGACGGCTGGCGGCGCGGACGGCAGGCCGGGCGCAGCACCGGGCGCCGGGGTGGATGACGGGTCCGTGATGGACCTGCTCCACGACCACGTGCCGCTCACGTTGCTCGTCGACCTGGCGGAGGCACCGGCCTCGGAGCAGCTGCTCGCCGAGGAGGGCCTGCCCGAGCAGGTCTGGTGGGAGCAGCTGCCGCAGCAGGCGGAGCCGAAGGACTGACGCCGAGCGACGGATTTCTGGCGGCGGCGCAGGCGCTGGTAATGTCTGCGCCGCACCGCTAGCTCAATTGGCAGAGCAGCTGACTCTTAATCAGCGGGTTGCCGGTTCAAGTCCGGCGCGGTGCACCACAGGTCCGAAGGTCTGGCGAGTTGCCACGCCGCATCCCCTAGCGTGACGACATGTCGAACGTGGACCCGGCCCGGGTACGGCGCAGAGGGGTAGCCACCTGGATCTGGCTGGCGGTGAGCGGCACCTTCAGCCTGGTCCTCGGCCTGGTCTCGGTCCTGGCACCCGGTTCCACGGTCGGCGTGCTCGCGGTGCTGCTCAGCCTGTGGCTGGTCGGCGTGGGCCTGGGACGCGTCGGGCTCGCCTCGTCGATGCGGACCTGGCCGACGGCCCGGCGCGCCGCGCAGGGCGTGGTCGGTGTCGGCCTCGCCGCCGCGGGCGTCGGCGGCCTGCTGGGCGTGTGGGAGGCGCGGACCGTGGTGACCGTCGTGGTCGGGGTCGGTTTCCTCGCCGCCGCCCTGGCCGACCTCGTGCTGTCGGCCACCGGGCCCCGTGGCGCCGGTCGCGCCACCACGGGCGCCCTCGGCGTCCTCCACCTGTGCATCGGGCTGACCTTCCTCCTGCTGCCGGCGTTCGGTCTCACCGTGCTGTCGGTGCTGGTCGGCCTGGCCCTGGTGGTGCTGGGGCTGGTCCAGCTCGGCGCGGCGGCTGTCGTCCGGGCGCTGATCCGCTCCGCCGACCGGCTCGCGGACCGGCTCGCGAGCCAGGGGCAGGACCCCCGGGTCCGGCGGATCCCGGGCGACGACGACCCCCGCGTCATCCGCGGTGAGGTGCTGTGAGGCTCCCGCCGCTGGGGCGCCGCAGCCGCCCCCGCTCCTCACCGCCGCCCGACCAGACCCCCGCCCCGCTCCCCGCGAGCGTCCCGGTCCTCCCCCCACCCGTCGTCACCCTGCTCGGGCTGGCGGCGGCCGTGGTCGTGCTCGGTGGGGTCCGCGCGGCACAGGGCCTGGCCGGTCCGATCTTCCTGGCCTTCGTGCTCTCGATCGCGGTCTACCCGCTCCAGGCGTGGCTGCGTCGGGTGCGGGTGCCGGGCTGGCTGGCGCTCACCGTCACCGTGCTGGTCACGTACGCCGCGCTGACCGCGTTCGCCGGCGCCCTCACCCTGTCGGTGCTCCAGTTCGCCGACCAGGTGCCGCGCTACTCGGCCGAGCTGGACGCCCTGGTGCGCCAGGGCGAGGAGGCACTGCTGCGCCTGGGGGTCGAGGAGTCCCAGGTGAACGACGTGCTCCGGCAGCTCGACGTCAACCAGGCGCTCGCCATCGCCGTCGGACTGGTCCAGACCGTCGCCTCGCTGCTCAGCGACCTGGTGTTCGTGCTCGCCCTGCTGTTCTTCGTGCTCGTCGACGCCGGCGGCGTCCACACCAAGCTGACCGCGGTGAGGGCCGTCCGGCCCCAGGTGGCGGAGGCCCTGGCGAGATTCACGCACGGGGTCCGCCAGTACCTCGTGGTGACGGCGGCCTTCGGTGCGGTGGTCGCGGCGCTGGACGTCGCACTGCTGGTGGTCCTGGGCGTGCCGCTGCCCCTGCTGTGGGGGCTGCTGGCCTTCCTGGCCAGCTTCGTGCCGGTGATCGGGCTGGTCGTCGGCCTGGTGCCGCCCGTGGTCATCGGGCTGCTGGCCGAGGGACCGACGACCGGGCTGCTGGTGCTGGTCGGGTACCTGGTGATCAACAACACCATCGACAACGTGGTCAAGCCGAAGTTCGTCGGTGACGCGGTCGGGCTCAGCATCACCATGTCGTTCCTGTCGCTCGTGGTGTGGGGCTTCGTGCTGGGGCCGCTCGGCGCCCTCCTCGCCATCCCGGCCACGCTGCTGGCCCGCGCGGTGCTCACCGACGACGACCCCCGCCGCGGCTGGGTGGGGATCCTGGTGGGCGACGAGGCGCCGTCCGGGCGTCGGCTGGAGGAGATGGCCGACGAGGCCAGGGCACTGGCCCGGCGCGAGGGGCGTCGCGGCTGAGGGGTCTCAGGGGTACGGCCAGGCGTTGGCCGTGCACCCCTGCAGGCCGATCGTCTGCTGCAGCATGACGGGCGCAGCCTGCCCCGCAGCCGGGCAGGAGACGTGGCCGTTGCCGAGGAAGTGCCCGAGCTCGTGGTTGACGACGTACTGCTGGTAGCCGGCCAGGTCGTCGCCCCACGACGTGGCTCCCCGGGTCCAGCGGACGGCGTTGAGGACGACGTGGTCCCCGTTCCGGCACGACAGCTCTCCTCGGGTCCGCAGCGGCGCGCAGAGCCGGTCCGTGGTGTCGGGGCTGGTGAGGACGATGCGCGCGTCAGGGTCGGCGTCGACCCGCTGCAGGGCCCAGCGGCCCTGCGCGGTCCATGACCGCGGGTCGGCGAGGACGGCCTCGACGACGTCCGCCACCTGGGCGGCCTCGAGGGGGACGCCGCCCTCCACCTCGACGGTGTAGCGGACCAGCTCACCGTCGCCGACCTGCGCCCCCGTCCCGGGTGCGACCGCGAAGGTCCCGTCACCGGCAGGCGGGACCTCGCCCTCGCCCGCGACGTCGAGCACGCTGACGTCCACGCCGCGCACCGTCGACGGCTCCCGCGGGCCGGCGGCAACGGCGGCACGCCGGGCGACGAGGGCGCGGTCGGCTCCTCGAGCCTGCGTCGGGGTCCGGTCCTGCCTCGGGCGCTGCTCCCGGGCGCGGTCCTGCCCGTCCCGCGGCGACGCCGCCGGGCCGTCCACGGACCCACCGCCCAGGAGCGTCACCCGGGTGTGGCCCGGGACGAGCAGCCACGCCGACCACAGGAGGAGGACGACCGCAGCGGCGGCGAGCGCCTGCCGGGTGTCGTCCCGCCGAGGCACCCGTGGCAGGGGTGGGGTCGCGCTGGTCCCGGACGCCCGGCGGACCTCGGTGGTCGTCACGGGCGCGAGGCTACGACGCGGCGGGCGCCCGACGGCGGGGGCGCGCGGCGAGGTACATCCCCCCCTTGGGCCGCAGCGTGACCGACGCCACCACGCCGGGGCGGGGTCCGGCGGGTGCCACCGTCCGGTCGCGGAGCAGCTCGGCGAGGACGACCACCGACTCGACCACCGCGAAGTCGCGCCCGATGCACAGCCGCGGGCCGGCCCCGAAGGGGATGTACCCCTCCCGCCGCCCCCCGGCGGGCTCCCCCAGCCAGCGGTCGACGTCGAAGCGCGACGGGTCGGGCCAGAGGTCCCCGCGCCGGTGGTGCACCCACGGCGAGATGATGACGAGGGTGCCCTGCGGAAGGGCGACGCCGTCGACCACGTCGTCCGCCAGGGCACGGCGCGTGATCACCCAGGCCGGCGGGTACAGCCGCAGACCCTCGTCCACGACGGCACGCACCAGCGGCAGCGAGGCGACGTCCTGCCACGCCACGGCGCGGGTGCCGCCGGCACCGTCGGCCAGCACCCGGTCGAGCTCGCCGTGGACGCGGGCCACGACCTGCGGGTGCTCGGCGAGCAGCCGGAGCGTCCAGGTGAGGCTCGCGGCCACGGTCTCGTGCCCGGCGATGACGAGGGTGACGAGCTCGTCACGGACCTCGCCGTCGGTCAGGCCGGAGGCGAGCAGCAGGCCGAGGACGTCGCGCCCGGGCTCGGCCTGGGCGCGCCTGGCCCGCACCATGGCAGCGCACGCGGCGTCGAGCGTGGTGCGTGACCTGGCCAGGCGGCGGGCCGTCGGCGTCGGCACCCCGGGCGGCGCGGTCCAGGGCCGCGTCGCGCGACGCATGACCACCGCCAGCGCCTCGTGCACCGCCTCGACGAGGCGACGGCCCTCGGCGGCGCCCCCGTCGACGAGGTCGGCGCCGAACAGGGCGCGACCGACCACGTGGAGCGTGGCCCGCATCAGCACGTCGTCCACGTCGACGACGCGCCCAGGGGCGGCGTCCCACTCCGCGCGCACCAGCCGGGCCGCGCGGACGGACTCCCCGGCCACGTGGGAGAGCGTGTCGCGGTGGAACGCCGGCTGCACCACCCGGCGGTGGGCCCGCCACACCTCGCCGTCCGTGGTCAGCAGTCCGGCGCCCGTGACCAGGGCCAGGGACGTGTACTGGACGGTCTCCTTGCCATAGCCGCGGTGGTTGTCCTGGAGCACGCGGCGGACGCCGTCGCGGCCGTTGACGAGCACCGCGGGACGGCCGTTGACCGGGAACGGCACGACGTCGCCGTACCGGTCGGCGGTGGCCTCGAGGAACGGCAGGGCGTCGGACAGGATCGCGGGGATGGCGGCCACCATGTGCCAGGGCAGGGGCCCGTCGGCGTCGACCTCGGTGAAGCGGGCGTTGCGCCGGGGCGTCACGCGGGCGGCCGTCGTGCGCGCGTCATCAGGAGCTCGTCCGCAGGTCGCTGAGGGTCACAGGTACAGGCCGGTCCCGCCGTCCGGCACCCGGGGCGCGGCGACCGCGTGCAGGTCCCGCTCACGCAGCACCACGTAGGTCGCCGCGTGCAGCTCCACCTCGGCCTTGTCCTCGGGGTCGAAGAGCACCCGGTCCCCCACCTCCACCTGGCGGACGTGCTGGCCGGTGGCCACCACGTCGGCCCAGGCGAGCCGACGGCCCATGGTCGCCGTGGCGGGGATGACCAGGCCCCCACCCGAGCGCCGCTCGCCGTCGCTCTCGGCCCGCACCAGGAGCCGGTCGTGGAGCATCCGGACGGGCAGCCGCGCGTCCGTCACCGACGCGGCCGGGGCGCTGGTGGTCGGGATCGCCTCGTTCACCAGCCCATGCTCCCAGGCCCGCCCTTGAAGGGGCCCACCACGTCGTCGGTCACCCAGCCGCCGTAGAAGCCTCCCGGCTGCGGGCGCACCACCTCTCCCGCCACCGTGACCTCGTCGACCGCGGCGGCGTAGAGCGCCACGTGGTCGCGCAGCGCGGCGAACTCGGGCGTCGGGCTGGGGTAGGTCCACGCCGCCGCCGAGGAGACCCGTCCGTCGGGCGAGACGAGGTCGAGGTAGGCGGCACGGCCCTTCCACTCGCAGACCGACGCCCCGGCGGCCGGCCGTAACGCCCCCGGCGCGAAGTCGGCCAGGGGCAGGTACCAGGTGGGCGGGTGCGAGGTCTCCAGCACCCGGAGCGCCGAGCCCGTCCGGCACACGGCACCGCCGAAGGTCACCACCACAGTGCGCGCGTCCTGCACCAGAGCGGGCGGACGCGGATGGTCCCAGACCGACGTCTGACCCGGCCCCGGCACGTCGGCGACGACCCCGGGAGGCAGACGACCCTCTCGTCCCGAGGCCGGCAGGAGCCCGTCGGACCGGGCGCCGGAGGCGGTCACCGGGTCCGGCGCCGGGCGACCACCATCGTGACGACGACCGCGAGCACGGCCGCACCGATCGCGGCCACCCGCTCGTACAGCACGTTGCCGTCCTCGTCGCTGACCGCCCGCTTGGCGCGGTCCACGGCCTCGTCCTTGGCCTCGTTGGCCAGGTTGGCGGGCTTGACCCGCTGCGCCAGCTCGTCCAGCGTGACGGACAGGTGCTCCCGACGGACCTCGATCGCGGCCTGCAGCGCGTCCGGGTCGCTGGGGAGGTCGGCCGCGGTGGGCGGGTCGGGCGTGGTGGAGGTTCCGTGGGTGCTGCTCATGGGGCTCACGGTAACGAGGTGGCGGCGCCGGTGCGCCCCCGCGGCACGACGGCGGCCGGGTCGAAGCCCACCGGGAGCTCGAGCCGGTGCCGGGCCAGCAGGTCGGGATCCTGCAGGACCTCGATCGTGCGGCCGTCGTGGGCGATGCGGCCGGAGTCCAGGACGACGCTGCGTTCGCACAGCTCCAGGGCGAAGGGGAGGTCGTGCGTGACGACGACGACGGTGACCGGCAGGCCGGCCAGGACGTCGAGCAGCTCGCGCCGGCTGGCCGGGTCGAGGTTGCTCGACGGCTCGTCCAGGACGAGCACCTCGCAGTGCATGGCGAGCACCGTGGCGACCGCCACCCGACGGCGCTGCCCGAACGACAGGTGGTGCGGTGGTCGCTCGGCGAGCTCCCGCATGCCGACCGCGTCGAGCGCCTCGTCCACGCGCGCGTCCAGGTCGGCTCCGCGCAGACCCAGGTTGGTCGGGCCGAAGGCGACGTCGTCGCGGACGGTGGGCATGAACAGCTGGTCGTCGGGGTCCTGGAACACCAGACCCACGCGGCGGCGGACCTCACCCAGGGTGGCCTTGGACACCGCGACCCCGCCGACCATGACCTGGCCCACGGCGTTGGAGCCCGCGGCCTGGCCCAGGATGCCGTTGAGGTGCAGCAGCAGGGTGGTCTTGCCGGCCCCGTTGGGGCCGAGGACCGCGAGCCGTTCCCCCGTCGCCACGGCCAGGTCCACGCCGAACAGCGCCTGGTGGCCGTCCGGGTAGGCGAACGCGACACCGCGCAGCTCCAGGGCGGGCGTCTGCACGTGCGTCCCGGCGGGCTCCTGCGTCACGACGCTCACCCTGCCACCACGAGCCACGCGGTCCCGTCACCGGCCCCGATGGCCACCACCGCCACCGCGGCGACGACCACCCACGCCCCCGCCAGCGCCACCCACTGCCGAGGGCGCGACGGCGGCGCCCCGAGCTGGGGCATGGTGCCGGTGAAGCCCCGGCTGACCATCGCCAGGTGGACCCGCTCACCGCGCTCGTAGGACCGGATGAACAAGGCCCCGGCGGCCTTGGCGACGACCGGCACGTGGCCCAGGTGCCGGGCCTCGAAGCCCCGTGCGGCGCGGGCCAGGGCCATCCGGCGCATGTCGTCGACGACGACGTCGAGGTAGCGGACCATGAACGACAGGATCGTCACGAACAGCCCGGGCACCCGCAGCCGCTGCATCCCGACGATCAGGTCGCGCGGCCGGGTCGTGGCCGACAGCAGGATGGCGGCCACCACGCCCAGGGTCCCCTTGGCGAGGATGTTGAAGCCGCCGAGCAACCCGTCGACGGACAGCGAGAGCCCGAGGACGTCCACCCTGTCGCCCAGGGCGACGAACGGGAGCAGGACGGCGAACACCAGGAACGGGACCTCGATGACCATGCGCCGCAGGACCGTGGGTGCCGGGATGCGGGTGAGGGCCAGCAGCGCCACGAGCAGGATCCCGTAGACCGCGAACGCCCAGGCCTGCTCCCGCGGGGTCGCGACGACCGTGGCGACGAAGGCGAGCAGGCCGACGAGCTTGACCTCGGCCGGCAGCCGGTGCAGCGGGGTGTGACCGTGCAGGTAGAGCCCGTCGGAGACGCTCGCCGACGCCGGGCCGTGGGAGTGGCCTGCGCCCACTCAGACCTTCTCGGTCTCGCGCTCGGGGGCCGGTGCGGCCTTCGGCCGGACCGTCCGGGCGACGAGCAGCGCGAGGGCCAGCACCACGAGCACCCCCAGGACACCGGCCAGGCCGGTAGCCAGGTAGGGGTTGTCGATCCCGGCGATCGCGTACCCGTCAAGCGGGCCGCCCGCCGTCACGGAGTCCTCGGCGCTGCCCAGGAAGCCGAGCTGGCCGGCGACGTACTCCAGGCCGTCCGGGTGCGAGCTGGCCCAGCCCGAGACGCCGCCGGCCAGCAGGAGGCAGACCGCGAGCGCACCGGCGACCCAGCCCCAGCCGATCCGGCGGACCCCCGCGACGACCGGGGCAGCCGTCACCTCTCGGCTGGTGCCGTCGGCGTCGGTGAGCACCAGGTTCGTGCGGTAGCGGCGCGCCAGGCGCACCAGGTCGGGCCGGGTGGCGACCACCGCGGCGACGGTGAGCCCGGTGATGAGGGCCTCGCCGACCCCGATCACCACGTGCCAGGTCAGCATGAAGGCCGTGAGCCGTCCCAGGTCGAGCTGGGCGGCCCCGCCGACGGCGTACAGACCGACGAACACCAGGGCGGCGGCGGGCACCGACAGCAGGGCCCCGACGGCGGCGGCGGGCACGGCGCTGCCGGCCCGCTTGGGCAGCACGGCCATGACGGCCTTGGCCCCCACGTAGCCGACCACGACGGTGACGACCCCCATGAGCAGGATGTTCGTGCCGAGCGCCGTCAGGCCGCCGTCGGCGAACAGCAGGGCCTGCATGGTGAGCACCACGGACAGGCAGATCACCGCGGTCCACGGACCCACCAGGACCGCGGCGAGGGCTCCGCCCATCAGGTGCCCGGACGTGCCGATGCCGACCGGGAAGTTGAGCATCTGGACGGCGAACACGAACGAGGAGACCAGCCCGGCCATCGGCGCCGCAGCGGTGGACTCGGCGAGCTCGACACGGGCACGCCGGAGGGACACCCCCACGACGGCAGCGGCCGCGACGCCGGTCGCGATCGAGGTGGAGGCGTCCAGGAATCCGTCGGGCACGTGCACAGGGGGCTCCTCGGGGGCGTGGTGCGGCTCGGGACGCGGCGGACGATGGACGGCCGCCGCACCGATGGTGACGTCGCGAGCCCGGCGGCGCAATGCGAAACTGCAACAGTGTCGCAAACAGGGTCGCAGACGGGACCAGGGCCGGTGCCGCGGCTGACGCCGGGTGAGCGGGCCCCCGGCCTGGTGCTCCCTGCCGCCGACGGCAGCACGGTGTCGCTGGCCGAGGTGCTCGCCACGGGCGGCGGCCGCCACGCCGTCGTCTACTTCTACCCGGCGGCCATGACCCCCGGATGCACCACCCAGGCGTGCGACTTCCGCGACAGCCTGGCCTCGCTGCGGGGCGCCGGGCACGAGGTGCTCGGCGTCAGCCCCGACCCCCTGGACCGGCTGCGCGCCTTCGCCGAGCGCGACGCCGTCCCGTACCCGCTGCTCAGCGACCCCGACCGGTCGACCATGACCGCGTGGGGCGCGTGGGGCCGGAAGAAGCTGTACGGCAAGACGGTCACCGGGGTGATCCGGTCGACGGTCGTGGTCGGTGCTGACGGTCTGGTCACATGGGCCCGGTACGGCGTCAAGGCCACCGGGCACGTGGCGATGCTGCGCCGAGAGCTGGGGATCCAGGGCTGAGCACCGGCAGGACAGGGCAGACTCACGGGCACCGCACGACGACAGGGGGCCGCATGAGCCAGGACAGCACCGACGACCCGTACCGCACACCGCCCGTACCGGGGCAGCAGCCGTACCCCGCCCAGCAGCCCTACCCAGCCCAGCCTCACGCCCAGCCGCACGGCCCGTCGTACGACCTGCCCTACGGCCAGCGCGAGGACCGGCAGCCCTACCAGTCCGCGAGGTACCTCCCCAGCGGCGCCGACCCGGACTCCAGGCCGCGGTCGGTGGTACGGCTGGTGCAGGTGATGGTGGCCGGCGCCGTCGCCGCGCTGCTCGAAGGGGTCGTCGCCGTCCTCGCGCTCGACGCGGTCATCGACGAGGCGGTGGTGCAGCTCGACCAGGCCGCCGTCGACCTGGAGATGGACCCGACCCGCCTGGCCGACATCATGGGCACGGCGCTGCTGGTCGTGGGCGTGGTCAGCACGATCCTGTCGGTCGCCCTCTGGCTGCTGTTCGCCTGGCTCTTCACCCGCGGCACCGGCCGGGTGGTGGGCACGGTGCTGGGCGGGATCAACGGCCTGACCATGCTCTTCGGGCTCCTGCAGCCCACCGGCATCACGCAGTGGGCCCTGACCGCGGTCTCGACGGCGCTGGTGGTGGCCGGCCTCGTGCTGCTGTGGCGCCCGGAGACGTCCGCCTGGTTCCGGGCCGTGGCGGCGTCGAAGCGGTCCGCACAGGGCTGAGGTCGCCGGTCCGCGGCGGCACCGCACCGCACCGGCGCGGCCCGATGGTCGCGTCGCCGTCGGTCACCCCGGCGCCACGCACTCCCGGCAGCGCCCGGACAGCGCGACGTGGGCGGCGTCGAGCGCGAAGCCGTGCTCTCGAAGGAGCCGGCGGCGGACGGTGCCCAGCAGCTGCACCGGGGCGTCCATCACCACGCCGCACGCGTCGCACTGCAGGTGCAGGTGCTCCCCCGTCTGGTCGGCCAGGTGGTAGGCCGTGGCACCGTGACCCAGGTGCACGTGCTGGACGAGCGCGGCGTCCGTCAACGCCTCCAGCGCCCGGTAGACGCTGGCGCGGTGGACGCCCGGGTCGGTACGGGCGACCGCGGCGACGACGTGCTCGGCCGACAGGTGGCCCCGGGTCGAGCCGAGGACGGCCAGCACCGCCCGGCGCGGCGCGGTGAGGTGCAGGCCGGCTGCTCGCAGCCGTTCGCGGAGGTCGCCCTCCACCGGTCCGCCCGGCCGCTCGGTACCCGGTGTCCCCACCGTCACAGGTTAGGGCGCGCCCTGGTCCTAGGCTGGACCAGCGCGGGAGTGGTGGAACTGGCAGACACGCAGGATTTAGGTTCCTGTGCCTTCGGGTGTGCGGGTTCGAGTCCCGCCTTCCGCACGTGACGTCTCTCGACCTGCTCCAGGCTCTGACCAGCACAGCCAGCGTCTAGCGCCGCGCCACGTCCGTCGTAACGGCCGGTCGACGCCAGGGCAGGCTAGGCACAGACCTCGTGGCGAAGGCTCTAGACGTGCTGGCTAGAGACGTCCCAGACCCTCTGCGCCCTTTCGAGAGGGCCGTAGGCGACGAGTTCCAGGGCGTGTGGTCCCGGGCCTCCGAGGTAGTAGCCGTCGTTCTCGCCTTGCTCGCCGAAGGGCGATGGTACGTAGGAGGAGGCGTCGGCCCCGTCGGGCAGCCCCAGGTCCTGGTCGCACTCGTGGCGGTCGCGGCTCCGTCGCTCGGTATGGCCCGTCGGCGTGTCGAAGCCTGCTCGGCCGCTGCGGTTGCATCCGGACCCTGGCACGGCCGCACGGGGCGGAGTCCGCGTGAGAAAACTGTCACGGCTGATCCAGCACGTATCCTTTGTCGGTGATCGCGGTCGCCTGTGCGCTACCCCGCAAGGGCGCGGGGCATGGCAATGGCGCCGAACCGGTCGCCGACGCGCGGCGAACCGTGAGTGTCTACGGGCGAGTGCTCGACCCTCCCGCGTCAGCGCGAACGAATGGCGAGATCTGGGTCGCCTTCGAGGACGCACGTCGCTTCAGCCTGGCGGTTCTCGCGCTGACCCGGCTGGGAGCCTGGAACTTCGGGGTGGTCGTCGAGGCAGTGCCAGCCTCCGGCAGCCCCGACAGCGATCCGATGCCGCGGGCCCTCACACTCGCCTCTCAGGTGACACTCGCCGTCGCCCGCAGCAGGAGATCGGGCATCGCGGTCGGCGAACAGGACGGCTCGGGCAGGATGACAGAGCTTGATGCGGCAGCGTCTCTCGCTCTCGGCGTGGCCCGCCGTTGGACGCCCCAGCGATGGGAGGCCGTCGAGCACATGCTGCTCGGCTTCACGCAGACGGCGTCTGCCGCTCGCCTGGGCATTTCCCGCCAGGCCGTCGGGCAACGGCTCAATGCCGCCCTGTGGCCCGAGGTCGAGGCCGTCCTGACCACACTGTCGCCTGCTACCAACGCCTCGGGCACAGGCGCTAGAGGTGGCGGAGGCTGACGTGGTGCTGCTCCTGACAGGGCTGGTTGCATGTGTCTGGTGGCTCGCCCGACCTCGACACGCGACCACGGAACCAGCCCGTGCGGTCGAGGGCCCCGAGTCGTCGGCAGTAGGCGCCATCCTCGCCGAGACACGGGAGGAGTTGCTCAAGGCCGACGCGAAGGCCTCGCTCACGTTCGCGGCCATCGGACTGGCCAGCACCATCGTCGTCGGCGCGCTCGTGACCGTCGGCTACCGGCCTCCCGACCTTCTGGACCGGTGGCTACTGGTGTCCGCAGGAGCATGCTGCCTTGCCTCGGTGCTCAGCATCGGTGGGGCCGTGTGGCCACGACTGGGGTCAGGGACAGCAGGGAAGGCGGACTACTTCATGGACATCGCGGCCAGCGCGGACGCCGGGATGTCGGTCGACCACCTGATCCTGGCCAGGTCCCGTGAGGCTCGGGACTGCGACGAGCTGGTGGTTCTTTCCCGATCTGTTCGCAGGAAGTACCGGCTCCTGCAGTGGGGACTCGGCGCGTCAGGGGGGTCGATCGTGCTCTTCATCGGCGCCATGCTGCATCCCATCGCGGGTCTGTCTTAGGACGGCAGCACCGAACCTGAGTGGTACGGTTCGGACGTACCTGGAGGTGAACGATGGGACAGGCCTGGGGCACTCCGAGCCCGTTCATCTTCGACGGACCAGTGCCCCCCGAGAACCTGGTGGGACGGGCGGATGAGATCAACGCCATTCGCGCATGGTCACGGGCCGGGAGGTTCATGTCCCTGTCTGCCCCAAGACGGTTCGGCAAGACCTCGCTAATCCAAGCGGTCGCGCGGCAGGTGGAGCAGCACGACGCCACGGCGGCGGTCGTTGCAGACCTCTACGACGTCGCGAGCGTGGCGGACCTCGTCATCCGCCTCGAACGCGCCTGGGCCACGCACACGCCCGCACGTCTCCGCTCCACCACGGCCCGGATCCTGGCTGGGTCCGAGGTGGGACTCAACCTGGCCGGCACTGGGTTCACCATCGCCCTGGCCGAGCGGCCGCAGACGGACCCGCTGCCCGCGCTGCACGCCCTTCTCGACCTGCCGGCCAAGCTGCTCGGGCACCGAGGGCACGCTCGCGTCCTCCTCGTGCTCGATGAGTTCCAGTCGGTTTCCCGACTGCCCGGCGTGGAAGCGCTCATCCGGTCGCACGCGCAGCATCAACGAGACAGCGCCAGCTACCTGTTCGCCGGGTCCGAGCCCAGCCTTCTTGCAGCCGCATTCAGGGACCGAGCTCGCCCCCTGTACGGCCAGGCTGAGACGTTCCACCTCGGCCGGCTCCCGGCGAGCGAGCTGAGCGAGGCGATCGCGGCCGAGTTCGAGCGGTCAGAGAAGCACGTCGGTGACACGCTTCCCCACCTCGTGGCCGCCTCGGAGGGGCACCCACAGCGGGCGATGCTGCTCGCACACACGTTGTGGTCCGCCGTCGCCCCGGGGCAGGTCGCCGGACCAGACGAATGGTCGGTGGCTGTGCAGGATGCGATGCGGCGAGTCGACGCAGAGGCGCGAGCGCTGCTCGGCGGCCTACGTCCCGGCTCTCGCAAGACGCTTCGCGCTGTCGCGGAGTACGGCTCGCCCCTCAACTCACGCGCCCTTCGCACGCTGGACCTGCGCAAGACCACTGCCGCTGATGCGACCCAGAGTCTGGTCGGCGACGGCCTGATCGAGCAGGTCGACGGCCGCTGGCGGCTCATCGACCCGCTCCTGGCGCGGTGGATACGGCAAGAGCTCGCCACCAGGACCCCTACATGACGTCCACGCCCGGACGGCCACCGGGCCGCGACGTCCTCACCCGCCACTTCTGTGGGGGTGTCAGCCGGCCCAGCAGCGAGGGAGGGAAGAGCACTCGGCACGTCCGTGCCCCGTAGACCGCACGTCGGACCAGCGTGCGATGAGTCGGGTCGCCACGCCCCAGCGCAGGCGTCCCCGCCGCTTACGGACCCCATCGCCCCCAGGCGGGGATGCAAGAACGCGTACGACGTGCTCGCTCCTCGAGCGAGACGCCATCAACCGGCCCAGCAGGGCCGTCAAGGGCCACTGAAGCACCCCTACGGCTCGGCTCCCCCGCTCGAGGAGCTCTGCCCTCGTCACCACCGCGTCGCCTGCCGGGAACAGGTGGGGGCGCGCCAACCCTGCACGCTGGGTGGTCGACAGCCCCGAGCCGTCGCCGACGGCGCCTCGACCCAAGCGGCCTGTCAGCCCTCGACGACGACCGTGACCCGGTCGTAGCCCTGGGCACCGTTCGGCGCGGGGGCTGCCGGCTCCTCCAGCTGCACGTCCCCCTGCTCGTCGACGGCACGCACCTCCAGCTCGTGGGTGCCGGGCTCCGCGTCCCACGACCAGCGCCACTGCCGCCACGTGCTGGACGTGCCCGCGTCCGACAGCTCCGCCTCCGCCCACGCCCCGCCGTCGACCCGGACCTGGACCGCGGCCACGCCCTCGTCCATCGCCCACGCCAATCCCGCCACCACGGTCGGGCCGGCGGGCACGGTGCCGCCGGGCCGGTCGATCCTGGAGGAGACCTTGACCGGGCCCTGCGCCGACCAGCCACGCGGGGTCCAGTAGCCCTGGTCGGCCGCGAAGGTGGTGGCCCGCATCTCGACGACCCACTTCGTCGCCGAGACGTAGCCGTACAGGCCAGGGACCACCAGGCGCGCCGGGAAGCCGTGCTGGGCGGGCAGCGGCTCACCGTTCATCGCCACCGCGAGGAGCGCGTCCCGGGTGTCGGTGAGCGCCTCGACAGGAGTCCCGGCGGTGAACCCGTCGGTGCTGCGCGACAGGATCATGTCCGACTCGGGAAGCACGCCGGCCTGGGCCAGCAGCTCCGAGGTGCGGACCCCCTGCCACAGGGCGTTGCCGACGAGGTCACCCCCGACGGGGTTCGACACGCAGCTCAGGGTGGCCCACTTCTCCACCTGCGGCAGGGCGAGCACGTCGTCCCAGCTGAGCTCCACCTCCCGCTCGACCAGCCCCGTGATGCGCAGCGACCAGGCCGCCGTGGTGAGCGACGGCACGACCAGCGCCGTGTCGATCCGGTAGAACTCCGGGTTCGGCGTCTGGAACGGTGCGAGCCCCGGGACGTCGTCGAACCTGGTCGCAGGCGGGAACGGCGGCGCCGGCCGGCGTGGCCCCGGGCAGGACGACCTCCGCGCGCGACTCGGCCCCGCCGGCGGCCGAGGACGACACCGCACGCGCCCCGAGGCCCACCCCCAGCGCCACCACGCCGGTTCCGCCGACCAGCACGGCGCGACGGGCCGGAGGGACCGGCTCGGCCGGCTCGCCCGGCTCGCCCGGCTCGACCTGGCCTGTCGACCCTGTCGTCGCGCTCGCGGGGGCGACGCGCCGCAGCAGCGCCCGGAGCAGGAAGACGCCCACCGCGCCGGCCACCACCGCGGGCAGGACGCCCAGCGTGCCGAGGTCGGGGCGGGTGAGCGCGGCAGCCCCGCACACCACCGCGAGCAGCGCGGTGATGGGGGTCCCCCAGCCGGGCCGGCGGCTCTCGACCACCCCCGCCAGCGCGGCCACCACGACGGCGACCACGGTGACCACGGTGAACAGGAACAGCTTGTCGTTGGTGCCGAACGCCGCGATGGCCGCGTCCTTGGCCCACGGCGGGGTGAGGTCCACGACGAGGTCGGAGACCGCGAGCACCGGCGTCGACCCCGGCCCCGTGAGGATGCCCACGACCTCGGCGGCCGCGATCCCCGCCCCGGCGGCGACCACCCCGGCGGCGGCGGCCCAGGCAGCGTTCGGCGGCCGGCTCGTCGTCGCCCCTGGCTGTTCGGTCACGGTGGAGGCCATCCTCCCAGCATGCGCCCCCGGCCGGACGACGGCGCCCCCGGCCCCGCGTCGTGACCCGATGGTGATGAAGCGGGCACCCCCCTCCGGCCGCGACGCCGGGCGCGCTGCGGCCGGGCGCGCTGCGGCCGGGCGCGCTGCGGCCGGAGGGTCAGGGCCTGAGCACCCGCACCAGCCGGGGCGCGAGGGCGCGCATCGCCTGCCCCCGGTGGCTGACCGCGTCCTTCTCCTCCGGGCTGAGCTCGGCGCAGGTCCGGTCGTCCCCGTCGGGCACGAGCACCGGGTCGTAGCCGAAGCCACCCCGACCGCGCGGCGCCGGGGCCAGTGCACCGGCGAGCCGTCCCACCTCGACGGCCTCCCGGTCCTCCGCGTCCGCCCGTGGGTCCACGAGGGCGGCCGCGCACTCGAACCACGCACCGCGGTGGCCGGCGGGGACGTCGCCGAGCTGGGCGAGCAGCAGCTCCAGGTTGGCGCCGTCGTCGCCGTGGCGCCCGGCCCAACGGGCGGAGAACACCCCCGGTGCGCCTCCCAGCACGGCCACGCAGAGGCCCGAGTCGTCGGCGACGGCGGGCAGGCCGGTCGCGGCCGACACGGCCCTGGCCTTGAGGAGCGCGTTCTCCGCGAAGGTGACCCCGGACTCGACCACCTCACCGGGGTCGGGCAGGCCCAGGCCGCTGAGCGCGGACACCGGGACGACCTCCCCCTCGGCCAGGTCCGGCACGTGGGGCCGCAGCAGCCGTACCAGCTCGGTCACCTTGTGGGCGTTGCGGCTGGCCAGGACCAGACGTGGTCCACCGCCGGCCGGCCCGGCGCCTGCTCCGGCACCTGCTCCCGCACCGGGACGCCGCAGGCTCACGAGGCGAGCGCCTGCTGCTGGGCCTCGGTGAGCAGGGCGCAGCCGAGCAGCGCCAGGTCCAGGAGCCCGTCGAGCTCCGCCCGGTCGAACGGGGCCCCCTCGGCGGTCCCCTGCACCTCGACGAACCGGCCGTCGCCGGTGCAGACGACGTTCATGTCGGTGCCGGCGGACACGTCCTCGGGGTAGTCGAGGTCGAGCACGGCCCGCCCGTCGACCACTCCCACGCTGATGGCCGCCACCGAGCCGGTGAGCGCGGTCGCCGTCCGCTTGACGTGGCCCTCCCGCTTCGCCCAGGCGACGGCGTCGGCCAGGGCCACGTAGGCGCCGGTGATGGCCGCCGTGCGGGTGCCGCCGTCGGCCTGGAGCACGTCGCAGTCCAGGTGCACGGTGTTCTCCCCCAGCGCCGAGGCGTCCACCACCGCACGCAGCGCACGACCCACGAGCCGCGAGATCTCGTGGGTCCGGCCACCCACCTTCCCCTTCACCGACTCCCGGTCGCTGCGGGTGTTGGTCGAGCGCGGCAGCATGGCGTACTCGGCGGTCACCCAGCCCTGGCCCGAGCCCTTGCGCCAGCGGGGCACGCCGGGGGTGAAGCTGGCGGTGCACAGCACCCGGGTCCTGCCGAACTCGACGAGCACACTGCCCTCGGGGT
Source organism: uncultured Actinomycetota bacterium (assembly GCA_963759255.1). Lineage (GTDB taxonomy): Bacteria > Actinomycetota > Actinomycetes > Actinomycetales > JBBAYJ01 > Aquipuribacter. Next base: position 263,111 of record CAVWYQ010000001.1, read on the forward strand.
GCTCGGTCCAGCCCCGGGTGAGGCGGACCTCGCGCAGCTGGTCGGGCAGCCGGCCGTCGTGGCGGGCGGAGACGGCAGGGCTCAACGGGGAGTCGGCGGCGCTGCTGGTGGCGGGGCTGCCGGTCACGGGGTCATCACGGCAGCCATCACAGCAGCACCGACCCGCGCCGACCAACTCGCCCCGATCCGTCCGCCGCTGGTCAGCCGACCTCCACGACCATCCCCGGTACCGCCGTCAGCACGGGGCCGGCGAACACCTCGCGGGCCTCGACCGCCGCCACGCCCGGGGGGTTCCATGCCGGGACGTGGGTGAGCACGAGACGTCCCGCACCGGCAGCGCGGGCCGCCTCCCCGGCCCGGCGGCCCGTGAGGTGGATGCCGCGCTCGTGGTCCCGGCCCTCGACGAAGGCCGCCTCGCACAGCAGCACGTCCGCTCCCTGCGCAGCGGCGAGGAGACCGGCGCAGGAGTCGGTGTCGCCGGAGTAGGCCAGCACCCGGTCGCGCCCGTCGGGCCCGGTCCAGGCCACCCGCAGGCCGTAGGCCTCCACCGGGTGGCGCACCGGGTGCGCGGTGACCCGCAGCGCCCCGACCCGGACGGTGGCCCCGGCGACCCACTCCTGCACGTCGAGCTCGACGGACATGCCGTCGGGGTCCGGGAGGTCGTAGGCCCGGGCGAGCCGACCGGCGCTGCCGCAGGGCCCGCGGACCGGGACCCTGCGCGGCGACGGGCCCTCGGGGTGGTGTCGCAGCATCACGTACAGCCCGGTGAGGTCGAGGCAGTGGTCGGCGTGCAGGTGCGACAGCAGGACCGCGTCGAGCGCGCGGGGGTCCACCAGCGACTGCAACGGGCCGAGGGCACCGCTGCCCAGGTCGAGCACCACCCGTGTCGTGCCGCCCCCACCGTCCGGCGCCTCGAGCAGGTAGCAGGACGCGGCCGACTCCGGACCGGGGAACGACCCGGCGCAGCCGACCACGGTGAGCCGCAGGCCCTCAGGGGGGACGAGCGCCGCCGGAGGCGGGCTCACGCCGGCGCACCGGTCAGCTCCACGGCACCGACCACGGGGCCAAGGAACCGTCCGGCGAGAGCGTGGAAGGAGCTCGTGTCGCCCGTGGCGAGGAAGCGGTGCTGGGGCGGCGGGGCGTCGTCCGGGCGGTGCAGGCCGTGCGAGCCCAGCACCCGGTACACGTCCTTGGCGGTCTCCTCCGCACTGGAGACCAGGGTGACCTGCTCCCCCATCACCTGGTCGATGACGCCGGTGAGCAGCGGGTAGTGGGTGCAGCCCAGGACCAGGGTGTCCACACCGGCCGCTCGCACCGGGGCCAGGTACTCCTCGGCGACCGCCACCAGGCCCGCTCCGGCCGTCACGCCCTCCTCGACGAACTCCACGAACCGGGGGCAGGCGCGCGTGGTCAGCTCCAGGTGCACCGCTGCGGCGAAGGCGTCCTCGTAGGCGCGGCTGCTGATGGTGGCCCGGGTGCCGATGACCCCCACCTTGCCGTTGCGGGTGGCGGCCACCGCGCGACGGACCGCGGGCGCGATGACCTCCACCACCGGGACGTCATATCGCTCCCGCGCGTCACGGAGCATGGCGGCGCTCGCGGAGTTGCACGCGATCACCAGCATCTTGACCCCGGAGTCGACCAGCCGGTCCAGGCACTGCAGTGCGTAGCGGCGGACCTCGGCGATCGGGCGGGGACCGTACGGGGTGCGGGCGGTGTCGCCCAGGTAGCGGATGGGCTCGTGAGGGAGCTGGTCCAGGACGGCCCGGGCCACGGTGAGCCCCCCGACCCCGGAGTCGAAGATCCCGATGGGCGCGTCCAGCTCGTCCAGCACGGCTCGCGAGCCTACGCGGGAGCCCGGACGGAACCCCTCAGCCACGCGCCACGGCCCCCTGCCCGGCGACAGGGGTCTGGCCCTCAGGCCCAGAGCTGGCCGTCCAGGGCCTCCTCGGCGTCGTCGAGGTCCCCGTCGTAGGCGCCGGTCGACAGGTACTTCCAGCCGCCGTCACAGACCAGGAAGGCGATCTCGGCGCGCCCGCCGTCCCGGGCCACCTGGCGGGCGACGCCGAGGGCCGCGTGCAGGATCGCGCCGGTCGACACGCCCGCCCAGATCCCCTCGGTGTCCAGGAGCTCCCGGGTGCGGCGGACCGCGTCACGCGGGCCCACCGAGAACCGGCGGTCGAGGACCGTCTCGTCGTAGAGCTCGGGGACGAAGCCCTCCTCGAGGTTGCGCAGCCCGTACACGAGCTCGCCGTAGCGGGGCTCGGCCGCGACCACCTGCACCCCCGGGACCCGCTCCTTGAGGAAGCGGCCGGCGCCCATCAGGGTCCCGGTCGTGCCGAGCCCGGCGACGAAGTGCGTCACCTCCGGCAGGTCCGCCAGCAGCTCGGGGCCCGTGGACTCGTAGTGCGCCCGCACGTTGGCCTCGTTGGCGTACTGGTCGAGCATGACCCAGTCGGGGTGCTCGGCCGCGAGCGCCCGGGCGACCCGGACCGCCTCGTTGGATCCGCCCGCCGCCCCGGAGAACCGCACCTCGGCGCCGTACAGCCGCAGCAGCGCGACCCGCTCGGCCGAGACGTTCTCCGGCATGACGACGACCAGCCGGTAGCCGGCTCGTCGTGCCGCCATGGCCAGCGAGATGCCCGTGTTGCCGCTCGTGGGCTCCAGCAGGGTCGACCCGGGCACGAGCCGACCCGACGCCTCCGCGGCCCGCACCATCCAGGTGGCCGGACGGTCCTTCACCGACCCCGTGGGGTTGCGGTCCTCGAGCTTGGCCCAGAGCCGTACCCGGTCCCCGGGCAGCAACCGGGCCAGGTGGACCAGCGGCGTGCCGCCGACGGTGTCGAGGACGGACTCGGCGCGCACCGGTCAGCGACCGCAGGCCCCGCCGGCGACCGCGGGCAGGATCGTCACGTCGTCGCCGTCGGCCAGCGCGGTGTCCAGCCCACCGGTGAAGCGGACGTCCTCGTCGTTGACGTAGACGTTCACGAACCGGCGCAGCGCACCGTCCTCCACGACGCGCCCCGCGAGACCCTGGTGGCGGGCGTCCAGGTCAGCGAGCAGCTCACGCAGCGTCCCGCCGGCCCCGTCGACGACCTTGGCCCCGCCGGTCAGGGGACGGAGGATCGTCGGGATGCGCACCCGCACGGGCGCCTCTGCAGGGGCCAGGTCAGTCATGGTTCTGCCAACCGCACCCGCAGCGACGGCATTCCTGCGTGGACGGTGCCAGGTAGTTGATCACAGAAGGTCACGAGGTGTTGACGGATCGGGACCAAAGTCCTGCATGAATGTGGACGCGTCGGGCACCATGCCTGGCATGAGGGGCCTACCAAGGATCGAGACGCTCGGCCGCCGCGAGTGCCTGGAGCTGCTCGCGCAGACCTCGGTGGGCCGGCTCGTGTACGCGGTTCCCGGCGAGCCACCGGGTGTCGTCCCGGTGAGCTACGTGATGGACGGACCCGCAGGTCGGGAGAGCATCGTCTTGCGCACCACCCACGGCTCGCGGCTGGGTCGCACCGCCCCCGGGGCTCCCGTGTCGTTCGAGGTGGACGAGATCCGGGCCACCACCCACGAGGGCTGGAGCATCATCGCCAGCGGGGTGGCCGAGCAGGTCGTCGACGCCGAGGCCGCCCGGCGCGTCGGTGACCGGCTCGAGGCCTGGGCACCGGGCTTCAAGGACCTGTTCCTGCGGGTCCCCCTGACCAGGGTGAGCGGACGACGACTGGTGTCGCGCGAGCAGGTCATCGAGCTCCCCGACACGCCGGCCCCTCGGTGGCGCGAACCGAGCGGGTGGGCCCCCGCGACCCGCACCGCAGCCCACTACTCCACGGACTTCGACGGCCGCTGAGCCCGGGGCTCAGGTCTCGAGGACCTCGACCGGCTCCTCGGTGACCTGGCCCGCGACGATCCGGAAGCTACGGACCTCCTCGCGGGCCGGGTCCCGGGTGGAGACCAGGAGGTAGTGCGCCCCGGGCTCGGAGGCCAGGTCCACGTCGGTACGGGACGGCGCCGCCTCGGTCGCGGTGTGCGAGTGGTAGACCACGACAGGTTCTTCGTCGCGGTCGTCCATGTCGCGGTACAGCGAGAGCAGGTCGTCGGTGGCGAACTCGTAGAAGGTCGGCGAGCGGGCCGCGTTCAGCATGGGGACGAGTCGCTCCGGCCGGTCGCTGCCCACCGGACCCGCGATCACCCCGCACGCCTCGTCGGGATGGTCGCGGCGGGCGTGGGCGACGACGGCCTCCAGCAGCTCACGACGGATGCGCAGCACCGCCTCACCCTAACGCCGACACGAAACGCGCCGTAGGTTGTTCAACTTGACGTCCGGGTCTCAGGGGCGTCTGCTTGTCCCGCACAGGGCCACGCGGACGTGAAACCCCACGCACCCGGGTCCACCTACCCAGTGGAGCGCCTCATGGTGGAAGAGCTCAGCCAGGTCCAGTTCGACACCGTCTACAACATGCAGTCGCTGGTCATCGTCGCCCAGCTGTTCACTGCCCTGTTCCTCCTGCTCAACCTTCGCAAGGTGCTGCCCAAGTACCGCGGCGCGCTGATCGTGTCGGCCACGGTGTGCGGGATCGCCGCCTACCACTACTTCCGCATCTTCGACAGCTTCTCGGAGGCCTACGTCACCGACGCCGTCGGGGGCGCAGGCCCGTACGTCCTGGCCGAGGGGGCCTCGTTCAACCTGGCCTACCGCTACGTCGACTGGCTGGTCACCGTGCCGCTGCTGCTGCTGGAGGCCGTGATCGTCCTGGCCCTGGCACGCAAGACGCAGACCTCGCTGCTGCTGCGGCTGGTACCGGCCTCGGCCCTGATGATCGCGCTGGGATACCCCGGGGAGATCAGCACCGACATCGCCACCAAGATGATCTGGGGCGCGCTGTCGACGATCCCGTTCCTCTACATCCTCTACATCCTGTTCATCGAGCTCGGCCGGGTTCTCGAAGGCACCCCGCGGGAGGTGTCCGTGACGGTCCGGAACCTGCGGCTCCTGCTCATCGGGACCTGGGGCGTGTACCCCATCGCGTACCTGTTCCCCGTGCTCGGGATCGACGGCAGCAACGCCTTCGTCGCACGGGAGATCGGGTACTCCGTGGCCGACATCCTCGCCAAGGCGCTCTTCGCCCTCGTGATCTTCCGCATCGCCCGGCTCAAGAGCGCGTACGACGACCCGGAGTACGCCGTGGAGAACGACCCGACCACCCTCATGCTCATCGAGGAGGTCGACGGCGTCCGCCCGACCGGGGTCGCCCAGGCCAAGACCGCCCGGACCGGAGAGACGGCCCGCACCGCGCGCTGAGCGCGCGCAGACGGGTCCCTGCCGGGACGCGTCATGGCCGCGTCGTGGGTGCCGGTCACCCGCGACGCGGCCTCAGCGGTCGAGGACCCGCACCACCATGTCGAGCAACGCCGACAGGAAGTCGTACACCGCGATCCGGTACGCCCGCAGCGCAGCCTCCCCCTGCAGCGCCTCCGCTTCCTCGCCGCCCGCGGCGACCTGCTCCTCCACGGCCTGCTCGTAGGCGTCGAGCTCGGCGTGCAGGTCGTCGTCCTCGCCGATCGCGAGCAGGGTGCCCAGGGCCAGCCGGGCGTCGTTGAGAGCGGTCAGCCAGGCCGCCGCCCGCTCCGGGGCGACCACGACGCCACCGTCCTGGGCCCGAAGCTCGTCCAGGTCGGCGAGCACGGAGTCGATCGCCTCGACCTTGTGCCCCCGGACGGTGTCGCCCGAGAGCCGACGGAAGTCGGCCGAGCCCTCTGGGTCGTCGAGGTAGGCGTCGGGCAGGAGACGACGGACCACCGGGTCCTCCAGCAGCGCCCCGGTGCCATGGCCGTCCGGGCTCTCCCCCGGCCCGATCCCCAGCCCGGCCACGATGGCGTCGAACTCGTCGTCCGGCTCGCCGGGGGCGGCCGGGGCCGGGGTGAACGCGGCCGGCGACGGCGCGACGCCCTCGTCGAGGACCGCGCGGGTCTGCTCGAGCGCCTCCGCGACCACACCGGCGTGGACGAGGTCGAGGTCGAAGACGACGTGGCCGTCGCGGCGGCGGCGGACCAGCGCGCGGAAGTCCCCGGCCACTCAGTCCTCCCGCTGCACGGTGGCCCACAGCCCGAAGCGGTGCATGGCGGTGACGTCGGTCTCCATCTTCTCGCGGCTGCCGGAGGAGACCGTGGCCCGTCCGTCGGTGTGCACGCGCATCATCAGCTGCTCTGCCCGTTCCTTGCTGTAGCCGAAGTAGGTCCGGAACACGTACGACACGTACGACATCAGGTTGACCGGGTCGTTCCACACCACCGTCGTCCACACGCCCGGGCGCTGCTCCACCGGCTGCTCGGCCAGGGCGGTCCCCGTGCCCGTCCCCGGAGAGGCCGGTGCCCCGGGTTCCTCGGGGGTGCCCTGGGAGAGGCGGACGGGCTGCACGGACCCAGGGTAGGCCCGAGCGGCGCACGTCGGCCGGGCCGGACCACGACGGCGGCGATAGCGTGGGCCGGTGCTGGCACTGGCGACCGACCGCTACGAGCTGACCATGCTCCAGGCGGCGCTGGCCGACGGGACCGCGTCGAGGCCGTGCGTGTTCGAGGTGTTCGCCCGGCGGCTGCCGGCCGGGCGACGATTCGGGGTCGTCGCTGGTCAGCACCGCGTGGTCGACCTGCTGCGGGACCTTCGGTGGGAACCGGCCGCCGTCGACTTCCTCCGCCGCCAGGGCGTGGTCGACGAGGTGACGGCGACCTGGCTGCTGGACTACCGCTTCGACGGTGACGTCGACGGCTACGCCGACGGCGAGGTGTTCGTCCCCGGCTCCCCGCTGCTGACGGTCCGGGCGACGTTCGGTGTCGGTGTGCTGCTGGAGACCCTCGTCCTCAGCATCCTCAACCACGACTGCGCGGTGGCGGGGGCCGCCGCGCGGATGGTCGTGGCGGCGGAGGACCGTCCGCTGATCGAGATGGGCTCTCGTCGCGCGCACGAGGACGCTGCGGTCGACGCCTCCAGGGCCGCCCACCTGGCGGGCTTCGCCTCGACGAGCAACCTGGCCGCTGGCGAGCGCTACGGCGTGCCCACCGCCGGCACCAGCGCCCACGCGTTCACGCTGCTGCACGACGACGAGCGGTCCGCCTTCGCCTCGCAGGTCGCGGCGCTCGGGGTCGGCACCACCCTGCTCGTGGACACCTACGACATCGCGGAGGGGATCCGCACGGCCGTGGAGGTCGCGGGGCCGGGCCTCGGGGCGGTCCGGATCGACTCCGGGGACCTGGCCTCCCACGCACGGTTCGCGCGCTCGCTGCTCGACGAGCTGGGCGCGACCGGGACGCGGATCGTGGTCTCGGGCGACCTCGACGAGCACGGCATCGCCCGGCTGTCCGGCGCGCCGGTGGACGCGATGGGGGTGGGCACCTCGGTGGTGACCGGCTCGGGGGCACCCACCGCCGGACTGGTCTACAAGCTCGTGGAGGTCGACGGCCGCCCGGTGGCCAAGCGGTCGTCCGGCAAGGCCACCCACGCCGGCGCCCACACGGTCGTGCGACGCCACCGCCCCTCGGGCGTGGCCACCGAGGAGGTCCTCGTCACCGGGACGGCTGCGCCCGCGGAGGGCGGCGACGAGTGCCCTGCCGTCCCCCTGGTCCGCGACGGCCGGCCCACCGAGGCGAGCGCCGGTGCCGTCGACCTGAACGCCTCGCGCACCCGGGTCGCCGACCGGATCCGGCGGCTGCCGTGGGAGGGCCTGTCCCTGGCTCCGGGTGACCCGGCGTTCCCGACGACCTACCGTGGCCCGGCATGACCGCCACCCCGCTGCCGTCCCGTCCGAGCGCACCCGGCACCGGCGTGAGCGAGGGCCGCGCCCCTGACGGCGTCGAGTACGACGCCACGACCGCCCTCGTGCTCGTCGACCTGCAGAACGACTTCGCCGACCCCGCCGGCGGGCTGTACGTCTCCGGCGGCGAGGAGCTGGCGGCCCGGCTGGGGCCGCACCTCGCGGCGGCGCGCGCCGCCGGCAGCCTGGTCGTGCTGACGCAGGACTGGCACCCGGAACGGACCCCGCACTTCGACACCGACGGCGGACCGTGGCCGGTCCACTGCGTCGCCGGTACGTGGGGCGCCGAGCTGGTCGAGGGCCTGCCGGTACGCGGGGACGACCCCGTGGTCCGCAAGGGCACGGACGGGCAGGACGGCTACTCCGGCTTCTCGGTCCGCGACCCCGTGTCGGGCGAGGTGGGCCGGACCGCGCTCCAGCAGGTCCTCGACGGTCACGGCGTGCGCCGCGTGGTCGTGACCGGCCTGGCCGGTGACGTCTGCGTGGCCGCCACGGCCGTCGACGCCGCCACGCTGGGCTACGAGACCGTGCTCCCCGTGGCGCTCACGCGGTTCGTCGAGGTGCGGCCCGGCGACGCCGACCGCGCGCTGGAGCGGGTCCACGAGGCGGGGGTCACCGTCGTGCGCTGAGCCGCTGGCCCGGCCCCGGTCCTGCTCCGTGTGCGGTGGGCTGCCGCGTGCTGCCGCCGCCGCAGCCGCAGGACCCGCGGACGGCACGAAGCCGCACCGAACAGCGACAGGACACCGCCCCAGCGGCGCCGTCGCGTCATGAGCCCCCCTGCCGTGTCGCTGTCCGGTGCACGGAGCGGACCATCCGTCCGCACGCGCACCATGCCGGCCTGCCGCAGCCGGCCCTGAGCGGGTCAGCCCGTCAGCAGCCAGCGACGCACCGTGTCGACGCGCTCCCGGACCTGCGCGACGTCGGCCTCGGGGACCGCGGGGCCGCCGCACGTGGTGCGGAGCCGGGCGTGGACGACGGCGTGCGGCGCACCGGTCCGGCGGGCGTAGGCCCCGACCAGCGACGCCAGCTCCTTGCGGGCCGCGGCGAGGGCTCGGTGGTCGGCCACGACGACCGGCTTCTCCTCGGCCCGCGGTGCGGCGGCCCTGGCCGGCCGGCGGCGCAGGTGCTGGCCCATCTCGTCCGCCTCCACCAGCCCGGGCAGCGCCAGCAGCGCCTGCTCGCCGAACAGGCCCCCGTCCCCCTCGGCCTCGTCCGCCCACGCCGCGTGGTTGCGGAACTCGTCCCCGTCGAAGACCGCGAGGTCGAAGGAGGCGTCGGACTCGATCGCCTCGAACGGCAGCTCGTCGGCGTCGGGGGTGCTGCGGGTGCGGGCGGCAGCGGCGAGCTCGTCGTCCTCGGGGCTCCAGAGGTCGTCGCCGTCGGCGCTGCGGGGCCGGTCGAGCACGTGGTCCCGTTCGAGCTCGAGGTCCGCGGCGAAGCGGAGCAGCAGCGGCACGCTCGGCAGGAAGATCGACGCGGTCTCGCCGCGCCGCCGCGCCCGGACGAACCGGCCCACCGCCTGCGCGAAGAACAGCGGTGTCGCCGTGGTGGTCGCCCAGACCCCCACGCTCAGCCGGGGCACGTCCACCCCCTCGGAGACCATCCGTACCGCCACCATCCAGCGCGGCCCGTCCGCCCCGGCGGCGGAGAACGCCTCGATCCGCGAGGAGGCGTCCGGGTCGTCCGACACCACCACCACCGGGTCCTCGCCGGTGGTGCCGCGCAGGTGGGCGGCGTACGCGCGCGCCGCCTTCTGGTCCGTCGCGATGACCAGGCCGCCGGCGTCGGGCACGGTCCGTCGCACCTCGCGCAGCCGGACGTCGGCAGCGGCGAGCACCGCCGGCACCCACTGCCCGGCCGGGTCGAGCGCCGTCCTCAGCGCCTGGGCCGTGAGGTCCTTGGTCAACGGCTCACCGAGCCGGGCGGCCACCTCGTCACCTGCCCGGGTACGCCACCGCATGTTCCCGGCGTAGGCGAGGAAGAGCACGGGCCGGACCACCCCGTCGGCCAGCGCCTGCGCGTAGCCGTAGGTGTGGTCGGCGCGGGAGCGGCGGGAGCCGTCCGGCTCGGACACGTACGTGACGAACGGGATGGGGGTGGAGTCGGACCGGAACGGCGTCCCGGTCAGCGCTAGCCGCCGCTCGGCGTCTTCGAACCCGACCGCGACCCCCTCCCCCCAGCTGCGGGCGTCACCGGCGTGGTGGATCTCGTCGAGCACCACGAGGGTGCGCCGGGACCGGCAGCGACCGGCGAAGGCCTGCGGCTTGAGACCGACCTGGGCGTAGGTGACCACGACCCCGTCGAAGCCGGACGCATAGCCGGGGTCGGAGTTGCGGAACGTCGGGTCGAGCCGGATGCCGACCCGCGACGCCGCGTCGGCCCACTGCGTCTTGAGGTGCTCGGTCGGGCAGACGACGATGACCCGCTCGACGGTGCGGCCCGCCAGCAGCTCGGTGGCGATCCGCAGGGCGAACGTCGTCTTGCCGGCCCCCGGGGTCGCGGCGGTGAGGAAGTCCCGGCGCCCGCCCTGCAGGTAGGCAGAGATGGCCTCGTGCTGCCAGGCGCGCAGCGCGCCGGCCGTCCCCCAGGCGGCCCGCTCCGGGAAGGCCGGTGACAGGTGGGCGGCGGCGGTGGTGCTGGGGTGCTCCGGTGGGTGCGTCCCCACGCTCAGCGGTCGCCGCCGGACCCGCCGGGCCCGTCGTCCCCGCCAGGCTTGAGCCCGTCGAAGATCTCCTTGCACGTGGGGCAGACCGGGAAGCGCTTCGGGTCGCGGCTGGGGACCCAGACCTTGCCGCACAGGGCGGTGAGGGGCTCGCCGGTGACCGCGCTGCCGACGATCTTGTCCTTCTTCACGTAGTGCGCGAAGCGCTCGTGGTCGCCGGGGTCGGACGGCTGGACCGTGCGCTCCTCCTCGATGACCGCGGTCCCTGCGGTCTGGGGGCCGGGGTCGGTCTGCGGCGAGGGCGCGAACGGGTCGGACATGCGCGCCAGTGTAGGTCGGGCGGGCCGGTGCGGGGGTCAGTTGACGCCGGCGTCCGGCCGGTACGTGGCCACCAGCGCCACCGTCGTGGTCTGACGGACCAGGACGTCGCGCCACAGGGTCTCGGTGTCGGCGCGGAACCCGTCGCCGGCCTCTCCCGCCACGACGAACCACGCCCCCTCGTCGAGCTCGTCCTCCAGCTGGCCCGCACCCCAGCCGGAGTGCCCGGCGTACACCCGCAGCCCGGCCGCGGCGGGTGCCACGATCTCGGGCGGGGCGTCCAGGTCGACGACGGCGAGCGAGCCGCTGATCCGTTTGAGACCCGGGGGCTCGGACCCGTCGCCCGGCAGCCGCGCCAGGCCGATCGCGGAGTCCAGGCCGACCGGCCCACCCTGGAACAGGCTCGTCGGCTCGCTCACGTGGTCCTGCCAGGACGGCAGCACGTCACCGACCTCGCTGACCAGCGGCCGGTTGAGGACCAGGCCGAGCGAGCCCTCGTCGGAGTGGTTGAGCAGCAGCACGACGGTGCCCCGGAAGTTGGGGTCGGCGAGGGAGGGGTGGGCCACGAGCAGGCTGCCCGCCCGCGGCTGGGGCCGCGGCGGCGGGAGGAACGGGCCGAAGCTGTCCGGGCCGATCACGAGAGCGGCTCCCTCGCGCTCCCGGTGGCCGTGGCCTCGTCCAGCACCGTGGTGTCCTCCCGGGCTGCCGCCTCGCTGCGCGCCGCCTTCTCCACTGCGGCGGCCACCGCGGTGGTCGCCTCGGTGTTGAAGACGCTGGGCACGATGTACGTGGCGTTGAGCTGGTCAGGGTGGACGGTGGCCGCCAGGGCCCGTGCCGCCGCCAGCAGCATGACCTCGTCCACGCGGTTGGTCCGGGCGTCGATGAGGCCTCGGAAGACGCCGGGGAACGCCAGCACGTTGTTGATCTGGTTGGCGAAGTCGCTGCGTCCGGTCGCCACGACAGCAGCGTGCTCGCTGGCCTCGGCCGGGTCCACCTCCGGCGTGGGGTTGGCCAGCGCGAACACGATGGCATCGGGCGCCATGGTGGCGATGTCGGCGCCGGAGAGGATCCCGCCGGCGGAGAGCCCGACGAAGACCTCGGCGCCCGCCAGGGCGTCCTTCAGGCTGCCGCTCATGCCTGTCGGGTTCGTGTTCCCGGCGGTCCACGCCAGCTCCGGCGCCAGCCCGGGCCGCTCGGCGCAGATGATGCCGTCCACGTCGCAGACGACGACGTCGCGCAGGCCCGCCGCCAGCAGCAGACGCAGCACCGCGGTGCCGGCTGCACCTGCCCCGGACATGACCAGCCGCACGGAGCCGATCTCCTTGCCGACGACCTTCAAGGCGTTGGTGAGCGCAGCCAGCACGACGATCGCCGTGCCGTGCTGGTCGTCGTGGAAGACCGGGATGTCGAGCTCCTCGCGCAGCCGGCGCTCGATCTCGAAGCAGCGGGGCGCGGCGATGTCCTCGAGGTTGATGCCCGCGAAGACGGGGGCGATGGCCTTGACCGCGGCGATGATCTCCTCGGTGTCCTGCGTGTCCAGGCAGATCGGGAAGGCGTCGACGTTCGCGAACCGCTTGAACAGGACCGCCTTGCCCTCCATGACGGGGAGCGCGGCGAGCGGGCCCAGGTTCCCGAGGCCGAGCACGGCAGAGCCGTCGGTGACCACCGCGACGGTGTTGCGCTTGATGGTGAGGCGGCGGGCGTCCTCGGGGTTGGCGGCGATGGCGAGGCTGACGCGGCCCACCCCCGGGGTGTAGGCGAGCGACAGGTCGTCGCGGGTCCGCAGCGGCACCTTGGAGCGGATCTCCAGCTTGCCACCCAGGTGGGCGAGGAAGACCCGGTCCGACACCTTGCCGATCTGCACCCCGTGCAGCGCTCGCAGCGCCTCGGTGAGCTCGTCGGCGTGCTCCTCGCCCCGGGTGGCGGCCGTGACGTCGACCTGCAGCCGGTCACCACCGGAGGCCGTGACGTCGAGCGCGGTGACGATGGCCCCGACCTGCTCCATCGCGGTGGTGAGCTCGCTGACCGCGGTCGGCCGGGCGGGCAGTTCGAGCCGGATGGTCACGGAGTGGGAGACGCTCGCAGAGGCCATGGGCCGATCCTGGCCTGCGCACGTCGTCGGGTCCAACGCCTCTCCTCCGCGCACGTGCAGCGGCCGCGCGGACGGCCCGGCCGGGCTGGGTGCTCACCGCGCGGCCAGGTGTCCTCCATGCGTGGTTCATCCCGTTCCAGGAGCCTCGGCGTCCCGGGCGGCCGGGTCGCGGTCGCCGCCGACAGCAGGAGGTCCCCAGGTCCGTCCGATCGCTGCGTGCAGCCCTCCGCCGTCCTCCCGTCCTCGCTGGGGCCGCGGTCCTGTCCGCCGCGCTCCTGGTCGCAGGCCGCGGCGACGACGAGGTCGACGACATGGAGACCGACGGGTGGGGTGACGACACGCCCCGGTCCCCTCGCCCGGACCGGGGCGGGCGCCCCCACCTCCGCTCAGGTGGACGTGAGCAGCGCGTCGACCTCGGCGCGGGTCGGCAGGGACGGCGTAGCCCCTCGGACCCGTACCGCCAGCGACCCTGCGGCCACCCCTCGCACCACGCCGTCACGCAGGCCGCCGCCGGCCGCCAGGTGTGCCGCGAGCACACCGGTGAAGGCGTCACCGGCCCCGGTGGTGTCGACGGCCTCGGCCGGGCGGCCGGGCACCTCGCCCACCGTGGTCGCCCCAGCCGTCCCGCCCGTCCCGACGTGCAGCGCACCGGCCGCGCCGAGCGTGACCACGACGTCGGGCACGCTACCCGGCCAGCACCCGCCCGGCGGCGACCGGGTCGGGGTGGCCCGTGAGCGACGCCGCCTCGCTCTGGTTGACGACGAGCACGTCGACCAGCGCCAGGTGGGCGGCGTCCAGCGGGCGGGCGGGGGCTGCGTTGAGGACCACGAGCCCGCCGGCGGCCCTGGCCACCTCGGCGGCGTGCACCACCAGCCCGAGCGGGACCTCCAGCTGGCACAGCAGCACCCGCGCCGCCCGGACCAGGTCGGCCTGACCGTCCCGCAGCCGGTCGGCGGCACCGTTGGCGGCGGCGTCCACGACGATCGCGTTCTCACCGTCGTCGGAGACGACCACGAGCGCGGTACCGCTGGGGCCGGGCACCGTCGTCACGCCGTCGGTCCCGATCCCGTCGGCGGCCATCGCGGCGAGCAGCCGCCGCCCGGCGTCGTCGTCACCCACCGAGCCGACCAGGGTGGTCCTCGCGCCGGCCCGAGCGGCTGCGACGGCCTGGTTCAGGCCCTTGCCGCCGACGTGCTGCTCGCGGGCGGTGGCGGCGACCGTCTCCCCCGCAGCGGGGATGCGGTGCACCCGCAGGACCAGGTCGAGGTTGGCGCTGCCCACCACGGTGACGTCTCCCACGACGGCAGCCTGGCACCCCCGCGGCGTCGGCACCCGGTCAGCTGCCGGCACCCGGCCGGCCGTCGCGGAACACGCACGCGGGACCACGACTTGCACCATGACGTGAGCGCCCCGACCCTCTCGACCGCCCAGACCGTGCACGCGATCCACGAGAACCCGGACTGGTGGCCGCCGTTCGCGGCCGCGTTCGAGGCCGAGCAGGTCGCGGTGCAGCCCTGGCTGCTCACCGGCGAGGAACAGCTGGACCTGACGGGCACCCCACCCGAGGGCGTGTACTGGTCACGGATGAGCGCCTCGGCCCACACCCGCGGCCACAGCAGGTCCATCGCCCACACCAGGGCGGTCCTGCGGTGGCTCGAGGGGCACGGCCGTCGGGTGGTGAACGGCTCGGCGGTGCTGGAGCTCGAGGTGAGCAAGGTCGCCCAGGACGCCGCCCTGCGCGCCGCCGGCATCCAGACCCCCCGGACCGTGGTGGCGTTCACGCCCGAGCAGCTGGTGGCCGGCGCCGCGGACCTGCTGGCCGACGGCACCGCCGCCGTCGTCACCAAGCACAACCAGGGCGGGAAGGGCCTCGGCGTGCAGCGCTTCGACGACCTCGCCGCGCTCGAGGCGCACGTGGGGTCCCCGGCCTGGGTGGAGCCCGTCGACGGCGTGGCCCTGGTCCAGGAGTACGTGGCCCCGGCAGAGCCGTTCGTCACGCGAGCGGAGTTCGTCGGCGGGCGGTTCCTGTACGCGCTGGCCGCCTCGACGTCGCAGGGCTTCGAGCTGTGCCCCGCCGATGCGTGCGGGGTGGACGGCGCGCCGCTCTTCCGGCTACGGGAGGGGCACGTGCCGCCGACCCTCGAGCGGTACGAGCACTTCCTGGCGGCGAACGGCATCGAGGTCGCCGGCATCGAGTACATCGAGGCGGCCGACGGACGCGTCGTGACGTACGACGTCAACACCAACACCAACTACAACCCCGACGTGGAGGCGGTGGCCCCGGCCAGCGGCCCGCGGGAGATCGCGCGGTACCTCGCTGCCCTGGCGAGCACGGGCTGAGCTCCTGAGCAGCGCTTCGCCGAGGACCGTGGGGCGCTTGTAGGGTCGACGGGTGGGTGCAACCGTCGCGGTGGTGGGCGCCGCCAAGGCGGAGAGGGTACCCGAGGCCGTGGCCCGTGCCCGTGAGCTCCTGCACTCGGGCGGCGGGGTGCCCCTGACGGTGGTGGACGGCGACGAGCAGCTTCACGCGGTGGTGGACCACGCCGAGCGGGTCGTCGTCCTGGGCGGGGACGGCTCCGTCCACCGGGTGGTGCAGAGGCTCGCCGACACCGGCCGGACCGACAGCGCCCCGGGACCAGAGGTCGCCCTGGTGCCGATGGGGACGGGCAACGACCTGGCCCGCGGCCTGGGCATCCCCCTGGACCTCGACGAGGCGGTCGGGCTGGCGCTCCGCGGACGGCCGCGGAGCCTCGCGCTGCTGCAGGACGAGGACGGCGGGGTGGTGGTCAACGCCGTCCACATCGGGGTGGGCGCCCGCGCGGCCCGCACCGCCGAGGACACGCGGGCGGGCAAGTCGCTGCTGGGGCGGTCCGCCTATGGCGTCGCCGCCGTCCTGGCCGGGCTGCGGGCACGGGGCTGGCACCTGCGCGTCACGGCGGACGGAGAGGTCCTCCAGGACGCCTCGGAGCCCGTGCTCATGGTGGCGGTGGGACTGGGGCGCACCATCGGCGGCGGCGCCCCGGTGACACCGGCCGCCGACCCGTTCTCCGCGACCGCCGAGGTCACGGTCTCCCGGTCGACCGGCTGGCTGTCGCGGGTCGGCTACGCGGCCGCGCTGCGCCAGGGTTCCCACGACCACCGACGCGACGTGACCACCGCGCACGCCCACGCGCAGGTCCAGGTGCAGGTGGTGCGGGGCGACGGCGTGAGCACGGACGCCGACGGGGAGGTCGCGGGCCCGTTCCGGCAGCGGACGTGGCGGGTGCGGGCCGACGCCTGGCGGCTGGTCCTGCCCTCGTAGGTCGGATCAGGTCGTGACGAGCAGCTCCACCTCGACGGTGTCGCCGGGCTCGACGCCTTCCGCCCGCCGGACGACGTCCTTCACCGGCACCACGTAGCCGCCCTGGCGCGGCCACAACGACGTCGTCCACGTGGTTCCGCCGATCCGCACGTCGGCGGGCACCATCCCCCAGCCGTAGCTGACGGCGCCCGACGCGGCGCGGAGGTCCTCGGCGACGTCCGGCGGTACGGCGACGAAGTGGTACGGCGCGGGGCCACGCCACAGGAACACCTCGCCGGAGAAGGTGGCCTGCACGATGGCGAGCATAGGGACGGCGACGTCGGTCGGACCCCCTACGGGCCCAGCGCGCCGACCGGGATGACGACGACCCCGTCGGGGCGGGTGTAGCCGTAGCCCGTGGCGGTGATCACCCCGAGGACGGCGGGGGCACCGACACGGCTGGTGTCGACCTTGGCGGCGAACGCGGTGAGCGTGGCGGCGGCGTTCTCGACCTGGGCGCTGCCGAGCTTCACCTCGAACGCGCCCCACCCGACGGGCGTGGGCACGACCGCGTCGACCTCGAGGCCGTCGCTGTCGCGGTAGTGGTGAACGGTCCCGTCGAGCGGGTCGGCGTAGACACGTAGGTCGCGCACGACCATCGACTCGAAGAGCAGCCCGAACGTGTTCAGGTCGGCCAGCAGCGCGGCGGGGGTCGCGCCGAGCGCGGCGACGGCGAGGGACGGGTCGACGAGGTGGGTGCGCGCGGCGGTGCGCAGCCGGGCCCGGGAGCGCAGGTGCGTGTCGAAGGCCGGCTGGGTCTCCAGCAGCAGCAGCCGCTGGAACGCGGCCAGGTAGTCGTAGGTGGTGGTGCGCGCCAGCGGTCCGTCGTCGCCGTCCGCTTCTGCGGACAGGCGGGCGACCTTGTGCTCGCACGCGGTGTTGCGGGCCAGAGCCCGCAGCAGCCGCATCGCCCGGGCCGGGTCGCCACGGGCGGGGTCCACGCTCCGGATGTCGACCTCGGCGACCGTCGTCAGGTAGTCGCGGTTGGCCCGCGCTGCCTGGCTGGTGCTCAGGGCGAGGTTGAGCGGCCACCCGCCGCGCACGACGAGGTCGACGACGTCGGGGACGGTGAGGCCGAGGTCGGCGGTGGCGGGCCGCCGCCCGGCCAGGAGGGCGGCCAGGCTCATCACCCCGGTGGACTCCCCGGACTCGTACAGGCTCATCGGCCGCATCCGCAGGCGGGCGAACCGGCCGGCGCCGGTGTGCCGTGACACGTCGTGGTCAGGCACCGCGGACCCGGTGAGGACGAACTGGCCGGGTCGAGCGCGGCGGTCCACCTGGACGCGGACGTGGTTCCACACGGTGGTCGCTTCGAGCTGCCACTCGTCGACCAGCTGGGGCGGGGAACCGTTGAGCACGATCGAGGGGTCGACGGCGAGCGCGGCCCGAGCAGCCGCGTCGATGTCGAGGTACGTGCGTGAGGCGCAGACACGTTCGGCGCTGGAGGTCTTCCCGCACGCCTTCGGACCCTCGAGAAGGACCGCCCCGGACGACGTGAGGCGGTCGTACGAGCATCCCGTCGAGGACACGGGTCCGGTGGCTGTCAGCCCGGGCAGGCACCCCGTCCTCACGCCCTCTCTGCGCTGAACTGCACTCCACGACCGCTGCAGGCTACACCTTGCAGCGGTCTCGGGCTACACTCTGCAGCGTTCTCAGGCTACAGTTTGCCGGCCACGTGCCGCATGCGTCGGGCTCTGGTCAGCCCGTCGACACAGCCCAGGCCTCGCTGCGTTCATCCCGCGCCTTCCGCCGTGACAAGAAGAGGTCCGTCCCGGCTGGGACGGACCTCTCTCGTGGGAACGGCAGTCGCACACCGTGCGACGACCTCAGGGAGACCAGGTGGAGGTGGCGGGAATTGAACCCGCGTCCGACGGTGAACGACCAGGGCTTCTCCGGGTGCAGCCCGCAGCTGAGTTTCTCGGCCCCGGCGATCACGCGAGCAAGTCGCCGACGGGCCCAGTCGTGTCAGTGTCGGACCGACCCCCACGACGAAGGTCGGACCCAGTGGCTCCTTAGTCGACGCCGGTACCCGGGGCAGGAGCATCCCCGGGCCGACGGACCTCTGCTAGTCCTCGCTCAGGCGGCGAGGGAGAAGTCGCTGCGCTTGGAATCGGCAGCTATTGGTTTCACAGGAACGTTATCGAGATGACCTGTGCTTCTCGACCCGCTTCCCCTGGCGCGACAACCGCCGTCGAAACCTGTCACCCCCTGTGGAGTTTTCAGACTCTCCGCCAGTGTAGCGACCCCGTCCAGCCGGTTGTTCCCGACCTCACGGTACGATCGCCCTGATCCGGTGCGCGGCGCCGCGCAGGACGCGCCGCAGCAGCGGCGAGGAGCGCCCGACCGCGTCCCGCACGGTCGCCCCGGGTCGCAGGATGGCGCGCGTCGGCAGCGGGCTCAGCCGCAGGGAGCCGGCGACCCACTCGGTGCGCTGGGCGCGCCGGACGAGCTGCTTCGCGCGCCTCACCGTCGGCTCGCGGACCACCCCGCTGGCGATCGGGGCGAGCCGGAAGGGCCCGGCGAGGGACACGGTCCGCTGCCGGTGGCCCTGCCCCACCTCCCACGGGAACGCCGACCAGGCGTGCACCTCCTCGCGGGTGGGCCGCTCCCAGAACAGGCTCATGACCGACGTCAGCGCCAGGTGGACGTCCACGTGCAGGTAGGGGTTCTGCCGGTCGACCGCCAGGTGGTCCACGTAGGCGTCCACCGTCCGCCACACCAGGGGCAGGCCCCAGGCCTCGACAGCCTCCTTGCGCCCGCCCGTGAGCACCGGCACGACGCCGTCGGGGGTCTCCTCGTAGTCGGTGAGGGTGCCGTGGTCCCCGGAGCAGAAGATCTCGACCAGGGCGAACTGCGCGATGCCCAACGGGGAGCCGCTCAGGCGGAGGCTGTCGGGGAAGTACGCCGGACCCCCGACCGGGACCGGCTCGTCGGAGCCCGCCGTGGCGTCGCCCCGGGAGTCGAAGAAGTACGCCTCGCGGTAGGCGCCCCACGGCGAGGTGCTGGCGTCCAGCCCGAAGAACAGCCCGTGCGAGAGGGCGGCGCCCGGCTCCTGCCGCTGCAGCTCCAGCAGCACGTCGTGCTGGGTCCCCCGCCAGCCGACGTCGACGAACGCGTGCGGGGTGCCGTCCAGCAGTCCCTGCTCGCGCAGGTAGCGCAGGACGACCGCCCTGCCGCGGCGCCTGGCCGTGGCCAGCGTGCCGGCTGCCTCGATCCGGTCCAGCGTCCGGACCAGCGGTGGCCGGTCCGTGGTGGAGGCCCAGACCTCCGGGCCCAGCCCCGACTCCGCCACCACCCGCTCGACGGTGGCGGCATCCAGTCCGCGTCCGCTCGAGGATGTCTCGGTTGGACACCCCGTCCGACGACAGCCCCACCAGGCTGTGCCAGACCTGCGGGTTCGTGGTCGGGCTGGCCACGACGCGGTTCCACACCAGCCTGCTGCCGTACAGGTAGCGGAGCTCCAGGTCGATGCCGAGCCGCGGCGCCAGGTGCTCGGCGACGCGCAGCAGCACCTGCCCGTCCCTGGCGACGAAGTACACCCGGCGCAGGCCGAGCGCCGCCGACCGTCGGAGCACCCAGGTGACGTAGGCCACGAGCACGGGCGCCATGACTCCGGCCGCGACGTCCACGAGAGCCTGCTCCCGCGGCCCGCGGGGCTCCACGTGCAGCCGGGCCAGACGCGACGCCCCGGCCATGGTGGCCGTCAACCCGTCGGTCGAGCCCCGGTGCTCCTGCAGCGCCTGCTCGTACCGGTTGGGGTTGCCCGCGGGCAGGAACACGCTCCGGGCGCCGGCGGTGGTGGCTCCCTGCACGTCGGAGCGACGGTCGTTGCCGTGGTGGAGGACCGCGCTGGTCGGCACGCCCTCCGCCTGGGCGACCACGTCGTACAGCGCTCCCCCGCGCTTGGTCGCGCCGTGGCTGTGGGAGACGTAGAGGACGTCGCCGGAGGCGAAGAGCCCGTGCCGCTCGAGCTGGGCCTGGATGAAGTCGGCCGGCAGGTACATGTCGCTCACGTAGACCACCGACCCCGTGCGGGCGCGGTGCTCCCGCACCAGCCTGGCCCCGGCAGGGACCACCTGGAGCAGCTCCGCCTCGACGTCCATCTCCAGCTGCCCGAGGCGCTCGCGGTGCTCAGGTGGCAGGCCGAGCGCGGCGGTGAGCTCGGCGTAGATGCGCTCGAGCGTGGTCTCGGCGCGGTGCCAGTGCAGGGCACGGCTCTCCGCCCACGTCCGGGCCCGGGCGAAGGCCTGCGGCGAGCAGGCGACGAGGCCCTCCTCGACGGCTCGCCGCCCGACCAGGTCGAACACGGCCTGCGGCGGGCTCACCGCTCGCACGAGGACGGTCTCGAAGACGTCGAACGTCACGAGCCCGTCCGGCCCGGCTGCGGACGCGCCAGCCGGGCCACGCTGCTCCAGGCGCCCCGCGCCGCCGCCCGTCATCCCGGTGTCCACGACCCGATCCTGGCGGATGAGCGCTGCGCAGGGCACCGCGGCGCTGGTGCGGCCGCTCAGCCGTGGCGCTTGCGCGCCTCGCCCACCGCACGGTCGGTCTCCCTGCGGTCCTGCCGCTCTCGCAGCGTCTGCCGCTTGTCGTAGGCCTTCTTGCCCTTGGCGACCGCGATCTCGACCTTGGCGTGGCTGCCCTTGAAGTACAGCTGCAGCGGGACGATCGTCAGGCCGGTGCCGGACATGGCACCCAGCAGCTTGTCGATCTCGCGACGGTGCAGCAGGAGCTTCCGGCGCCGCCGGGCGGCGTGGTTGGTCCAGGTCCCCTGCGTGTACTCGGGGATGTGGACGCCCTCGAGCCAGACCTCGCCGTCCTCGACGGTGGCGTAGCCGTCCAGCAGCGACGCTCGACCGGCACGCAACGACTTGACCTCGGTCCCCCAGAGGACCATGCCGGCCTCGAAGGTGTCCTCGATGTGGTAGTCGTGACGTGCTTTGCGGTTGGTGGCGACGACGGTGCGCCCCGGGTCAGCGGGCATCGGACCAGTGTGCCCGACCCGGGCCGCGAGCCCCAGCGGGTTGTCCTGCCCCGCCGCTGCCGGTCACCGCCGGTGGTACCGCCCTGCCCTCAGAGATAGCGCATCGGGTCGACCGGGGTCCCGGCGACGCGCGTCTCGAAGTGCAGGTGGCACCCGGTCGAGCTGCCGGTGGTGCCGACGTAGCCGATGACCTGGCCCCGGGTCGACGCTCTGCCCGGCGCTCACGGCCATGCTGCTCTGGTGCGCGTAGGCGGTGGCCAGGGAGCTGCCGCCGACGTTGCCGTGCGGTGATGACGACGAGGTTGCCGTAGCCACCGCCCCAGCCGGCGGACACGACCGCCCGAGGCCGCGGCCGCCTTGATCGGGGTGCCGCAGGGCCGCGCCGAAGTCCCGTCCGGTGTGCAGCTTGCGGTAGCCGAGGATCGGGTGGATCCGGTAGCCGAACGACGAGGACGTCCGGGCGCTGACCGGGTTGGACAGGTAGCCGTCGCTGGCCGGCGCCTCGGGCGCCGACGGGGGGTCGGGGATGGGCGGCGGGGGCGGTGGCGACGGGCCGGTTGGTTGCGTGGCGGCCTCCTCGCGTCTGCCGCTGGATCTCCACGGCTGGCGCCTGGCGCTCGCAGCTCGGCTGGGCGCTGCCGCTCGGCCTCGATCTGCCGCTGCCGCTCGAGCTCTGCCTGCCGCTCCGCCTCGGCGATGGCGGCCAGCTGGTCGGCGAGGCGCTGCTCCTCGGCCTCCAGCTCGGCGATCTGCTGCTCCTCGGCGGCCTTGGCCGCG
Source organism: uncultured Actinomycetota bacterium (assembly GCA_963759255.1). GTDB lineage: Bacteria > Actinomycetota > Actinomycetes > Actinomycetales > JBBAYJ01 > Aquipuribacter. The sequence goes on from CAVWYQ010000001.1 coordinate 285,089, forward strand.
GCGAACGCCGCCGACAGCCTGGTCCTCGCTCGGCGACGAGCCCGTCGAGGGCCGCCTTGCGCCTGCCGGGCCGCCTGCTCGGCGGCCGCGGTGGCGACGACCTGCTCGGCGGCAAGCGCGCTTGAGCTCCTCGACGCGGGCGCGCTCGGCCTCCAGCCTGCGCCTCCGCGTTGCGGATGTCGGCCTGCTGCACGCGGAGCCTGGAGAGGGCCTGGTTCTGGCTACGGCGCGCCACGGCCGCGAAGGCCACCATGTCGGCGTAGTCCCCCGCGCTCTCGGCCTCGACCAGGATCGTCAACGGCGTGAACCCGGACCCCTGGTACACCTCGCGGGCGACGCTGGCCACGACCTTCTCGGTCTCGTCGGCCTCGCCGGTGCGCTCCTGCAGCTCCAGGCCGGCGGCCGTCACCGCAGCCTCGGCCAGGGCCAGCTCGTCGGCCAGCTCGGCGTCACGCTGCCGGGCCGCCGCGGCCTCGGCCTGGGCCTGGTCGACCGCCGCGCGGGCGGCGGGCAGCTGGGCCTGCAGCTGCGACAGGCGGTCGGAGGCGGCCACCAGGTCGGCGCTGACGTGCTCGAGGTCCTCGCGGGAGGACTGCAGGCCCTCCTGCACCTGGCCCTGGCGCTCCTCCACCTCGCCCCGGTCGTCCGGTGTGCTCGCCGTGGCAGGCAGCCCCCACGGCACCACGACGGCGGCGGCGAGCAGCAGTGCGCTGCACGCTGCGGTGAGGTGGTGTCGCACCGGGTGGTCCTCCTGGCTGTGGGCTGTGCGGGGCGGACCCGTCGGGACGGGCCCTGGAGGTGTCGGCAGAAAACGGGCCCTGCTACACCCTGAGGTACCGCTCGAGGGTTATCAGGGACGACACGCCCGCGAGCAGGATGCCCACTGCGAGCAGGATCGGCACCACGAGGAGCGCGTCCCCCATGCCGACCAGGCCACCGATGTTGAACCGGTTGCCGACGTAGTCCTGGACGAACACTCGGGTGAAGGCGACGAGGAAGCCGCTGGCCAGCACCGCGCCGACCGTGGCCGCGAAGATCCCCTCGAGCATGAAGGGCAGCTGGATGAAGAACTTGCTGGCCCCGACCAGACGCATGATGCCGATCTCCCGGCGCCGGTTGAAGGCGGCCAGGCGGATCGTGGTGGCCACCAGCAGCGTCGCGGCCACCAGCATGATGCCGGCGAAGAACCAGGCGAAGGCCGTGGCCCCGTTGAGGAACCGGAACAGCCCGACGAACAGCTCCCGCTGGTCGTCCACGGACTCCACGCCGAGCTGGCCCTCGAAGCGCGCGGCGACCGTGCTGGAGTCCTCTGGGTCGACGAGGCGGATGCGGTACGACTCGGGCAGCTGGTCCGGTGTCAGGTTCTCCGTGATCGGCGAGCCCTCGAACTGCACCAGGAAGCGGTCGTAGGCCTCCTGCTTGGACTCGTAGGTGTAGTCCTCGACGAGCGGGGCGATGTCTCCCGCCGGTGAGCGTGGCGACGATCTCGTCACGCTGCGCCTGCGTGACCTCGCCGTCGGCGCAGGAGATCGCGGTGCTCTCGGCGCCGCACAGGAAGACCGAAACCTGGATCTCGTCGTAGAGCACCGACCGCGAGCTCGTCGACCTGGCGCTGGAACAGCAGGCCGGAGCCGAGGAAGAACAACGACACAGCGGTGACGATGACGACCGAGATGGTGACCGACAGGTTGCGCCACAGACCGACACCGATCTCGGTCAGGACGAACCGGGCCCTCACGACGCATGCTCCCGTAGACGCCCCGCGCCTCGTCGCGCACGATGACGCCCTCGTCGAGCTGGATGACCCGCTTGCGCATCTGGTCGACCATCTCGTCGTCGTGCGTCGCCATGACCACGGTCGTGCCCGTCTTGTTGATGCGGTCGAGCAGCTTCATGATCCCGACGCTCGTGGTGGGGTCGAGGTTCCCGGTGGGCTCGTCGGCCAGCAGGATCGCCGGCCGGTTGACGAAGGCCCGTGCGATGGCGACGCGCTGCTGCTCACCGCCGGACAGCTCGTCGGGCAGCCGGTCGGCCTTGCCGTCGAGACCGACCAGCTGCAGCACCTCGGGCACCGTGCGGTCGATGACGTGCTTCGGCTTGCCGATCACCTGCAGCGCGAAGGCGATGTTCTCGCCGGCGCGACTTGTTCGGCAGCAGCCGGAAGTCCTGGAACACGACGCCCAGCTGACGGCGGAAGCGCGGCACCTTCCACGAGGCGAGCCGGGCCGAGGTCACGACCGGCCACGTGGACCGTGCCCGAGTTGGCCTGCTCCTCCTTGAGGCACAGCCGCAGGAAGCTCGACTTGCCCGAGCCGGAGGCACCCACGAGGAAGACGAACTCACCACGGTCGATGTTGAGCGTCACGTCGTCCAGCGCAGCGCGCTGCTTGGCCTTGTAGACCTTGGTCACGTTGTCGAACCGGATCACGGCACACCCAGCGGTCGGGGACAGGACAGACCAGGTGGAGGCGATGATCCACTGGCCGACCTCCGATGGTAAGCCCGGCCGAACGGGTGACAGGACGACACGGCCCTGCGACGGCAGGCGTGCCATGCGGGTACGGGCGCGCCCCCGCTCGCAGCCGCTGCCACGCCGGGGGCCCCGGGCGCCCTCGGGACGACAGCAGCAGGCCCGCCGCCGCGTGAGCGACGACGGGCCTGGAGCTGCCCCGGAGGCGGCTACCTGCGCCGTACCGGGTCAGGGGCCGTTCAGTGGCGACGACCCTTCGGGGTCGAGTGCGCGAGCGCCGTCATCGCTCCCCCGCCGAGGAGCAGCAGCACGGCGACCAGCGCGAACATCCAGACCTCGGTCCCGGTCCGCGCCAGGGCCCGGGAGGCGGCCGGGCGCTGCGTGCTACCGCCGAGGGCAGCCGGACTGATGGTGGTCGTGGTGGCGCCGGCCACGGACTGCGACTGGGTGGGGCTGGTGGACTGGGGCGGCGTGACGGTGCCGGAGCCCACCGGGGTGCTGGACCCGGAGGGGCTGACGGAGTCCGACGGGGTACCCGAGTCGGACGGGGTACCCGAGTCGATCGGCGTCCCCGACTCAGACGGCGTCCCCGACTCGCTGGGCGTCCCCGACTCGCTGGGCGTCCCCGACTCGCTGGGCGTCCCCGACTCCGACGGCGTCCCCGACTCGCTGGGCGTCCCTGACTCCGACGGCGTCCCCGTCTCGCTGGGGGTCCCTGACTCGATCGGCTCGTCGCAGCCTGTGCCACCGGCCCAGCTGGCGATCATGTTGCCGTCCTTGGTGATGGGTGCGTAGCCCGGACCGCGAGGGGCGAGGGCGCCCGAGTACACCGTGTCGGTCTTGTACAGGTCCGACTGGCCGTAGCACTGCGCCGGGAGCACCTCGAGCGAGATGCTCGTCGTGCCTGCGGTGATGGTGTCGGTGTCGTGGTCGACCAGGACCTGCTGGCCGGAGGTGGAGAACGTCGGGCCCTCGGCCTCGTACGTGGCCAACGAGAAGTCGTACCGGCAGGCACCGACGCTGATGTCGACGCCGTCCTTGAGGGTGACGACGGCGCGGACCATCATCTGCTCGATCGGCGCGGTACCCGGTCGGCTCAGCCACTGCACCGCCAGAGGACGCGTCCAGGTCTGCGTCGAGCCGAGGGGAACCCAGCCACCTTCGCTGCTCGCGAAGTACTGGTAGGAGAAGAGGGTGCGGTAGTCCGACCCGTCACCCAGCCCCGGGCAGTCGGCCGCGGGCGCCGCGGGCGCCGCGGGCGCCGCGGGCGCCGCGGGCGTCGCGGGCGTCGACCCCGTCTCGGTGGCCGACCCCGTCTCGGTCGCCGAACCGGAGGGGGTGCTCGACGGGGCGCCGGACTCCGACGACTCGTCGGTCACCGTGACCGACTCCGACGGGGTCCCGGGGTCCGCTGGGGTGCCTGAGTCCGACGGGGTGCTGGACGGGGACGCAGGCCAGGACTCGGTCGGGGACTGCGAGCCGGAGGACGGCTCGGACGACGGCTGCGTGGTGCCGGGGCCCTGCTCGGGCACGTAGGACACCGAGTAGTGCGAGACGTCCTTGCCGGAGCTGGACCGGATCGTCACCGACGCCACGGGGGTGACGTCCTGGTACTGCGGACCCAGACCCTGCTGGGCGGAGCCGGCCTTGACGCAGTAGCCCGAGACGAGCATGCCCGCCGGGGCAGCAGCGGTGACCGCGGACCTGCCTCCCGGCACGTCGGTCGTCCCGGAGTCCAGGGCCCGGCAGACCTCCCCGGTGGGGGACGACGCGTAGGCGCCGGGGCCTGTGACTGCCAGTCCGAGACCGGCCACCAAGGTGGCTCCCGCGACTGCGGAGACCGCCCGCCGTGCGCGTGGGCCGATACGTAGCGTGGAGTTCATGCGCCTGCTCTCGTCAAGGGGGGTCCGCCGACACCCCGGATGGCGTCACTGTAGTGACGCTGCGTGTCCTTCAGCGCCTGATGTCCCCCTGGTGGTCTATCCGAAACCGGCGGCCACCCGTTCGGGTGCAACGACGCCGCCCGAGGCCACCCTCGGCGAAGGCCCGGCGCCCCGGTGCAGGGCTGGGCGGCTGTGCGCGGCTCAGGCCGGGACGTCCTGCTGCCGCCGCCAGCGGATCCCGGCGTCCAGGAAGCTCTCGATGTCACCGTCGAACACGGCGTCGGGGTTGTTCGTCTCGTGCTCGGTCCGGAGGTCCTTGACCATCTGGTAGGGGTGCAGGACGTAGGACCGCATCTGGTTGCCCCAGCTGGACCCGGCGTCGGACTTGAGCGAGTCCAGCTCGGCCTGCCGGCGGCGGCGCTCGAGCTCGAGCAACTTGGCCTGGAGGACCCGCATGGCGGCCTCCTTATTCTGCAGCTGCGACTTCTCGTTCTGGCAGGTGACGACCGTGCCGGACGGGATGTGCGTGAGCCGGACCGCGGAGTCGGTGGTGTTGACGCTCTGGCCCCCGGGCCCCGACGAGCGGTAGACGTCGACCCGCAGGTCCTTCTCGGGGATCTCGATGTGGTCGGTCTCCGCCACCACGGGCAGCACCTCGACCTCGGCGAAGGACGTCTGGCGGCGGCCCTGGTTGTCGAAGGGACTGATCCGGACCAGCCGGTGGGTGCCCTGCTCGATCGACAGGGTGCCGTAGCCGTACGGGGCCGTGACCTTGAACGTCGCCGACTTGATGCCGGCCTCCTCGGAGTAGGAGGTGTCGTAGACCTGTGTCGGGTAGCCGCGGCGCTCGGCCCAGCGCAGGTACATCCGCATGAGCATCTCGGCGAAGTCGGCGGCGTCGATACCGCCCGCGCCGGCGCGGATGGTGACGACGGCGTCGCGGGGGTCGTACTCGCCCGTGAGCAGGGTGCGGATCTCCAGCTGGTTGAGCGTGGTGCGGAGCGCGACCAGCTCCTTCTCGGCCTCGGCCCAGGTGTCGGCGTCGGCCTCGTCACCGGCGAGCTCGACCAGGACCTCGAGGTCGTCGATGCGAGAGCCCATCTTCTCCAGCCGGTCCAGCTCGGCCTGGGCTGCCGAGAGCTGGCTGGTGACCCCGGCCGCGACCTCGGGGTCGTCCCACAGGTCAGGGGCGGAGGCCTGCTCGCTCAGCTCCTCCGCGCTCGCGCGCAGGGCGGGGACGTCGACCACGACCAGGACGCCCTCGAGGGTGTTGCGCAGATCGGCGATCTCGGCGGAGAAGTCGGTGGCAGCCACGTCGGAGGAATCTACGCGCCCGCCCTGGCCCCCGGTCGACCTCGCCTGCCTCAGGCCGGCGAAGGCGCTGGTCGGGAGGTCGCGCTCGCCCCGCGGTGATCGCGTCGACGATGCGGCCGGCCACGTCGGCCGGGTCGAGCCCCTTCGGCAGCCGGGGCGCGGAGCCTGCGACCGGGCGCGTCGCGAGCCCGGTCTCGGTGTGGGGAGGGCGGGCGTCGATGACGCGCACCCTGGCCCGGCGCAGCTCGCCCGTGGCCGCGGCGGCCAGCGCCCACGAGGCCGCCTTGCTCGCCGAGTACGCCGCCATGTGGGCCGTCGGCTGCTCGGCGACGACACCGGAGATCGGTCACGGCGAAGGCGTCGCCGGACTCGGCAGCGGCCGCCGTCAGCGGGGCGCAGGCGGCGCGCAGCAGGCGCAGCGGCGCGAGCGTGTTGAGCAGGAACAGCTCGTCGACGGTGTCGTCGTCCACCTCGGCGAGCGGCCCGAACGCGACCACCCCGGCCGCGTGGACCACGCCGGCCAGGGAACCGTGCGCCTCGAGCGCCGCCTGCACCGCACGAGCCGGACCGTCGGGGGTGGTGAGGTCGATCGCGGCGGTCGCCGCACCGTCGATGCCCAGGGCCGACAGCCTGCCCTCGTCGCGGCCGACGAGCGTCAGCCGGGCGCCTGCCTCGGCGAGCCTGCGGGCGATCAAGGTGCCGAGGCCACCGGTGGCGCCGGTGAGCAGGACGGAGCGGTCGGACAGGTCGACGGGGGTGTCGGTGGGCACGGCATCACCGTCACACGGGTGCGCGGCGACCGCACCCCGACCTGGCAGCCGCGACGACGGCCTCGCTCCTCCCGCCCTCCGCGGTGTCGCGCGGCCCTGGCACGTGCGAGCCTCGTGAGCGTGTCGATCGAGGTGCTGGACTGGCGTCGCCAGGTGCAGGACGCCTACGACGCCGTGTGCGGGCCGCCGAGGACCCGGCCGCGGGGCACGCCGAGTGGGTGGCCCGGCGCGACGACCTGTTCGCCCGTCACCCGGCCAGCCCGCTGTCGGAGGTGGCCCGGACCGGCGTTCGGTGGGCTGCCGGTGGCGGCGTACGACCCGGCGTTCCGGTTCGAGGTGGACGTGGTCTCCGCCCAGCCGCACCGGATGGAGGTGCCCACCGGCACCGACGGCGTGGTGCCGTTCGACCGGGTCGGTGCGGTCGAGCTGGCCGGGATCGGCCGGGTGGACGTGTGGTGGCTCGGCTCGTACGGCGGCGGGCTGTTCCTCCCGCTGCGGGACGGTCTGGCCGGGCGACCGGGTGGCACGTTCGGCGGCGGCCGCTACGTGCTGGACACGGTCAAGGGGGCAGACCTCGGCGGCGAGGGGGACCGGCTCGTCGTCGACCTCAACTTCGCCTACAACCCCTCGTGCGCCTACGACGCCGCCTGGGCGTGCCCGTTGGCGCCGGGCGGCAACACCGTGGCCGCTCAGGTGCCGGTCGGGGAGCTGATGCCGGACGCCGGGTGGGCCTGACCGACCGGTCGCTACGGCGCCGTCCGGCTGCTCGCGCTGGCCGTGACCCGCAACGGCACCCCTGCCGCCCACCGTCCGGACAGTGCTTCCGGGAGCAGCGGCAGCGACCGGGCCGTGAGGACGACCACCGCCGTCTGCCCGTCCGAGGTGCCTGTGGCGCCGGTGTCCACGGCCAGGTCGACGAACCGCGACGAGCCCTCCTGCCGTTCCAGGTAGTCGAGGACGGAGTCCCGGACGGTCCGGTCGGTGAGGGGCACCACGTCGACCCCGTCGGGCCGCTCGGTGGCGTCGAAGTAGGCCCCCTCCTCCACCGCGTCGGCCGCGTCGAGCGCCGCCGCGTCGGCGAGGCCGAGGAGCCGCTTGCGGTCCAGGTGGACGGCGGACGCGGCGACCACCATCAGGACCAGGAGGATCGCGACGAGCCCGTAGGCGAGCGCGAGCAGCAGCACCTGCCCCGAGTCGTCCTGGTGCGGCGGCTCCGCGCGGCGACGGCGTCTCATGGCGTCTCCGCGAACTCGCCGACCACCTGCGTGTGGGTGGCGCTCACCGGGATCGACAGCGGCAGCACGTCCGACAGCCCAGCCGGTACGGCGGGCAGCGGCACGGTCACCGAGACCGTGACGCTGACGTCGGAGCCGGGGGTGAGGCACGGCTGCGGTGGCGCACAGCACCGTCACCGCCTGGGCAGGGTCCGCGTCGATACCGTGGTCCCGCAGCGCCCAGCCGACCGCGGCTGACGACCCGGTCCTCGGCGCTGACTGGTCACCGGCCGTCACGACGATGCGGGCGGCCTCGCGGGCGGCGCTCTCCGTCGCGAAGGCGGCCGCCTGGACGCTGGCCACCGCGACCACGAGGTACACGACCGGCACGAGCATCAGGACCCCGATGGTGACGAACTCGACCACGGCGCTGCCCTGGTCCTCCGACGCCAGGCGACGCGCACCGGTCCGAGCACCGGCCACCAGCCGGGCCCGCACCTGCGCCGCGTACCGCCTCACGGCAGGGCCTTCTCGTCGACCGCGTGCCCGGTGACCTCCAGCCAGCGGGGTCCGACGAGCCCGAGCACCGGCAGCGGCGCGCGGACGGTGACCACCACGGTCTGCACTCCGTCGATGTGCTCGGTCGTCGCGGACACGTCCTGCGCGAGCCGGTCGGACAGGGCGGAGGAGACCAGCTCCTCGGTGCGGGCCCGGGCGTCCCCGCCGTCGCGGCCGACCAGCGCGCCGACGCGGGCGCCCTCACCGGCGGCGTCCACCAGGGTGTTGCGCACGTGCAACGACAGGGTCGAGCTGGAGGACCCCGACGAACAGCAGCGTCAGCAGGGCGGAGACGAGCACGAAGTCGACCGCCGCGGACCCCCGCGTCGAGGACCCCCGGGTCAGGGACCGCTGACCACGGAGTCCATCGAGTCGGTGAAGATCTGCTCCAGCCGGTCCCCCGCCACGCCCCACAGGACGATCACGAGGCCGGCGGTCATGAGCGTCACCAGCACCCACCCGGGGACGTCCCCGCGGTCCGAGCGGAGCGCGAGCCCCAGCCGTGCGGCCACCCATCGCACCGGCGTGCTGTGCATCGACGCTCCTCGCTCCTCGTCCGCAGCCTCGCTGGCCCCGGTTGACGGCGCAATCATGGCGCCTCGACACAGACATCGACGCCGTTGCTCCACAGGTTGCTCCGCGAGGCTGAGCGTCGTCACTCACCGTCACAGCTGGAGGTCCAGGGACACCAGGCCGGGATACACGGCGAAGAGCACCGTGACCGGCAGCACGAGGAACACGACCGGGACCATCATCGCGATCTCCTTGCGGCCACCGCTCTCCATCAGCCGGCGCCGGCCCAGCTCGCGGACGTCCTGGGCCTGGGAGCGCAGCACCTCCGCCAACGGGGTACCGCGCTCCACCGCCACGGCCACCCCGTCGACGAACCGGGCGAGCGGAGGCAGGCTCGTGCGGGACGCGAGCCCCTCGAGCGCCTGCACCAGGCTGGCCCCGGCCCGCGCCGCGGCCAGCGTGCGGCGGAGCTCCACCGACAGCTCCCCCTGGCACGTCCTGGCCACGCGTTCCAGCGCCCCCACCGCCCCCTCGCCGGCTCCCACGCTCAGGGCCAGCAGCTCGGCCACCGTCGGGAACTCCTGCATCATCCGTTCCTCGCGGCGGCTGACCTGGTGGGACAGGTACTGGTCGCGGCCGAGCACCCCGGCCAGACCACCGATGAGGACGACGGCGACGATCGGCAGCACGGCAGGTCCCCGCGCGACCCCGATGACCACGGCGAGACCCGAGCCGGCGGCCAGGCCGAGCACCCCCCAGACGACCTGCTCGGCGCGGAACTGCTCCACGGTGGTTCCCGTCCCCGCCTGCTCCAACCGGCGACGCACCGTCCCCGGACCACCCGAGATCCGCTCCACCCATCGGACCGCATCGCTCATCACGGGGGTGAGCAGCCGTTCGACCGTCCCGAACCGGGGTCGGCGGCCGGGGAGGTCCACGAGCAGCCGAGACGGTCTGGTGTCGCGCAGGTAGGGCTCCAGCCGGTCGATGAGGTCGACCTGCTGCCACCGCGGCACCGACGTCAGGACGAGCAGCAGACCGACACCGAAGGCCGCCCCGAGCACCCCGCCCAGGACCCCGCTCACCGCAGCACCCGCCCCTCCTCGGGCAGGCGACCGATCCGCAGCATCACCCGGTAGGCGACGAACGAGGCAGCACCGCCGACCGCGAGCACCACGACCCCCTCCGGACGGTTGTACGGCTCCACGGCGCCCTCGCGGGTGGCGAGCAGCCCGAGGACGAGCCACGGCGCGGCGACGGCCAGCCGGGCGGCGTTGACCGTCCATGACTGCCGCGCCTCGAGCTCGCCCCGGGTGCGGGCGTCCTCCCGCAGGAACGACGACAAGGTGCGCAGCAGCCGGCCCAGGTCCGACCCCCCTACCTCCCGCGTGATGCGCAGCGCCTCGACCAGCCGGTCGGCGACGGGGTCGGCCAGCCTGTCCTTCAGCCGCGACAGGGAGTCGGCGAAGCGCCCGCTCGCCCGGTAGTCCTCGGCGAACTCGGCGAACGCCGGTCGCAGCTCCTCCGGACCGCGGTCGGCCAGCTGGGCCAGCGCCTCCGGCAGCGACAGCCCCGCGCGGACCCCCGAGGCCAGGTTGTCGACCACCTCCGGCCAGACCTCACGCAGGTCGTCGCGCCGTCGGGCCGCGCGGTACCGGACCAGCGCGACCGGGGCCCAGGCCGCCATCAGCCCGAAGCAGACGGCGATGAACGGCGCCGCGCTGACCAGGAGGACCGCGAGGAAGACACCGAGGCCCGACCCGGCGCACAGGGCGAGCAGCGCCCCCACGCTGACGGAACGGACCCCCGCCTGGACGAGGGCGTCCTCCAGGCCGGTGGCCCACCGGCGCCGGGGCCGCACCTCCCGGGGCTCGGGAGCCCAGGCGGACCACCAGAGGCAGAACGCGCCGAGCCCGGCCACCAGGCCCAGCAGCAGACCGTCACCCGTGCTCACCGGGGGGCCAGCAGCCGTGCGACGTCGTACCCCGCGCGGGCGAACCGCTCCTCGTGAGGGGGGAAGCCGCCCGCCCCGACCAGGACCCCGTCGGAGCCGGCACGGAAGACCGACGCCGTCTCCACGACCCCGTCCTCCACCCGCCCCGGGACGGCGAGCACCTCCCGGACACGTCGTCGACCGTCGCCGGAGAGCTCGACGTGCACGACGAGGTCGATCGAGGAGGCGACGGTCGGGACCACGAAGCCGGCGCTGACGTTCTCACCGGCCAGCAGCGGGAGGGTGCACATCTTCGTCACGGCCTCGCGCGCGCTGTTGGCGTGGACGGTGCACATCCCGGGCAGGCCGGAGTTGAGCGCGATGAGCAGGTCCAGGCACTCCTCCTGCCGGACCTCGCCGACGATGATCCGGCTCGGCCGCATCCGCAGCGCCTCCTTCACCAGGCGTCGCAGCGGGACCTCTCCCGTGCCCTCCAGGCTGGGCTGGCGGCACTGCAGGCCCACGACGTCGCGTCCTGGGACCTTGAGGCCGTAGGTTGAGTATCCTCGCATGTATGAGGACGATGATCTACGCGCGCCAGAGCCTCGACCGCACCGGTGAGGGACTGGCCGTGACTCGTCAACTCGACCTGTGCCGCAAGCTCTGTGCCGAGCGCGGCTGGACCGTCGACCAGGAGTTCGTCGACAACGACAAGTCCGCGACGAGCGGCACAGACCGGCCCGAGTTCCGCAAGCTCCTGACCGCGTCACCCCGGCGGATCATCGTCTGGCACCTCGACCGCCTTGTCCGACTGACCCGCGACCTGGAGCGCGTGATCGACACCGGGGCGGACGTTCATGCCGTGAAGGCCGGACACCTGGACCTGTCCAACCCTGCCGGTCGTGCGGTGGCCCGGACCGTCACGGCGTGGGCCACCTACGAGGGAGAGCAGAAGGCCGACCGCCAGAAGGCGTCTAACGACCAGCGGGCCGCGAAGGGCATCCCGGCCGCCGGGCGACGTTGTTTCGGCTACTCCGCCGATGGCATGACCGTTGTTGAAGCTGAGGCCGAGCACGTTCGCACGGCGGTGGCGAGCATCATCGCCGGAGCCTCCCTCGGTTCGGTCGTCAGGGCCATGACCGCAGCGGGCGCGGTGTCTACCGCTGGCAACCCGTGGACCCCCACAGAGCTGCGCCGCTACCTGCGCCGCCCACGGCTGTCCGGGGTGCGCGTCCACCGAGGCGAGATCGTCGGCCCCGGCGCCTGGCCAGGAATCGTCACTGAGGCCGACCATGTGACGGTGAACGCGATCCTGTCCGACCCGTCACGACGAGCGAAGGGAAGGCCGCGCGCCTACCTGCTCTCCGGGGTCGGCCGGTGCGGAGTCTGTGGCGCACGGTTGTACGGCCGGACCGAGGCTAGGGGGCCGATCTACGTCTGTGAGTCCGGCGCACACCTTGGCCGCCGGATCGAGCCCGTGGACAGCTACGTCGAGTCCGTCATCCTGGCTCGGTTGACCCTGCCGGACGCCGCGTCCGCGTTCGCGCGCCCCGATCAGACCGGCCGCGCGGATGAGCTACTGAGGGAGCGGCGCACACTGACGATCCGGCTCGACGGCCTGGCCGAGGCGTTTGCAGCCGGGGAGATCGACCGCCGCCAGCTCTCGGCCGGAACGGCGCGGCTCAAGGACCGGTTGCTCGAGATCGAGGGCGAGTTGCCTGCGCTGACCACCACGCCCGCTATCGGCCCCCTTGTGGCCGCCGAGGACGTCGCAGGCGCGTGGGCCGCGCTGGACACCGCCACCCGCCGCGAGATTGTCGGGTTGCTGCTGGACGTCACCGTGCATCGGGCTGGCCGGGGTGCCCGAACCTTCGACCCCGAGACCGTTGAGATCGGATGGAAGCAGTGAGGCGCTACATCGAGAACCAAGGCACCAACCCGAGCATGTGGGAGCAGTTGGAGTCCAAGCGCGGCGCGGACATAGAGCGGTTCCTGTACGCCCTGCCAGCGTTCACCAACACCTTCATGCGCGAATACGAAAACCGAGATGGTGACGTCGAGCGTGTGTACCTGCGCGATATGCCTTGGGTGTGGCTCGCGTGTCCCAAAGGTCACCCCATTCTTCCCGCTGAATTGTCGGTGGACCACAATTGGCATCTCAGCCTGTCGCCGCGCGAGACTCACCAGACTGTCGCAAAGTCCGCCCAGGTTGTCAGGCGCGCGATCTGGGAGGTTAGGCAGTCCAAGCTTGTCTGCGCAGAACCCGGCTGCCCCACTATTGGGACGACGTTCTATTGCCAAGACCATGATCCTCACCCTGACACGACCGTCGAGAACGAACTGCAGTCGTCGCGCGTCACAATCGATTGTGAATCGTGTTCATTCACCGGCACCTACAAGCTGTCGCGTCTCTTGGTCGCTTTCGCGCACAGCGTTGTCGCGAAGAAGAGGACTATGAGGCTCGACAGCTCGGCGCGTCGCAGCCGACGCTGAACGGGTCGCTGCTGCTATCGTAACCATGCACCGCCCGGGCGCGGTGGCCATCCCTATGGTGGTAATCGCCCGGTAGGCGCTCAGCGCAGAACCTCAGCGGGTTCTCCCCCAGGAGAACTCCGCCCGAATGAGGTCCGCAATGGCCACGACAGCCATCGACGCTTACGTCACCCAGATCGTCTCCCAGGCTCCACCCCTCTCCCAGGACGTCCTCGACCGTCTCGCCGTCCTGCTGAGCCGCCCCACCTCTGGTGGTGGCCGATGACGCACCCCCGAACCTTCGCCGAGGTCGCAGCCGCCGTGGTGGATGACCTGACCTGGTCCAACCCCATGTTCGTGTGGGGTTACATGCGCGGGCACCTCGACTCCCTCGACGTCCTCGGCATCGACACGAACCCTGACCCTGACCCGGAGTGGCTGACGTCCTACCTGGACCAGCAGCGTGCTGCGGTCGCTCGCCAGCGGGAGTACCGCACCCCCGCGCGTACGGCCCAGCAGATCCGCGCCGAGGTCGCCTGGTCGTGGCGTCAGGCCGAACGGCAGGTGGGCTGACCGTGGACCGCTACGACTACGGCGACCCCGCCGACATCGACCCCGGCGAGATGCCGACGCCAGCAGCCCCCTGGGAGATCAGCTACCCCGAGGCCGCCGCGCCCGAGGTAGACGGAGTAGGCGTAGTAGACGTAGTAGGCGGTTTCCCCGAGGGGGTCCAGGAGACCGCCTGCGTCCTCGACGACGTCCGCACGTGGTTCGCCCGGTTCATCTGCACGATGCACGACGGCGACCTCGACCTGCTCGCACTCTGGGCCGCGCACACCCACCTGGTGATGGAGACGTACACGACGCCTCGGCTCGTCCTCGACAGCCCGGTCCCCGGCTCTGGGAAGACAACCGTGCTGGAGCACCTACAACGGCTCTGCGTCTGGCCCGTCCAGGCCGCGTCGCTCTCGTCGCCCGCGCTGCTCACCAGGATGCTCGATAAGGGCATGCGGACCATCCTGATCGACGAGGTCGACCGCTCCCTCGACCCAAAAAAGGACGGCGTGGGCGACCTCATCGCCGTGCTGAACTCCGGGTACAAGCGTGGGGCGACCCGCCCCGTCCTCGTCCCGGTCAAGGGCGGTGGGTGGGACGAGCAAAGCATGCCCACCTACTCCCCCGTCGTCATGGCCGGGAACGCGCCCAACCTCCCCGAGGACACCAAGTCCAGGAGCATCCGGGTGCTGCTCATGCCCGACCGAGAGGGTCGCGTCGAGGAATCCGACTGGGAGCTGATCGAGGAGGACGCCGAGCGACTCGGTGAACGACTCGCCCAGTGGGCCGACGTGATCCGAGTCGCCGGTCTCGCCCGAGTGCCCCTCCCCGAGTCCGTCAAGGGTCGTGCGCGGGAGCGCTGGTCTCCTCTGAAGCGTGTCGCCGCTGCCGCCGGAGGTCGGTGGTCCGCCGTGGTCGACCAGCTGGCCGTGAACGACGTGGAGCGCATCGAGGCGGAGCGCGAGGAGGGCATCACCCAGCAGCGGCCACACGTGACCCTCGTCGCGCACATCCACGAGTCGTTCGGTGAGGCCGACACGTTCGTGCCGACGACGGAGCTCATCGCCCGGTTGATCGACAACCACCCCGAGGTATGGGGATCGGAGAGTCCGTTCGGGAAGGCACTCACCGCACCCCGGCTCGGTCGCATGTTGACGTCGTCCTACAACGTCCACGCGACCAAGTACGCCGACCGGGGCCAGGTGCGCGGCTACTACCGACACCAGTTCGCCACTGCGTTCCGCGCGTTCGCCCTGGACCTCCCCAGCAAACCGCCTACTCCGTCTACTCCGTCTACTCCGTCTACTCCTCGGGAGTCCGCATGACCGGCGTCCGGTTCCTCCGAGTCCTCGGCCACCGAGCAGCACGACCGGCCGTCGTGGCTGTCATGGACGACCATCTAGTCAAGTGGAACCCAGGACCAGGCTGGACCTGTGACTGCCCGACCGTGGGGGACACCTGCGACCACGTCGAGTCAGTGGCTTCGATGCTCGACGACCGCGTGCTCGGGGACGTCCAGTGACGCTGCGACCCTGCCTGGGCTGTGGTGAACCCAGCCCCGACACCCGATGCCCGGAGTGCCGGCCGTCTGCCGTCGTCCGGCGCGGGTCGTCGCCGCGTGCCCGTGGCTATGACCGGGAATGGGACAAGCTTTCCGTCCGTGCCCGTCGGCTCCAGCCGTTCTGCACTGACTGCGGCACCGTCGAGGACCTCACCACCGACCACCTGCCGAGCGCCTGGGAGCGGAAGGCCCGAGGTCTCCCCATCCGCCTGGTCGACGTCGAGGTCGTCTGCCGGGAGGACAACCGCCGACGCGGGAGCAGTCGCCCCGGACCGACCCCCAGGGCGGGGAAGGTCGACGAGGAGGCGCAGGACCTACGGGGGAAGGCACCCTCCGCGTTACACACCTCCGGGGGGTGTGCGTGAGGGCCGGTCCTAAGGCTGCCGTGGACCCCACGCCCCTGCCGTTCGGGTCTCGCAAGCGTGGCGCGGAGCGGTTCGCCGCGTTCTGCGCCCGGTACATCGTGACGCCGTCCGGTGCGGGTGCTCGTCGTCCGATGCGGTTGCGCCCGTGGCAGGTCGACCTCGTCGGGTCGGTGCTCGACGCGGACCCGCGTCCTCGGATGGCCGGTTGGATGATGCCGCGCGGCCAGGGCAAGTCGACCCTGGTCGCCGCCCTCGGCCTGTACGACCTGATGCTCGGTGGTGAGGGTGCGTCCGTCGTGGTCGCCGCCACCGACGAGCGACAGGCCGGGATCGTGTTCGGGGCCGCCCGGCGCATGGTCGAGCTGAACGAGGACCTGGCCTCCAGGGTCCAGGTCTACAAGGAACGGTTGTTCGTGCCGGAGCGGGACGCCGCGTTCGTGTGCCTCCCGGCTGAGCCGAAACGGCTGGAGGGTCTGAACTTCACGACCGCGATCCTCGACGAGGCCGGGGTGGCCAGCCGCGACGTGTACGAGGTCCTGGCGCTGGCCCAGGGCAAGCGGGAGACCTCGACCCTGATTGGCATCGGGACGCCCGGCCCGGATCCTCACGACAGCGTCCTGTCGGACATGCGCGACTACGCCCGTGCCCACCCGGACGACACCTCGTTCGTCTGGCGTGAGTTCAGCGCCGCGCCGTACATCGACCACCCGGTCGCCTGCGTCCACTGCTGGGAGCTGGCAAACCCTGCCCTGGACGACTTCCTGCACCGTGACGCCCTGGTCGCGCTGCTGCCTCCGAAGATGCGGGAGGCCACGTTCCGACGCGCCCGGCTCTGCCAGTTCGTCACCGCTCAGGCCGGAGCGTTCCTACCGGAAGGCGTCTGGGACAGCCTCGCCACCGGGGCGACCGTGCCGGACGGGGCCGAGGTCGTGGTCTCTCTTGACGGGTCGTTCAACAGCGACGCGACCGGGGTCCTGGTCGCCACCGTGTCGCCCTGTCCGCACCTGGACGTCCTCGGTCTGTGGGAGCCGCCACGGGATGACCTGGACTACCGGGTGCCGGTGGCCGAGGTCGAGGACGTCATCCGCGCCGCCGCCCGCCGCTACAAGGTCGTCGAGGTCATCGCGGACCCGTTCCGCTGGACCAGGACCCTGCAAGCCCTGGAGTCCGAGGGTCTGCCCGTCGTCGAGTTTCCGCACTCGACGTCACGACTCACCGCCGCCACGACCGACCTCTACAAGAGCGCCATCGCCGGGGAGCTGACGCACTCCGGTCATCCCGACCTGACCCGCCACGTCGGTAACGCCGTCGTGGTCGAGGACGCCCGAGGGGTCCGCCTGGACAAGGGCAAGCGCAACAGCTCCCGCCGTATCGACCTGGCCGCGTGCGCGGTCATGGCCCATTCCCGCGCCACCTGGCGTGCCACCCGAACCACCCGACGCAGAGTGAGGTCCTTCGCATGAGCCTGCCCACCACGACCACCGCCGAGACCACCGCCCCGACGACCGCACCGAACCTGGCCGGGCTGCTGCAGCGCCTCGACGAGCGTCAGCACGTCCTGGCCGCCCTCGACCGCTACTACACCGGCACCCAGCCGCTTGCGTTCCTGGCCCCCGAGGCTCGAGCCGCCCTCGGGGAGCGGTTCGGGCGCATGGTGTCCAACCTCCCCCGGCTCGCCGTCACGGCCCTGGCCGAGCGCCTGCGGGTCGTGGACCTGCACCGGGACGGCCAGCGTGACCGCGCCCTCTGGTCCGCGTGGCTGCGCAACGACCTGGACCAGCTCGCCCCCGTCGCGCACCGTGAGGCCCTGGCCCTCGGCTCGTCCTACGTCATGGTCTGGGCCGACGCCCTCGGCCGGGCGCGCGTGTCCGTCGAGTCCGCCCGCCAGGTGACGACCGCCGTCGACCCCGGCACCCGGCAGGTGACCGCCGCCGTCAAGCGGTGGGAGACCGCCACCACCACCGAGGCCGTCGTCTACGAGCCCGACGTCATCACCCGCTACCGGGCCAACAGCACCGGCGCGACCGCCGCCGGGTTCGCCGTCGTCCAGCGCATCGACAACCCCCTCGGAGTCGTGCCCGTCGTGCGACTGCGCAACGGTGACCGGCTGCTCGACGACGGGGTCTCGGAGATCACCGACCTGGCCCCGCTGGTCGACGCGCTCAACAAGCAGTTGGCCGACCTCATGGTGGCCAGTGAGTACTTCGCCCGCCCGCGTCGCTGGGCCACCGGGGTCGAGCTGGTCGAGGACGACGACGGCAACGTCGAGAACCCGTTCCCCGAGACCGACCGCATGGCCGTGGCCGAGGAACCCGGAGCCAAGTTCGGCCAGCTCCCCGGCGGTGACTTCGCCGGATACGAGTCCAGCGTCCGGGTGCTGCTCTCTCAGATCATGGCCGTGAGCGCCCTGCCCGCCCACTACATCGGCGCGCTCACGAACCAGCCCGCGTCGGCCGATGCGCTGCGCGCTGCCGAGGCCAGCCTCACCGCCCGCGCCGAGGCCCGGCAGGCCACGTTCGGCAGGTCGTGGGAGCAGGTCGGCCGGCTCATGGTGGCCGTGGAGACCGGCATCGACCCCGAGCAGGTCGACGTCCGCGTCCGGTGGGCCGACGCCGCCACCCGCTCTGTCGCCCAGGAGGCCGACGCCGTCGTCAAGCTGCACGCCGACGGGCTTCTCCCCGCCTCCTACGCCCTTGCCCGCCTCGGCTACTCCGCCGACGAGGTCGAGGACATCCGCTCCGCCCGCCGCGCCGAGGCCCTGGACGGGGCCGGACTCGACCTGACGGCCATCCTCCCGACGGCGGAGAGCTCATGACCTACGCCGACACCATCCGCCGGGTGGCCGGACGCGCCGAACGTGACGCCGTCGCCCTACACGCCGCGTGGACGACCGGCGTCCTCACCGACGACCAGTTCGTCGCCGCGATCACCGCGACCGTCGTGGCCGCGAACGGACGCGCCGCTGCGGTGGCCGACCTGTCCCTGGCCGCTGCCATCACCGTGGCCACCGGACGTGCCGCCGCGCCCCTCGGCATCACCGTGGCCGCCACCGAGCCCGCACGGCTGCGGCAGGCCGCACAAACCCTCGTGACGGACCTGCCCACGACCCCGGACCCCGTCGCCCGCGTCGCCCGGCTGGCCCGCTCCGAACCCCTCACCGAGGCCGCCCGCGCCTACTCCACCGGCATGGCCGCCAGCCCCTCGGTCACCGGCTGGACCCGTGGCCTGTCCGCGAACGCCTGCCAGCTCTGCCGGTGGTGGTGGCGAGACGGCCGGGTCTGGCCCTCCGACTACCGGATGCCCACCCACAAGGGCTGCACCTGCTCACCGATCCCCACCGTCACCGACCGCGCACCCCGACCCGTCCAGCGATAGGAGCCCCCGCCATGACCGAGAACATCACCGAGACCACCCCCACCCCGAGGCCACCGACGACCAGGTCGTCGACCCCGCCGCACCCGTCGACCAGGACAAGCCCGCTCCCGAGGTCGACGCCGAGCCGGAGCCCGACACGTTCCCCCGCGCCTACGTCGAGCAGCTCCGCTCAGAGGCCGCTGAGGCCCGCGTCAAGGCCAAGCGCACCGACACGCTGGCCGGTGCCCTCTGGTCCGCTCAGGTGGCCGCCACGGGCCGCCTGGCCGACCCCACCGACCTGCCCCTGCCCGCCGACGTCGACCCGCTCGACACCGACGCCGCCGCCGCTGCCGTCGAGGACCTACTCGGGCGCAAGCCGCACCTGGCTTCCCGCAGACCAATCGGGGAAATCGGGCAGGGTGCGACCGGCACAACGGCTAGCGTCGACCTGGCTGGGATACTCCGGTCACGAGCCTGAAACGAGGAGATGAATTGCTGTACTTGCTGGAACCGCCCGCTCACCTCCGGTGGACCGACCTGCCCTCGTCCTGGGTGGCTCAGATCGCTGGGACTGATGGCGCTGACCTTGGTCGGCTGGAATGGCAAGACACCACGGACGTACAACTGAGCCCCGAACTGATCCGTGCGATCCTGGCTCACGGCCAAATCTGCAGCCGGGGCATTTATGTTGACGCCAGCGTGATCTCGACGATCGATGAACCGCGCAGGTGCCAGGAACTGATCGACCGTCACCGGGAACTCGGTCCCATGCGCCGAAAGATGGACCAGCAAGCCGAAGCCATGATGAACATCATGGCCGGGAAGCCTGTCGAGGCTGCACAAGGTGACGGCGAGTACGTCGCCCAGGGCGACCGGCTCGCGGAAAACATCGAGGCAGACGCCGTGAAACGACTGGCCAAAGCCGTGGCGGAGGCAGAAAAGATGCTCCAAGCTCCGATCAAGCCTGACAACGAGAGAGTATGGCTGACCTCCGGTGGCACCCGCGCTTATTGAGCGCTTGTCCTGACACCGGATGGTAAACTGAGAGGGCAGTCCTGGTGGCTGCCCTCTCAGCGTTTGTGGGACCGGCTCCCAACGTGAATCCGCCACTTCACGAATGGAGCCACCACAATGGTCGAGACCACGACCGCAAACCCCGAGCTGCTCCGCGACCAGGTCGCCACGCTGCTCGTCCAGCCCCTCGAAGCCGCCTCCGTCGTCCTCGCGTCCGGGCCGCGAATCTTCGACACGTCCGAGCCCCTGCGAATCCCCAAGCTCACCGGCTCTACCGACCCGTCGTGGGTCGGTGAGGGCGAGCTGATCCCCGAGCACGACGTCCAGTTCGACGAGCTGCGACTCATGCCGACCGACCGCAAGAGCATCAAGGCTCTGATCCGGTTCACGAACGAGCTGCTGCGCCAGTCCGTTGTCGGCCTGGACGCCACCCTGCGCGCCCGGCTCGTCTCGGACGTCGCCCGGAAGATCGACTCCGCCATGCTCACCGGGGACGGTGTTGACGGGTCCGTCACCGGCATCGTCAACCAGCCCGGCGTCCAGACCGGCACCCTCGACACCTCCGACGTCGACTCCCTGCACGACGCCGTCGGCCTGGCCATCGCGGCCGAGGTCACCCCCAACCGGTGGTTCCTCAACGGCTCCGACTACGTCGCGCTGCGCAAGATCAAGGACACCGCCGGCCGCTACATCGTCACCGAGGACGTCACCCTCGACGGCCCCACCCGGATGCTCGGCATCCCCGCGACCGTGACGAACAAGCTCCCCGCCGGGACCGCCGTCCTGGCCAACATGGCCGAGGTCGCCGTGGCCCGCGACGTCGCCCCCTCGGTGACCCTGCTGTCCGAGCGGTACGCCGAGTTCGACGAGCAGGCCATCCGCGTCGTCACCCGCTACGACCTCGGTCTGCTGCGCCCCGAGGGTGTCATCGTCCTGACCACCGAGGTCTGATGTACCCCACCGGCCCCGACGTGGCCGACCTGCTGGGCCAGGGTGACGACCTCGACGTCATCACCCTGGCCCAGCAGCACCTGCCCGTCGTCACCGCCCAGGTCCGCGCCTACACCAGGGGACGAGGGTTCGACCCGCTCACGAACGAGCCTGCCGACGACGTCGCCCTCGTCATCGTGTCAACCACGGCCAGGCACGTCACGAACCCGCAGAACCTCCGATCCGAAACCACCGGCCCGTTCGCCGTCGCGTACCAGATCGTCAACGGCTGGACCCTGCCCGAGCTGGCAGTCCTCCACCGCTACCGACGGCGCGCTCAGTGAGGCCCACCCTGGCCACGCTCCGGGCCACCGCACGCCGACGCCTCACCGAGACCGGCACCATCACCCGGCCTGGCACCGGCCAGCCGATCTTCGACAACGACACTGGCGAGTACATCAACCCGCCGCCCACCGTCGTCTTTGGCGGACCGATGCTCGTCCGCCCCCAGGACCGAAGCGAACGGGTCGTCGAATCTGGGGAGGCGACCGTCACCCTCACCCGCTACGACGTCACCGTCCCCGCCGGGACTGACGTTCGTCGAGGCGACACCGCCATCCTTACTGCCGCACCGTACGACCCGGCCCTCGTTGGGATCCGGTTGTTCGTCCTCGACGTCCCCCTTGACGCCTGGCAGGTTGCACGGGTCGTCACGGCGCAGCGGGCCACCTGACCTGTGAGTCTATGCAACTTGCGCTAGCTCGAAGACCTCCTCGCACGTGATGACCCGCTCCCGTGCCGGGACGGCCGCCGCGAGGCAGTTGAGCATCGTCGTCTTGCCGGCCTGGGTGCCGCCGCTGACCAGCACGTTGAGACCGGAGACGACGGCGGCGTCGAGGAACTGGGCCGCCTGCTCCCCCAGCGTCCCGAGGGCCACGAGGTCCGCCAGACGGTCGGCGCGCACCACGAACTTGCGGATGTTGACCGCCCAGTGCCGACGGGTGATGTCCGGGATGACCACGTGCAGGCGCGAGCCGTCGGGAAGCGTGGCGTCGACGAAGGGGCTCGAGAGGTCGACCCGGCGACCGCTGGTCTTGAGCATCCGCTCGACCAGGTCCCGGACGGCACCGTCGGTGAGGATGGTCGTGGTGAGCTCGGAGACTCCGCGGCGGGCGACGAACACCTTCCCGGGCTCGTTGATCCACACCTCCTCCACCTCGGGGTCGTCGAGGTAAGGCTGCAGCGGGCCGAACCCCACGACGGCGTCCATCACCTGCTTGACCGTGGCCGGCACGTCGACCACCGGCGGCAGGGTCCCTGACAGCGAGCGCTCGTCGTAGTCGGCGACCAGGTCCTGCACGAGCCGCCGCATGCCACCCGGGTCGCGGTCGGGGTCCAGGTTGCGGCGCCGGATGAGCTCGCGCGCCTCGTCCACAACGGCAGCGACCGCGTCCATCTGTCCCCTTCTCTCGCACCAGGCCGACGGCGGTCGGCAGGCGGACCCTACGAAGTCCGCGCCCGCCCGCGCGGGGCGATCCCGCCACATGTGGACAGTCGCCTAGCGCGAAAGCCGCAGAGCGGACGAGCGACCGGCCGGCGGGGTCCCGAGGGCCGCGCCGCGCAGCCCGGCCGGGGCGCCAGGCCCGTTGTCCACAGATCCGTCGGCGGTACGTCGGAGGCGTCCCGCAGCGGGCAGCGTGTGGGCCGTCGGTGGAGCTTGGTCGAGGGGAGATGGCGTGCGGCTGCGGTGGACGGTGGTGCAGGCCCATGACCGACCCCTCACCCGAGAGGTCGTGGTGCGCTGCCCGCGGGGCACCCTGCTGACGGCGGTGCTGCCGCTGCTCGTCGCCCAGCCCCCCGCCGGCACGCGAGACGGCCGGTCCGGCCGGGCCGGGTCGCAAGGGCCGGCGTCGGCCCGCGTCACCGTTGCCGGCGCCGAGGTCCCCGAGCAGGCGGTCGTCGGCATGCCCCCGCTCCTCGACGGCGCGGTCCTCACCATCGGGTCTGCGCCTCGGCCGCATCCTGGGACCGGCGCGGCACCGTTGCTGGAGCTCGCGGTCACCGGTGGACCCGACGCCGGCACCGTCGTGCCGCTGGACCGTCCCCGCACGAGCCTCGGACGTGCGGCGGGCTGTGACGTCCGCCTGAGCGACCCGCGCCTGTCCCGACGGCACTGCACGCTGGCGCTGGAGGCCGACGGGATCCACGTGCAGGACGACGGGTCGACCAACGGGACCACCCCCACGCCCACCCCGGACTCGTCGCTGGTGCGGCTGGGTGAGGAGTGGCGGGCAGGGGCGGGTCACCTGCTGCTGCGTCCGGCGGCTCGTCCGCGCCCGGCCGGGGTGAGCGTGGAGGACCGCGGGGACGGTACGCGCGAGCTCCGTCGCTCTCCCCGGGCACGCGTGCCCGAGCACGTGGTGGAGCTGCGGCTGCCGGCACCGGCGCGTCCCGGGCGGAGCAGCACGTTCCCGCTGCTCGCCGTCGTGCTCCCCGCGCTCGCGGCAGGGGGCCTCGCCTGGTGGACCGGCTCGTTGGTGTACCTGTTCCTCGCCGGGGTGGGGCCCCTGCTGGTCATCGGCTCGTGGTGGACCGGACGCCGGGACGCGCGGCGCGAAGGGGTGCTGGGCAGGCGCGCCCACGCCCTGGCCTGCGAAGCCGTGCGCACCGAGGCCCGGTCGGCCGCGGCGGCCCTGGCCGCGGCCCGTCGCGGGACCCTGCCCGACGCCGTCGAGCTGCTGGAGGCCTGCACCGCGGTCGCCGGACCGCTGTGGGAACGGCACCACGGCGACGACGACGCCCTTCGGGTGCGTCTGGGCCGCACCCCCGAGGATCTCGCGCCCGACGCGCGACAGCCGGGGGCGGACCTCCCCCGGCGGGTGCGCGTCGTCGACCATGACGGCCGGACCGAGCTCGTGTGCACCGGCGAGGACCTGCTGTCCGTCGACCTCCGAGAAGGACCGCTGGGCATCGTGGAGCCGGGGCCGGACCCCTCGTGCGCGAGGTTCGTGCTGGCGCAGCTCGTGACGCTGCTCCCCCCGGCGTCGCTGACCGTCGTGCCCGTCGTGGGCAGTGACGCCGAGCAGCGGTGGGCCTGGGTCCGGCTGCTGCCTCACCTCGGCGGGGACGCGGCCCCCGCCACGGACCCGACCTCGGCGCTGCGGGACGTGGTCCGCCTGGTCGAGACCCGCGCCGCACGCGCCACGTCGGCGGCAGGTCGAAGGGGTCCGGGAGAGCCGGACAGCGAGCACCGGCCGGTGGTGGTCCTCGTGGACGACCCCGCCATGCAGGTCGACAGCGCCGACCTGCAGCGGCTGTCGGGGGCCCACCTCCTCGGTGTCCACCTGCTCGTGGTGGCGGGCAGCGCCGCCACGCTGCCGAGGACGTGCACGACGGTCCTCGTGCCGGACAGCCTCGACGGCGTGGAGGGCAGGCTGACCCGGGTCCTCGACGGCGTCTCCGGTCGAGCGGTCCTGGACCGGGTGGGGCCGCGGTGGGCCGCCCGGGTGGCCCGGGCGCTGGCACCGCTGCGCCTGGCGGACTCCGACGCACCGGGCGCCCTGCCGCCCACCGTGCCGCTCGCGGACCTCCTGGACCTCCGACCCGCCGCGATCGCCCGACGCTGGGCCGACCCGCACACCGGGCTCGCCGCCCCGCTGGGCGTCAGCGCCCAGGGCCCGGTCGTCGTCGACCTCACCACGGCCGGGCCGCACGCCCTGGTGGCGGGGACGACGGGGGCGGGCAAGTCGGAGCTCCTCCGCTCGTGGCTCCTCGCCCTGACCGCCAGCCAGCCGCCAGGACGCCTCGCGCTGCTGCTGGTCGACTACAAGGGCGGGGCCACGTTCGAGGACCTGGTCGGCCTGCCGCACTGCGTCGGGCTGCTCACCGACCTGGACGGCGGGGCGACGTCCCGGGTGCTGCACTCCCTGCGCGCCGAGGTCCGCCGCCGGGAGTCCCTGCTGGGCGCGGCCGGCGCCCGGGACCTCGATGCCTACCAGGCCCTGCCGGCGCAGGAGCCCCTGCCCAGGCTGCTCGTCGTCGTCGACGAGTTCCGCGTTCTCGCCGACGACGCCCCGGACGTGCTGGGGCAGTTCGTGCGGCTCGCCGCCACCGGTCGCTCGCTCGGCATCCACCTGGTCCTGGCGACGCAGCGTCCCGGTGGTGTCGTGTCCACCGACATCCGGGCCAACGCCGGCCTCCGGATCGCGCTGCGGGTCCAGGACCCCGCCGAGTCACGCGACGTGGTCGACCGGCCCGACGCCGCGTGGCTGCCGGCGTCCGCACCCGGCCGCGCGGTCGTCGTCGGGGCGGACGTCGACGCCGTCCTCCAGACCGCGTGGACGGGGGGCGCTGCCACCGGCGCCACCGTCAGCGTGACCGAGGGCACGGGCACGGGCACGGCCACGGGCGAGACGGACGGGATCGCTGGGGCGGACGGCGCCCGGGCCGTCGTCGACGCCGTCCTCGGGGCCGCCCGGCTCGCCGGGACGCCGCACGCCCGTGCACCGTGGCTGCCCCCGCTGCCGCGGCTGGTGCGGGACCTGTCAGAGGTGTCGGCGGGGCTCAGCCCGTGCCCCCCCTCGCCGCAGACGGCGACCGTCGAGGACGGTCTGGTCCTGGGTGTCGCCGACCTGCCCTGGTCGCAGTCGCGCTGCGCCCTCACCTGGGACCCGCTGCGCGACGGGCCCGTGCTCGTGCTGGGGGGTCCTCGCAGCGGGCGGAGCACGACCCTGAGGACGATCACCGAGGTCGCTCGTTCGCGAGGGGTCCCCGTCGTCGGCGTCACGGCGGGCGGCGGCACGGACGACCACCTCGTCGACGTCCTGTCCGCCCTCGTCGATGCGCCACCGGTCGGCGCCCAGGCGGGAGAGCGCCCCGGCAGGTGCCGGGTGCTGCTGGTGGTGGACGACGCGGACGAGCTGCTGGACGCAGGTGCCGACCCGACGGCGGCGGACCTGCTGGCCAGGCTGCTGCGGGCGGGTCACCGCGACGGCATCGGCCTCGCGGTGGCGGGTGGGCGGGCCCTCGGCTCGGCCAGGCTGGCCGGGGCAGCCCGGTGCCGCCTCGTCCACCGCACGGTGGACCGAGCCGACGCCGTGCTGGCCGGGGTCGCCGCCGGCTCCGCCGTCCTGCCACCGGTGCCGGGCCGCTGCCACGCCGTGGGCTTCGACCGGGTCGGGTCACAGGCAGCCGACGACCTGTCGGTGGCCGCGGGGACGGTCGTCTCCGCGCCCGCCCCCGAGGTCCAGGTCCTCCAGGCCGGGCACGCGGGGAGCGCCGAGCCCGCGGGGAGCGCAGCCACGGCACCACTGCCCCGCTGGGTCCCGCGGCCCCTGCCCGACCGGGTCGACGTGACCGAGCTCCCTCCGCCCGGGCGGCAGGCGCTTGCCCTCGGTGTGACGGACGGCGACCGCCCTTGGCTGCTGGACCCCGGCGCCGGCGACCTGCTCGTGGTGACCGGGCCGGCAGGCAGCGGCCGCACCACGACGCTGCGCACGCTCCGCGCGCAGGCCACCCGGGCCGGACTTCTGGTGAGCACGTCCGTCAGCGCCGCCCACGGCGGGGAGGCGGGTCTGCGGGGCGTGGACCTGCTGCTCGTCGACGACGTCGACCGGAGCGCCGACGCCGAGCAGTCGGCGCTCGAGCAGTGGCTCACCTCCCGCTCAGGACCACTGGCCGACGTGCTCGCCCCGCGCGCCGGAGTCGTCCTGACAGGGTCGAGCTCGTGGTTCGCGGACGGCTTCCGCGGGGTGCCGGCCATCGCCCGGCAACGCGGCCAGGGGGTCGTGCTGTCTCCTGGACGCACCGACGTCCGCGACGTCCTCGGGGTCCGGGGTGCCCCCGTCCAGCTGGAGCGGCGGCCGGGGCGGGGGCTGCTGGTGAGCCGCGGCGAGGTCCGGAGGATCCAGGTGGCGTGGTCCGAACCGCACCAACCGGCACGCGGCACCTCCTCCCGGCCACTACCGTCGGTGCTCACACGAACAGGAGGTCCCCCCTCATGACGTCCGCTCCTTCCGCGCCACACCCTCGCGACGGGAACGCCTCCTCCGGCCCGCCCGGGGGGGCCGACCACCTCGGCCCGGACGTGGTCGAGCTGGTCCTGCCGGCCGACCCCGTGTACCTGGGGGTGGTGAGGACCGCGTGCGCCGGGCTCGGCGCCCGCCTGGACCTGACGCTGGACGAGATCGAGGACCTCAGGATCGCCGTGGACGAGGCGTGCACCCTGGTGCTCCCCACGAACCGGTCGGTACCGGACGCCGCCGTCAGGCTCCGCGCCACCTTCTCGGTGTCGCAGGGCGCCCTGGCCGTGCGCGTCCAGGGTCCCAACCCCGACCTGCCGGTCGAGACCAGCTACGCCTGGGCCGTCCTGGAGGCGCTGGCCGGGGACGTCAGCAGCGGTGTCGAGGCAGGCGGTTCGTGGATCTCGCTCTCGCACACCCGTGCCCGAGCAGCCTGACGTGTCCGCCCGCACCGGAGGCGACCGCCCCCCGGTCATGCGCTCCCCGAGCACGTCACCGGCGCCAGCGGCCGGTACCGACGCCTCCGACGACGCCGCGGCGGCCGCCCCACCCACACCGTCCGGGCCTTCCCGCGAGGACCGCTCGGAGTCCGAGCGCCTGCTCCAGAGGCTGGCGGACATGGCCGAGGACGACCCTCGCCGACCGGAGGTCCGTGACGCCGTCGTCACGAGCCACCTCGCACTGGTGCACCACATCGCGCGTCGCTTCTACGGGCGGGGCGAGCCGCAGGACGACGTCGTGCAGGTCGGCACGATCGGGTTGATCAAGGCGGTGGACCGTTTCGAGCCCGGCCGCGGCGTGCCCTTCGCCGGGTACGCCGTCCCTACCGTGACCGGTGAGATCCGCCGGTACTTCCGCGACCGCGCCGGCAGCGTCCGCCTGCCGCGGCGGGTCCAGGAGTTCCAGGTCGCCGTCACCCAGGCCCGCGAGACCCTCACCCACGAGCTCGGCCGCACGCCCACGGTGGAGGAGGTCGCCCAGCTCGCCGGCCTGGACACCGACACGGTCCTCGAGGTGCTGGAGAGCGCCTACTCCCTCAGCACCGTCCCGCTGGACGTGGACAACGGCGTCGGGGACTCCCTCGGCGAGGAGGACGTGGCGCTCGACGAGGTCCTGACCCGGGCCACGCTGCGCCCGGTGCTGGCCAAGCTCGCCCCTCGGGAACGCCGGATCATCGCGCTCCGGTTCGTCCGCGGCATGTCGCAGTCGCAGATCGCGGAGGAGGTGGGGTTGAGCCAGATGCACGTGTCGCGGCTGCTGAGCAAGACCCTCGCCCGGCTGCGCGCGGAGATGAGCACGCCGGACCCAGGCGCCTGAGCGGGCTCTCGGCCCGCAGCAGCACCGGGCGGGAGCAGCGCGCCGGGCAGGACGAAGGACAGGCTCAGAACACGGGAGGGGGGTCGTCCTCGCCGGGCACGGGGTCCGCCTCCGTCCGACCGCTGGCGAGCAGCCAGACCCCCACGAGGCCGCCCGCCGCCAGCAGCAGGGACACGACGGTCACCAGGGCGATGACCAGGTTGTCGGCGAACGTGAGCAGGCCCCGCCCGCCGAGGCTGAGCGCGACCAGCGCCACCAGCAGCTGCGCGGTCACGAAGACGCCGGTCGGCCACCGTCGGCCCCGCGCGAAGCCCCTGGCCACCTCGCCCAGCAGGTAGGCGACCGCGCCGGCGACGCCGGCCACCGCCGCGGCAAGTACGAGCGCACCGTCCTGCACCCCGGACAGCACGGCCGCCACCGCGCCGCCCGCCGCGGCCACGGCCTCCACCCCGGCCACGCCCACCACGAGTCCCCGACCGGTCCTGGCGCGGGCCGGGCCGTCATGGCCGGACCCCGCCACGCCGCGGTTGCCCGCACCGTCCGGCCGGCCGAGGGGATCCGGTGACTGCTCCACGGGTGACCACGCTAGCCACCGCACCAGACCGTGCCCGACGCCGCCCCGCACGCTCACGGGCAGCCTGCCAGGACCACGACACCGCCCCGGACACCGCCCCGGAACATCCACCGGGCCTCGTCTGTTACCACATCGCGCGGAGAAGACCGACGTCGGGTGGCCTTCCGCTCACCGTGCGCTTACCGTCTATGTACAGCCAGCCTCAGGTCAGCCGCACCCCGGCCGATCAGGACCGGCAGGGACGTGTGACGGATCTGGCACCGGGAGAATCGTCAGGGGTCTTGTGAAGCCGTTCACGAGATGGTTGGTTAGCACCAGGAAGGCGTAGGTCCACCAGACCTGCGCTGAGGAACGGCTGCGGCATCCCCCTTGCCGCTGCGCCCGGGCATCAGAGCCCGGTGCATCTGACGTGAAACTCGCACGGCTTCCCGTGCGTTGACGCGAAGTGGAGAGAACGATGGACTGGCGCGACCGTGCAGCTTGCCTCGACGAGGACCCGGAGCTGTTCTTCCCGATCGGGAACACCGGCCCCGCGATCCTGCAGATCGAGGAGGCCAAGGCCGTGTGCCGTCGCTGTGACGTCGTGGACACCTGCCTGAAGTGGGCGATCGAGTCCGGCCAGGACTCGGGTGTCTGGGGCGGCATGAGCGAGGACGAGCGGCGTGCGCTCAAGCGTCGCGCCGCCAGGGCCCGCCGCGCGAGCTGACCCACCGCACCGAACACGCACCGCCTCAGGGCGTCCCCCCTCTCGGGGTGGGGCGCCCTGAGGCATGTCAGGGCCGCAGCACGACCTCGATGGTGGCCCGCGTCCCGCCCTTCGGTCCGGGTCCTCGCACGAACGTGCCGTTGAGCTCGGTCCGCACCAGGTTCTCGACGATCCTGGTCCCGAGGCCCGCGACGTGGGGCTCCTCGACGTCGATCCCGCGACCGTCGTCGTCGACGTGGACCGTGAGCCTCGAGCCGTCGCGCCAGGCGGTGACGGTCACCGTGCCGCGGGTGGACCCGTCCCCAGGAGCCAGGGGGTAGCCGTGCTCGGCGGCGTTGCTGACCAGCTCGTTCAGCACGAGCACCAGCGGCGTCGCGTCGGCGGCCTGCACCCTGCCGAAAGACCCGACGCGGACCAGGCGCACGCGCCGCTGACCGTCGGCGGTGGCGAGGTCCAGGGCGTTGCGTAGGCCGGTGTCCACGACGGAGTCGAACGGCACGGACTCGTCGATCTCGTGGGCGAGGGTGTCGTACACCCCGGCGATGGCGGCGATCCGTCGCCCCGCCTCCTGCAGCTCGTTGCGGGCCTCCTCGCTGGAGGTGCGTCGGGCCTGCAGCCGCAGCAGCGCCGACACGGTCTGCAGGTTGTTCTTCACCCGGTGGTGGATCTCCCGGATCGTGGCCTCCTTGGTCATCAGCGCCCGCTCGGAGCGCCGGACCTCGGTCACGTCGCGCACCAGCACCAGCGCACCGACCCGCTCGGGCATCGCACCCGCCCCGCGCATGAGCGGGCACGGCGCGCAGCGACAGCACCGAGCCACGCATCTCCAGGTCGCAACGCCACGGCGCACGGCCCATCACCACCAGGGGCAGGGCCTCGTCGACCGGGTCCCGCTCCTGCATGCTCGCGGTGACCACCTCGGCCAGCGAACGGCCGCTGACGGTCACCACACCCACCCGCCGGAACGCCGAGACCGCGTTCGGCGAGGCGTAGGTCACCACGCCGTCGGCGTCCATCCGCAGCAGGCCGTCCCCGACCCGCGGGGCGCCGCGACGGGGCCCGGTGGGCGTGGACCCGTAGGGGTAGCTGCCCTCGGCGAGCATGCCCAGCAGGTGCGAGCCGCTCTCCCGGTACACCAGCTCCAGCCGGCCGGGCGTGCGGGTGGAGCTGGGGTCGGTGCTGCTGACGACCACGGCGAACACCTCGGTCAGGCCGCCGGCACCTCGGCGCCGGATCGGGAACAGGTCGAGGCCTGCCACTGCTGGTCCCCGTCGTCCAGCGGCTGGCCCTCCTCCGCCGGCGCACGGCCACGGGCTCCGGCACGCCGGCGACGACAGCGTCCAGGCGCCGCACGAGGCCCGGGCGGGCGACCGTGCCGACCACGTCGTCGTAGTACACGGTGGCCCACGTGCTCGGCCGGGCGTGGGCGACGGCGGACCAGCCGCCCGACCGGTCACGGACCCACAGGACGAGGTCGGCGAAGCACAGGTCGGAGACCAGCTGCCAGTCCCCGACGAGGGTGCGCAGCCACTCCACGTCCGGCTCCGCGACATCGGCATGGCGCCTGACGATGTCGGTGATGGTGGTCACCGCACCAGACTGCCGTCCTCGTCAGCAGCCCCGCGACGCGGGGTCGCGATCAGGCCCCCGGTCACCTGGCGTCGTCCGCCGAGCCGCACTTGACCACGCTGCGCAGGGTCCGCAGCGCCACCGACAACGGCGCAAGGTCGTGCCCCGGCAAGCGCTGCACCTCCTCCAGGACGACCCGCGCCCGGTCGAGCACGGCCGTGTTGGCCGACTCCCACTCCTGGATGCGGGCGCTCGCGTCGCGCTCCGTGCGAGGTCCGCACCACCACCGTGGTCAGCTCCTCCAGCGCCGTGTACAGGTCGTACCGCAGCGCCGCCCGCGCCAGCGCCTGCCACCGGTCGGAGCGCGGCAGCTCGGTGATCCGGGTGAGCACGCCGTCGACCGCGTACCGGTCGGACAGCTCGAAGTACACCGCGACCACGTGCTCGGGGTCCTCGCCCTCGCGCAGCGCGATCTCGGCGACGTCCAGCAGGCAGAACTCCTCCAGGAAGGCCGCCGCCCGGTCGGCGAGCGCGTCCGGGGCACCGAGCGCACGGAAGGCGTCGGCCCGCTCGACGACCTGACGTCCCTCGTGGCCGGTCACCCACTCCGAGAGCCGGCCGCGCAGCCCCTGCACCACCGGCGCCAGCCGGGCGATCTCCGCCTCGACGTCCAGCGGGTCCGGCCGGTTCTGCAGCAGCCACCGGGCACGCGCGGTCCAGCAGGCGGCGGAAGGCCAGCAGCAGCTCCAGGCGCGCCGCGGTCGGCAGGTGCGAGGCCTGCTGGTCGACCGCCAGCGTGCCAGTCGGCCTGCCCGAACACCTCCCGCGCCACGGCCCAGGCCCGGACGGCACGGTCGGGGGTGGAGCTGAGCTCCTCCCCCAGCCGGAACACGAACGTCGTGCCCGAGGAGTTGAGGATCGAGTTGGTCAGGGCCGTGGCGACGATCTCCCGGCGCAGCGGGTGGGCGAGGACCTGCCGCGGGTACGTCCGGCGCAGCCGGGGCGGGAAGTAGTCGACGAGGTAGCGCTCCGACCAGGCCTCGTCGGGCACCGCGGACTCCAGCAGCTGGCGGGTCAGGACCAGCTTGCCGTAGGCGGAGACGACCGCGAGCTCGGGCGAGACCAGACCCTGCGCCCTCGGCCGCACGCTCCTCCCAGGTGGCCTCGTCCGGGAGCGAACTCCAGGGCCGGGTCGAGGGCACCGGAGGAGGTCAGCCACGACACGAGCCGACGGTGGACCGGCAGCATCTCCGCCGCCTGGTGCCGGGCGTTGCCGAGCTGCACGTTGCCCTCGACGTTGTGCCGCAGCACGGCCGCAGCCACGTCGTCGGTCATGTCCACGAGGAGGGCGTCGCGCTGCTTGTCGGTGAGGTCACCCTCGGCGACCACCCGGTCGAGCAGGATCTTGATGTTGACCTCGTGGTCGCTGGTGTCCACGCCGGCGGAGTTGTCGATGGCGTCGGTGTTGAGCCGCACCCCCGCCAGCGACGCCTCGACCCGGCCGCGCTGGGTCAGGCCCAGGTTGCCGCCCTCGCCGACCACCCGGCAGCGCAGCTCGCGGCCGTCCACCCGGAGGGCGTCGTTGGCCTTGTCGCCCACCTGGGCGTGGCTCTCCGCCGAGCCCTTGACGTAGGTGCCGATGCCACCGTTCCACAGCAGGTCGACCGGTGCGGTCAGGGCCGCGCGGATGACCTCCGTCGGGGTGAGCACCGTCTCCTGCTCCGCCAGCCCCAGGGCGGCGGCAGCGGCCGGGGGCAGCGTGATCGACTTCGCGGAGCGGCTGTGGACCCCGCCGCCGGCCGACAGCAGGGAGGTGTCGTAGTCCGCCCAGGACGACCGGGGCAGCCGGAACAGCCGCTCGCGCTCGGCGTAGGAGGTCACCGGGTCCGGGTCGGGGTCGATGAACACGTGCCGGTGGTCGAAGGCGACGACGAGCCTGATCGCCCGGCTGAGCAGCATGCCGTTGCCGAAGACGTCCCCGCTCATGTCGCCGATCCCGACGACGGTGAAGGGGTCGGTGTCCACGTCCAGGCCGAGCTCGTCGAAGTGGAAGCGGACCGACTCCCAGGCCCCGCGGGCGGTGATGCCCATGACCTTGTGGTCGTAGCCCTTGGAGCCGCCGGAGGCGAACGCGTCCCCGAGCCAGAACCCCCGCTCCAGGGAGATCGCGTTGGCCACGTCGGAGAAGGCGGCCGTGCCCTTGTCCGCAGCCACCACCAGGTAGGAGTCGTCCTCGTCGTGGCGGACCACGTCCCGGGGAGGAACCACGGGTGCGGGGTCCGTCCCGGTGGACAGGTCACGGTCGTCGGTGACGTCGAGCAGCGCCCGGATGAAGGTCCGGTAGCACTCGGTCCCGGCCTGGTACCACGCCTCCCGGTCCACGCTCGGGTCCGGCAGCCGCTTGCCGACGAAACCGCCCTTGGCGCCGGTCGGCACGATGACGACGTTCTTCACCTGCTGGGCCTTGACCAGCCCGAGGATCTCCGTCCGGAAGTCCTCCAGCCGGTCCGACCAGCGCAGGCCACCGCGGGCCACCGCGCCGAAGCGCAGGTGCACGCCCTCGACGTCCGGGCCGCAGACCCAGATCTCGTGCGCGGGCCGCGGCTCGGGCAGGTCGGGCACCTGCCGCGGGTCCAGCTTGACCGCGACCGTCGGCCGAGGCCGGCCGTCGGCGCCGTCGGCGTAGAAGTTGGTGCGCTGGGTGGCGACCACCGTGGCCAGCAACGAGCGGAGGATCCGGTCCTGGCTGAGGTTGTCGACGTCCTCCAGCGCCCGCGTCACCGCAGCCACGGCGCGCTCGCCGGCGCCGAGGCGTGCCGGCGAGGGTCGCTGCCCCTCCGCCTGGGCGAAGCGGTCGGGCGCGAACCGCGTCTCGAAGACCGCGACGAGCAGCCGCGCCACCTCGGGGTTGCTGCCGAGCACCCCCGCCATGTACTCCTCGGAGAACGTGGTCCCGGTCTGGCGGAGGTAGCGGCAGTAGGTCCGCAGCACCACGACCTGGCGCCACGTCAGGCCGGCCTGCAGGACCAGCCGGTCGAACCGGTCGGACTCGCTCGTCCCCGTCCACGCGGAGACGAACGCGTCGGTGAAGCGGCGGGCGAGGCGGGCGGGGTCCGTGGTGGTCCCCGGCGCCACCGCGACCGAGGGCAGCCGGAGCCCGAAGTCGTAGACGTAGTGGTCGACCGCGCCCCCGGCGTCGCCGGCCGGCTCCAGGTCGGTCGGGTCGCGGTACAGGTGGTACGGGCGCTGGTCCACGACCTCCACCCCCAGGTGGTCGAAGAACGGCAGCACCTCCGACAGGCCCAGCGGCTCGCTACGGAAGATCTTGAGCCGGGACTGCCGGGCCGGCGTGCCCACCGGGGTGTAGAGGAGCAGGTCCAGGTCCGGCGGCGGCCCCCTTCCCCTGCTCGAGCGCCTCCAGCCGCACCAGGTCGCCGACCGCGACGCGGGGCGCGACCTCCTCCTTGTAGGCCTCGGGGAGCGCGCGCGCCCACCGGCGGCTCATGCGGACCGCCTCCCCCTCGCCGAGCTGCGCGGCGAGGCCGTCGGCGAGGTCCTCCTCCCAGGTCCGGGTGGCGGCCACCAGACGCTGCTGGACCGCGGCGAGGTCGACGTCGGGCCGGACGCCCCGGCTGGCGAGCCGCACGACGAAGTGCAGCCGCGCCAGGACGGACTCCGACACGCGGGCCGAGTGCTCGACCGAGGTGCCGCCGAAGGCCTCGAGCAGCGCCTCCTGCATCACCACGCGGACCGCGGTCGTGTACCGGTCGCGCGGCAGGTACACCAGGCACGACACGTAGCGGCCGAAGTCGTCGTACCGGACGAACAGCCGGGTGCGCCGCCGCTCCTGCAGCTGCAGCACGCCCGAGGCTGATGCGGGTCAGGGTGTCCGCACCGGCTGCGAACAGCTCGTCGCGCGGGTACGTCTCCAGGATCGTGAGCAGGTCCTTGCCGGAGTGGCTGCGCGGACCGAAGCCGCTCGTGGCCAGCACCGTGGCCACCTTGCGGTCGACGACCGGGACCGAGGCCACGCTCTGCGTGTAGGCCGCCGAGGCTCAGCAGGCCGAGGAAGCGCCGCTCCCCGACCACCTCGCCCGGAGTCGTCGTAGACCTTGACGCCCACGTAGTCCAGGTAGGTCGACGCGGTGCACCGTGGCCCTGCTGTTGGCCTTGGTCAGGACCAGCACGTCGTGGCGGCGGGCGTGCGCCGTCACGTCCGGGCTCAGCCGGTTGACCGTCGGGCTGGACCCGGCGTCGCGGACGATCCCCAGGCCCGGTGCCGGGCAACGACTCCAGCACCGCCGTGTCGGCGGCGTCGTCGCCCGGGCGCAGGGCGTACTCGCGGTAGCCGAGGAACGTGAAGTGCTCCTCGGCGAGCCAGCGCAGCAGCCGGGCCGCCTCGGCCGCGTCGGCGGGGTCGAGCGTGCCCTCGGGCAGCCGGTCGGGCAGGGCCTCGACGTCGTCGGCGACGGCCCCGGGCCATGGCCCGCATCGCGCGGCCAGTCCTCGACCGCCGCGCGCACGTCGGCGAGGACGGCCTGCAGCTCGCGGGCCAGGGCCGTGTCCGGGTCCAGGGCCTCGCCGTCGGCCTCGAGCCCCGCCGCCGCCGGGCCGCCGGCGGCCGGGGGGGCGGGGTGGCGGGGGCGGTGCGGTCGATCTCGACGTGGATCCAGGACTCCACGAGCACGTGGTCGCTGACCGCGTCGGGGTCGGTCTCGCCGTGGGTGACCTCCAGGACCTCCAGCAGCGTGCCGTCCTCGTCGCGGCGGACCACCACCTGCGGGTGCACGACGAGGTGGATGCCACGGCCCTCGCGCGACAGCTCGTTGGTCACGGAGTCGACGAGGAACGGCATGTCGTCGGTGACGACGTGCACGACGGTGTGGGTCGTGGTCCAGCCGTCGTCGGACACGGTGGGGGTGAACACCCGCACCAGCGAGGTCCCGGGCGGTCGGCGCTCGGCGAGCTGCCGGTGGGCGAGGACACCGCCGACCACGTCGGTGGCGTCGCGCGGAGCAGGTCCACGTCGGCGACGTCGGCGAAGTACCCCTCGACAGCAGGACCCGGTCACCGGCCGCGCACCCCCGTTCCCTGGCGATGCTTCCGGCCTTGCCGAGCAGCGCTGCCCGTTCGTCGACCATGCGCCGACCGTAGACCTGCGCGCCGCGCGGTACGCGTGCCGACGCCGAGCCGTCGCGGGCTCGGTGCCTGGCGGGTCACAGCCGGCGACCGCGCTGACGCTTACCGGTCGCGGCGCCTGTGGACATGCAGCAGACGCTCCGCTGGCCCGTCGCTCCGCAGCAGGTCGTGCGCGCGCGCTGCGACCCGGGGTACCTCGAGGCGCTCTGCCGCCGCACCGGTGCGGTGGAGCACGACGTCCAGGTCGACGGGCTCCGCACCGTCGTGCGCCGCGTCATGCCGACCGACCGCTTCCCCGACTTCGCCCGCAGGCTGACCGGTGACCGGCTGACGCTCCTGGAGACGACGACGTGGCAGCCGGAGGCCGACGCCGACGGGGCGCGGCGCGGCGAGGTCCACATCAGGGTCGAGGGCGCGCCCGTGAGGCCACCCCACCACCGTCGTGCGCCCGGACGGCACCGGCGCGGTGGAGGAGGTCGCGGCGAGGTGACCGCCAAGGTCCCGCTGGTCGGTGGCCGCATCGAGAAGGCCGTGCTGCCCGGGCTGGAGGCCGCGCTGGCGGCGCAGGTCGACACCTACCGCGCCTGGGCGGGCCAGGGTGGCTGAGCCGGGGCCGGTCGGGGCGCGGTGACGGGCGGGGGCCCGGCCGCGCCGGGGGGCAGCCCTGGCACGCCGCCGCTCGACGCCGCCGGGCTGCTCGCCGTCGAGGTCCGGGCCCGGGCGCTGCTGGGAGAGGACCCTGCCGCGGCCGACGAGCTGATGAGCGGCACGCTGGACCGCCTGGAGCTCGCCACCGAGGTGGGCCAGGACTCCGCGGGTGTCGCCCGGCCGTCGACCTCCGGCACTGGCGCACCCGACTCATCTACGCCCGGTCCGCCCAGCGGCACTTCCGCAACGAGCCGAAGGCGCTGGCCGACCTCGAGCGCGCCGCCGACATCGTCGACCCGTCGAGCGACCCCCTCCTGGCGGCGCTCGTGCTCAACGGGCGTGCCATCTGGGAGGGGTTCGAGGGACGGATCGAGGAGCAGATCGGCACGCTGACCCGCGCGCTGGAGATCGTCCAGCACGCCGACCCCGCGCGCTCGGTCGTGGTGCGGGTGGCGGTGCGGATCGGTCTGGCCGAGATCCTCCTCGACCTCGGTGACGCCGAGCGCGCGCTGGCGCTGCTCACCGCGGCGCTGCCGGACTCGGTGGGGCTCGGTGACCCCGAGCAGCTGGAGCAGATCCACTCCACGGCCGCCACCGTGGCCGGCCTGTGGCTGTCCCGGCCCGACGGCGTGGAGCGCGCGCCCGAGCACCAGCGCGCCGCCCTGGTCACGGACGTCGAGCGCTGGGCCCGCGCGGCCACCGAGGCGGCAGAGGCCGCCGCCCTGCGCGACCCGGTCGTCTCCAACCGGCGGCACGCCACCTACGCGGCCGCCCGCGCGGCCCAGCTGCGGGGCGACCTCGACGGGGCCCTGGAGCTGGCCCGGACCGCGCTGCGGCTCACCGCCGAGCTCGGTGAGCCGGACCACGTGCTGCGCTGCCAGGCCCTCGTCGGTGAGCTGCTGGTCTCGCTGGGTCGGCACGAGGAGGCGCTCGTACCGCTGCACGAGGTGGTCGCCGCCGAGGGGGTCATCACCACCGCCTTCCAGCTGACGTCGTGGTACCTGGTGGCGGACTGCCTGGAGTCCGTGGGGCGGTTCCGCGAGGCCATGACCGCGCTGCAGCAGTACGTCCGGCACTCCGGCACCTCACGAGACGTCCGGCTCCGCAACACCGCCTCGATGGCCGCCGTGACGGTGCTGCGCGAGCGCGCGGAGGCCGAGCGGGACCTGGCCCGGGAGGACAGCCACCTCGCCAGCCGCCTGGCGCGCCTGGACGCCCTCACCGGTGTCGGCAACCGGCTCGCCTTCGAGGACGCCCTGGCGAAGCTCGCGACCGACGGCAGCCGGACCTGCCTGGCGCTGCTCGACCTCGACCACTTCAAGGTCGTGAACGACGTCCACGGCCACCTGGTCGGCGACGAGGTGCTGCGCGCGGCGGCGGCCACCATGGCCGACCGCCTGCGGGAGGTCGACCCGGACGGCCGGCTGTACCGGATCGGTGGCGAGGAGTTCGCGGTCGTCCTCGGCTGCCGGGGCGAGGACGCGCAGGGCACCGCGGTCCAGACCTTGGAGCAGGTGCGGCGGGCTGTCGCCGACGCCGAGGTCCGGACCGGGGCCTCCACCATCACGCTGACGGTGTCCGCCGGGCTCGCGGTGGGCGTGCTGGGCTCGGTCGGCGACGGCTCGCACCGATCGCTGCTGAGCCACGCCGACCAGAACCTGTACCGGGCCAAGCGCCGTGGCCGGGACCGGGTCGTCGCGGACTGACGACCCGGTCCCGGCCTGGCGGGCGGTGGTGCAGCGGTGGTGCGCTGCTGGTGCCGAGCCCAGGTGCGGGCAGGCCTCAGCCCATGTGCGGGTAACGGTGGTCCGTGGGCGCCACGAAGGTCTCCTTGATCGTCCGGGGGGAGACCCACCGGAGCAGGTTGTGGATGGCGCCGGCCTTGTCGTTGGTGCCCGAGGCGCGTCCACCACCGAACGGCTGCTGACCGACCACGGCGCCGGTCGGCTTGTCGTTGATGTAGAAGTTGCCGGCCGCGAAGCGCAGGGCACTCATCGCCTCGGCCACGGCGTAGCGGTCGCGCGAGAACACCGCACCGGTCAGGCCGTAGGAGGCGGCCGACTCCATCTGGGCCAGCATGGACTCCCAGCCTCCGGCGACCGCGTCGTCGTACACGTGGACCGCCAGCACCGGGCCGAAGTACTCGGTGGTGAACATC
The DNA here is from genome assembly GCA_963759255.1 of uncultured Actinomycetota bacterium. Taxonomy (GTDB): domain Bacteria; phylum Actinomycetota; class Actinomycetes; order Actinomycetales; family JBBAYJ01; genus Aquipuribacter. The sequence goes on from CAVWYQ010000001.1 coordinate 324,126, forward strand.
TCGTCGGTGGGGTCGTCCCCGACCAGCACGGTAGGACGGACGAAGTACCCCTCGGAGTCGTCGTAGGTGCCCCCGGCCAGCACCTCGATGCCGGCGGCCCGGGCCCGGTCGACCGCCTGGGCGTTGCGGGCGAACGAGCGGTCGTCGATGACGGCGCCGCCGAAGTTGGAGAAGTCGTCGACCGGGCCGTACGTGAGGGACTCCGTCGTGGCGGCCAGGGCGTCACGGACGCCGGAGCGCCACAGCGACGCCGGGACGTAGGCCCGGCTGGCGGCCGAGCACTTCTGGCCCTGGTACTCGAACGCCCCCCGCACCATCGCGGTGGTGAGGGTCTCGGGGTCCGCGCTGGGGTGGGCGACGACGAAGTCCTTGCCACCGGTCTCGCCGACCAGGCGGGGGTAGGAGGCGTAGGAGGCGATGCTGTCGCCCACCGTGCTTCCACAGGTGCTGGAAGACGCGCGTCGACCCCGTGAAGTGGATTCCCGCGAGGTCGCGGGCCGCGAGCACGACGTCGCTGACCACCACGGGGTCGCCGCTGACGAGGTTGACGACACCGTCCGGCAGCCCCGCCTCGCGGAGCAGGTCCATGGTGAGGACGGCCGACAGCATCTGGGTGGGCGCGGGCTTCCACACGACGGTGTTGCCCATGAGGGCGGGCGCGGTCGGGAGGTTGCCGGCGATGGCGGTGAAGTTGAACGGGCTGACCGCGTAGACGGGGCCCTCGAGCGGGCGGTGGTCGAGCCGGTTCCACACCCCCGGGCTGTGGGCGCGGCGGCTGCTCGGCCAGGAGCTGGCGGGCGTAGTGCACGTTGAAGCGCCAGAAGTCGGCCAGCTCGCACGCGGAGTCGATCTCGGCCTGGTGGGCCGTCTTGGACTGGCCGAGCATGGTTGCCGCGTTCATCCGCGCCCGCCACGGGCCGGCGAGCAGGTCGGCGGCCCGGAGCAGGATCGGCGGACCGGTCGTCGAACGACAGCCTGCGCCAGCGGGCCGGCCGCCCGGCGGGACGCCTGCAGCGCCTCCTCGACGTCGGCGTGGGTGGCGCCCCGGCCGCGGCCCGAGCACGTGGGCGTGACGGTCGGGCCGGACCACCTGGAAGTCCTCGCCGCCGCCATGACGACGGGTACCGCCGGCACAGTCATGGGAAGGTCCGCGACCTCGCCCAGCGTCTGCTTCAGGGCCGCCTCGAGGGCAGCCCGCTCGGGGGACCCCGGGACGTAGCCGAGGACGGGCTCGTTGTGGGGCGGCGGCGGGCTGGTGGTCCCGTCGAACCCGCCCCCGGGGGCGGCAGCTGGCGTCGGCACGGATGGTGTCGTCATGCCTGGAGACGGTACGCGGCCGGCCGCAGCCCGTCTCGCCTGGCGGCCACCCTTGCCCACAGGTCGCGCGTCGGGCAGCGGGACGGTGACCTGCTCGGTCATACTCGCCCGGACGACGTCCTGACCGGAGGTGACACCAGTGCCCACCGAGGCGGGGGCGAGGGCCGGGCACGACGTGGGTGACCGGGTCGAGCGGGTCGAGCGGGTCGCGGGGCTGGTGGACACCGACCCCGGGCGTGCCTGCGAGGCGGCGACGGCGCTGCTGGCGGAGCTGCTGCCGGACGGCACGTCGGACCGGGCCGTCGACCAGGCTCGGCAGCGGTTGTCGGAGGCGGACGTCGCCACCGCCGCGCGGCTGCTCGTGGTCCGAGGGCGGGCCCGGCACTTCCAGCGGGAGCTGGCCGCCCACGACGACACGGCGGCCGCGCTGCGCTGATCAACGACCGAGCGGGAGCCGCTGATCGCCGCGCAGGCGCTCAACCTGCACGCCATCTCCTCCGGCTACCTCGGGGACCTGCACGCCCAGCTGCGCTGCCTGGACCGCGGCCTGGAGGCGCTGCTGCGCGCCGCGGGGCCGGACGCGGCGCGCCTGCGCTCGGTGATGAGGCACAACCTCGCGGTCGCCCTGTACGACCTCGGGGACGCCCGGGGCGCGCTGGGCCTGCTCGCCGACGCCCGCCGAGAGGCCGAGGGCATCAGCCTGCCCCGCCACCAGGAGTGGGTCCTCATGAGCTCGGTCGCCGCGGCCTCGTTCCTGCTGCGCGGGTACGAGGGCCAGCCGCCCGTCGACGGCGAGGAGCGCGACCTGCTGCTGGCCGACGTGCACCGGTGGACCGCCGAGGCCGTCGTGGCGGGCGAGCGTGCGGTCCAGGTCGGCGAGGGCATGGCCAACCGCCGCGGCGCGTCCTGGTGCCTGGCGCGCGACGCCCAGCTGCGCGGGGACCTGCCCACGGCCCTCGGCCACGCCCGCGACGCCGTGAGCCTGGTCGGCAGCATCGGCGAGCTCGACGTGCTCGCCCGGGCCCGCGCGCTGCTCGCGGAGATCCTCATGGACCTCGGTCGGCTGGACGAGGCGGAGGAGATCCTCGGCGAGGCCACGGCCGCCACCGACCGGCTCGGCTCGGTGACCAGCGTCATGGTGTGGCACATGCTCGCGATGTGCCGCGAGCGGCGGGGCGACCTCGTGGGCGCGCTCGCGGCGATGCGTCGCTACGTCACGGCGGTCACCGCCAGCCGCGACATGCAGGTGTACTCCACGGCCGCCGTCAACGCGGCCCGGCTGCGCCGGGAGGAGGTGGAGCGGGAGCGGGACTCCTGGCGCCGTACCTCGGAGCACGAGCGCCGCGCCGCCCGTGTCGACCCGTTGACCGGGATCGAGAACCGTCGCGCCTTCACCGACGCCATGACCCAGCACGCCCAGGCGGGGACGCGGCTGGCGCTGGCGATCATCGACCTCGACCACTTCAAGGACGTCAACGACCGGTTCGGCCACGTGGTGGGGGACGAGGTCCTCCTCCGGGTGGGCGGGGCGATGACCGCAGCGGTCGAGGGCACCGGTGCCGGGCTGTACCGGGTGGGCGGCGAGGAGTTCGTGCTCACCTTCACCGCGGTGGGCTCAGACGCCGCGGCGGTGGTCCGGATGGTCGAGCGGGTGCGGACGGCGGTCGCGTCGGTGGACCTCTCCGACGTCCCGTTGCCGACCCCCGAGGACACCTCCGCCGACCTCGAGGTCACCGCGTCGGCCGGCGCGGTCGTCGGCACCCCGGTGCTGGCCGCCTCCCCCGCAGGAGACCTGCTGCGGGCCGCGGACATCAACCTCTACGCGGCGAAGAGCGCCGGCCGGGACCGCCTGGTCGGACCCTGAGCCGGCAGCCCGTGGCCCGGACGGCTCACAGCGCGTAGGAGTGGTTGCCGACGAACAGGTAGTTGACGCCGAGGAAGTTGAACAGCAGGCAGGCGAAGCCGAGGACCGCGATCCACGCCGAACGGGAGCCCAGCCCAGCCGGCGGTCGAGCGCGCGTGCAGGTAGGCGGCGTAGACGACCCAGATGACGAACGACCAGACCTCCTTGGGGTCCCAGCCCCAGTAGCGTCCCCCACGCCTCGGCGGCCCAGATGGCGCCGGCGACCACGGTGAAGGTCCACAGCACGAAGGCGACCGCGTGCAGCTGGAACGACGTCTGCTCCAGGGTGCCGGGCCGTCGGGCACCCGCTGCAGGAACCGGCTCGCCCCGCCGCCCGCGGCGACCGCCGCCTCCGCCCGGTGCTGCACGAGCTGGACGACGGCCAGGCTGAAGCCGATGGTGAACAGGGCCGAGGCGAGGAACGCGATCGACACGTGCACCACGAGCCAGCTGCTCTGCAGCGCCGGGGACAGGGCGCTGCGCCTCGGTGTAGAAGAACGACGTCGCGATCATCAGGGTGAGCGAGCACCGGCACCACCACGAAGGTGCCCAGCCAGCGCCAGCGCTCGCGGTTCCGCAGCAGGACCAGGTAGACCAGGCTCACCATCAGCTGCCGCTGACGGCGAACTCGTAGGCGTCGCTCCACGGCACCCGCTGCACCGAGGCACCGCGGGCGAGGACGGCCATGACGTGGAGCAGCGTGGCCAGCACGAAGACGCTGGCCCGATGCCCCCGCCCGCCGCCGTGAGGCAGGTGCAGGGCCGGTCGCCGGGTCTGCGACGGCTCCCCCGACGTCGGCCCCGCCAGGACGGGTCGCGATGGTGGTGGCCGTCACGCGGGACGCGCCGCCGACGGCCGCCGCCACGGGGGTTCCTGCCACCGGGACCGCCGAGCGTGCGACAGCCGCCGCCGCGGCCGGGCGTGCCGCCGCGCGTCGTCCACCGGCCAGGTCGACGGCGAAGGCGACGAGCGCCACGGCGTAGACCGCCATCGCGGAGTAGACGAGCCCGTCGCGGCCCCGGCGAGGGTGGGGTCGGCGGCGGTGCCCGTGACGAGGTCCAGGGCGGCAGCGTGGCACGGCGGCAGCAGGCCGGTGATCACAGCGGTCATCGGTCCTCGCTCGTCTCGTGGGTATCGGTGGCAGGCGACGCGGTCGACGGAGCGGGCGCCAGCAGCGGCGGCGAGCAGGCGGTCGACCTCGCTCTGCAGCTGCGCGTCCCTGCTGCTGGACAGGGCCCCGACCTGGACCACGGTACGCCCGCTCCGGGGCCCGTCCTGGACGGGGCCGTCGCCGCCGGGGATCAGCCGGACCCACACCCGGCGCCGCGGCAGGAACAGGCTGACCACCAGCCCGAGCATGGCCAGCACGGCCGAGACCAGCGCGAGCGGCCCGGACGGGTCGGCGCGGACCTGGAACGCCGCGAAGCGCGGCAGCCTCGACGAAGGTCACGCTGCCCGAGCCCGTCGGGCAGGTCGACCGATCCGGCCCGGCTCCAGGACGAGCACGGGCGGCTCCCCGTCGTCGCCGCGCAGCTGGGTCCATGGCGCTGGTGTCCAGCTCGTAGACCGACTGCGGGGTGCCGTCGCCGAGGCCGATGTCGCCCGTCCAGGCGGTGAGCACCAGCCGGGGGACCCGGGCGTCGGGGAACAGGGAGACCTGCGCCCGCGCCGGGTCGACGGCCGCGGTCGGCAGGAACACCCCGGACAGCGCGATGTCGTCCCCGCCGGGCACCGTCGCCTTGACCACGCCGGTCGGAGGTGTACGGCCGCGTCCTCGGGCAGGAACGGCACCGGCCCGGACACAGCGGAGCTCGCCCTCGAGCCGTCGCGGACCTCGATGACGGGGCGTAGCCGTTGCCGGTGAGGAACACGCTCGGTGCCCGAGACCTCGAGCGGGCTGAGTTGACCCGGACGGTGGCCTGGCTGCCCTGTCGGCGTCGAGGCGTCTCGCGCCACGTCACGTCGGCCGCGAAGTCGCGCGGCGAGCCGATCTCGCTGACCTGCTCCTCCTCGAAGGCGACGTCGAGAGGCCGTCCAGCCGGAACGTGAAGGGGGGCAGGGAGGCAGGCGTCGAACCGGGCGCCGGGGGTGATCGGAGTCGTAGGCGGGCAGCACGTTGCTGAACGACTCGCCCTCCACCACCAGGGCCTCCCCGCGGTAGGCGTAGAGCGAGCTCGTGGCCAGCGCCAGCAGCACACCGATCAGGCTGACGTGGAAGAGCAGGTTGCCGCTCTCACGCAGCCGACCGGTCTCGGCGGCCAGCGAGACCCGCCCCGGTCCCTCCTCGTGGCGCGTCGACGACGGTGCCCCAGCCAGCGGTCCGCCCCCGGCGCCCCGCCGCCGCAGGGCGTGGGCGACCCGCTGGACCACCACCTCGACCGGCTCGTCGACGGCGCCGCCGGCGTACCCGGGCAGCCGGTCCAGGCGCCTCGGCGTGGCCGGGGGCCGGCGACGCCACTCCCCGGCGTGGGCCCGTGCCCGGGGCACGATGCAGCCGAGCAGGCTGACGAACAGCAGCAGGTACACCGCCGCGAACCACGGCGAGGCGTAGACGTCGAAGAAGCCCAGCCGGTCCAGCCACTCCCCCGTGCCCGGGTTGGCCGCCAGGTAGGCGGTCACCGCCCCGCGGTCCACGACCCGCTGCGGGAACAGCGACCCGGGGATGGTCGCCACGGCGAGCAGGAGCAGCAGCACGAGCGCGGTCCGCATGCTCGTCAGCTGGCGCCACAGCCAGCGCAGCGTGCCGACCGCGCCGAGCGGCGGCGGGACCGGGGCGTCGGCCGCCGCGACCGGTGCGCGGGTGGTGGTGCTCACAGCAGCACCGGGAAGCGGCCGATCGGGCGCCCGGAGCGCGTCGACGAACAGGTCCCAGGCGCCCGTGACCAGCAGGACACCCACCGCCACCAGCAGCACGCCGCCGGTGGTCGTGACCAGCCGCCGGTGCCGTCGCAGCGGCTCCAGGGCCCGCAGCCCGCGCGCGTAGGCCAGCGACACCAGGACGAACGGCAGCCCGAGCCCGGCGCAGTAGACCGCCGCCAGCAGCGCCCCCCGGCCCGCGCCCCCGTCGGTGTAGGCGAGCCCGAGCACCGCCGTCAACGTCGGACCGACGCAGGGCACCCAGCCCAGGCCGAAGGCCGCCCCCAGCAGCGGCGCCCCGGCCAGCCCGACGGCCGGACGCCACCGGGGGCGCCGCTCGGTGCGCAGCACGGGCAGGGCCCCGAGGAAGACCAGGCCCATGACGATCGCGAGGACGCCCGCGACGACGTCGACGGTCCGGCTCTGCGGCAGGACCGCCCCGGCGAAGCCGGCGACCCAGCCGAGCGCGACGAAGACGACGCTGAACCCCGCCACGAACAGCACGGTGCCCAGGACCAGCCGCGCGGTGGGCACGGTGGCCGGGTCGGCGAGGACCGCGGTGCGGACCGGGGCCGCCCCCGACGTCTCGGTGCCGCCGGCTGGGCCCACCCCGGGGCCGCGGGCCCCGGACGCCGTCGTGGGGGCGGTCGACGCGGCGGCCACCGGCGGCCCGGCCAGGCCGGACACGTAGGCCAGGTAGCCGGGGACCAGCGGCAGCACGCACGGCGAGGCGAACGACACGAGCCCCGCCAGCAGGGCGAGCGGGACGGCGAGCAGCAGCGACCCGTCCAGCACGGTCTGCGCGGCGACGGAGTCAGCCACCGACGCCAGGACGCTCACGGCATCGCCTGCGTCCCGGCGACGACCTCTTCCACCACACCCACCAGGGTGGCCCGGTTGACCCGCGCCGAGCAGCCGCGCGGCCACGCGGCCCTGCTCGTCGAGCACCAGGGTCGAGGGGACCGCGCTGGGAGGCACGTCGGAGGCCAGCCGGAGCAGCAGCAGGGAGTCCGGGTCGTAGAGGCTCGGCCAGGTGATGCCGTACTCCTCCTCGAACCCGGCGGCGGCCTCGGTGGAGCGGTCACGCAGGTTGAGGCCCACGAAGCGCGCGCCGGTGCCCGGCCGCAGCTCGGCCTCGGCCGCCACCAGGTCCGGCGCCTCGGCGTGGCACGGGGCGCACCAGGAGCCCCACACGTTGAGCACCACGACGTCGCCGGCCAGGTCGGCGACGTCCAGCCGGTCGCCGGCCACGGTGGGGCCCGCGAGCCCCCGGACCGGCTCGCCGCGGTCCTCGGGCGCGATGACCTGCACGGTGGAGTCGCCGGAGACGAACGCCTCACCGGCCTGGTCGCGCAGGCCCGGGACACCGTCCTGGCCCGTGGTCGTGCAGCCGCCCAGCAGCACGGCGACCGCCGCCGTCACCGCGGCCGCGGCCCGGACGGTCCGGACGCGCCGGCCCCCCGGCCTGGAGGCCCGGGGCCTGCGGGTCGCCGGTCCCGTCCGCGGCAGGCGGGTCATGCGTCCGCCGCGGGCTCGCGGTAGCCGACGCCCACGAGCACGTCGCCGTCGTAGTGGAACGAGGTCACCGACGCCAGGGCGCACTGCCGGCGGCGCGGGTCGTGCCAGAGCCGTCGGCCCTCGGCCCTGGACCGGGCGGTCCAGATGGGCAGCTGGTGGGACACGCAGGCGACCTCGTGGCCACCGAAGGCGTCCCGGGCGTCGGCCACCACCGAGAGCATGCGGTCGGCGACCGCGCCGTAGGGCTCGCCCCACGAGGGCAGGAACGGGTTCCACAGGTGCCGCCAGTGCTGCGGCCGGTACAGCGCCCCCTGGCCCACGCCGACCGTGAGCCCCTCGAACACGTTCGTGCTCTCCAGGAGCCGCTCGTCGAGCCGGACGTCCAGCCCGAGCATCGCCGCCAGCGGCCGCGCGGTCTGCTGGGCGCGCTCCAGGGGCGAGGACACCATGGCCACGACGTCACGGGCCCCGAGGTCCGCGGCGACGGCCTCCGCCATGCGCTCACCGCGCTCGGACAGCCGGTACCCGGCGATCCGGCCGTAGAGGACCTTCCCGGGGTTGTGGACCTCGCCGTGGCGCACCAGGTGGACGACCGTGCGGACGCCGGGGCCCGGCGACGCGGCCCCGCTCATGTGCCCTCCCCCGGGGCGGTCCCGGCCGCCTCGGCCGACCCGGCGTACCCCTCGGCGGCCGACGCCGCGGCCCGGGCGGCCGCCGGCAGGGCGGCGAGGACGTGGTCGACCGCCTCGTCGTCGTGCGACGCCGACACGAACCACGACTCGAACGCCGACGGCGGCAGGTGCACCCCCGCGTCGAGCATGGCGTGGAAGAAGGCCCGGAAGGCGGCTTCGTCCTGGGTGCGGGCGGTGTCGTAGTCGTCGACCCGACCCTCCACCCCGTCGGTGAGGAACACGCTGAACATGCTGCCCGCCCGCTGCACGACGTGCGGCACCCCTGCGGCCTCGAAGGCGTCACCCGCGGCACCGGAGATGGTGGCGGCGACCTCGTCGACCCGGGCGTACACCTCGGCGTCCGCGAGGCGCAGCGTGGTCAGCCCCGCCGTCACGGCCACCGGGTTCCCGCTCAGCGTGCCCGCCTGGTACACCGACCCGATCGGCGCCAGGTGGTGCATGACGTCGGCCCGGCCACCGAACGCGGCCACCGGGAACCCGCCGCCGATGACCTTGCCGAACGTGAACAGGTCCGGTGGCGGCAGCGGGCGACCGGCCCGCTCGGCCTCCTGCTGCTCCAGGGCGTGCCAGCCGCCACGGGACACCCGGAAGCCGGTCATCACCTCGTCGTAGACCAGCAGCGCCCCGTGCGCCGCGGTCAGCTCCCGCATCGCCCGGGCGAACCCCGGCCGGGGCGGGACCACGCCCATGTTCCCGGCGGCGGCCTCGGTGATCAGGCAGGCGACGCGGTCGCCGTGCTGGGCGAAGACCGCCCGCAGCGCCGCCTCGTCGTTGTAGGGCACGACGAGGGTGTCGGCCGCCGCGGCGCCGGTGATGCCGGGGCTCGACGGCAGGCCGAAGGTGGCCAGGCCGGAGCCTGCCTGGGCCAGCAGCGCGTCGACGTGGCCGTGGTAGTGCCCGGCGAACTTCACGACGACCGGCCGGCCGGTGAAGCCGCGCGCCAGCCGCACCGCGCTCATGGTGGCCTCGGTCCCCGAGCTGACCAGTCGGACCATCTCCACGGCCGGCACCCGGGCGATGACCTCTTCGGCCAGCTCGACCTCCAGACCGGTGGGTGCCCCGAAGGAGAACCCGTCCCCGGCCACCTGGCGCACCGCGGCGAGGACCTCCGGGTGGGTGTGCCCGAGCAGCATGGGTCCCCACGAGCACACCAGGTCGACGTAGCGGGTGCCGTCCGCGTCCTCCAGCCACGGGCCGTGCGCCGAGGCCATGAACCGCGGCGTGCCCCCGACGGCCCGGAACGCGCGGACCGGGGAGTTGACGCCGCCGGGGACGACGGCCGCGGCCCGCTCCAGCAGGGCCCGCGAGCGGGCCGTTCGGCCGTCGGCCGGGCTGGCGGTCGGGGCAGCGGTCGGGGCGGCGGTCGCCGTGCCCGTCCCGGAGGGTGCGTGCGTGTCCGTCACGGGACCAGTGTCCCAAGTCGTCGGCCGTGAGGTGCCCGCGGGGTCCTCCTGCCAGTCCTGCTCAGGCCTGGGAGCGGAGCCGGTCGCGGACCTTGGCCATCGCAGCGCCGAGGGCGAGGAACTCCTCGCGCTCCAGCGGGTCCAGCAGGCGCGCCCGGACCGAACCGACGTGGTGCGGGGCCGCCTCGACGAGGGCGGTCATGCCGGCCTCGGTCATGGTGCACCGCACCCCGCGCTTGTCCTCCGCGCACGGTTCGCGACGGACGAGGCCGCGGGTCTCCATCCGGCTGACGGTGTGGGTGAGCCGGGAGCGCGAGTGCAGGACCTTCTGCGCCAGCTCGCTCATCCGCAGCGAGTGCAGCTCCTGCTCGGACAGCTGCACGAGGATGTCGTACTCGCTGAAGGTCAGGCCCACGGCGAGGAGGTCCCGGCCGAGCGCCTCGTCGAGCAGCTGCGCCCCCTCGAGCCAGGCGCGCCACGCCTGCTGCTCCTGCTGGTCGAGCCAGTGTCCCCCGGTCACCGTCGGAGCCTAGCGTCGCCGCCGCTGCACACAGCTGCGACCGGCCGCCTACGGCCAGTCGCCTCACACCTGCAGCGCCCGGGCCACGTCGATGGCCGAGTACGTGAGGACGACGTCGGCACCGGCGCGGCGGATGGCCAGCAGGCTCTCCATCACGGCCCGGTCGTGGTCGATCCACCCCTGGGCCGCGGCCGCCGCGATCATGGCGTGCTCCCCGGACACCTGGTAGGCCGCCACCGGGACCGGGCTGACGTCGGACACCTGGCGGAGCACGTCGAGGTAGGGCATCGCGGGCTTCACCATCACCATGTCGGCCCCCTCCTGCAGGTCCAGCGCGACCTCGAGCAGCGACTCCCGTGCCCCGGCGGGGTCCTGCTGGTAGGTCGTACGGTCGCCCGTCAACGTGGACTCGACGGCCTCACGGAACGGGCCGTAGAACGCGGAGGCGTACTTGGCGGCGTAGGCGATGACCCCGACGTCCTGCCGGCCGACCTCGTCCAGGGCCGCACGTACCGCACCGACCTGTCCGTCCATCATCCCGCTGGTCCCCAGCAGGTGGGCGCCCGCGGCTGCCTGGGCCGTGGCCGCGGCGGCGTACCGCTCGAGCGTGGCGTCGTTGTCGACCCGCCCGGCGTGGTCCAGGACGCCGCAGTGGCCGTGGTCGGTGAACTCGTCCAGGCACAGGTCCGACATCAGCACCGTGGCTTCGCCGACGGCGTCCGCGAGGTCGGCGAGGGCGACGTTGAGGATGCCGTCGGGGTCGTCGATGCCGCTGCCGGTGGCGTCCCTCGTCCGGGGGACCCCGAAGACCATGAGGCCCGCCCACCCCGGCGGCCACCGCCTCGCGCGCGAGGGCGACCAGCGACGCCCTCGAGTGCTGCTGCACCCCGGGCAGGCTGCTGATGGGTCGCGGGGAGTCGAGCCCCTCCTTCACGAACACCGGCAGCACCAGGTCGGCCGGGTGGAGCCGCGTCTGCGCCACCAGGCGGCGCAGGGGGCCGTGCCCCGCAGCCGGCGCGGCCGCCGGACCGGGAAGCCGCCACCGGTGGGGGGCAGCCCGGGGCCGCCCGTCACCGGGCGCGTCGACGGGCGGCGGGGCCCGCGCTGCGACGGGCGTGCCCATGCGTTGCCGCTGCCCTCGGCCGCGGCCCGTCCGGCGGCGCCGTGGGCGGCGAGCGCCTCGACCAGCGCCCTCACCTCCGGCACGGGCGCCAGCACGTCCACGCGCAGCCCGTGCTCCTCCGCGGTCGCGGCGGTCCGTGGGCCGATGCACGCGATCACCGTGGAGGCGTGGGGCTTGCCCGCGATGCCGACGAGGTTGCGCACGGTCGAGCTCGACGTGAACAGCACCGCGTCGAAGCCGCCGGACTTGATGGCGTCGCGGACCGGGGCGGCCGGGGGTGCGGCCCGGACGGTCCGGTAGGCCGTGACGTCGTCGACCTCCCAGCCCATCTCCTGCAGGCCCGGCCACGAGGGTGTCCGTGGCGATGTCCGCCCGCGGGCAGGAGCACGCGGTCGATGGGGTCGAGCTGCGGGTCGAAGGCGGGCCAGTCCTGCAGCAGACCGAGCGCTGACTGCTCGCCCGATGGGCACGAGGTCGGGCTCCAGGCCCCACTCCCGCAGCGCCTCGCGCGGTCACACCGCCGACGGCGGCGATCTTGAGGCCCGAGAACGAGCGGGCGTCCAGGCCGAGGGCGTCCAGCTGCTCCCGGACGGCACGGACCGCGTTGACGCTGGTGAAGCCGACCCACTCGTACCGGCCGGTCACCAGGCCACGGACGGCCTTGTCCATCTGCTGCGGCGTGCGGGGCGGCTCCACCGAGATGGTCGGCACGACGACAGGGTCGGCGCCGAGCTCCCGCAGGTGCTCCACGACCGACGTCGACTGGTCCTTGGTGCGCGGGACCAGGACGCGCCAGCCGAAGAGCGGCCGGTTCTCGAACCACGACACCGCATCCCGCTGCCGCACGGCCTCGCCGACCACGAGGGAGACCGGCTCGGCCAGGCCCGCCACGACGTCGCCGACCTTGCCCAGGGCCACCTCGACCGTGCGCTGGGACGTGGTCGTCGCGCAGGACACCGCGACGGAGGGCGGGTCCGGGCTCCAGCCCATGCGCGACCAGGCGCTCGGCGGCCCCGCCCAGCAGCTCCGCCGCCCCCAGCACGACCACGGTGTCGCGCCGCCGCGCCCCGGGGCCACGAGGTCGGTGCCGGCGTCGGTGACGTGGACGACGTGGACCCGTTCGGTCCCGGTCGGGGCGATCGGCACACCCGCGTAGACCGGCACGGCGAAGGCGGCGGAGACGCCGGGCACCAGCTCGACGTCCGCCCCTGCGGCGCGCGCGGCGGCCTGATCTCCCCGGCCACCGAGGAGAAGGTGGTGGCGTCGCCGGCGACCAGGCGGACCACCCGGGCCCCGTCGACGGCCAGCCCCGCGACCTGGCGAGACCTGCCGGCGCGCGGCAGCTCGCGCGTCCACGTCGCCGGCGAGCCGGACCACCTCGACCCCGGGCCGGGCGCAGCGGGCCAGCAGCGCGTCGGGTCCACGAGGTCGGTCACGACCACGTCGGCCACCTCGAGCAGTGCGGCGGCGCGCAGCGTGAGCAGCCCGGGGTCTCCTGGCCCGGCGCCCACGAAGGCGACGTGCGACGCGGCCACCGCCCCCGGTCGCGGCGACGGACCCGGTCGCTCGGACGTGTGCTCATCGGAGGATCTCCTCGCTCGTCGTGCGGTGCGTCCTGCCGGTCCTGGTGTGCTGCTGCCCTGGCGCGGAGCAGCTCCCGCCCCGCCCTGGTCCCGATGGCGTGCGCGTCGGTCGCGTCCCCGCGGGTGCTCAGCGCCAGCAGGCCAGGAGCGGCCGCGGCCGCCTCGAACTCCGGTGCTGCGCCGTCCACGAGTGCCTCGAGCCCGGCGTCCGCGACCAGGTCGACCGGGTCGTCCGCGAGCGCGCCGCGCAGCGTGAGGGTGTCGCCCGCCACGGTGGCCCACGCGCCGACCGGCGCCGAGCATCCCACGTCGAGCACGCTGAGCATGCTCCGCTCCGCGGTGACCGCGGCGCGGGTGGCCGGGTGGTCCAGCGCGGCCGTGACGCGGGGGCCCAGCGGGTCCCCGGAGCGGGTCTCCACCGCGAGCGCCCCCTGGCCGGGGCAGGGCAGGAGGACGTCGGCGTCCAGCACCTCGCTGACCTCCGCCTGGCGACCGAGCCGGCGCAGCCCGGCCAGGGCCAGGACCACCCCGTCCACGTCCGTCGCCGACCCGTGCCAGCCGGGTGTCGACGTTGCCCCGGACGTCGACGACCTGCAGGCGTCGGCCGCGACGTGCCGCGTCGGCGAGCAGCATCGCGGCCCGCCGAGGCGACCCGGTGCCGATCCGGGCCCCGTCCGGGAGGTCGGCCAGGCTGGTGCCACCGGCCGTGACGAGCGCGTCGCGGGGGTCCTCCCGCTCGGGGACGGCCGCGAGGTCGATGCCCTCGGCCGGCGCCGTCGGCAGGTCCTTGAGCGAGTGCACGGCCACGTCGACGCTCCCGGCCAGCAGCGCGTCGCGCAGGGCGGAGACGAAGACGCCAGTCCCGCTGGTGGCGCGCGCCAGCTCACGCAGCGGTTCGCCGGAGCGGTCCCCGTGGGTGGACACCAGGACGAGCTCGGTGGGCTCCCCCAGCGCGGCGGTCAGCGCGTCGGCGACGAGCTGCGACTGCGTCCGGGCCAGCGCGCTGGCCCGGGTCCCGACCCGGATCACGGCCGACCTCCCCCGGCTCGCGGCGTGCGCCCGGCAACGGCAGGAGCCATCGGAGCCACCGGAGCACCGGGCCACCGGAGCCACCGGGGCCACCGGGGCCAGGCTGTCGCCGACCTGGAGCCCGAACAGCGTCTGCAGCGCCTCGGCGTACATCGAGCCGTCGGGCCCGCCCGCGAGCTCCTTGACCCGGACGGTCGGGGTGTGGAGCACCTTGTCGACGACCCGCCGCACCGTCCGCTCGACCTCGGCGCGACACGACCGGGTCCAGGTCACCCAGCCGGCGCCGCAGCCGGGCCAGCTCGGCGGTGACGACGGCGTCGGCCTGCGACCGCAGCGCCACCACCGTCGGCGTGACCGTGGCGGCCTCGACCTCGGCGCGCCAGACGCCGACCTCTCGGCGACCACGGCACGGGCCCGGGCGACCTCGGTGGTGCCGTCGCCCTCGGCGGCCAGCCGCCGGCCCAGGGCCTCGAGGTCGACCAGGGTCACGCCGGCCTGGGGCCCGTCCGGCAGGGGGGCCACGTCCCGGGGCAGGGCGAGGTCGACGAGGACCAGCGGCCGGCGCTGCGCGGTCCGCCACCGCGGCCGAGCGACGTCGGCGGCCTCCACGACGTGGCCGACGGAGCCCGTGCAGCTGACGACCACGTCGCAGCTCGCGCAGCAGGCGCGGCAGGTCCTCCAGCGGGGCGACCTCGCCGCCGACCGACGCGGCCAGCCGGGCGGCCGGTCGCGCGCTGCGGTTGACGACGGTCACCGCGCGCCGACGCCACTGGCGGGCGAGCGTGGCCGTCACCAGCGCCGCCATGCCTCCGCGCCCACGACGGCCACCCGTGCGCCCGGTCCAGCGGACCGACGTGCTGCTCGGCGCCGGCCAGCGCCTCGGCCACCATGCGGTTGCCGAGCCGGTCCAGGCCGGTCTCGGCGCGGGCGCGGCGGCCCACGCGGAGCGCGCGCTCCACGACCGCGGCCATCGCCCGCCCGGCCTGCCCGGCGGCCCGGGCGCGGCTGTAGGCGGATGCGGACCTGGCCCAGGATCTGGGCCTCGCCCAGCGCCATCGAGTCCAGCCCGGCGACGACCTGGAACAGGTGCTCGACCGCGGCACCGTCGTAGTGGGCGTACATGTGCTCGCCGAGCTCGGCGGCGTCGACCCCGGTGCCGGCGGCGAGGGCGCCGGAGACCGCGGCCACGCCGGAGTGGAAGCGGTCGGCGTCGACGTAGACCTCGACCCGGTTGCAGGTGGAGACGACCATGGCCTCGTTGACGTAGCGCTCGGCCAGCACGCGCCGCGCCACGTCGGCCGGGTCCGACGCGGCGGCGGCGAGCTGCTCGAGGGCGGCAGCGGGCAGGTGCGGTGGCTGGCACCGACGACGAGGAGCGTCACCGCAGCGACCCCGCTCGCCGACCGACGGCCGGCCCGACGGTGCCCGGGCGGCAGCGGGCCCAGGACGTCACTGCGCTTGCGCTGCTCGTGGAAGCCGAGGATCTGCAGCTCGCTGCTGACAGGTCGACCGCCCGCACCATGACCCCGTCGGGCACGCGGACGGCGGCCCCGGCGAAGCACAGGATGCTCGTCACACCCGGCGGCGACCAGGCGGTCGCGGTGGCCTGGGCGGCCTAGGCCGGCGTCGCGACGACCGCGATGCGGACGCCGCGAAGCGGCCGACCAGGCGGGCGAGCTCGTCGACGTGGTGCACCGTGTGGCCGTTGACCACCGTGCCGACCACGGCGGGGTCGGCGTCGAACAGCGCGGCGATGCTCAGCCCGCGGCTGGAGAAGCCGCCGTAGTGGGCGAGCGCCCGGCCCAGGTTGCCCACCCCGACGATGGCGACGGGCCAGTCGTGCTCCAGGCCCGAGCACGCCGGACATCTCGTGGACCAGGGTGGCGACGTCGTAGCCGACGCCCGCGGGTGCCGTAGGAGCCGAGCTGGGACAGGTCCTTGCGCAGCATGGCGGCCGAGACGTGCACGCGCTCGCGCGAGCTCCTGGCTGGACACCGTGGCGATGCCCCGGTCGGCGAGGGCGTGCAGGGCCTGCAGGTAGGCGGCAGCCGAGCGACGGTGGCCTCGGGGACGCCCTTGGCGGCGGCGGTGCGGGCGACCACGTCATCGGGCTGGACCCGTACGATCGTGTCCGTCGGCGTGCGGGAGCCCGTGCGGGGCAGTCGCAGGCGCTGCAGCGGCACAGGTGCTCTCCTCGCGTCGGGGCCCTCATCGTACGTGCTTGTGACTGCGTGCACAAAGTCGTGCGACGGGGTCGCACCGGACCGCGCCTCGGCGACCTGTGGACCGCGCACGGTGGCCGGTGGCTCAGGTGCGCACGCCCGCCTGCGGGTCTCCCCGCGCTCACCAGAGCAGACGACGCGCCGGCCGGGCGCAGCCGTGCCCGCAGCCGCGCGGCGTCCACGCGCAGCGCCTCGACCTGCTCCCCGTCCACCTCGACCACCGGGATCCGGTCCCAGTAGCGGGCGTGCAGCTCGGGGTCGTCGTCGACCGACACCTCGACCAGCTCGACGCCCGCGCGGCGGCACTCGGCTCGACCACCACGCCGGGCCTCGTCGCACAGGTGGCAGCCCGGCTCGCCGACGAGCCGGACCCGCGGCGGCCGGTGGTTCCTGCCGCCCCGCCGGGGCTCATCCGAGGAACACGCGAGCGCCGCTGCACCAGCAGCGCGTACAGGGTCTGCTGGATCACCTCGCGCACCCGGTCGGTGATCTCGAAGACGACCATCGGGTCGTCGGCCGCGCTCGGGTCCAGCTCGTCGGTCGGCGACGGGCTCGCCGAACTCGATGAGCCACTTGCTGGGCAGCGGCACCAGACCCAGCGGCCCGAGCCAGGGCAAGGTCGGGGTGACCGGCCAGTACGGCGCCCCGGTCAGCCTGGCCAGCGGGCGGACGTCGGCGAGCATCGGGTGGATCTCCTCGGCCCCCACGATGCTCACGGGAACGATCGGCACCTGGGTCCGGATCGCCGCCGCCACGAACCCGCCCCGACCGAACCGCTGCAGGCGGTAGCGGTCGCGGTAGTTCTTGCCGATCCCCTTGAACCCCTCGGGCCAGACGCCCACCAGCTCGCCGGACGGACAGCAGCCGCTCGGCGTCGCCGGTCGCGGCGAGGGTGGCGCCCATCCGGCGCGCGACGTCGCCCACGACCGGCGTGGCGAAGACCAGGTCCGCACCCAGCAGCCGGAGGAAACGACCTCCGGTGCTGTCGTGCACGGCCACCTGCGTCATCAGGGCGTCCCACGCCACCGTGCCGGAGTGGTTGCCCACCAGGAGCGCGCCGCGGTCGCGGGGGATGCGGTCGGCGCCGCGCAGGTCCACCCGGAACCAGCGCCGGTAGACCGGCCGCAGGACGGACAGCAGGACGCGCTCGGTGAGCTCGGGGTCGAACCCGAACTCGTCGACCGCGTAGTCGCCCTCCAGCCGACGCCGGACGAAGTCGACCGCCTCCACCAGCAGCTCCGTCAGGTGCGCCGGGTCCTCGACCGCCTGCTCCTCGACCCCGGCGTCGGGCGACGGGTCGGCTGCCCGGCCCGGTCGGCGGGCTCGCCAGACGTCGAGCCGTCGCCGTCGCCGTCCCCGGGCAGGTCGGGCAGGTCGGGCAGGTCGGGCAGGTCGGGCACGACCTCCAGGTGCGCACCCCTGCGCGGCACGGCCATGGCCTCGGCCATCCGCTGACCGGCCTCCTCCGCCACCAGGTCGATGACCCGCTCGGGCGGCGGCGCAGGCCGAGGCGTGGCGGGCCGCCGGCGTGACCAGGGGCGTCCCCCGTCGTCGCGCCCGCTCCGCCGCCGCCCGGTCGGCCCCCAGCGACACGGCGTCGCGACGGCGCCCGCTCACCGGCGGGTCCCGACGGTCTCGACCACGGCCTTGCCGATCTCCTCCGCGACCAGGTCGACGACCGGTCGCAGGCCCCGCAGCCGGTGGGCCTCGACGAACTCCCCGAACGCCTCCCTCGTCGTGCGGGAGGGGACGAAGCCCATCTCCTCCCGGCAGCGTGTGGTGTCCAGGACACGGCCGTAGCCGAGCATGCGGAGGTCCTCGTACGACAGCTCCGCCGCACCGAGGCGGGTGAGCCAGCGGCTGGCGGCGGGCGCCAGGCGCTCGGGCAGGCCGAGAACGGGACGCCCGGCCATCGCGGCGGCCTGGCTGGTCGTGAGCACGCCGTCCCCGGCGACGTTCACCGGTCCGCTCACCGTGGCGCCGCGGGCGTCGAGCCGGGGATCTCCGCTGCTGCCGCCGAGCGTCGCCGTCACCATGGCCGCCACCGCGTCGTCCTCGTGCGACGAACTGCAGCCGGCCGTCGTGGCCCAGCAGGCCGGGGACGACCGGCAGCGCGAAGGCCCGGGACAACGGGGTCTCCAGGCCGGTACCGATGATGCTGGCGAAGCGGAGCAGCGCGACGGCGACGTCCGGCCTACGACGGGTGAAGCCGCGGACGTACCCCTCGACCTCGAGGCAGTCCTTCGCCCACCCCGTCCGGGGCGGGGTGGACGCGGTGGTGTCCTCGGTGAAGATCGCCGGGTCCGCGGGGCCGGCGCCGTAGACCCCGGAGGTGGACTTCACGACCAGCCGACGCACGCCTGGCACCTTCTGCAGCGCGGCGAGCAGCTGCATGGTGCCGATGACGTTGATCTCCTTCATCGGCACCCGGCCACCGGCCGAGCGGGGGGTGGCGATGACGTTCATGTGGACGACGGTGTCCACGGACTCCTCGCGCAGGAGCCGGGCGATGGTCGGGCTCCGGATGTCGGCCCGGACGAACCGCGCCCCACCCAGCGGGGCGTGGGGCGGGACGACGTCCGTGCCGAGCACGCGGGGGCGGTGGGGTGGGCGGCGAGCGCCTCCGCGACTTTGCCACCGAGGTACCTGGAGACCCCGGTGACGAGCACGACCTGCCGGCTCACGGCCGCCCCCGACCCACGCGGGGTGCCCTACTTCTTGTTGCGACGCTGGTGGCGCGTGCGACGAAGCAGCTTGCGGTGCTTCTTCTTGGCCATGCGCTTGCGACGCTTCTTGATGACAGAGCCCACGTGGGTCCTTCCGCTGATGACGGGAGCGGCTGCGCGCACCCCTGGTCCGGGGCCAGGCTACCGCCCAGACGGGCGCAGCCCGGACTCCCCCGGCGCGCCCGGTCGAACCGCCGGTCGGGCCACCGGTCGAGCCATCAGTCGAACCAGGGGTCCAGCCCGAGCAGCGGGAAGACCGCCTTGCGGGTCGCCATGATCGCCTGGTCGACCGGGTCGGCGGGGTCGTAGCCGGACTCCCAGGTCGTGAAGTCGGCGTGCTCGCCGTCGGTCATCCGCCTCGGCCCGGGCTGGCCGAGGATCGCGGTCACGTGGTCCAGCCAGGACCGGGGCACCGCGGTCAGCGGGTCGACCGGGGCGTGCGCCGCCACCCCGACCAGGTGCGCCCAGGCGCGCGGGACGACGTCGACCAGCTCGTAGCCGCCGCCACCGAGGGCCAGCCATCGCCCGCCGGCCGACTCGTGCGCGAACTCGTGGAGCATGACCGCCGCGGCGCGCTGCCCGTCGACCGACACCCGCAGGTGGGCCAGGGGGTCCAGCACGTGGGTGTCGCAGCCGTGCTGGGTGACGAGCACTCCCGGGCGCACGTCCCGCACGACCGGGCGGACGACGGCGTGCAGCGCCCGGAGCCAGCCGGCGTCCCCGGTCCCTGCCGGCAGGGCGACGTTGACCGCGGACCCCTCGGCACCCGCCCCGCCGACGTCCGTGGGGTACCCCGTCCCGGGGAACAGCGTCCGGCCGGACTCGTGCACGGAGATGGTCGTGACGCGCGGCTCGTCCCAGAAGATCTGCTCCGTGCCGTCCCCGTGGTGGACGTCGGTGTCGACGTACACGACCCGCTCCACGCCGGCGTCCAGGAGCGCCTGCACCGCCCCGGCGCAGTCGTTGTAGATGCAGAACCCCGAGGCGGCGTCGGCCGTCGCGTGGTGCAGCCCCCCGGTGAAGTTGACGCCGTGGTCCAGCTCACCGGAGGCGATCGCCCGCGCGAGGTCCACCGAGCCCTGGAACACCCGCCCGGCCGAGTCGTGCATGCCCGCGAACGCGGGGGTGTCGGTGGTGCCCACCCCGTGGCCCACGTGGGCGCGCGGGTCGCTCGAGGCCCGGCGCACGGCCTGCACCAGACCCGCGGTGTGCACGGTCCTCAGCAGGTCGTCCTCGGCGACCCGCGCGTCCACGACGTCCACGTGCTCGAGCAGGCCGAGGTCGCGGCACAGGCGCGCGGTCAGGTCGATGCGCAGCGGCGCCATCGGGTGCCCGTCGCCGAAGTCGTACCGGACGAAGTCCTCGTCCCACACGACCCGGGCGCGGCTCATCCGGCAACGCTAGCCGTCCTGGCCGGGGTGGGTGACGTCCGGACCGCGGGGCGGGGGGATGATGGTCCCGCTCACGCCCCGCGCGCCGACCGAGGAGACATCCGTGCCCACCACGCCCGCCGAGGAGCGCCAGGCCCGCCTGGCCAAGATGCAGGCCGCCCAGAAGAACGCCGAACGGCGCCGGTCCTTCCTCGTGGTGGGGCTCGCCTCGCTCGTGGCGCTGGTGCTGATCGGTGTCGTGGTGGTGGTCATCGTGCAGACCCAGAACGAGCGCGAGGACCTGCGCGCGCAGGCGGCGGCGGACATCGACGGTGTCGAGCTCTTCGAGGACCTCACCCGCAACCACGTCGAGACCGACGTCGAGTACGCCCAGAACCCTCCCGCCGGCGGAGACCACCTGCCCGCCCCGCGCTGGCAGGACTGCGGCTTCTACGACGCCCCGGTGCAGGACGAGTCCGCGGTGCACTCCCTCGAGCACGGCGCGGTCTGGATCACCTACTACCCCGACCTGCCGGCGGAGCAGGTCGCAGAGCTCGAGGAGCTCGCGGCCGACAACCCGTACCTGCTGGTCTCGCCGCGCGAGGACCTGCCGTCGGAGGTCGTCGCTCACCGCCTGGGGCGCCCAGCTGCAGCTGGACTCCGTCGACGACGACCGCGTCCCGGTGTTCCTCACCAAGTACCTCCAGGGCGAGCAGACCCCTGAGCCTGGCGCCGCCTGCTCCAGCGGTGTCAGCGCGACCATCTGACATGGCGACGCGTGCTGCGGCCAGACCGCTCCTGCTCGCCCTGGCCGTCCTCGGCGGTGCCCTGCTCGTCGTGGTCGGTCTCCTGCTCGGCTCGGCCCTGACCGGGTCGTCGGCGTCGACCTTCCCGGACGAGGCGTCGGTGGACGCCGGGTTCGCACGGGACATGCAGGTCCACCACGGCCAGGCGGTCGAGATGTCCGTGCTGGTCCGCGAGCGCAGCGACGACCCCGAGGTCAGGGGCATCGCGCTCGACATCCTGCTGACCCAGCAGAACCAGCAGGGGCAGATGGCCGGATGGCTGCAGACGTGGGGCCTGCCGCAGTCCTCGGTCCTGCCGACCATGGGCTGGATGTCGACGTTCGCCGACCACGACGGCATGACCGGCGACATGACCGGGGACATGACCGGGACGGACGCGGAGGGCACGGGCGACGGGGAGCCCCAGAATCCGATGGTCGCGATGGGGATGGCCACCGACGAGGAGATGGCGGCCCTCGAAGCGGCGGACGGCGTGGAGGCGGAGCGGCTGTTCCTCCAGCTCATGATCGACCACCACCACGGCGGGGTCGACATGGCCGACGGTCGCCGCCGACCAGGCGACCCAGCCCCAGGTCCGACGGCTGGCCGAGGCGATGGTCGTGGGCCAGACGAGCGAGCTGGAGCGGTTGCAGGAGCTGCTCGACGCCCGCGGGGGCCCGATCGAGCGGCTGAGGCCGTCGGTGACGGCTACCGTCCTGCTGTGGGAAACGGAAAGCTCCACTCCGACGCGGTGCTCGTCGTCGGCCTCGGTCGTTTCGGGGCGGCCGCCGCCGAGGCCCTGCACCGGCTCGGGCACGAGGTCCTCGCTGTCGAACGCAGCCCCGACCTGGTCCAGCAGTGGTCGGGCCGGCTCACCCACGTGGTGGAGGCCGACGCGACGAACCTGCAGGCCCTGGAGCAGATCGGCGCCGGCCAGTTCCCGATCGCCGTGGTCGGGATCGGCACCTCCATCGAGGCCAGCGTGCTGTCCACGCTCAACCTGGTCGACCTGAAGGTCGGGCCAGATCTGGGCCAAGGCGATCTCGCACAGCCCACGGCAAGATCCTCGAGCGGCTGGCGACCGGGCTCGGGCGCCGACCACATCACCGGCGACGACGACGCTGGCGGCGGTGGCCCGCCGCGCCCGCGAGCGCGGACCGCGCAAGGACGGGCCGGCCCGGCCGCACCGGCAGCCGGGTCACGGTCGTGTACCCCGAGGCGACGATGGGCGAGCGCACCGCCCACCTGGTGACGGGCAAGCTGCTGGACTACATCGAGTTCGACGACGGCTTCGCGATCGTCAAGATGGCGCCGCCCAAGGAGACCCACAACTTCACCCTCGACCAGGCCGGGGTGCGGACCAAGTACGGGATCACCGTGGTCGGGGTCGAAGCGTCCGGGCTCCGACTTCACCTACGCGATCCCCTCCACCAAGGTGCACCCCGACGACGTGCTCATCGTGTCGGGCCACGTGGACCAGATCGAGGCCTTCGCGGCGCGCCCGTGACCGGCGTACGACCGGACGGCGACGAGCCGGGGCCGGACGCGCTGAAGTTCGACTCCCTCGCCCCGGACCCGCACCCCGGACTCCCGGCGACGGGGCGTGCCGAGGTGGTCCGTGCGCCGCCTGCTCCCGGGCGGGGACCGCACACCGTCGGCCATCGCCCGCCGGGCCGGTCTCGAGGCGTTCCTGTCCCCGGTCCGCATCATCCCGCTGGGGCTGCTCGCCGTGATCGCCATCGGCGCCGCGCTGCTCCACGCCCCGGTCGCCGTGCTCTCGGAGTCCGAGGGCGGCACGGGCCCGGAGGGCATCCCCCCGACCGTGGTGGCGGTGTTCACCGCGACGAGCGCCACGTGCGTCACCGGCCTGGTCGTCGTGGACACCCCGACGTACTGGTCGCACTTCGGCCTGGTGGTCATCCTGGTCCTGTTCCAGGTCGGGGGGCTGGGGATCGCCACGCTCGGCTCGCTGGTCGGCCTGGCCGTCCTGCGCCGGTTCGGGCTGAGCAGCATGCTCGCGGCCCGGCAGGAGACCCGCGGGTTCGACCTCGGGGCAGATCCGGACCATCCTCCCGCGGCTGCTCCTCACCACCGCCGTCATCGAGGCGATCACCTCGGCCGTGCTGGCCGGCCGCTTCCTCCTGCACTACGACGAGCCGCTGCCGCGGGCCCTGTGGCTCGGGGTGTTCCACGGGGTCTCCGCGTTCAACAACGCCGGCTTCGCGCTGTTCAGCGACAGCCTCGTCGCCTTCGCGGGGGACCCCTGGATCACGGTGCCGGTCATGACGGCCGTCATCCTCGGCGGGCTCGGCTTCCCCGTCCTGGTCGAGCTGGCGCGCTTCCGCCAGCCTGGAGCCTGGTCGCTGCACACCCAGCTGGTGATCGCGACCACGGCCGTCCTGCTCGTCGGCTCAGCCCTGGTGCTCGGATCCCTGGAGTGGGGCAACGAGGCGACCATCGGGCCCATGGCGCTGCCGACCAAGCTGCTGGCGGTCGCCTTCATGGCCGTGACGCCACGCTCGAGCGGCTTCGCCACCATCGACTACGCCGGCATGGGCGAGGCGGCCCGGATCGTCACCGACGCGCTCATGTTCGTCGGCGCGGGCAGCGCGGGCACCTCCGGCGGCATCAAGGTGGGCACCTTGGCGGTGCTGGCGCTCGCGGTGTTCGCCGAGGCCCGCGGCGACGCCGACGTGCACGCCTTCGGACGCCGGATCGCCACCGCGACGGTGCGTCAGGCGCTCGCGGTGCTGGGCTTCTCGATCGTGCTGTCCGGCTTCGCGATCGTCGTCATGCTCCAGCTCACCGACTTCGAGCTCAGCGACGCGATCTTCGAGGCCGTCTCCGCGACCGCGGTGGTGGGCCTGTCCACCGGGGTGACGGACGACCTTCCCGAGGCCGCGCGGTGGTTCGTGGTGGGGTGCATGTTCGTGGGCAGGGTGGGTCCGGTGGCGGTTGCGGCCGCGGTGGCCACCAAGCAGCGGCAGCGGCTGTACCGGCTGCCGGAGGCGCGCCCGCTCATCGGCTGAGGGTGGGCTACGGGAGCTACCGACCGGAATCGCTCCGGCGTCGGCCTGTCAGCAGGAAGACGACCAGCGCCGCGACGAGGCCCGCCCCGAGCGACAGCAGGATCCGGGGCAGGTACGGAACGTCGGTGGTGGTGCGCAGCACTAGGAGGACGCACCCCGCCACCACGAACAGCACGATGGTAGCCAGGGTGTTGTTGCCCCGGCCCTGATGGCCGGAAAAATCTCCGGTTCCAGGCTCGTTCACAGGCTTCTCCTCCGGAAGAGGGACGTCGCGACCACAGCGAGGGCGCCGGCCCACAGCAGCAGGCCCAGCTGCCCCAGGACCAGCCTTCCGTAGCCGTTCACCGGCGCGGTCGAGACCGTCGTGGCGCCACCGAGCAGCGACGCGGGGGTGCCCTCCAGCAGCGATGCTAGAAAGGCCGCCAGCGCCGCCGGCGCCGTTGCCGCCGCGAGGCCCAGCGCGGTCGGCAGCAATAGCCACAGGCCCAGCACGACCAGGATCGCTGGGACGACGCGCCCGAGCGCGACGGCCACAAGCAGCGAGACAGATGCCGAAAGGGCGGCAGCCGAGGTCGCGCTGATGACGGCAAGCACGGCTTGAGGAATCCAGGACGTGGACCCCGCGGCGGCCAGGGACACCGCTGCGATGATGGACGTCGCCGCCAGGACGGTCATCGCAGAGACCACGGCGGCGGCGACCACCTTCGCGCCCACCAAGGTCGTCCGTCGTGGCACGAGAAGCAGGGCGCTGCTGAAGGCCCCGTTCTGCGCGGCCCGACCGGAGTGGATGACGACGACGAGCACCACGACCGCGATTGCGACGAAGCCAGCGGCCTCGATCGGTGGCGTCACGTAGGCGATGGACGCGCGGGCTGTGTCCTGGCCGCTGAGTGCCTTCAGGGCGGTGAGCGTGCCCGCCCCGGTCAAGGCGCCACTCACCAGGGCCAAGAGCAGCCCGGGCAGCATTCCCCCTTGCCGGACAACCGCCCGCAGCTCGGCCCGCGCCACCGTGGCGACCGTAGGGGCACCTGATCGCTCGCCGACCCCGGTGTGCTGTGTCATGTGACGCTCCCTGCTCACGTCGCCTTACCTGTCACTTCGGTGAAATAGGTCTCCTCGAGGGTGCGCTCGAGCAACCGTAGGTGGGAGACGCCGAGGCCTTCGCGGAACAGCACGGCTCCCACCGCCTGCGGGGACTGGCCCGTGACGACGAGGCCCCCGTCGATAGGCTCGACGTCGTACCCGCTGCGGGAGAGAGCGACGAGCGCGGCAGTCAGGTCGTCGACCTCCACGTACGTCCTGGGCGTCCCCTCGGAGACGAAGGACGACAACTCTCCGGCACGCGCCACCCGGCCGTGGTCCAGCATCACGACGTCGTCGGCCACAAGGGCGAGCTCGCTCATATGGTGTGACGACAGCAGCACTGCTCCACCGGCTCGGGCCATAGACGAGACCAAAGAGCGCAGCCAGATGATGCCGTCAGGGTCGAGCCCGTTGACAGGCTCGTCGAGCAGAAGGTGGCGTGGCCGCCCCACCAGCGCGGCGCCGATCCCAAGGCGCTGCCGCATGCCGAGGGAGAACGTCCGAATACGCCGTCGCCCGTCCCCAGCCAGTCCCACCGTCTCAAGCGTCTCGACGACCCGGCTCATCGGGAGCCCCTGGAGGTCGCAGGCATAGGCGAGAAATGCCTGCGCCGTCAGGTGGTCCGGTATCAGCTCTGTGGTGAGGAACACACCGAGGGTGGAGCCCGCGCTCACGGCCTCCCGGAGCGGCCGACCGTCGACCAGTGCAATACCGGCCGACGGCGTCGTCAGGCCCGAGACGATGCGGAGACAGGTCGACTTTCCCGCCCCGTTGGGCCCCACGAAACCGGTGACCCGGCCGGGGTGCGCGACGAACGAGACGTCGTCCAGGACCACGCGCGCGCCGTACCGCTTGGACACGGAGTTGAGATGGATCACGTCACAACCTCCTCGGGCGCCGGGGGCGCATCTGTCATGTCAGGGTCAGGGAATAGACGCCGCCCTGTGTTCTTGTCCGGGGATTGCGGACGTGCGTACGCCACGATCGAGCGGACACCTCCCGCGTACACCTGCACCCGCGAGACAGTAAGTCTGCCGAGGAGGGTCCATGAACTGCGCGCCTCCACGGCAGAGGTCCACACGCTGCTGCAGCGCTCGTCCACGAAGCAGGTCCGAAGCGTGACCACAGCTCCCGCCCTCTCCACGCGAACCGTCGCGCCGACGGCGCGACCGACGGACGCCGTAACTGGCAGCAGCACGAGGGCTACGACAGCGGCGGCGGCCAGGGGCAACCCGAGACCGAAGAGGACGAGCCCCAGGAGGGTGGGGACGACGAGCACGACCGCAGCGGCGACGGCCATGAGGCGGACGACCCTGGGGCGCGACGTCGCGTCCCACACCTGAGCGACCGCTACCCGTTCACCGAGCGGACCGAGGATGATGCGCCGCACCACGTCCTCGGGCAACGAGGGGAGCACGAGGTTGGTGCCGAGACCCGCACTGGAGTCTCGGGTGAGCAGCGTGAGGCGGACCCGGCCGAGGGCGGCTTCGATGAGGGTCCGCCGAAGCTCTGCGCCTATCACAGCCTGGTGGCTGACGCGGCGGTCACGTAACGACAGCAGTCCGTACCGAAGCACGAAGCCGTCGTCCGTCAGGTAGGTACGAAGCCCGGCGAAGCGGATGACTGTCGCCGCGAGGCCCCAGAGCAGGACAGCGAGGCCCAGGAGCAACGCTGTCCCGACAGCTCCCGGATAAGAGCGGTCGATGAGGGCAGGGAGCAGCCCCAGGTCGTCCAGGACCTCGGACATCGAGAGGACCGCAGCCCCCCCAAAGGTGGCCACACGTCCGTAGATGAAAGCTAGTCAGCAACAGGTCGACGGTGGAGGCCTCGAAGATCGGGGCGGGCATCTCGTTCGAGGTCGCCTGGCCACCCTCGTGTTGCGCCCCTCCCTGCGGCCCAACTAGAGCGAGCCCCGCCGGCCTGGACGGCGCTATGCTGACGTCGTCGCGGCGGCGAAACGCCGCCATCACCTTGTCGACGTCATCGGCGCGGAGCGCGTCGATACGAACACTCGTGCCGTCACCCCCCCCCTGACGCACCTCCACGATCCGAAGGCCGAACAATCGGTGGTGCCACGGAGAGTGCACGTCGACGGACGCGACCGTCGACCACGCCGTGAAGCGGGTCCGGCGATGCACCAGTCCTGTTCGTGTCCACAGACCCGACCGGTCGAGGCGCAGACGGAGGTACCACCACGCGCCCACGGGCTCGACCAGCCGGGCACAGGCCGCGGCAGCAAAGACCAGCCACGCGACCTGCCCCACCTGACCATGGGAGTACCGGCTCGCCAGCACACTGAGGACGATGGCGCCGCAGATGCTCGGCGCATGCTCGACGTACTTGGCGGCGACGACATGCAGGGGAGCCCTGCGCCACGTGTGCGACGTCTCGATCGGGGTCACGTGCGGCAGTGCTCGGACATGATCGCTAGGCGAATGACGAGCACCTCCCCCGCGTCGAGTGGTCCTAGCGACTCCGACATCGTGACGCCACGAAATCTGACCTTGACGAGTCCAAAACGAGCCAGGAGGGGACCCTCGACCGTCTCGACGTTGAGCAGGCTCGAAGTTGGAATGCACGAGTTGCTTCGGAACACCACCCCCCGGGTGATGTAGACAAATTCGGGAGTCACGGTGTACGACGTGCTACGAACAAGGAGTCGGTTCGAGAACGGTAGCTCTACGAGGAGTGTCGCCGCGATAACCAATCCAATGACCAGCAGGAGAATCGCACGGGGTCGACCATCGGTCAGCGCGCTTGCCCCGGCGGTCAGCACACCACCCACCAAGACAGCAGCGACGACCGATCGCGCATTCTCGTAGCGGAGCGCGGCCGAGGGTAGGCGGGCCACGCCGGGACTACCCAGCGCCGGGACCTGACCGTTGAGCACGCTCGAAGGATACGGGCCCGGCCCCTGACGAGGGCCGCGCCGGAGCGGGCGCCTGTGAGCGCAGCCGTCCGCTCCGACGCAGTCCACGATCAGCGGTGGCCGAGGATCCGGAGGATCTCTTCGAGGATCCACGTGAAGCTGGCACCACGCTCGATCCATCGGAGAACGGTGCGCCAGTTCTTCTTGGCCCACGAGATGGCGGCATTGACCGCCCTCGCACCATATTTCCAGGCCTGCTTCGCAGCCCACGCTACGAACTGGAGTACCCTAGACATAACTCGTCCTACGGCCGTTTGCTGAATGCCGGCTTTGGATGGGATCACCCTGCCGCGATGAGGAACCTAAGGGCGTGCGACCCCCGAGTCAAATGCCGTATCGACACGGCGGGCATTAGCGACAAATGAACTCTTCCCAGTTGAGGGTGTAGCCGACGGCCACGTGGGGCGAGGCAAGGTTCGGCGCGTCGGTGCCTGGATAGAGGTCGAGGCCTCCCGAGGATGGAAGTTCTCACACCACCCATCCAGGAAGACCTCGACGTGCGTGACGCTACCTTCGCGACCCCTGATGTGACGACGTTCTGCCGCCTCGACGAGCTCGGTCTCGTGGTCATCGGCCAGCACCTGCAACCGGACAAGGCGGTGCTCGCCTGCCGTGTCGAGGAGGACGACGCGGCGCGCTGGTGCCGCCGTTGCGGCTGCGAGGGCAACCCGCGGGACACCGTCACCAGGCGCCTGGCGCATGAGCCGCTGGGCTGGCGTCCGACGACGTTGCTGCTCACGATCCGCCGCTACAAGTGCACCGGCTGCGGACACGTGTAGCGCCAGGACACCAGCCGCGCCGCCGAACCCCGGGCGAAGCTGTCCCGCACCGCGCTGCGCTGGGCGCTGGTCGGGCTGGTCTGTCAGCACCTCACCGTCGCCCGCCTCGCCGAGGCTCTCGCGGTGTCGTGGACCACCGCCAACGACGCTGTCCTCGCCGAGGGCAAGAGGGTCCTGCTCGACGACCCGGCCCGCTTCGACGGGGTCCGGGTGATCGGGGTTGACGAGCATGTCTGGCGTCACACCCGCCGCGGCGACACGTTCGTCACCGTCGTCATCGACCTTCCCCCAGCCCCGGGGGGCCGGGGGTGCCCCCACCCGGTTCGCGACAAGACCGGCCCGTCGCGGCTGCTGGCGATGGTCGAGGGACGCTCCAAGCAGGCGTTCAAGACCTGGCTCGCCGAACGGCCCAAGGCCTGGCGTGACGGCCTCGAGGTCGTCGCCATGGACGGGTTCACCGGCTTCAAGACCGCCACCACCGAAGAGCTCCCCGAGGCGACCGCGGTGATGGACCCGTTCCATGTCGTCCGCCTCGCCGGCGACGCCTTGGACCGCTGCCGGCGCCGCGTCCAGCAGGACCTCCACGGGCACCGCGGCCTCAAGGACGACCCGCTCTACCGCGCCCGCCGGACCCTGCACACCGGCGCGGACCTACTCACCGACCGCCAACGCCAGCGACTGTCGGCGCTGTTCGGGATCGAGGACCACGTCCAGGTCGAGGCCACCTGGGGCATCTACCAGCGCATGATCACCGCCTACCGCCACCCCGACCGGGCCGCGGGCCGGCAGGCCATGAGCAGCCTCATCGCCGCGCTCACCGCGGGCGTCCCCGCCGCGCTCACCGAGCTCATCACCCTTGGCCGGACGCTGAAGAAGCGCGCGGACGACGTCAGCACGAAACCGGTCAGGGCTGGCGGGCGGGGACCGAAGGAGCTCACCGGGATGGTCGACCTCACTCGTGACCAGGACGGACAGGTTCACGCCCGCTTGATAGACCTCGTACCGGGCCGGTCCGGATAGGCCTGCCGGAGCTGGCTCGCCGAGCGCGGCGAGGACGTCCCGGCCGGAGTGAGGATCGCCGCTCTCGACCCTCCCCCACGAGCGGGGGTACCCCCATCCACGGCTACAAGAACGCCATCGACGACCAGCTCCAGGACGCCGTCGCCGTGCTCAATGCGTTCCAGCTCGCAACCGCTGTCGTCGACGACGTCCGCCGCCGCGTCCGGCAGGACACCACCGGTCATCGCGGTCGCCGCGACGACCCGATGCACCGGCTACGTAACATCCTCCGAGCCGGGGAAGAGCACCTGACGGAGCGGCAGCAGTCCCGACTGCGCACGGCGGTAACCGCCCGCGAGGAACATGTCAAGGTCGAGGTCGCCTGCCGCTGCGCCCAGCAGGTCCGCGCCTGCTTCCACCAAGACAGCCACGCCGCCGGACGACGCCTCGCCGAACAGGTCCTCACCAGCCTGCCGTCATGTCCGACCCCCGAGGTCGCCCGTCTCGGCCGCACCTTGGACCTCGATGGGATCCCAATGTGGGGCCTTCACGGTGGCCAAGACGTCGGGGGCGTGGTGACGGATGTCGGCAGGCGCAGCCGCCGAGCAGCGCTCCACGTCAGCGGGCAGCGGTGATGCGGTGGGTACCCCGGGCGCCGGCCGTCCGGCTGGTCGTACTCGTCGCTCATGCGACGTCCTCCGTCGTGGCGGTCGCTCTCGCCCCGAGGGCGGCTCAGCCGGCGGTGCCCTGGGGTGAGGCTGCGGTCCGCCCCGGCCGCGTGGACAGGGCTGGCGGCCTCCGGGTCGCCCGCGTGAGGGGCGACGATAGAAGCCAGGTCGGCCTAGGCGAAACGGGCGTGGACCGCGGCGTGGCCGTGGGCCAAAGTCGACCGCGACCGGGTCGCCATCCGTGGCCGACTAGACGGCAGCGGCCGTCTTCGTGATGCCCGCCGCGGCAGCCTAGGTGAGCCAAGGCCGCGCCCTCGAGTTGTGCCATCACGTCGGCCCCGTCACCGGATCCACACCCTCACTACCGAGGCACACACCGCCGTCGGACGATCCGAGCACCTCGCCACCGAAGCCTGGTCCCGTTGCCCTCTCCGGCACCGGGCCGATGGCGTGGTGGCGCACGCCTAGCGCGGTCGCAGCCGCCGCTCAGGGTGGGCCCGGCTCCATGCCTTCATGCGCTTCGGGTACCCGGTCACACCAGCCTCGTAGACGGGCAGGCTCAGGCTCCGAGCGAGACGGCCCGCAGCCGACGGCGACCCGACCCGCCGCCTGGTCCACTCCCCGTCGAACGCCACCGCCACCAGCGTGGTGTCGAAGCCGTCGTTCTCCGGCTCCAGGTAGAACTCCACGCCGCGACGCGAGGTGGCAAAGTCACGCAGGTGCGCGAGGTCCTCGGCGAGCCGGCCGCCACCCGGACCGTCGCCCGAGCGACCCCGCTTGCCGAAGGCCCTGGAGAGCCAGCCCACCGCCACACCTCCGCTCGTCCGTGCCTACCTGCCGTGCCGTGCCGTGCCGCAGGTCCCTACGTCACCAGCGTGCGCCCTGCTGCACCGCGGCTCGTCACCGGGGTGCTCGTCGTCGTCAACTACCGGCGAGCCGTCCCAGTTCCACGGAGCGGTCCCGGGCGGCCTCCATCGCGGTGACGAAGGCGGCACGCACCCGGTGGTCGTCGAGCACCCTGATGGCGGCGATGGTGGTGCCGGCAGGCGAGCACACCTGCTCACGCAGCACCGACGGGTGCTGCCCGGTCTCGGCCACCATCTTCCCTGCGCCCAGGACGGTCTGGGCGGCCAGCGTCGTCGCGACGTCACGCGAGAGGCCCAGGAGCACACCGGCCTCGACCATGGCCTCGACGACGTAGAAGACGTAGGCCGGCCCCGAGCCGGAGACCGCGGTGACCGCGTCCATCTGGTGCTCGGGGACCCTGACGACCTTCCCGACGCTGGCGAGCAGCGCCTCGGCGGCGTCCAGGTGCTCCGCGTCGCAGTGCCGCCCGGGCGCCAGCGCGCTCATGCCGGCGTCGACCAGGGCCGGCGTGTTGGGCATCACCCGGACCACGGCGACCGTGTCGGAGGCGCCGGCCTCCGCCAGCCCGCGCTCGACGGCAGCGGTGGTGACGCCTGCGGCCAGCGAGACCACGAGCGTGCCGGGCCTCAGGTGGGGAGCGATCTCGCAGACGAGCGACGGGACGTCCTGCGGCTTGACGACGAGCACCACGGTGCCTGCCGCCCGGACGGCCGTGGGGGTGTCCACGACCGCCACCCCGTGACGCTCGCGCAGCTCCTGCGCCCGGGCCTCGCGCCGCTCGGTGATCCGCAGCCCGGACGCCGGACGGCCGGCCCGGAGGAGGCCGGACAGCAGCGTCTCCCCCATCACGCCGGCCCCGAGCACGGCCACGACCTCCGTCAGGGCGACCGGCCCCGGCTCCTGGGTCACGTCGCCGGCCGCGGCGGCCGTGGGGTCGAGGCTCACTTCTTGGAGGCGAGGGACCGCAGCAGCAGGGCCAGGTTCGCCGGGCGCTCGGCCAGCCGGCGGACCAGGTAGGCGTACCAGTCCTCGCCGTAGGGAACATAGGTCCGGACGCGGCGCCCGGTGGCGGCCAGCCGCTTCTGCTCCTCGGGCCGTACGCCGAGCAGCATCTGGACCTCCCACGACGTCTCCTCGCGGCCGACGTCGCGGGCGAGGACCTGGGCGATCTCGAGCAGCGTGGGGTCGTGGGTCGCGAGCATCGGGTAGCCCTCGCCCCGCATGAGGGCCTTGAGGCAGCGGACGTAGGAGCGGTCCACCTCCTGCGGGGACGTGAAGGCCACGCTCTCCGGCGGCGCGTAGGCGCCCTTGCAGAGCCGGACGCGGGACCCCGCGCCGGACAGGTCCCGGCAGTCGGCCACCGTGCGTCGCAGCTGCGCCTGCAGGACGGCTCCCACCCACGGGAAGTCGACCCGCAGCGCCTCGAGGATGCGCAGCGTGGAGTCGACCGTGGTGTGGTCCTCCATGTCGAGGGTGACCGTCGTGCCGGCCAGGGAGGCGGCCTCGCAGATGGTGCGCGCGTTCTCCAGGGCCGTCTGCTCACCGGAGGCCCCCAGCGCCTGTCCCAGCGCGGACAGCTTGACCGACGCCTCGACCGCGCCGTCCTCGGTGAGCCCCAGCGCCGACAGCCGTCCCAGCACCCCGACGTAGGCGTCACGGGTGGCCGCGGCGTCGGCGGCGTCCGTGACGTCCTCCCCGAGCCGGTCCAGGGTGACCAGCAGCCCCTGCGAGCGCAGGTCCGCCGACACCTCCAGGGCATGGTCGTCACCCGTCCCGGCGACGAAGCGGCGGACCAGGTCCCGGGTCACGGGAGCCCGTTCCACCACCTCACGGAGCTGGGTGTTGCGAGACGCTGCCAGCAGCACTGCCCGTTGGGCCTCGGCGATCACCTGGCGCACATTAGCCGCCGTGGGCCAGGTGTCGACGCGCGAAGTCCAGGCTGCGGCGCAAGGAGTCCACCCGGTTGGGCTTGTCGCGCCTGGTGTTGATCTCCACGACGGTGTGCCCGTCCCACCCACCGGCCGCCAGCTTCTCCAGCACCTGGGCCACCGGCTGCGTGCCGTCGCCGGGCACGAGGTGCTCGTCCATCAACGACCCGGTGCCGTCGGTGAGGTGCACGTGGCGCACCCGCTCCCCCAGCACGTCCAGCAGCTGCAGCGCGTCCTGCCGGGCGGTGGCGGCGTGGGAGAAGTCCAGGGTGCAGTGGGGGTAGCCGTGGTCGAGCAGGTCCCAGCCCGGCGCGTACGCCTGCACGTCGCGTCCCCCCACGCGCCACGGGAACATGTTCTCCACCGCGAAGGTGCAGTGGTGCTCCTCGCCGAGGGCGGCGATGCCCTCCTCGAAGGAGGCCCCGTAGGTGCGCTGCCAACGGAAGGGAGGGTGGACGACGACCGTCTCGGCCCCGATGGCCTCGGCGTGCTCGGCGGTGCGGACGAGCCTCGCCCAGTTGTCACGACCCCAGACCCCCTGGGTGAGCAGGAGGGTGGGGGCGTGGACGCTCATGACCGGGACGCCGTAGGTGGCGGCCAGCCGGAGCAGGGCGTCGGCGTCGCGGCTGACCGGGTCCGACCACACCATGACCTCGACGCCGTCGTAGCCCAGGTCCGCGGCCTGCCGGAACGCCTCCTCGGCGGGCTCCGGGTACACCGACGTCGTGGCGAGGCCGACGAGCGAGGGCCCGGTCGACGGGCCGTCGGACGACGTCGGGGACCCGGTCACGGTCAACCAGCGTACGGCCCCCGGGGGCTCCCGCCAGGCGGGCCGGCGGGCGCGGCTACCCTCGGCGGGTGGCAGGGGCAGGCGGTGCGCGGCCCGGTCGGGCGGAGGTCCCCGGACCGACGGAGCGGCTGTGGCTGGAGCTGGCGGACGGCCCCCCGGAGGAGCTCACCGTCTACCGGTTCGACCTCACCTGGCTGACCTCGTCATGGACGTGCATCTTCGGTGCCGGCTGCCCGGGGATCGACGCCACGATGCCCGAGGCGGGCTGCTGCGTGCACGGTGCCTGGTTCTCCGAGCCCGCCGACGAGGCGCGCGTGGCGGAGGCGGTGGCGCGCCTGGACCCGGCCGGCTGGGCCAACCACGGCCACCCCGACCACGGCGCTGCAGGAGCCTGGGCGGAGGCCGACGAGGACGGCGAGCGGCGGACCGCCGTCCTGGACGGGGCCTGCGTGTTCCACAACCCGCGCGGCTTCCCCGGCGGGTACGGGTGCGCGCTGCACGCCCTGGCCCTGCGCGAGGGGGAGCCGCCCCTGACGACCAAGCCCGACGTATGCTGGCAGCTGCCGCTGCGCCGGACCTACGACACCGTCACCGAGCCGGACGGCGGCGAGCACCTGCAGGTGACGGTCACGGAGTACACGCGGGCCGGCTGGGGCGGCGGCGGGGCCGACTTCGACTGGTACTGCACGACCAGCCCCGCGGCCCACACCGGCGCCGTTCCGGTCTGGCGGTCGTTGGCCGCCGAGCTCGTCGAGCTGGTGGGGCCCGAGGTGTACGCCCGGCTCGACGCGCACTGCCGCCAGCTGGACCCCCCGGCCCCCGCCCGGACGCTGCTGCCCCTGACCGTGCACCCGGCGACGGCCGCGGCGCGGGGCCAGCAGGCCCACGGGCCCGTCGAGTAGCCAAGCACCGCGACGGCAGAGCAGGCTGTGCCCATGAGCGACACGCGCTACGGCGACGGCACCGCGGCCGACGAGGCGGAGTACCGACCGCGCGGACACCGCCAGACCCGCTGGCCGAAGCCTGACGCACTCTCCGTCGTGCTGTTCCTGGTGTGGGCCGCCGGCATCCTGGTCTCCACGGTGGTCCCGTTCCTCATCGTGCCCCCGACCTCCACCAACCCGCAGGAGAGCGCGGTGGGCTACGCCTTCCTCGCCTCGATGGTCGGTGTGGCGATCTTCGTCGCCGCGGGCCTCATGATGTGGCGCCACCTCAAGAGCCAGTCCGTGCTGGTGTTCGCCCTCGTCCCGGCGGTGTCCATCGTCAGCGGCGCGGTCATCCTCACCGCCACGCTGCTCGCGCTCTGACGGCCCCGCAGGGGCGCGGCACCCGCGTCGAACGCCTGGCGCGACGCTGTTTCGACCGGCACTGTGTCTCAGCTGTCACCGGACACGACGACGCGCCCATCAGCGATCGCCGACCGAGCATCCGCTTGCATGTCCACCAGCCACGCGGCCTCGTCCGACGACACGAACTCCGCGCCCGACCAGAACTCGTCAAGCGTCTCCAGGGCCTCGAGCCGCACGGACGACGACGCGCCTTCCGAGGCGATCTACTCGGTGGCATACACCAGCAAGCCTTGACCGGTCGAGAGTTCCTCGCGGCGCAGACACCTACTCGTCAGCCCGCCCGCGACCTCCTCGACCTCCGCGCACGTCGGGACGTCGTCGAGGTGAGGTCCGGTGTGGACGAAGACTTGGTACAGGCCTGGGTCGAAGCCATATCCCCACACCTGGGTCGGGGTCTGTTGCCCTGGGACCAAGGAGCGGAGATCGGGAGGAAAGGCGTCCGGAACAAGGTCCGGCTCGGTGCCGGCGGTGAGCATCTCAGCAACGTCCCGCAGCAGCATCGCTTCGACGTGTTCGTCTACGGTTGCCTGAACGGCCGAAGGCACGACTGACGACACGACGGGTGGCGAGACTCCGGCCTGGTCCGGCACCGTCTGTGCACACCCGGCGACCGCAACGACAGCAGCAACCGCACTCCATGCGGGCAGAGTCTTCATGTCATCTCCTCCCCGCACTGACGGACACCGTCGAGCCAGTGTGCACTGGACGACGACTCGACTTGCTTACCTCCCCAGGCTTCGGCCCACTCGGCCGGCGACGTTGCATCGGTCTGGCTGGCGACGACACAGTCCGCACTCACATGAAGCGGAGGGCGGCGGGCCTCATGCGCTGGCACGACACCACCCTGGCAGGGGCTCAACGACGCATGGAGGACCCGACCGACGGGGTCCAGGTCCGCTGCGTCTGGCAGTTCGCCCCACTCCTCGTAGGTGGGACAGACTTCGCCCAGGTACGCCAGATAGGCGGGGCTAAGGTCCACCCGGCCGTATCGTAGCCAAAGGCCGTCGGACAGGTCCGCGATCGTGTGCAGGTCCTGGTTGTCGAGCTCGTTCGCTTGTTCCGCCTTCAGAGCTTGCACGTGCCCCTGGTTCGACAGCGCTGCCCCGACGACGGCACTTGCCAGATCGAACCCGTTGACCGGACCGACCAGCCACCTCACGCGGGCGGTCCTGCAACTCGTTGATGACCGCGGCGTCGGTCATGGCGCCGATTGCGGAGGAGACAGATCGAGTACGCGCGTCTAGCAGGGCCACGGCCCGGCTGCCCGGGACCGGAGCAGGGCGGACGATCACGGCTTGGCTAACCACATCCGCGACGTAGGTGTACCGAACAGCACCGAAGGACAACCCCACCATTGACAGATCGGTCACCCCCAAATCGGTTCGCAGGGTGTCGAACGCAGCCCGATAGGTTTCAGGCGTCCACGCCAGACGCGAAGCCTCGTCCCGACAAGGAGCCAGGATGTCTGGCGGCAGCCCGCCGGCCAGCGTCTCCTCCCTGCTCGTGGTGTAGAAGTCTCGCAGCGCCGCCTTGCACCCCTCACGGACCGTCTCGTGCACCCAGGGTTCTTCGAGCAAGAGGATCCACCGGTCTTCGGCCAGCACCCCGAGCTCCTCGCGGATCTCCTCTGGGAAGTTGGGGTTGAGAAGCCCGAAGAGGCTCAGCCCGGGACCACCCACATCGAGCAGCAGGGCGTTGGTCGAGGAGCGGTCTGCGGGCGGAATGGCAAGTGCCCTGGTGGCGCCGTTGTCCGCCTGGACGATGCGACAACCTTCAACCGCAAGTCCCGCGCAGTCGACTACTTCTTGAGTCGCTAGCGCGTTGGGGGCGGCCGCCCCCGGCTCATCGGAAAGGCCCCCCGCTGAACCGTCTGGTCCACACCCAGCGGTCAACACCCCCACCGCCAACATCGTCCCGATGACCCGCGGCCAGTGGAGAACCCCTACCGACTTTGGGAGCCTCACCATCCAGACTTCCGGGTCACTACCCGCAGATTGTAGCGCTGAATGGCATTGTTGGAGAACGTTGCATAGAGGTAGTCGCCCCAGTACGGGGTCTTGCCCTCCACGGTTCTTACACTACTAACGGCCTCAACCTCTTGCTGGGATGAGGTCCTTCCTCCCCACGAGGTTCCGAATTCCATGGGTTTGCTCCCGTAGACGCCCACGTCACCGCTGCACGTCGTGATGGGAAAGTGGCTCATCGCAGTTGGGGGTGTAGCGGTCGGCGCGTCGGTGCCCGGTTAGAGGTCGAGGTCTTCCAACGATGGAGGTTCCTACGCCGCCCATCCGGAAGACCTCGACGTGCTTGACGCTACCTTCGCGACCCCTGACCTGACGACGTTCTGCCGCCTCGACGAGCTCGGCCTCGTGGTCATCGGCCAGCATCTTGAACCGGACCGGGCGGTGCTCGCCTGCCGGGTCGTCGACGACCAGATGGCCCACTGGTGCCGACGCTGCGGCTGCGAGGGCGCTGCCCGGGACACCGTGACCCGCCGGTTGGCGCACGAGCCGCTGGGCTGGCGCCCGACCACGTTGCTTGTCACGATCCGCCGCTACAAGTGCACCGGCTGCGGGCACGTGTGGCGCCAGGACACCAGCCGCGCCGCGGAGCCCCGCGCGAAGCTGTCCCGCACCGCGCTGCGCTGGGCCCTGGTCGGCTTGGTCGTCCAGCACCTCACCGTCGCCCGCCTCGCCGAGGCCCTCGCGGTGTCCTGGGCCACGGCGAACACTGCGGTCCTGGCCGAGGGCCGACGGGTCCTGCTCGACGACCCCACCCGCTTCGACGGCGTGCAGGTGATCGGGGTCGACGAGCATGTGTGGCGTCACACCCGCCGCGGCGACAAGTGCGTCACCGTCGTCATCGACCTCACCCCCGTCCGCGACAAGAAGGGCCCGTCGCGGCTGCTGGCCATGGTCGAAGGCCGCTCCAAGCAGGCGTTCAAGACCTGGCTCGCCGACCGGCCACAGGCCTGGCGCGACGGCCTGGAGGTCGTGGCCATGGACGGCTTCACCGGCTTCAAGACCGCCACCACCGAAGAGCTCCCCGAGGCCGTCGCCGTCATGGACCCCTTCCACGTCGTCCGCCTCGCCGGCGACGCCCTCGACCGCTGCCGACGACGCGTCCAGCAGGACCTGCACGGGCATCGCGGCCGCAAAGACGACCCGCTCTACCGCGCCCGCCGCACCCTGCACACCGGCGCGGACCTGCTCACCGAGCGGCAACGCCAGCGCCTCACCGCGCTCTTCGGCGTCGAGGACCACGTCCAGGTCGAGGCGACCTGGGGCATCTACCAACGCATGATCGGCGCCTACCGAGAGCCCGACCGCAGCCGCGGCAAGCGGCTCATGGCCAGGCTGATCGAGTCAGTCACCGCCGGCGTCCCGGCCGCGCTCACCGAGCTCATCACCCTCGGCCGGACGCTCAAGAAGCGCGCCGAGGACGTCCTGGCCTACTTCGACAGACCGGGCACCAGCAACGGCCCCACCGAAGCCATGAACGGCCGCCTCGAGCACCTACGCGGCTCCGCCCTCGGCTTCCGCAACCTCACCCACTACATCGCCAGAAGCCTGCTCGAGACCGGCGGCTTCCGCCCGCAACTACACCCTCGATCGTGAAGAGCCCATGCGGCTCATCCCAGTCGAGGGTGTAGCCGGCGGGCGATCATGCGCCGGGTCGGTCGGCGCGTCGGTGCCCGGGTCGAGGCCTCCCGAGGATGGAAGTTCTCACACAGCCATCCAGGGAGACCTCGACGTGCGTGACTGTAAGTCTTCCGGTGGCTGGTCTGGGACTTGCCGCTGAGGATGGCGCCGGCCGTCTCGTCGAAGTGTGGCTCTGTGTCTGACTGGCCTCGCCCGCGGGTGCCTTGGTAGCGACATGTCTACTTCGGCGGGTGGCCGGCGCTGTCCTCGGCCCACCTCGGTGACCTGATCAGAAGGCTGTCCAACGCCCGCGTGCGGGTGTTGTGACTCGTTCACAGTCCTGCCACGTGGTGACTCCTACCCGGGCCAGCGCCGGCCGCTGCGGCCGGACCGTTGTCCCGCAGAGGAAGGACCCGAACCGCAGTGACCATCGTGGCGCACACACACCCGTTCGTCATCGGCGTGGACACCCACGCCCGAAACCATGCCCTGTCGATGCTGGCGACACCTCACGGGGAGGTCCTCGACGACGCCGAGTTCCCCGCCACGCGCGCAGGGCTGGCCCGTGCGCTGGAGTGGGTGGGCCGCCGCACCCACGGCGACCTCCAGGCGCTGTGGGTGATCGAGTGCTCTGCCTCCTACGGGGCGCAGCTGGCGCGCGCGGTCACGACGGCCGGCCACCAGGTCGTGGAGGCGGCCCGGATGAGCCCGAAGGCCAACCACGGGATCGGCAAGTCCGACCCGCTGGACGCGCGGCGCATCGTAAGCCTCGGTCCTCCCGCTGCGAGCGGACCAGCAGCGCTACCTGCGCGCGGGTGAGGGCGTTCGGGCCGGTCTGCGGGTACTGCTGGCCGCGCGTGACCACATGACGTCCGAGCGAACCGCGACGATCAACGCGCTGATCGCTCTGCTCCGCGTCCTCGACCTGGGCATCGATGCCCCGGCCGCTGTCCGGCAAGCAGGTCATCGAGGTCTCGAGGTGGCGCCCGCGCAGGAGGAGCTGGAGATGGTCATCGCCCGCGGTGAGGCAGTTCGACTGGCCAAGCGCGTCCTGGACCTGGACCGGGAGCTCGCCGACAACGTCCAGACGACCACCACGTTGCTCAAGCAGAGCGCAGCGCGAGTGCTGCTCGACAAGCCCGGGATCGGTCCGGTGACCGCGGCCGTGGCGATGGCGGCGTGGTCGCACGACGGTCGCATGCACTCCGAGGCAGCCATCGCCGCTCTCGCGGGCGTCCGCCCGATCCCCGCATCCTCGGGCAACACCGTCCGGCGCCGCCTCAACCGTGGTGGCGACAGACGGCTCAGGCCTGGCGCGACGGCCTCGAGGTCGTCGCCATGGACGGGTTCACCGGCTTCAAGACCGCCACCACCGAAGAGCTCCCCGAGGCGACCGCGGTGATGGACCCTTACCACGTCGTCCGTCTCGCCGGCGACGCCTTGGACCGCTGCCGGCGCCGGGTCCAGCAGGACCTGCACGGGCACCGCGGCCGCAAGGACGACCCGCTCTACCGGGCTCGCCGGACCCTGCACACCGGCGCCGACCTGCTCACCGAACGCCAGCTCACCCGGCTGACCGCCCTGTTCGGGCAGACCGATCACGTCCAAGTCAGGGCCGCCTGGGGCATCTACCAGCGGATGATCGGCGCCTACCGGGAGCCTGATCGGGCCAGGGGCAAGCGGCTCATGGCCACCCTGATCACCGACGTCAGCCACGGCGTCCCGGCCGCCCTCACCGAGCTCATCACCCTCGGCCGGACCCTGAAGAAGCGCGCCGAAGACGTCCTGGCCTACTTCGACCGCCCCGGCACCAGCAACGGCCCCACCGAAGCAGTGAACGGCCGCCTCGAACACCTGCGCGGCTCAGCCCTCGGCTTTCGCAACCTCACCCACTACATCGCCCGCAGCCTCCTCGAGACCGGCGGTTTCAGACCGCGACTACACCCTGCAATGCGATGAGCCGGGAAAGTTGATGCCGTAGCCGGCAGCAGTGATGCCCAGGTTGCCACCGTTGTCGCAAGTTCGAGCTCCCTCTATCGGCTCTTTCGCGATCTCATTGCGGAACAGACTTACGTAGGACGAGTGCGGCCTAGCCCTTACCGTCAGGTCCGATATATAACCGTCAAAGTTCTTGGCGTCGCCAACTCCCTGCACAGCGTAAATCCAGAAGTCGGACCCTGACCGGTAGGGCGGCGCGAAAGCTGCAGACTCGGAGCCTTCCGGAAGCACGTATTTCCAATACCGATACATGGCATAGTCGATGGGCTCATTCGGTGTGCTGGTGTCGAGGATATCCGGGTCGATCGAGCGTGTAATCTGTACCGCTTCGTTGCTGAAGAGCTGGTAGCCCTTCCTTGACGGCGAGCCACCGAAACCCGCCCCGACCGCAGCCGCGGCATTGTTGATCTCTGCTTCCGGGTCAGGGCTCAAAACCATGCCCACCGCAAGCGCTTCTTCTGCATCGACACCGTCCAGGGTCGTGATCTGCAGCTTATCGACAACCGCCCCTGGGAGCGCAGTCGCAATCACGCCGCTCTCCTCATCGGCCACGACGTCAAGCTCAGCTTCATCGACGAGATAGCCTTCTCGAGCAGACAGCGCCAGTAGGCTCTGGGCGGCTTCCGTCATGTCATCACGAAGATCGGCGGGCGCCTGCTCTGCCGTGAGGAGCTCAGAGGCACGGATCTCCCTCAGGTCAGCGGCTCCAGGTGGCGCGCTCTCCGCTGAAGCTGAGGGCGCGATGGCAGCGCCGAGCAAGACGGCGGCACAAAAGAACCCGGGTACGCTTCTATTTACGCAAGTCAACCCCTTGTCAGATGATGGTGGTCGAGAAGGCAGCGAGACTTCCGCGACCGGTCAACTTGCTGGCAATCTTGGGACATTCTCGACTGGGCTAATCCGTGCATTTCGGACTTTCAGCATGCTGCCGCGGACGAACGCTGCGGCGACCAGGTGGCCCAGCCAGTCGAGCAGACTTCTCCTGATCGACGGTTCTCATGGTGTCGCTTCCACTTCGCCTGCCGCAACAAACTCGAAGGGCAGGTCCCCGCCACGAGAGTATTGCCCATTATGACAACACCCGCCTGTGGCTACCTGCCGGTGGCAACGGGACGGCGGCATGACCGGCGGCGGGGTCTCGGCCCCCGAAGCGACGGCGCCCCTCACGGTGCTCGCGGTGAATGCCTGGCGCGACGCTCGGTCAGCCATCGGGTCGACGCAGCCCACGAGCGGGTCCCATACCGCCCGAGGCCGCCACGGCGCCTGGAGGCGCGGTCGGGCAGTTGTGTCCGGCGCCGTGCCTAAGGTGCTCGAGTGGCCACTCCCCGGACCAAGAGAGCCGTGTTCTCGTGCACCGCGTGCGGCGCCGAGCACGCGCGCTGGGTCGGCCGGTGCACGCAGTGCCAGGGCTGGGGCACGGTCGAGCAGGTGCCCGCCGGGCTCCTCGAGGGCTCCGGTCCCCGGTCCCGGCTCGTAGGGGCCGAGCGCCCCGCCCGCCGGCTGAGCGAGGTCGACGAGCTCACGGACCGCGCGGGCCACCACGGGCGTCGGGGAGTTCGACCGCGTCGTCGGAGGCGGTCTGGTGCCTGGCCAGGTGGTGCTCCTGGCGGGCGAGCCGGGCGTCGGCAAGTCGACGCTGCTGCTGGAGGTCGCCCACCGGTTCGCCCTCGGCCGCCCGGGGGCGGTGCCACCCCGGCTGGACGGTGGCCCGCGCCTGGTGGCGCTGGACCGCGAGCCCCACCGCCCGCGCACCGTGCTGTACGTCTCGGGCGAGGAGTCCGCCGAGCAGATCGCGGTGAGGGCGCGGCGTACGGGCGCCGACGCCCCCGGCCTGCTGGTCGCCGACGAGCAGGACCTGGGCGCCGTGCTGCGCCACGTCGAGGAGCACGACCCGGACCTGCTCGTGGTCGACAGCGTCCAGACGCTCACCAGCGCGGACGTCGAGGGCCGGGCCGGTGGGATGGCGCAGGTGCAGGAGGTCACCCAGGTGCTCACCCGCGTCGCCAAGTCCCGCCCCACCCCGCTGCTCGTGGTGGGGCAGTCCACCAAGGAGAGCTCGGTCGCCGGGCCGCGGGCGCTGGAGCACCTGGTGGACACGGTCCTCACGTTCGAGGGCGACCGGCACACCAGCCTGCGCCTGCTCCGCACGACCAAGAACCGGTACGGCCCGGCCGACGAGGTGGCCTGCTTCGAGCAGGCCGACGACGGCCTGCGGGAGGTGGTGGACCCCTCCGAGCTGTTCCGCGGCCGACGCGACGAGCCGGTCCCGGGCACCTGCCTGGCCGTGGCCATGGAGGGACGCCGCGCGATCCTCGCCGAGGTGCAGGCCCTCGTGGCCGGTGCGTCGACGCCCACCCCGCGACGGGGTGTCAGCGGTCTGGACTCCTCGCGGACCGCCATGCTGCTCGCCGTCACCGAGCGCGCCAGCGGCCTCAAGCTGGCCGACAAGGACGTCTTCGTCGCCACGGTCGGCGGGGCGCGCCTCGCCGAGCCGGGCGTCGACCTCGCCGTGACGATGGCTGTCGCCTCGGCCGCGTGGGACGTCCCGGTGCCGGCCGACGTGCTGGCGATCGGTGAGGTGGCCCTCTCGGGCGACATCCGGCCGGTGTCGATGGTGGCCCAACGGGTGGCCGAGGCCGCGCGTCTCGGATACCGGCGGATCATGGTGCCGCCTGGCTCGCTGGAACGGCTCGGCAGCCAGCCGGAAGGCGTGCGCGCGGTCGAGGTCGCCCACGTCGAGCGGGCCTTCCGCTCGTTGCGCGACCTGGCCGCGGCCCGTTCCTCCTAGGGTCCGACGGCTCTCGCGCGGCACGTCGGCGCTGCGCGGATCGGCGCACACGCCGACGCACAGGTCGGCGCGCGGGTCGGCGCACAAGCCGGCGCACAGGTCGGCGCACAGGTCGACGCACAGGTCGACGCACAGGTCGACGGCGGGCGGAGCGTGTCCTCCTGATCACGTGGAACGGGCTCTACACTCGCAGGCAGACCTGCGACGGGCGGATGCGGCGCGGGCACGACCTCCGGGGGCACGGCTGTGGACGCGACGGACGAACGACTGCGAGAGGTGCTCGCGCTCGTCGCCCCCGGCACACAGCTGCGGGACGGCCTCGAGCGCATCCTCCGCGGCCGCACCGGGGCGCTGATCGTGCTGGGCCTCGACGAGACCGTCGAGGACATGTGCACCGGCGGCTTCGTCCTCGACGTCGGCTTCTCGGCCACCCGGCTGCGGGAGCTGGCCAAGATGGACGGCGCGATCGTCGTGGACCACGGCGGCAGCGGCAGCATCGTCCGGGCCGGTGTGCAGCTCGTGCCCGACCCGCGCATCGAGACGCCTGAGTCCGGTACCCGTCACCGCACCGCAGACAAGGCGTCCAAGCAGTGCGGCTTCCCCGTCATCTCCGTCTCCCAGTCGATGACGCTCATCGCGCTCTACCTGGACGGGCGCCGCCACGTGCTCGAGGACTCCGGCGCCATCCTCGCCCGCGCGAACCAGGCCCTGGCGACCCTCGAGCGGTACGCCTCGCGGCTGGACGAGGTGACGGGCAACCTGTCCGCCCTCGAGATCGAGGACCTCGTCACCGTCCGGGACGTGGCCACGGTGCTGCAGCGCGCCGAGATGGTGCGACGGATCAGCGAGGAGGTCCGGGGGTACGTCGTGGAGCTGGGGACCGACGGGCGCCTCGTCGAGCTCCAGATGGACGAGCTGATCACCGGCTTCGGCCTGGAGCTGCGCAGCGTGGTCCGCGACTACGTCGGCCCCGAGGGCACCGTCGCAGAGACCGAGAGGGCGCTGGCCGGCCTGGCGGGGCTGGACTCCTCCGAGCTCATCAGCCTGGAGCAGGTCGCGCTCCGCGT
This sequence comes from uncultured Actinomycetota bacterium, assembly GCA_963759255.1. Taxonomy (GTDB): domain Bacteria; phylum Actinomycetota; class Actinomycetes; order Actinomycetales; family JBBAYJ01; genus Aquipuribacter. The sequence continues at coordinate 369,088 of CAVWYQ010000001.1, forward strand.
GGCGGCGGCGGTGGGAGAGCCGGGGCTGGACGCCACGGTCAGCCCCCGCGGCTACCGCATGCTCCACCGCCTGCCGCGGCTGCCGGACGTCATCGTCGGACGGCTCGTCGAGCGCTTCGGCAGCCTGCAGAAGCTCCTCGCCGCCGGCGTCGACGACCTGCAGCAGGTGGACGGGCTCACCCTGTCGCGGGCCCGTGCGGTCCGCGAGGGGCTGTCGCGCCTGGCCGAGACCAGCATCCTCGAGCGGTACGTCTGAGCGCTCCGCCGGCCGACGCACCCGTCGTCCAGCCCCTGCTCGACTGGTACCACCACGCCGCCCGGGACCTGCCGTGGCGTCGCCCGGGGGTCGACGCATGGGCCGTGCTCGTGTGCGAGGTCATGTCGCAGCAGACCCCGGTCGCACGTGTGGTCCCGCGGTGGCACGCCTGGCTGGAGCGGTGGCCCACCCCTACCGCGCTGGCCGACGCACCCGCCGGCGAGGCGGTACGGATGTGGGACCGGTTGGGCTACCCCCGGCGGGCGCTGCGCCTGCACCAGGCCGCGATGGTCGTGCGCGACCGGCACGGCGGCGTCGTGCCTCGGACGTCCGCAGAGCTGCTCGGGCTGCCGGGGGTCGGGCCGTACACCGCAGCCGCCACCGCGGCCTTCGCCCACGGCGAGCGCGTGGTCGTCCTCGACGTCAACATCCGGCGGGTCCTCGCGCGCCTCCACGACGGCGTGGACGCGCTCCCTTCGGCCCCCACGCGCGCCGAGACGGCGCGGGCGCAGGACCTGCTGCCCGCTGACGCGACCCGCTCGGTCCGGTGGAACGCCGCCGTGATGGAGCTCGGTGCGACGGTCTGCACCGCCCGCTCGCCCCGGTGCGGGGCCTGCCCGCTGGCGCAGGCGTGCGCCTGGCGTGCCGAGGAGGTGACCGGGCCGCAGCGAGCGGTCGCCACGGTCGACCTGTCCGGGACCGGCGCGCCAGGTGCGGACGGCTCGCGCGTCCCGCGCCGGCGGACCACCCGCCCCCAGGCCTGGGTAGGCACCGACCGGTACGTCCGGGGGCTGCTCATGGCGCTGCTCCGTGCCGAGGAGTCAGTGGTGCCGAGCGAGCGCCTGGGCGCCGTCTGGGACGACGAGGCGCAGTCCCGGCGCTGCCTGGAGGGCCTGGTCGCCGACGGTCTCGCCGTCCCGGCGCCCGGCGGCTACCGGCTGCCGGGCTGACCAGCCGGGGCCCCGACCCCGCCAGCCCGGGCACCGACCCGCCGGGACATCACGACACGGCCACGAATACCGGGGAACCGCCGTCGCGACGCGGGGGTACCTGCCACGCTCCTCGCATGCTGTCCGGGGGGGACCTACGACCACGCCGTCGCACCAGGACGTGGGTCGTCGTGGCCGCGGTCGTGCTCGTCGTGCTGCTCGTGGTCGGCGTCGTCGGCGTCCTCGGTGTCCGGTACGTCACCGGGCTGGTGGGCCAGGCCTCGGGTGGCTTCTCCGACGGCTCAGGCGAGGTGGTGGGCGAGGCCGACGTGCCCGTCGAGCGGATGGACCTCACCGCCACCGTCGCCGCCACCGGCTCGCTGACCGCGGGCCGACCGGTCACGCTCGGGTTCACCGGCTCCGGCGAGGTCACCACGGTCGAGGTGGCCGTGGGCGACCGGGTGGTGCCCGGTCAGGTGCTGGCCCGGCTGGACCCACGGCTGGCCCAGCTGGACCTCGACGCCGCGGAAGCCGCCCTGTCGGCGGCCGAGCGCGCCGCCGGTGCGTCGTCCTCCGCCGGTGGAGCCGGTGCCGAGGCCGCACGCCAGGCAGAGGCCCGGGTGAGTGTCAGCTCGGCCCGGACCGCGCTCGCGCGCACCCGCGACGTCGCCGCAGCCAACGCGGCGGCGCTGGACTCCGCGGTCGCCGCCGCCACACGGCAGCGGGACCGCGACACCGCCGCCGCGGCAGAGGCGGACGCGCTGGCCGTGGCCACGCAGGCGGCCGAGGTCACCCCCGCCGCCCGGCAGGCCGCCCAGGCAGAGCTGACCGCCGCGAGCGCCGCGGAGATCGCCGCGCTGGAGGCGCTGGGGACCGCACCGGACGACCCGCAGGCGCAGGCCGCGCTGTCGGTCGCGGTGGCCCGCAAGGAGAACGCGCAGCGGCTGATCACCGACGCCGACGCCACCGTCGCCGCGACCCAGGCCGCCCGGTCCGAGGCCGCCGCGGCGCAGGCCGCCGCCAGCACCTCCGCCGAGGCCGTCGTCACCGCCGTCGACTCCCGCCGCGCCGGACTGGCCTCCGACGCTCAGACGGTCGACTCCGCCGCCAGCCAGCTCGCCCAGGCCGAGGCTGCCCTGCAGGTCCTGCTCACCGGAGGCACGGAGGTCGCCGACGGCGGCGGCCCCGGACCCGAGGAGCTGCAGGTCGCCGTCGACCGCGCCCGGCTGGAGGTGGAGACCGCCCGTACCGCGCTGGACGGCACCACGATCGTGGCACCGGTCGCCGCGACCGTCACGGCGGTGGACCTGACCACCGGCACGGCGGTGGGCTCAGGGGCCGCCACCCCGGCCTCGTCCGCCTCGTCCGCCTCGTCCGACGAGGGCGCGACACCGGCCTCCGGGACCATCACCCTCACCGCGACCCAGGCGCTGGTCGCGGAGGTGAGCGTGCCCGAGACCGACGCCGTCCGGGTCGAGCCCGGCATGCCGGCCGAGCTCAAGTTCAGCGCCCTCCCCGACGTCATCGGGACCGGCCGGGTGCTGACGGTGGTCGCCGCCGAGTCCGACGCCTCCCGTGGCGAGCAGGGCTTCGACCCCTTCACCGGCCAGGCCACCCCCGCGCAGAAGTCGTACACGGTGACGATCACCGTGGACGAGCTGCCCCAGGGGGCTCGGGCCGGCCTGTCGATCGCCGCGCGAATCACCACCGGCGCCGCCCCCCGCACCCTGGTCGTACCGACGGCCGCCGTGCTGCAGGCCGACGGGAAGACCATGGTCCGGGTCGTCGACGGCGAGGACGTGGCCGAGGTGGAGGTCGACCTCGGCCTGCGCCAGGGAGGCTTCTCGCAGGTGGTCGACGGCCTGGAGGAAGGTGACGTGGTCAGGGTCGGCGACCCGACCATGATGTCTGGTCCGGAAGGCTTCGACGGTGGGCCCTGAGGTCGGTCCCCCCACGCCGGGCCGGCCGCCCATCATCCAGGTCGAGGGGCTCAGCCGGGCCTTCATGACGGGCGGCTCCCGGGTCGACGCCCTGGTGGACGTCGACCTGCGCGTGGAGGAGGGCGAGTTCGTCGCCGTCATGGGCAGCTCCGGAAGCGGCAAGAGCACCCTGATGAACATCCTCGGCTGCCTCGACTCACCCACGGCCGGTCGGTACGTGCTCGACGGGACCGACGTGGCCACCCTCCGCGGCGCAGCGCAGGCGCGGGTCCGGAACCGGACCATCGGGTTCGTGTTCCAGAGCTTCAACCTGATCCCGCGGACCAGCGCGGCGGCGAACGTCGAACTGCCCCTGATGTACGCCGGGGTGCCGCGACGCAAGCGGAAGCGGCAGGCCATGGAGGCGCTGGCCGCGGTGGGCCTGGTGGAGCGGGCCCACCACACCCCCACCCAGCTCTCCGGCGGGCAGCAGCAGAGGGTCGCGGTGGCCCGGGCCATCGTCGGGGAGCCCGCCCTCCTGCTCGCCGACGAACCGACCGGGAACCTGGACTCGCGCTCGACCCACGACGTGCTGCGCGTGCTCGCGGACCTGCACGACGCCGGTCGCACCGTGGTGGTCATCACCCACGAGCACGACGTCGCGGGCTGGGCGGGGCGCACCGTGGTGATGCACGACGGCCGCGTGGTGCGCGACCGGACCCAGCAGCCGCACCGACCGCAGGCCTACGAGCCCCCGGAGCCGCCCGGCGCACCGGGCGCACTCGGCATCCCTGGCGCCCTCGCGGCCGGGGGGCGGTCGTGATCGGGGACACCGTGGCCCTGGCAGTCGGCGGTGTGCTCGCCAACAAGGTCCGCTCCCTGCTGACCGTGGTGAGCATCGCGATCGGCGTCTTCGCCGTCATCACCTTGATGGCGGTCGCCGCCGGAGCCGCCCAGGGGGCGCAGAGCCAGCTCGAAGGCCTCGGCTCGCCCCGGCTGATCACCGTGCAGCCCGGGGGCGACGGCGGCGTCTTCACCGGGCCCTACCCCGGGGAGGACGGCAGCACGGGCGGGGAGGGGTTCGAGGGCGAGGGCCCCGACGCGTTCGACGCCTTCGACCCCATGGCCACCACGTACGCACCGCCCCCCCCGCTGCCGCTGTCCAGCGACGACGTGGACCGCCTGACGGCGAGCGGCACCGCACCCGACGTGGTCGCCGCGGCGGGCTTCCACCAGACCTACGGGGCGATGACCACGCAGGACGGCGGCTACGCCGACCTCGAGCTGGTGGGCACCTCGCCGTCCTACGCCGCGGTCGGGGCGGTGCGTCCGGTGGACGGGGCCTTCCTGAGCGACGACGACGTCACCTCGCGGGCCCGGGTCGCAGTCCTCAGCGAGTCCGCCGCAGAGATGCTCGGGGTGACGACGGGCTCAGAGGTGCTGCTCAACCAGACGCCGCTGCAGGTCGTCGGCACCGCTCGCGACGTCTGGCCCGGCCAGCCGTCCGGCTGGCTTCCGGAGACCACCACGGAGGACCTGCTGACCGGCCCGCAGCCCGGCTACTCGCAGGTGGCGGTGCTCGCCCGCGACGAGCAGACCGTCGAGGTGGCGGCCGACCAGGTGCGGACGACGCTGCGGCGGGCGCACATGCTCGGCCCGACGGACCCCGCCGACTTCGCCGTCTACACCCGGACCGAGGAGCTGAAGTCCATCCGGGCGGTGACGCTGCTGTTCCAGGCGGTGGCCGCAGCCATCGCCAGCGTGGCTCTGTTCGTGGCGGGCATCGGCGTCATGAACATCATGCTCGTGACGGTCACCGAGCGGACGCGTGAGATCGGCATCCGCACCGCGGTCGGCGCGCGCCGCTCGCACCTGCTGGGTCAGTTCCTGCTGGAGGCCGTCATCCTGACTGGTATCGGCGGCCTGGTCGGCACGCTCGCGGGCTCGCTCACCCAGCTGGTGGAGGTGGGCGGGTTCTCCCCGGTGGTCACGCCCTTCTCGGTCACCCTGGCGCTGTCGTTCTCCGTCGCGACCGGGCTGTTCTTCGGCCTGTACCCGGCCAACCGCGCGGCGTCCATGCCGCCGGTCCAGGCGCTCCGGCACGAGTGAGCCGCGGGCCGGGGGCCCGGCCGGTGCCGGACCGGCTCACAGGTGCAGCAGCATCCGGGAGTTGCCGAGGGTGTTGGGCTTGACCCGGGCGAGGTCGAGGAACTCCGCCACGCCTTCGTCGTGGCTGCGCAGCAGCTGCTCGTAGACCTCGGGAGAGACGGGGGCGGCCTCGATCTCCTCGAAGCCGAAGGAGGAGAAGAACGCCCGCTCGAACGTCAGGCAGAACACGCGGGCCACCCCGAGGGCCCGCGCCCGGTCCAGGAGGTCGGTGACGAGCGCCCGCCCCACGCCGCCCCCGCGCAGGTGGGTGTCGACCGCCACGGTGCGGACCTCGGCCAGGTCGGACCACATCACGTGCAGCGCGCCGCAGCCGACGACCGCGGACGGTGCCGGGGCTCCTTCCGGACCGTCGTCGCCGGGCACCAGCACCTCGGCGACGACGAACTCCTGGACGTCCTCGTAGAGGGTGACGAGGTCCTTGGCGAGCAGCCGCCGGTCGACCACGTACGCCGAGACGAGCTCGGCGATGCGCGGCACGTCCGCCGGCCGCGCAGCACGGAGCCCGACCGCCCCCGAGAGGGACGGCCGGGCTCCGGGTGCTGCGTGGTGCTCGCTCAGCTGGCCGGCCCCGGTCTCGCCGGTGCCCTCGATGAGGCGCCGCCCTCGACGGCCGCACCCACGGGCTCCGGTACCTCCGGCAGGCGCTTCTCGGTGCCTTCGAACGTGAAGTGCGCGAGGTCGCCCTCGCCCTCCACGTCGACCAGGATCAGCTGGCCCGCAGGCGATCTCCGAGAACAGGATCTTCTCGCTGAGCAGGGTGTCCTCGATGTCGCGCTGGATCGTGCGACGCAGCGGCCGGGCGCCGAGGACGGGGTCGTAGCCCGCGCCGGGCGAGCAGGTTCTTGGCCCGCGGCGTGAGCTCGATGCCCATGTCCTTGTCGCGCAGCCGCGCGTCGAGCTTGGCGATCATGAGGTCGACGATGGTGACGATCTCCTCCTGCGTGAGCTGGGGGAAGACGATCGTGTCGTCGACGCGGTTGAGGAACTCGGGACGGAAGTGCGGCTTGAGCTCGTCGTTGACCTTGTTCTTCATCCGGTCGTAGCTGCTCGAGCGTGTCGTTGCCGGCCGAGAAGCCGAGCTAGATCCCCTTGGCGATGTCCCGGGTGCCGAGGTTCGTCGTCATGATGATCACGGTGTTCTTGAAGTCGACGACCCGGCCCTGGCTGTCGGTCAGGCGACCGTCCTCCAGGATCTGCAGCAGCGAGTTGAAGATGTCCGGGTGCGCCTTCTCGACCTCGTCGAAGAGGACCACCGAGAACGGCTTGCGCCGCACCTTCTCGGTGAGCTGGCCGCCCTCCTCGTACCCGACGTAGCCGGGAGGCGAGCCGAACAGCCGCGAGACGGTGTGCTTCTCGGAGAACTCGCGACATGTCGAGCTGGATGAGCGAGTCCTCGTCACCGAACAGGAACTCCGCGAGCGACTTGGCGAGCTCGGTCTTCCCGACGCCGGTGGGGCCGGCGAAGATGAACGAGCCACCGGGACGCTTGGGGTCCTTGAGGCCGGCCCGGGTGCGCCGGATCGCCTGGCTGAGGGCCTTGATGGCCTCCTCCTGGCCGATGACGCGCTTGTGCAGCTCGTCCTCCATGTGGAGCAGCCGCTGGGACTCCTCCTCGGTCAGCTTGAAGACCGGGATGCCCGTGGCGATGGCGAGGACCTCGGCGATCAGCTCCTCGTCCACCTCGGCGACGACGTCCATGTCACCGGACTTCCACTGCTTCTCGCGCTCGGCCTTCTGGCCCAGCAGGCGCTTCTCGTCGTCGCGCAGCGAGGCGGCCTTCTCGAAGTCCTGGGAGTCGATGGCCGACTCCTTCTCGCGGCGGACGTCGGCGATCTTCTCGTCGAACTCGCGCAGGTCCGGCGGCGCGGTCATCCGGCGGATGCGCAGCCGGGCGCCGGCCTCGTCGATCAGGTCGATCGCCTTGTCCGGCAGGAAGCGGTCGTTGATGTAGCGGTCGGCCAGGTTGGCCGCCGACACCAGCGCCGCGTCGGTGATGGAGACGCGGTGGTGCGCCTCGTAGCGGTCGCGCAGGCCCTTGAGGATCTCGATGGCGTGGGCCAGCGAGGGCTCGGCGACCTGGATCGGCTGGAAGCGGCGCTCCAGGGCGGCGTCCTTCTCGACGTGCTTGCGGTACTCGTCCAGCGTGGTCGCGCCGATGGTCTGCAGCTCGCCGCGGGCCAGCATCGGCTTGAGGATGCTGGCGGCGTCGATCGCGCCCTCGGCGGCACCCGGCCCCGACGAGGGTGTGGATCTCGTCGATGAACAGGATGATGTCGCCGCGGGTGCGGATCTCCTTGAGGACCTTCTTCAGCCGCTCCTCGAAGTCACCGCGGTAGCGGCGAGCCGGCCACCAGCGCGCCGAGGTCGAGGGTGTACAGCTGCTTGTCCTTGAGGGTCTCGGGGACCTCGCCCCGGATGATCGCCTGGGCCAGGCCCTCGACGACGGCGGTCTTGCCGACGCCGGGCTCGCCGATCAGCACCGGGTTGTTCTTGGTGCGGCGGCTCAGCACCTGCATGACCCGCTCGATCTCCTTCTCGCGCCCGATGACCGGGTCGAGCTTGGACTCGCGGGCCGCCTGGGTGAGGTTGCGGCCGAACTGGTCGAGCACGAGGGAGCCGGACGGGGTGTTCTCCGCGGCCGGGCCGCCGGCCGTGGCGGGCTCCTTGCCCTGGTAGCCGGACAGCAGCTGGATGACCTGCTGGCGGACCCGGTTGAGGTCGGCGCCCAGCTTGACCAGCACCTGGGCGGCGACGCCCTCGCCCTCGCGGATGAGGCCGAGCAGGATGTGCTCGGTGCCGATGTAGTTGTGGCCGAGCTGCAGCGCCTCGCGCAGGCTCAGCTCCAGGACCTTCTTGGCCCGCGGGGTGAAGGGGATGTGGCCGCTCGGGGCCTGCTGGCCCTGGCCGATGATCTCCTGGACCTGCTCGCGCACGGCGTCCAGGGAGATGCCGAGGGACTCCAGCGCCTTGGCGGCGACGCCCTCGCCCTCGTGGATGAGGCCGAGCAGGATGTGCTCGGTCCCGATGTAGTTGTGGTTGAGCATCCGGGCCTCTTCCTGGGCCAGGACGACAACACGACGGGCGCGGTCGGTGAATCTCTCGAACATGTGTCGCTCCCTCACGAGCGGGCGGCGTCCGGTCGGAATCGCTCCTCGCGGACCTCGTTCCCTCTCGATGCTAGACGTCCGGTGTGCTGCGGCACCGGCCGACCACCTGCTCGCGGGGCCTGCGTTCGCGCTGAGCGCAGCGCTGGCTCCCTCTGGCAGGGTCGCGGTCCGGTCATCCATCGGCACAACGTGACGGTGCCCTGAGCGTGTTCCGGCGCTGGCGGTGTGTATGCCCACGGCGAACCGCTGCTCCGTCCGGGCGGCGGTGGCGTCGCCTGCACGGCGCAGGGCGCTCACCGCACGACGAGGGCGAGGACCATCACGCACAGCGAGAGCACGCCCACCGTCACGGCCGGGACCGCGCGCGGTGGCGGCAGCGGCCGACCGGCTCGGAGCGCGGCCACACGGGCCCGCAGGTCCGCCCGGGACACCCGCAGGACCAGCACGGCCGCCCCGAGGGCCACCATGGCCGGCAGTGCGACGACGAGGCCGCCCCCGACCAGGGCGTCGCGCAGGCCCACGAGCGCGGCGGCGGCCGGCGCGAGCCCGGTCCGCTGCCAGGCCAGCGCCGTGCGCTCCGGCTGCAGGCCGGTGTCCCAGGGCTGCTGGTCGCTCACCGGAGCCGGACGAGGGTGGCGCCGGCGAGGACCAGGACGGCGACGACCACGACCCCCAGCAGCCCGGACGGCGCCGGGAGCGGCCGACCCAGCCGCATGGCCCGCTCCAGTCCGCCCCCAGCGCAGGACCGCCGCCACAACCAGGACCGCGGCCACGGAGCACCGACACCCCGGACACCACCTGCAGGAGCCGGCCGGTGTCCACCACGTCGTCGGCGACGGCCGCAGCCAGCCCGGTGACCACGAGGGCCAGCGAGGTGCGGACCCAGGCCAGGACCGTGCGCTCGTTGGCCAGCGTGAACCGCGGGTCGGGCTCCTCGCCGACGCCGAAGACGCGGGCGGGACGGCGCCGGGGGACGGTGCCGGGCGTCCCGGACTGCTGGTCACGGCGATCGACGCACGGGAGCACCGTAGCGGCTCGTACGGCCTGCCATCGACCGAGGGGAGTACGTCCTCAGAACCGGTCCCGGTCAGCACGGTCGCGTCGCGGCCCCGGGTCGAGCCGCCCGGCAGTCACCCGGGCGGCGACGGAGACCTCGCTGCGAGCGGTCATGCCGCCGCGACGGAGAGGACCCTCATGTCCCTGCACCATGCGCTGGCGCTGCCGGCGTCGACCGCCCCCACCGCCGGCTCAGGCTCGCTGGAGACCATCGGCACCCCGGTGCTGTGGGGGGCCACGGTCGCCGCGGTCGTGGCGCTGTTCGTCTTCGACTTCATCGCCACGCGCAAGCCGCACGACGTCTCCATGACGCGAGGCGGCCGGCTGGTCGGCCTTCTACATCGCCCTGCCGCTGCTGTTCGGGGTGTTCGTCCTGCTGCAGTTCGGCACGCCAGACCGGTGTCGAGTACTACACGGGGTACATCGTCGAGAAGTCGTTGAGCGTCGACAACCTCTTCGTCTTCATCCTCATCCTGTCCGCGTTCGCCGTACCCCGTCACCTGCAGCAGCGGGCCCTGCTGTGGGGGATCCTCGGCGCGCTGGTCCTGCGCGCGGTGTTCATCGCCGTCGGCGCCGTGGCGATCTCCCGCCTGGACTTCGCGTTCCTGGTCTTCGGCGCGATCCTCATCGCACCGCGGTGCACCTGCTGATGCGAGGAGCTGAACGGCGAGAAGAAGGAGATGCACGTCTCCGAGCTCCGCATGGTCAAGGTGGTGCGTCGCTTCATCCCGGTGTCCGACGAGTACGAGGGCACCAGGTTCGCCGTCCGGCGCGACGGCGTGCGCTATGCTCACGCCCTTCGCGCTCGTCGTGCTGGTGCTGCTCTTCACGGACGTCGTCTTCGCGGTCGACTCGGTTCCCGCGGTGTACGGCATCACCGGTGACCCCTACCTCGTGTTCGCCACCAACGCCTTCGCCCTGCTGGGCCTGCGCGCGCTGTACTTCCTGCTCGAGGGCGCGCTGTCCAAGCTGGTGCACCTGTCGTACGGGTTGTCGTTCATCCTGGCCTTCATCGGCGTGAAGCTGCTGCTGCACTGGGGCCACGGCATCTGGGCCTGGCTTCCCGAGATCCCCACCCTGCTCAGCCTCGTGGTCATCGTCGGCGCTCTCGTGGTCGTCACCGTCACCTCGCTGACCCTGGGGCGGCGGCCGGACGTCGCGACCGACGACCTCCCCCCTGAGGACCTGCGCGCAGCCGGGGACGTCGAGGCCGCCGCCAGCGCGCCTCGGCCCGGCGGTCAGGACCGCGACGCCGGTGCGGGGACCGACCGTTCCTGAGCACAGGACGCGGGCAACCCGCGGCACGCAGCCGGACGCCCCGTCACCCGGGAGGGGTGGCGGGGCGTCCGGCTGCGTGCTGCGGGAGCAGGTGGTCTGCTCAGCCGCCGTTCGCGGCGTTGAACGCCTCGATGATCTCGGCCTTGATGCGGCCACGGTCGGAGACCTGGTAGCCGTTGGCGCGCGCCCACTCCCGGATGGTCGTGCTGTCCGAGCCGACCGAGGAGCGCTTCGTCGCGGAGCGGTTGCCCTTCCGACGCTGCCCACCGACGCGGCGGCCGTGACCGACCCACTCCGCGAGGGAGTCCCGCAACCGGGCGGCATTGTCTGCGTGGAGGTCGATCTCGTAGGCGATGCCGTCGAGCCCGAAGGTGACGGTTTCCTCGGCGGGCGTCCCGTCGAGGTCGTCCACAAGGACGACGTTGACCTGCTGTGCCATTGTTCTTCTCCGTCCAGGGGCTGATTCCGCGGGAACTGCTCGACAGGTGCGACGCGCTGGGGAAAGGCGCGCCGGCACGGCCCGAGAACGTTCTACGGGCCATTCCGCAAACGGATCATGCACCGCTGGGTCCCTGTTTGTCGAGTTGACAGCCCTTAGTCACGGGACATTCCACCCCCAGGTGGGCGGCCATGTCCCAGAATGTGCGGCGGGAGGGGGGGACCCCTCAGGAATGCCGCGGAGGACGACCCTCGTCGCCCCGGTCGGACATCTCCTCACCCGGCGGCTCCGGCGACCCCGCGTCCTCGGCTCGTCCCCTCGGCGCGTCGGTGTGTCCTGGTGCGTCCTCGGCCGGTCCTCTTGCGCCCTCGGCCCGTCCTCTCGCGGCGTCGGCCGCGTCCTCCTCGGCCTCGACGCGGGCCCGTCCTGCCCGCTCGGCCGCGTCGGCCCGGACGATCGCCCAGATGGCGACCGCGAACAGCAGCGTCACCCCTGACCGTGGGCAGCAGGCCCCGGAGCACCTCGCCGGCGGTGCCCATGCTCAGGCCTCGGGTCGCAGGAGCGGGAAGAGGATCGTCTCGCGGATCCCGACCCCGGTGAGCAGCATGACCAGCCGGTCCACGCCCGAGCACCGATCCCGCCCGTCGGCGGCATGCCGTGCTCCAGCGCCCGCAGGAAGTCCTCGTCCAGCTGCATCGCCTCGGGGTCGCCGCCGGCCGCCAGCAGGGACTGCGGCGACGAGCCGCTCACGCTGCACGACGGGGTCGGCGAGCTCGGAGTAGGCGGGCGACAGCTCGGCCCCGGCGATCATCAGGTCCCAGGCCTCGGCGAGACGAGGCTCGTCCCGGTGCTGGCGGGCCAGCGGGCGCACCTCGGCCGGGTAGTCGCGCACGAACGTCGGTTCCAGCAGCGTGTGCTCGACCAGCTTCTCGAACAGCTCGAGGACCACCTCGCCCGCCCCCCAGCCGGGGCGCAGCTCCACCCCGGTGCGCGCGGCGTGGGCCCGGAGGACGTCGACCTCGGTGTCGACGTCCACCTGCTCACCGAGGGCGTTGGACACGGCGTCGTGGACCGTGACGCTGCGCCAGTCGCCGAGCAGGTCCACCTCGCCGCCGTGGCCGTCCGGGACGACCGTCCGTCCCGTCGCCCGGGCCGCGTCCAGGACGAGCTCCCGCACCAGCACGGCCATGGTGTCGTACGAGCCGTACGCCTCGTAGGCCTCCAGCATCGTGAACTCGGGGCTGTGGGTGGAGTCGATCCCCTCGTTGCGGAAGGTCCGACCGATCTCGTAGACCTTCTCCAGCCCACCCACGATGCAGCGCTTGAGGTACAGCTCGGTGGCGATCCGCAGGCTCATCTGGACGTCGAGGGCGTTGAGGTGGGTGTGGAACGGCCGGGCGGTCGCGCCGCCGTGGACCAGCTGGAGCACGGGGGTCTCGACCTCGAGGTAGCCGAGGCGGTGGAAGGTCTCCCGCAGCGACCGCAGCACCGTCGCCTTGGTCCGCACGACGTCGCGGGCCTCCGGCCGGACGACGAGGTCGACGTAACGGCGGCGGACCCGGGTGTCCTCGGCCAGCTCCTTGTGCAGCGTGGGCAGAGGGCGCAGCGCCTTGGACGCCAGCTGCCAGCGACGTCGCCATCACCGACAGCTCCCCGCGCCGGCTGCTGACGACCCGGCCCGGTCACCGAGACCTGGTCGCCGAGGTCGACGTCACGCTTCCAGGCCTCGAGCGCGTCCTGGCCCACCTCGGCGAGGCTGAGCATGACCTGCAGCCGCTCGTCGCCCTCCTGCAGCGTCGCGAACGCGAGCTTGCCGGTGCCGCGGGCGAACATCACCCGGCCCGTGACCGAGACCACGTCGTTGGTCTCCTCGCCGTCGGCTCGAGCCTCGCCTAGGCGGGCTCGGCACGGACCTGGGCCAGCGAGTGCGTGCGCGGCACCAGGACCGGGTACGCCTCGGCCCCCGCGGCGAGGATCCGTCTCCCGCTTGGCCGCGCGGACCGCCACCTGCTCGTCGGCGTGCCCCTCGTCCGTCGACGGCACCCGACCCGTCTCGACCAGCGACCCCGGCGGCGCTCCCGGCCGCCTTCCCGGGGCTGCCGGCCCCCTCCAGGGAGGGGGCGTCGGGCTGCTCTGGCACGGCCGCGGCCGGGGAGTCGCTCACCGGTCCAGGATAGGGAGCGCCGCGGCGTCGGCTGACCCGCCTCGGGGGCGCACCGACGGCCTGCGGGCCTCCTGGCCCTCAGGACGCCACCGGGGCGAGCCCACGGTCACGGACGGCCGGCTCGCGGGTCCACGTGCTCACGTCACGTTCCTGGGGCACACTGCCACCAACCGAACGCACGGGCCCCGGTACGGCGACGACGGCCGGGACGCCAACGGGGAGGGGACCAGCGTGCACGACAAGGGTGTCCCGACCCCTCGCGCGTACTCCTGCGACGTCGCGGTCCAGCGGGTCGGCACCCAGGTGGTCGTCCGGCTGTACGGCGTCCTGGACGACCGCGCCGCCCCCCGGCTCAGCGCAGGCGATGGCCGAGGTCGAGCGATGGTGCTCAGCCGTGTCGTCGTCGACCTCGACGAGGTGGACGCCGATCGAGGGGGCGGGCCTGGACTTCATCGTCGGGCTGCACCGCCGCTGGAAGGTCCGCCTGCTCAACACCCCGAACCAGCTGCGCGGCCGGATCCCCCGGATGGCGGGCGCACCGCACGCCGACTGACGCGACGCGCAGACCGAGCCGCCCCGCAGACCGAGCCGCCCCGCAGACTGAGCCGCCGCGCAGGTCGGGTCAGCCCACCCAGTCCAGACCGACGTCCAGCTGCGGCGAGGAGTGCGTGAGCGCACCGACCGACACGAAGTCCACGCCGGTCGCGGCCACCTCGGGCGCGCGCCCGAGGGTGAGCCCGCCCGTGGCCTCGAGCGCGACCCTGCCGTCGGGCCCGTCGAGCTCCACGCACCAGCTCCCGGACCGCCGCGGACCGTGGCGAGCCAGCTCGTCGAGGTCATGTTGTCGCACATGAGGAAGCGGCCACCGGCGCGGACCACCGCCAGCGCCACGTCGGTGGACTCGACCTCGACCTCGACCGCCACGTCCGGGGCGGCGGTGCGCGACAGCACGGTAGGCGGCGACCACGGAGCCCGGCCGCCGCGGCATGGTTGTCCTTGACCATGGCGACGTCGAACAGCCCGACCCGCTTGTTCACGCCACCCCCGCAGCGCACGGCGTACTTGTCCCACGCCCGCAGGCCCGGGATGGTCTTGCGGGTGTCGAGCACCTGGACGCCGGTGCCCGGCCAGCACGTCGACCCAGCGCTCGGGTCGCGGTGGCCACGCCGCAGGCGCGCCCCACCAGGTTGAGGCCCGATCCGCTCGGCGACCAGCAGGGTCGCGCGTGGGACCGGAGAGGCGGGCCAGGACGTCGCCGGCCGCACCGCGGGTCCCGTCGGTGACGAGCAGCTCCACGACCGGGGGCTCCTGCCCGACCCGTCGTGCGGCCTCGGTGAGCAGCGGCGCCCACACCACCTGGCCCGCGACCACCCCCGGCTCCCGTAGCCGTACCTCGACCACCGTCCGGTCCTGCGGAGCGACGGTGGCCTGGGTGGTGACGTCGGTGCCGGGGTCGCCACCGAGGTCCTCGTCGAGCGCGGCGCAGACGATGCGGTGCAGCTCCTGCTCGGGCGGGGCCGCGACCCCGCGGCGGCCGTCGGAGAGCCTGGGGTCCTCCCCGTCCGGAGGCCTGAGGGCGGAGGCGGGTCAGCGTCCTCCTGCCCGAGGACGAGCTCTCCGTCCGGCTGGGCCCGCAGCAGCAGGTGACGCCGCCACGCGGGGTCCTGCGCAGGGAAGTCGCGGCGGACGTGCCCACCGCGGGACTCGGTGCGCGCCAGCGCGGTCGCCGTGAGGGCGACGGCCAGCGTGTGGAGGTTGGCGGCCTCCCACTCGGGGCGGTCGACGCGGGCGTTGACCTCGGCGTGGTGGTGGGCGTCGGTGACGACACCGGCCAGCGCCCGGCCGGCGGCCCGCAGCCCGGCCTCGTCCCGGAGCACGCCCGGGCCGGAGGACGCGGCCCGCTGCACCCGGGCCCGGGCGGTGGCGGGGACCAGACCTGCGGGACCGGGCCGCTCGACGGCGGGCCCCGGGCGACAGCTCCCCGGCCCGCAGCCGGCACGGCGATGTCGTCGGCCAGCCTGGCGGCGAACACCAGGCCCTCCAGCAGGGAGTTGCTCGCGAGCCGGTTGGCGCCGTGCACGCCCGTGCACGCCGTCTCCCCCACCGCGTAGAGCCCGTCGACGCTGGAGCGTCCCTGCAGGTCGGTCCGCACCCCGCCGGAGTGGTAGTGCTGGGCGGGCGCCACCGGCACCGGGTCCGCAGCGAGGTCGAAGCCGTGCTCGGACAGGCGCCGGACGATGCTGGGGAAGCGGCGGGCGAGGAAGTCCGCGCCGAGGTGGCGGGCGTCGAGCAGCACGTGGTCGGAGCCGGTGAGGCCCATCCGGTCGACGATGCCGCGGGCCACCACGTCCCGGGGGGCGAGCTCGCCACGGGGGTCGAGGTCGGGCATGAACCGGTGGCCGCCCTCGTCGAGCAGGACCGCTCCCTCGCCACGCAGCGCCTCGGAGATGAGCGGCTGCTGGCCGCGGGCGCCGCCGCCCAGCCACAGCACGGTCGGGTGGAACTGGACGAACTCCAGGTCGGCGAGGACCGCCCCTGCCCGCAGCGCGGCGGCGACACCGTCCCCGGTGGCCTCGGGCGGGTTCGTCGTCGACCGGTACACCTGGCCGATGCCGCCGCTGGCGAGGACCACGGCGCGGGCGGGCAACTCCTGGGTGCCGTCCGGGCCGGCGACCAGCACCCCGCAGGCAGCACCGGAGGCGTCGGTCAGCACGTCGACGGCGAAGGCGTGCTCGAGCGAGCCGGACCCGCTCGTCGGCGGTGACGCCCTCCAGCGCGGCCACCAGCGCCCGCGAGATCTCCTCCCCCGTCGCGTCCCCGCCTGCGTGGGCGATCCGGTCCGCGCCGTGGCCGCCCTCGCGGGTCAGGGCGATCTCGCCGGCCTGGTCGAGGTCGAACCGGGCCCCCAGCCGGACCAGACCACGCAGCGCGCCTGGGCCCGTCGTCGACCAGGACGCGCACGGCGGCCGGGTCGCACAGCCCGCCGCCGGCGGCCATGGTGTCGGCGTGGTGCGCGTCGGCGGAGTCCGTCGGGGCCAGCGCCGCGGCGATGCCGCCCTGCGCCCAGCGGGTCGACCCGCTCGCGGCGACGGTCTTGGTCACCAGCGTGACCCCGAGGCCGTCCGCCGACAGCCGCAGCGCCGCGGTGAGGCCGGCGATGCCCGAGCCGACGACGACCACGTCGGTGCGCGGCGCCGTGCTGTCGCACCCGGCCACCAGACGCATCGGCAGCCGGCCCAGGGTGACGTCGGCGCCGACGTCGTCCCCCGCGGTCACCGTCACCGGGGCGCCAGCACGAGGTCGACGTTGTCGATGAGGCGCGTACCGCCGACCCGGGCCGCGAGGAGCAGCACCGCCGGGCCGACGTGGTCGACCGTGACCGCACGCAGGTCCCCGGGGTCCACGAGCACGCAGTAGTCGGGCTGGACCAGCGGACGCCGCAGGGCCCCGGCCGCCGCGGCGACGACCTGCTCGGCACCTGACCCGGCGGCCGCCGCCCGCCGAGCGACCGCACCCGCGTCCGGGAGGGCGGCGGCAGCGCGGCGGGCCTCGGCGTCGAGGTAGGCGTTGCGGCTGGACCGGGCCAGGCCGTCGGCCTCACGGACCGTCTCACCGGCGAGCACCTCGACGTCCAGCGCGAGGTCGTCGACCATCCGCCGGACGAGCGCCAGCTGCTGGCGGTCCTTGCGGCCGAACACCGCGACGTCGGGACGGACGAGGTGCAGCAGCAGCATGACGACGGTCAGCACGCCGTCGAAGTGACCCGGCCGGCTGGCGCCCTCCCACCGGGTGCCGAGCTCACCGGCCGCGACGCGGACCGACGGCTCGCCACGGGGGTAGACCTCGCGAGCGGTCGGCGCGAGGACCAGGTCGACGCCCTCGGCCGCGCACACCGCGAGGTCTGCCTCGAGCGTGCGGGGGTAGGCGTCCAGGTCCTCCCCCGGCCCGAACTGCAGCGGGTTGACGAACACCGTGACCACGACGTGGTCCGCGTGCTGCCGGGCCAGACGGAGCAGGGACACGTGCCCGTCGTGCAGGGCGCCCATGGTCATCACGACGGCCACGCGACCGGGCATCGCGTCCCGGGCACGAGCCAGCTCGGCGCGGTCCCGCACCAGCAGCGGGCCGTCGACCACCGTCACCGCGGGCATCTGGGCGACGTTACCCACCGGCCCTGCGGACGAGGTCACCGGGCCCCCCCGCCGAGACCGTCGGCCCCGGGTGCGCCGCCGGTGCCACCCCCGGCCCCGCCAGCGTCCGCCCGCGCCGCGTCCCCGGCACCGTCGGCACCGTCGACCCCGGCGAGGGCGTCGGCGACGGCACGCACCGAGGCGGCAGGCAGCCGGTCCCGGTGGCGCACCCGGGCCAGCGTGGCGGCCGCAAGGGCCCGGTAGGTCGGCAGCACCGCCTCGTCGGCGTCGCGCCGGGCGTCCCCGGCCGAGAGCTCGGCCAGGTGGGCGCGGACGGTGCCGGCGTCGCCGCGGGACACCGGACCGGTGAGGGCTGGTCACCCATCCGGACGGCGTTGTCGACCGCAGCGGACACCAGCGGCAGCAGCAGCCCGGCCGACTCCTCGACCCCCGCGTCGGCGAGCAGCTGACGGGCCTGGGCGAGCACGGTGACGACGTGGTTGGACGCGTGCGCCAGGGCGGCGTGGTAGACCGGCCGGGCCTGCTCGGGGACCACCACCGGCTCGGCGCCCATCTCGATGACCAGGGCCTGCGCGACCGGCAGCACCACCGTGGGCGCCGTCACCGCCATGGCGGATCCGGGCAGACGGGCCAGGTCGAGGCTGGTCCCGGTGAAGGTCATCGCGGGGTGCACCGCGAGCCCGATGGCGCCGGCGGCAGCCGCGGGCGCGAGCACCGCGGTGCCGTACCGGCCCGAGGTGTGCACCAGCAGCTGCCCGGCCTGCCAGGCACCGGTCGCGGCCAGCCCGGCTACGAGGTCGGGGAGGGCGTCGTCCGGCACGGCGAGCAGCACGAGCTCGGCGCGGCGGACCACCTCCGCCACCTCCAGGCGCGGGACTCCCGGCAGCAGCAGCTCGATCCGTTCGCGGCTGTCGTCGCTCACGCCCGAGGCGCCCACCACGGCGTGCCCGGCTGCCCGCAGCGCGGCCCCGAGGACGGCGCCCACCCGCCGGCCCCGACCACACCGACCCCGAGCCGCCCGCTGCCCGTGCCGGGCCCACCGGTGGGCGTGCCAGCCGACGGTGCCCCGCGGTACGGAGGTCCGGCGGTGCCGTCGTCGCTGGTCACGTCGGCGTCCCCGACGCCGTGGGACCCCGGTGACCGTCGGCCTCGAGACCGGGCTGCGCGGGCTCGACGGGGGGCGCAGCACCCGGCTCCGTCGCGGGCACGGCGCCGGGCTCCGCCGTAGGCACGGCACCTGGCTCCGCCGCAGGCACGGCAGCGGTCTCGGCACCGGTCTCCGCCGCAGGCACGGCACCGGTCTCGGCGGCGGTCTCGGCGGCGGGCCCGGCGGCGGGCCCGGCGGCGGGCCCGGCGACCTGCATCCACCGCTCCGGCCCGGCCTGCGCCCGGGCGGTGCGGGCGCGGGCACCCTGCTCCCGGACGAGGCGCGCGCCCTCGTCACCGCCCAGGTGCGGCACCGTCGGGTTCGCCGGGCCGGGCGTGGAGTGCAGCCGGACCGTGACGAGCCCGAGCCGGCGCTGCAGCGGCCCCTGGTAGACCCCGACGCTCTGGGTGCGCGCGTGCGGGCACGACGACCAGGTGCCGGTCCAGCAGACCGGTGCGGGCGAGCAGCACCCGGTCGGTGACGGCGTAGCCGTTGCGGCGCCAGGCCCACGGGTCCAGCCAGCGGGCGGCGCGCGGCGCGGTGACGAACCCGCGAGCCGGTCCGCTGCCGGAGAGCCCCGCCTCGAGCAGCGCGGGGTCCACGCCCGTCTGGCCTGCGGCAGCTGCGGGGACGACGAGGGCGAGCAGCGCGCGCACGTCCTGCCGGGTGCCGACCGGGAGCAGCACGGCGCTGGAGGAGCCGTCCTCGGCGGACTGCGCGTAGCCGGCGATGTTCACCTTGACGTGCCACCAGTCGAAGCGCCGCCACAGCCAGGACTGGCTGACGAGGACCGCCTGCACCCGGCCGGGCGGCACGGTCGCGGAGCGGGTCTCGGTGAGCCCGGACCGGACCCGCAGCCCGTCGGGCGACTCGGCGAGGCGGAAGCGAAGGACTTCGCGAAGGGCTCGCCGACGGTGACGACGATCGCCAGGAGCGCCCCCGGTCCGATGGCGGCGATGGGGGCGAGCACCATCCTGGTCGAGACGGTGGGCAGCAGGGCCGCGGCGCCGAGTGCGGCGGCCAGCGCGAGGGCCCCCAGCAGCAGCACGATCACGGTGCCGGTGAGGGCGGTCCCGGCGACGAGCCGCCCAGGAGGTACCTGGAGGACCTCGCGCTCAGGCGCCTCGGGAGCCTCCTCGCCCTGCTCGTACTCCACGCCGGCCGCGGCGGCCAGCAGTGCGTTGCGCAGCCGCTGGGCCTCGGCCTCCTTGAGGTACCTGAGCCGGACCTGGGAGTCCGCGCCACCGGCCACCTCGATACGCAGCTCGGCGAGCCCCACCAGGCGCCCGATCAGGGGCTGCACCACGTCGACGGCCTGCAGCCGGTCCAGGCGCGCCTGCCGCTGGGTGCGGCTGAGGACACCGGAGTGCAGGTGGACGGCGGTGTCGTCCACCGCGTAGCGCGTGAAGAACCACCCGAGGACGTTGCCGAGCACGACGAGGAACGCCATGACCACGACCACGCCGACCTGCGGGCCGAGGCCGCCCGGGATCGGGAGGTCCGGCGCCGCCGGCCCCAGGTCCTCGCCGGACGGGAAGCCCGGCACGGGCCCCCCTACCGGTGCACCGACCACGCCGTCGAGGACCAGCGCGAGGCCGACGAGCAGCGCGGCCCAGCCACGGACCAGCGGCGACACCGGGTGCAGCCGCGTGAAGGGCACCCGCGGTGCCCCGGGGAGCCGGGCAGGAGCCGCACCGTCCTCCGGCCCCACCCCGTCGAGGCTCACAGGCCCGCCAGGCGGGCCTGCCCGGCCGCCGTCAACCGGTCGCGGAGCATGGCCGCAGCGTCAGCCGTCAGACCCGGGACCGTGGCGTCGCTGGCCGCGCTGGCCGTGTGCAGCCGGACCGTCGCCAGCCCCAGGGCCCGGTCCACCGGTCCGGCGGTGACGTCGACGTACTGCATCCGCCCGTACGGCACCACGGTCAGCGACCGGAACATGACGCCCTGCCGGACGATGAGGTCCTCGTCACGCTCGGCGTAGCCGATGGCCCGCACCTGCCGCGGCACGACCACGGCAGACACCACCATCCCGACCACGCCGGGCACCATGACCAGCAGCACCCAGCCGACGTCCAGCGCCACGTACAGGACGATCGCGACGGCGGCGCTGATCACGCCGAACAGCGCCGCGCCGGCCAGCCGGACCCAGGTCAGCCGGGGGCTGACCTGGCGGAAGGCCACTCCCGCAGGGTCGAAGGGCTCCTCGGCACGCTCCGGCACGACGTCCACGACAGCGATCCTCCCCCACGACTGCCGCGAGGCGACAACGGGCCGCGCGACAGAGGGCCGGCGAGTGCGGGTCAGGCGAGTGCGGGTCGGCGGCGGGTCAGGCGACGTCGCGCTCCTGCACCGCAACGGCCGCCCGGCCCACGGCGGGGTCCTGGGCCGTCGACGTGCCGGCCACGTCGGGCCGGTGCGTCGAGCACCGCGTCCTCGTCGGTCGGGTCGACCTCGGCGAGGGCGTCGAAGATCCGCAGGTCGACGCCGGCAGAGCTGCGCCGGCCGCCGCGCCGCCCGGCGGCGGCCTCGGCGACGGCTCGCTCGACCCGTGCCCGGGCCTCGTCCCGGGCCGCGCGGGCGCCGTCGGCTGCGTCCCGGGAGCCGACGGCGTCCTCGCGGCCAGGCGTCGGCGCGGTGATGACCTGGGGCGCGATGACCTGGGGCGCGCTGGCCGGGCTACCGGGCGGGGCGTCGTCGGCAACGCTCGAGACGCCGGGGCCGACGGGGCCGGTCCGACCGGCGCGAGGTCCTCGCCAGGCAAGGAGCGTGTGCCACCACGGACGGCGGGCGTCGCTTCTCCATGCCTACCGGACACGCATGGACCCTAGGAGGGACCACGCACGCAGCGACGGCCCGCCACGCCGGTCCGCCCTCGAGGGGTCGGGCGGCGTGACGGGCCGGTGGTCGGCTGGCTGCGCGCCGGGTCAGCCCTCGAGGAGACCCTGCTCCACGAGGTAGTCGCGCGCGACGTCCGAGGGGAGCTCGCGGTCGGCGTCCACCCTGCGGTTGAGCTCGGCAAGGTCCTCGGTGGTGAGCACGTCGGCCAGGCCGTTGAGCGTCTCGAGCGATGGCCGTGTCCTCGGCGGAGGCCGCGTTGACGACCGGCACCAGGTTGTCGGCCAGCTGGAGGGCCTGCGTCGTCCTCCAGCAGGACGAGGCCGTCGGCGGCGAGCGTGGCGTCGGTGGTGCCGACGAGGACCATGTCGGCCTCCCCGGCCACGACGGCCTGCTTGGCCTGCGGGCTGCCGTAGCCCAGCGGCAGGAGCTCGGTCACGGTGAACCCGTAGGTCTCCTCCAGCCCGATCTGGCAGAACGGCCGGGTCGGGCACTCCTCGGTGGCGGCCAGGACGATCTCCGGCTGGAAGGCGGCGAAGTCCGACAGCGTCGTGATGTCGTTCTCGGTGGCGACGGACTCGAGGATCGCGTAGCCGTTCTGGCTCGCGGCCTCGGCCGGCTCGGCCACCACGAGACCCTGCTGCTCGGCCAGGGCCCGCATCGCCTCGACCGTGGCGTCGACGTCGCCGGTGGCGACCACCGCGGCGTCCGCGCCGTTGACCTCGCGGTTGAGGAACTCCGCCATGGTCGCGGCGTACTCCGGCACCACGTCGATGTCGCCGTCGATGAGCGCCTGGGCGTAGATCTCGCGGGAACCCGGCGAGACGATCTCCACGTCGTAGCCGGCGTCGGTGAGGAGGGCGCCGTACATCTCCTCCATCACCCGCATCTCGGTGAAGTCGGCGCCACCGACGACGAGGGAGCCGGAGCCTCCGGCGGCGGCCTCGGACCCGGCCGGGTCGGCGCTGCCCCCTGCCGCGGTACCGGTGTCGGTGTCGGTGTCGGCGAGGGGGTCTCCGCTGCCGCAGGCGGCGAGCGCCAGCGACGCGACGAGGGCTGCCGGCAGGATCGCGCGGCGGAGGAGCGAGGAGGTCATGGGGTAGTCGCCTTCTGTGTCCCGGGGCATGCCCCGCGTGTCCGGTCGTGCCTGGCCGCAGATAGCGGCCCGGACTGTGTAACCCCGGACACCGACACCTGTCATCCCGCGACGGCCCTCGCCTGGATAACGGATGGGTGACGAAACGCGCTCAGGTTCGCAGGGGTCGCCCGGGAGCCGAGCCGACGGCAGACACGTCGGAGAGGTCGGCAGCGCCGTGGTCAGCCGGGTCGGGAGTCCCGTCGTCAGCCAGGCCCTCGGGCGTCGGGCCCGTGGGACGGCTGCTGCGCGCCGGGGTCAGCCGCCGCTGGAGCAGCTGGAACGCGAGCTCGACGGTCACGGCGAACGCCGCCACCAGGAACGCCCCCCCGATCAGCTGCGGGGTGTCCTGGTTGCCGAACCCGGCCGTGATGAAGCGCCCGAGCCCCGGCCCGGCGATGATCGCGGCGATGGTCGCGGTGGCGATGACCTGGGCCGTGGCGATGCGCAGACCCGCCACCACCAGCGGGCACCGCCAGCGGCAGCTCCACCCGGAACAGCACCTGGGGGCCGGTGAGCCCCATCCCGCGCGCCGCCTCGACCAGGTCCGCGTCCACCGCGCGGATGCCTGCGTAGGCGTTGGTGAGGATCGGCGGGACCGCGAACAGGACCAGCGCCACGACCGTGCACGTGACGACGTTGCGGATGCCGAACGGTTCGGGTGCCAGCACGAGGATGACGAGGATCGCGAGCGTCGGGACGGCCCGGCCCAGGTTGGCCACCGCCGAGGCGACGGCGCCCCCCCGGCCGAGGTGCCCGAGGACCAGGGCGACCGGCAGGGCGATGGCCGAGGCGAGCGCCACCGCGCAGCCCGGAGATCCAGACGTGCTCCCACAGCCGCGCCGGGATGCTGGCCGCCCCGGACCAGTTCGCCGGGTCCACGAGCCAGCCGAGCGCGGCGAGGAGCACGGAGTCGTTCATGCGGCCCTGCTCCGGGCCCACGGAGTGACCCGCCGCTCCAGCAGCAGCAGCAGCCCGTCCAGGATGAGCGCGAGCGCCACCACGAGGACGGTCGCGGTCAGCACCTCGGCGTTGAAGCGGGTCGCCTGCCCGCTGAGGATGCGGTTGCCGAGCCCGCCGTAACCGAACAGCCCGCCGACTGTCACCAGCGCCACCGTGGACACCGTGGCGATCCGGACCCCCGCGATGATCGCAGGCAGGGCGAGCGGCAGCTCGACGCTCCAGAGGCGGCGCCGGGCGGTCAGACCCATGCCCGTGGCCGCGTCGAGGGTGTCCTCGGGGACGCCTCGTAGCCCGACGACGATGTTCCGCAGCAGGATGCCGAGGGTGTAGATGGCCAGCCCGACCACGACGATGCTCGGACCGAACGGCAGCCCGACGGCCAGCAGCAGCGGGAACATGGCCAGCGACGGGATCGTGTAGAGCACGGTCGCGACGCTGGACGCGCCCGCCTCGACCACCTGCGACCGGCTGGCGAGCACCCCCAGCGGGAGCGCGACCACCACCCCCAGCGCCACCGCGGCGAAGGTCAGGCCGACGTGCTGGACCAACGCCTCCACCAGGATGTCGCGACGGGTGACGACGTACTCCGGGCAGACCCACGCGTTGCGCTGCAGGCAGGACTCGGCGACGCTTCCCGCGTGGACAGCCCAGCTCACGCCGCGGACGCTACCGGTGCTGCCGTCCCCCCGCCCGGGCAGGAGGCCGCCGCGATGCTCCGCCTCACGGGCGTCCGGAAGCAGTACGCCGACGGCACGGTGGCCGTGGCCGGCCTGGACCTGGAGGTCCCCCGTGGCGAGCTCGTGGCCCTGGTCGGCCCGTCCGGCTGCGGCAAGTCGACGATCCTCAGGATGGTCAACCGGCTCGTGGAGCCGAGCGGCGGGTCCATCGAGGTCGACGGCACGGACGTGACGGACGCCGACGGTCCGACCATGCGCCGCGGCATCGGCTACGTCATCCAGTCCGGCGGGCTGTTCCCCCACCGCACCGTCCGCGACAACGTCGCGACCGTCCCCCGGCTGGTCGGCTGGGACAAGGCGCGCACGGCGAGCCGGGTGGACGAGCTGCTCGGCCTGGTCGGCCTGGAGCCGGAGGTGCACGGCCCGCGCTACCCGCACGAGCTGTCCGGCGGCCAGCGCCAGCGGGTGGGTGTGGCCCGGGCGCTGGCGGCCGACCCGCCCGTCCTGCTCATGGACGAGCCGTTCGGTGCCGTGGACCCGCAGGTGCGCGACCGGCTGCAGCTGGAGTTCCGGCGGCTTCAGCAGCGCCTGGGGACGACCGTCCTGCTGGTCACCCACGACATCGACGAGGCGGTCCGGATCGCCGACCGCATCGCCGTGCTGAGCGTCGGCGGGGTGCTCGAGCAGTACGACTCCCCGGCCGTGGTCCTCGGCGCCCCCGCGACGGACTTCGTCGCGGAGTTCGTCGGTGCCGACCGTGGGCTGCGCCGGCTGGCGGTCACGCCGATCCAGGAGGAGGACCTCGTCCACCCGTCGACGCTGCAGGTCAGCGACAGCACCGACCGGGCGCTCCAGCTGCTCGAGGCCTCGGAGCTCGACTACGCGGTCGTGCTCGAGGGGCAGGAGCTGCGGGGCTGGGTGTCGCAGCGGGCGCTGAGCCGCGGCCGCACGGTCGGCGAGGTCCGTCGGCGCTTCGACGACACCATCGACGTCCGCGACAGCCTGAAGACCGGCTTCAGCGGGATCGTCGCCCACGACGCCGGTTGGCTGCCGGTGCTGGACGGCGACCGGTACGTCGGGGTGCTCACCCCGGACAGCGTCCACGCGGCGCTGCGACGGCTGCTGCCGGACCGGGTCGACGGCGAGCTGCCGGGGGTTGCCGCGGTCTGACGCCGCTGCCGGCAGCCGTCGTCGCTGTCGCGTACCGAACTCGTACAGGTCCGGCCGCCGAGCAGTCCGTTGTCGGGCAGGGGTCCTGTCCTGTACGGGTTAGGTACGGCGACGCCGCGCTCGGGCCAGGGGCGGCCAGCACGTCGTCACGGGTCGCGGGCCGGCTCCGTCGGCGGCATGCTGCCGAGCGGGCGCACCGGGCACCCGGCGCGGCCCTCGACCTGACCGAGGAGGACGCATGGCCCAGGACGACGAGATGAGCACCAGCACGGGTGACGGTGGCGCGGACGGTGGCGCGGACGGCGGCGCGGACGGTGGCGCTCACGGCCCGGCCGATGGTGGGGCTGCAGGCGGCGGGGCCGACGGCGGCGCGGACGGTGGCGCGGACGGCGGCGCGGACGGTGGCGCTCACGGCCCGGCCGATGGTGGGGCTGCAGGCGGCGGGGCCGACGGCGGGGCCGACGGCGGGGCTGACGGCGGGGCTGACGGCGGGGCCCACGGGCCCGCCGACGGCGGCGCCGACGGCGGCGCGGACGGCGGCGCCGACGGCGGCGCGGACGGCGGGGCCGACGGCGGGGCCGACGACCACGACCGCACCGGGACGGTCGGCGTCGACCGGGAGCACGGCGCGCCCCTGAGCGGCACCGGCACGGGTGAGCACGGTCCGGCCGACGGCGGGGCCGACCGCTGACCGCTACCTCCGACGAGACACGCCGGGCGGCCGCCACCGACCGCCCGGCCCTCGCGCGGTGCACCGCCGTGCCCCCCGAGGAGTTCGCCGACCGGGTGTGGTCGCGCATGCCCTCGCTCAGCACGGCTGCCGACCTGCCGCGCGACTTCCGCGACCTGCTCACGCTCGCCGACGTCGACGCGCTGCTGAGCGAGCAGGGCCTGCGCACGCCGTTCCTGCGGGTCGCCAGAGACGGCGCCGTCGTGCCCGAGCGCCGCTGGACCGGTGGCGGCGGGGTCGGTGCGACCATCGGCGACCAGGTCCGCGACGACCGCGTCGCCCAGCTGTTCGCTGACGGGTCCACCGTCGTGCTGCAGGCCCTGCACCGCACGCACGCGCCGCTCGCGCGCTTCGCCGCCGACCTCGCCACGGACCTCGGCCACCCCGTGCAGGTGAACGCCTACGTCACGCCTCCGCAGAGCCAGGGGTTCTCGTCGCACTACGACGTGCACGACGTCTTCGTCCTGCAGGTCGCCGGCGAGAAGCGCTGGCGGCTCCACGCGCCGGTCGTGGTGGACCCGTTGCGCGACGAGCCCTGGACCGACCACCGGCAGGCGGTCGAGGCCCGGTCGGCCGAGCAGCCGTACCTGGACGCCGTGCTGCGTCCCGGCGACGCCCTCTACCTCCCCCGAGGCTGGCTGCACGCCGCGACCGCGCTCGGCGAGGTGTCGGCGCACCTGACCGTCGGGGTCCACGTGCACACCCGGGCCTCGCTGGTGGAGGCGCTGGCGGCGCTCGTGCTCGACGAGCCTGCGCTGCGGTCGACGCTGCCGCTCGGGACCGACCCGACGGACCCGCGCGAGCTCGCCCCGCTCCTGGCGGCGACGCTCGACGCCCTGCTCGCCCGGCTGGGCAGCGTCGGCGCCGACGCGGTCGCCGACCGGTTGACGCCGTCGGTGCTCTCGGGCAACCGGCCCGCGCCGTTGGCTCCGCTGGCGCAGGCCGCGGCGGTGGCCTCGGTCGGTGCGCTGAGCCTGGTGCGCCGTCGGCCGGGGCTGCGTGCGCTGGTCCGCGACGCCGACATCGACACCGACACCGGGCTGGTGCTCGTGCTCGCCGACCGGCGCCTCGACGTGCCGTCCCACGCCCGCTCGGCGCTCGCCGCGCTGCTCGACGGCGACGCCGTGGCCCCGCGGGACCTCCCCGACCTCGCCGAGGAGGATGCAGTGGCCCTCGTCCGGCGGATGCTGCGCGAGGGGGTCGTGGTGCCGGCACCGGAGGCAGGCGGACGAACCGACGACGACCCGTCCCCCGAACAGGGCTCGAGCCACCCCGGCGATCGGGACGGGCGGTCCGAGGACCGGTGACGCCCGCGCCACGCGCGCCCCGGTGCGCCGACGCCGCCGCACTGCGTGGCGACCCACGGGCAGGGACCGCGGTCCCCGTCACGCGCTGGCTGCTCGTCGAGCAGCCCGGCCCGTGGGGCCGCGACGCGCTCGTGTCGTCGCGGCTGGACGCCGCGGTCGCGGCCGAGGTGTCCCGCCGCGCCGGAGCGGCCGGGGTGCGGGTGCTGCTCGTCCGCCGGCACGGCCGCGCAGGTCAGAGGATCCACGGGCGGCGCCACTGGGCGGTGGTCGACTCCCGTCCGGGCTCCGAGGCCATCCGCTGGGGGCGCTTCGAGCCAGACGCCCAGCTGCTCGAGGTGCCGTTGCACGGGCCCGTCGTCCCCGGACCGCACGCAGGTCCCGGCGACCCCGCCAGGCCGGTGTACCTGGCCTGCACCCACGGCCGGCACGACACCTGCTGCGCCGTGCGCGGCCGGGAGGTCGCCGCGGCGCTCGACGACCTCGCGCCCGGCCGGGTGTGGGAGTGCTCGCACGTCGGGGGCTGCCGCTTCGCCGCGAACGTCGTGGTCCTGCCGCACGGGCTGTACTACGGCGGCGTCACCCCAGCCACCGCCGCCGCCCTGGTGGAGGCCACCGAGGCCGGTCACGTGGTCCCCGACCTGCTGCGGGGGCGGTCGTCGCTGCCGCCGGAGGTGCAGGCCGCCCAGCACTACGCGCGGGTGACGATCGCCGCGGCGGGCACCGGTGGGGCGCTCGCCGGTGTGGCCGGCGCGGGGAGCGCGCTCGACGCAGGGGCGGCGACCGGTGGCGCGCTCGCTGGGGCGGTCATGAGCGTCGATGGTCTGCGGCCGGTCAGCACGCGGCCGCGGGACGACGGGTCCGTGTCCGTCGGACTGGAGCAGGCAGGTCTCGGGCGGCTGCAGGTCAGCGTCCGGCGCCTGCCCGTCGGTCCTCCTGCGCTGCTGACCTGCGCCGCGACCCGCGTCTCGCCTCCCCTCGGCTGGGAGTTCGTCTCGCTGACCCAGGACCCCGCCGGCGACTGACGGCGTACGGGGCCGACGGTCAGGGGCGCACGTCCCGCAGGTAGCCCACCGCCCAGGCCTCGTCGACCACCTCGGCGTACTTGGCGCCCATGTCGCCCAGGTTGGCGTCGTGGACGGTGGCCGACCGGTCACCGCACGCGTCGCCCACCACGAATACGGTGAACCCGTGCGACATGGCGTCGACGACCGTGGCTCGCACGCAGCCCGACGTCGACACCCCCTGCACGAGCACCGTGTCCACCCCGGCGGCGGTGAGCGTGGAGGCGAGGGTGGTGCCGAAGAACGCGCTCGGCATCTGCTTGAGCACCACGACCTCGTCGGCCAGCGGCGCGACCTCGGCGCGGAACTGACCCGCCTCGGTGTCCCCGATGAACACCCGCAACCCCGGCACCCGCTTGACGAACGAGCCACCGTCGACCGCGTCCGCGGCGTACCGGACGCCGGAGTGCGCCACCAGCACCCCGGCCTCCCGCGCCGCGGCGAGCACCCGGGACGCCGCCTGCAGCGAGCGCGTCGACGGCAGCTGGAACGCGCCGCCGTCGTCGAAGTACGCCCGGACCATGTCGACGCACAGCAGCGCCGGGCGCCGGCCCGGCTGGAGCGGGGTGCCCCAGCCGGGCCGGTCGTGCCCGGCGGCGTGCTCGCTCACACGCGCGCGACGGGCGGCTCGGGTGCCGGCAGCCCCGTCTCTGCGAGCGCGTTGGCGAGGATCTGCTCCATCGGGGGGCCGGAGTCGAAGATCGGCAGCGGGTCGGGCCGCCCGGCGCCCATCTCGGCCCGCAGCTGCTCGGTGGCGGAGGCATCGACCGTGCCGTCGGAGGTGAGCACGACGCCGTAGCGGCGGGCACCCTCGACGCTCACCAGACCACGCCGTACCTCCAGCGCCACCAGGTCCGCGTCACGGGCCAGCGGGTCGCCCCAGCCACCGCCGCCCCAGGTGACGAAGTGCAGCACCTCACCGGCCTTGACCGGCACGTCATGGCACTTGCTCGGCAGCACCTGCCGGGTGCCGTCGAGCCGCTCGACCCACTTGGTGCCGCGGGCACCGGGCTCGCCGCCGAGAACGCCCCAGGGGTAGGTGAGCCAGCGGTCGTCGTGGATGGCGATCTCGCCGTCGGACAGGAACCGGTAGGCCACGTCGACCCCGTTGCCGCCACGGTGCAGGCCCGAGCCGCCGGTGTCGGCGACGGTCTCCCACTTCTCGATGCGCAGCGGGTAGTACGACTCCAGGTACTCGCACGGGATGTTGGTGAAGCTCGGCCACAGCGAGTGCCCGTCGGGCCCGTCGCCCATGGGCCGGCCGGGGATGCCACCGAAGCCGATCGAGTACAGCTGGAACCACTCCCCCTTCTGCTCGCCCTCGCTGTACGTCCCCGAGTACATGAAGTGCGGGGAGGAGGAGAAGCCGGCGGCGTTCATCAGCTGCGGGTTGGTCTGCCCGAGCAGGCCGCCGAGCAGGTCGAAGACGCGTCCGATGCCGTGGTTGCGCCCCGACAGCGCCGCGGGGAAGCGCGGCTTCCAGAACGAGTCCTCCGGGATGACCACGTCCACCAGCGGGTAGAAGCCGTCGTTCCACAGGATCTGCGGGTCGGCCACGGTGATCATGTAGATGCCGAAGAACATCCGGATGAGGTTCTCGTTGATGTAGTAGTTGATCGGCCCGGCCGCCTGCGGCGAGGACCCGGTGAAGTCGATCGTCACCGTGTCGCCGGTCCGGGTGAGCGTCATCTTCAGCTCGTACGGGCCGAAGCCGACGCCGTCGTCGCAGATGTAGTCGGTGAAGCTGATCGCCTTGCCGTCCTCGAACACGATCCCCAGCAGCGTCTTCATGGCCGAGTAGTTGCGGGCCAGCAGCGCGTCCAGGGCCGACAGGTAGGTGTCGGTGCCGAACCGGTCGCACATCTCCTGGATCCGGCGCCCGGCGGTCCGACAGGCGGCGACGATGCCGTTGAGGTCGGCACGGTTCCAGTCGGGCTTTCGCACCTGGTTGAGGATGATCTCCAGCGACTCCTCCGCCAGGACGCCCTGCTTGTAGAGCTTGAAGGGCGGGATGATCACCCCCTCCTCGAAGATCGTGCGGGCGTCGGTCGGCATGGAGCTCGCGGTCTTGCCGCCCACGTCGGACATGTGGCCGAACATCGACGCCCAGCCGACGACCCGCCCGGAGTGGAAGACCGGCATGACCACGAGCCAGTCGTTGGCGTGGCTGATGGCCGCGCCGCAGGAGTAGGGGTCGGAGGTGAGCAGGACGTCGCCCTCGCAGATCGTCCCGTCGTAGTTGTCGAGGAAGTCGGGGATCGACAGGCCGAACTGACCGACCACCATCTTCCCCGCCGGGTCGGCGATGAGCGGGAACTCGTCGTGCTGCTCCCGGATGCCGGGGCTCAGCGCGGTGCGGAACAGCACCTCGTCCATCTCGTAGCGGGCGTTGCGCAGGGCGTTCTCGACCAGGTCGAGGGTGATGACGTCGACGTCGACCGGCTGCACCGGCGTGGTCGCGGTCTCGCGGATCTGTGCCATGTCTCAGCCCTCCTGGCTGGAGCCGACGGCGTTCGTGGGCATGATGAGCAGCGAGCCGCTCGGATGGACCTCGGCGGTGTGGTCGGGCAGGACGAGGGTGGTCGAGTCCATCTCCGTGATGACCGCCGGACCGCGGACGACGGCCCCGGCGGCCAGCTTCGACCGGTCGTAGACCCCGGCGGCCACCCGCTCGCCGGACACCCAGATGTCGGTGTCGACGACCTTGGCCCCCGACGGGTCGGAGTCCCCGTCCGGCAGGGTCTCGACGCCCACGTGGGGGCGCGGCCCGGTCGCGGACGCACGCAGCGTCACCACCTCGTGGGCGTTCCTGAGCAGGAAGCCGAACAGCCGCTCGTGCTCGGTGTCGAACCGCGCGGCCACGGCCGCGAGGCCGGCGCCCGCGCCGTCGAAGGCGTCCACGTCCACGGTCACCGGGATCTCGAAGCCCTGCCCGTGGTAGCGCAGGTCGACCGAGTGCACGACCGTCATGTCGGCCTCCTGGACCCCCTCGGCGCGCAGGGTGGCCTTGGCCGCGGCGGCGAGCTCGTCGAGGGCGGCGCGGATCTCGTCGTCGGAGGTGTCGGAGAACTGCCGGATGTAGGTCCGGGCGGACTCGTCGCGCAGGCTCGTCGTCGCGTCGCCGTAGGCGCACAGCACGCCGGGGCTCGGCGGGATGATGACCGGCCAGCTGCCGGTGAGCCGGCCCAGCGCGTTGGCGTGCAGCGGCCCCGCCCCGCCGAACGCGACCAGGGCGAAGTCGCGGGGGTCGAAGCCCTGCTGGACGCTGACCAGCCGCAGCGCACCGAACATGTTCTCGTTGACGATGTCGACGATCCCGCTCGCCGCGGCCTCCACGCTGTCCAGCGTGGTCGCCTCCGCGATGGTGGCCACCGCGGCACGGGCGGCGTCGACGTCGAGGGTGATCTCGCCGCCGGCCAGCGACGACGGCAGGTACCCGAGGACGACGTTGGCGTCGGTGACGGTCGGCGCCTCGCCGCCGAGGCCGTAGGCGGCCGGACCGGGGACGGCCCCGGCGGACTGCGGGCCGACCCGCAGCGCCTGGGTGAGAGGCGGCACGTGGGCGATCGACCCGCCTCCCGCGCCGACGGTCCGCACGTCCACGCTCGCCGCGCGCACGTCCAGGTCACCGACCCGGGTCTGCCGGCCGATCCGCGGGACCAGGTCCTGGACGAGCCCGACGTCGGTGCTCGTGCCACCCATGTCGAAGGTGAGGAAGTCGCGGAAGCCGGCCTGCTCGGCGGCCCACGCCGCCCCGGTCACGCCGCCCGCCGGTCCCGACAGCAGCAGGTTGACCGGGTTCGCCGCCGCGGCCGAGGCGGAGGCCAGCCCGCCGTCGCTGCGGAGGATGTACAGGGGCCCGTCCACCCCGCCGTCGGCGAGCTGGGCGGCGAGGCTGTCGACGTAGCGGGCGACCTGGGGCTGGACGTAGCCGTTGGCCACCGTCGTGATCGTGCGTTCGTACTCGCGCAGCTCGGGCAGCACGTGGCTGCTGAGCGAGACCGGGACGTCGGGGCCGAGCACCTCCACGGCGATCGCCCCGATCTGCTTCTCGTGGTCCGGGTTGGCGAAGGAGTTGATGAGCGAGACCGCGAGCGCCTGGATGCCCTGGTCCTTGAGCCGCTGGATCTTGGCGCGGACGTCGTCGGTGTCGAGCGCCGTCACCACGGAGCCGTCGCTGCCGACGCGCTCGACGGCCTCGACGGTGTTCTCCAGCGCGGCCAGCGGCTCAGGCTTGGGCCAGATGATCCAGCCCGCCAGCCCGCCGGGGACGAACGAGCGGGCGATCTGGAGCACCTGCCGGAACCCCTGCGTGGTGATGAGGCCGACCGTCGCCCCCTTGCCCTCAAGGATCGCGTTGGTGGCGACCGTGGTGCCGTGGAGCACCTCGGTGAGGTCCGCGAGGCCGATGCCGGCCTCCGCGGTCACCCGCTGGATGCCTCGCAGCACCCCGACGGACTGGTCGTCGGGGGTCGAGGCGGTCTTGGCCCGCCACGTCCTGCCGGTGTCGGTGTCGATGAGCAGGACGTCGGTGAAGGTGCCACCGACGTCCACGCCGAGACGGTGCGCCATTGCTGTCCTCCGGGTGGTCGGGGTTCGGGGCCGTGCAGGGGCTAGACGACTCCGGCGGCGCGGAGCCGGTCGATCTCGGCCTCGGTGAGGCCGAGCACGCCGCGGTACACCTCGTCGGTGTGCTGGCCGAGCGCGGGACCGACGCTGCGGACCCGTCCCGGCGAGGCGGACAGCCGCGGGAACACGTTCTGCATCGGCACCTGGCCGAAGTCGGGGTGGGCGAGGCGGACGACGGACTGCCGGGCGGCGAAGTGCGGGTCGGCCAGCATGTCCTTGGCGCGGAAGATCCGACCGGCGGGGACGCCGCCCTCGGCGAGCCGGGCGAGCAGGTCGTCGGCGCCGACGGTCGCCGTCCAGGCTGCGATGAGGTCGTCGAGCTCCTCGGCGTGGGCGCCGCGCGCGCCGTGGGTGGCGTACCGCTCGTCGGTGGCGAGCCCCGGCTGCTCCATGACGGTGGCGAGCCGGGCGAAGACGGTGTCCTGGTTGGCGGCGACGAGGACCATCTCGCCGTCCGCGGTCGGGTACGCGTTGCTCGGGGCGACGTTGGGCAGCACCGACCCGGTCCGTTCGCGTTGGTACCCGGCGACCTCCCACTCCGGCAGCAGGGACTCCATCATCGCCAGGACGGCCTCGTAGATCGCGGAGTCGACCACCTGGCCGCGGCCGGTGCGGTCGCGGGAGTGCAGCGCGACCAGGGTGCCGAGGCAGGCGAACGTCGCCGCCAGCGAGTCACCGAGGCTGATCCCGGCGCGGGCGGGCGGCTTGTCCGGATCGCCGATGACGTGCCGGATACCGCCCATCGCCTCGCCGATCGAGCCGTACCCAGCGCGCGGCGCGTAGGGGCCGCTCTGGCCGAAGCCCGTGACGCGGGTGACCACCAGGCGGGGGTTGGTCTCCCACAGCTCCTCCGGCGACAGGCCCCATCGCTCGAGCGTGCCGGGTCGGAAGTTCTCGAGCAGCACGTCGGCCTCGGCCACCAGGCGGCGCACCAGGTCCTGGCCCTCGGGGCGACGCAGGTCGCACGTCACCGACCGCTTGTTGCGGGCCACGACCGGCCACCACAGCGACTGCCCGTGCGGCTTCTCCCGACCCCACTGGCGCATCGGGTCCCCGCGGCCGGGGTCCTCCACCTTGATGACGTCGGCGCCGAAGTCACCGAGCAGCTGGCCGCAGAACGGTCCGGCCAGCAGCTGGCCGAGCTCGACGACGCGGACGTCGGCGAGCGGCAGGCCGGACCGGTCGTCGGCTCCGGCGGCGTCGGTCGGCTCGTCACCCGCGGCCCGGTCGGTCGGGTCGGTCGGGTCGGCGGCGGTGGGGTCGCTCACGCAGGCTCCTGCTCGTCGCGGGGTAGGGGACCGAGCAGGGACGCCCGGGCGGACATGAGGTGGCTGCGCATGACGGACTCCGCCCACAGCGGGTCGTGCGCTCGGAGGGCGGCGACGATCTCCAGGTGGTGCATGGTGCTGCGGCGCATCGACTCGTCGTCGAAGCCGTGCAGCGTCCGCAGCACGGCGCCGGTGTGGACGAGGCTGTCCACGACCGCGGGCAGCACCCCGCTGCCGGTCGCGGCGACGACGAGGGAGTGGAAGCGGGCGTTGAGGCCGTAGACGAGGTCGAGGTCCTGCTGCGGACCGGGCAGCGCGTGGGCCGCCATCGTCTCGGCGGCCTCCTGCAGCTCGGCTATCGCCTCGTCGGTGATCCGCACCGCGGCCAGGCGTGCGGCCAGGCCCTCGACGTGGGCGCGGAGCAGGAAGACGTGCTCGAGGTCGGCGTCGGAGTGGTCGACGACCCGGGCGCCCTTGTTCGGGACGAGGTCGACGAGGCCCTCCGCCGACAGGCGGCGGAGGGCCTCGCGGACCGGCGTGCGGGAGACGCCGAGGAGCTGGGCGAGCTCGACCTCGCCGAGCCGCTCCCCGGGCGCGTAGTCGCCACGGAGGATGAGCGACCGGACCGCGTCCACCGCCGTGGCCGGTCCGCTCGCGTCCATGCGCCTCCGCACGTCAGGGGTGGGGTGTGTGCAATGTAGGCATGGCGTCGCCCCGGCACAAGGTTGTCCCGTGAAGTCGTCCGGTGCATTGCATACAGCGCTTGTCGAGGTGCACGCTGGGCGTCATGTCGGACGTCACCGCCCGGACCGCCCGTCCCCCCCGGGTCCGCACCGGGGTCCACGTCGTCGAGGTCGGCCCCCGCGACGGCCTGCAGAACGAGCGGGTCGTGCTCGACGTCGACACGCGGGTGGAGCTGGTGAACCGCCTGGTCGCGGCGGGGGTGCGCAGGCTGGAGACGGTGAGCTTCGTCAACCCGGCGCGCGTGCCGCAGATGGCGGGAGCCGAGGACGTGATGGCCGCCGTCCCGCGCACCGCGCCCGACGGCAGCCACGTGGACCACATCGGGCTGGTGCTCAACGAGCGTGGCCTCGACCGGGCGCTCGCCGCGGGGGTGGACGAGGTCAACCTCGTGACCATCACGACCGAGACCTTCAGCCGGCGCAACCAGGGCGCCGGGGTCGCCGACGTCCTGGCCGCCACGGTCCGGATGCTCGAGCGCAGCCGGCAGGCGGGCGTGCCGGCGTCGGTCACCGTCTCCGCCGCCTTCGGCTGCCCCTTCGAGGGCGAGGTGACGACCGACCAGGTGATGCACGTCGTCCGTGAGGTGCTGCCGGCGGGTCCGGTCGAGGTGGCCCTCGCCGACACCATCGGGGTGGGGGTCCCCGCCGACGTCCGCCGCCTGGTCCGGGCGGTCCGCGCCGAGACCGACGTGCCGCTGCGGGCCCACTTCCACAACACCCGCAACACCGGGTACGCCAACGCGCTGGCCGCCGCGGACGAAGGCGTGCTCGCGCTCGACGCGTCGATCGGCGGGTACGGCGGCTGCCCGTTCGCGCCGGACGCGACCGGCAACATCGCGACGGAGGACCTCGTCTACGCGCTCGGGCGCTCGGGGGTGGACACGGGGCTGGAGGTGGCGGCGCTCGGCGACCCGGCCCGCTTCGTCACGGCTGCGTTGGGGGCGGAGCGCACCCCCGGTCTGCTCGACCGGGCAGGCGACTGGCCGGCCTGAGCCGGCGGGCCCGGGCTGGGCCGGGGTCGGGTCGGGCGCGGGGCGTACCGAACCCGTACACGGGGCGCCCCCTGGCGACAGTCAGCCGTTGGGAGGCCCTGTTCTGTACGGGTTCGGTCCGCGACCGGGGTGAGAGGACCAGAGCCGCTGGGGCGGCCAGGATGAGCGCCGCCCCGGCGGTCGTAGGGGCACAGGGACGACGTACGGGTACGGTCGGGCGGGCGCCACGACCGGTGCCCGGCCCCACCCCTCAGGCGGGGCTCGGGTCCGACCCGGGGTGAGCGCGCCGCCCCCCGCCGGAGCCGCTGGTCCCGGGCCCACCGTTGTCGTCGTCCTCGGGCGGGATCATGCACCAGCGCTCGGCGACCAGCCCCGCAGCCGTCAGGCCGACCGAGGCGAGCACCACGGCAGCCGAGGCGGCGGTCCGGGCGGGTTGCGTGGTCACGGCGACCAGCGGCAGGGCCACCCCGACGTAGCCGACCCAGCCGCCGGTCAGCACCGCGCCCGCCAGCGCCGCCGCCTTGGCGAGGGCGACCGTGCGCGCCGCGCGCAACGGGTTGAGGGGCTGCTCACGGACCCCGTCGTTCCACCGGCGCACCGGCCAGGCGACCACCAGGACAGCCACGGCCAGCCCGGCGATCATCACGACCGACACGAGCGGAGGGGACGACGTCGCACCCCCGGCGGCCTGGCTGACCTGCAGCACCGCCGTCGTCAGCGCGAACGCGACCGCCGCCAGCAGCACGAGCGGGCCCAGCCTGGTCGGCGCCACGGCGGCCTCAGCCCGTCGCCGGGAGACCGAAGGGCAGCGTGAGGTCCGACCGGACCACCACGTCGTCCTCGTCGTCCAGCAGGTCCTCGACCAGCTCGCCCACCGGCCGCGAGAAGCCGTACTCCAGGAGGACCGCGCCGGGGTCCACGAGGGACCACGGCAGCAGCACGAACCGCCGGCTGGACGCCATCGGGTGGGGCAGCCCCAGCTCGTGGGCGTCCAGGTGGAGCTCGCCGTACGTCACGACGTCGACGTCGAGCGTCCGGGCCCCCCATCGGACCCCTCGCGTCCGCCCGTGCGTCGCCTCGACGTCCTGGCAGGCGTGCAGCAGGGCGCGCGGCGCCAGCGTGGTGTCGACGAGGACGACGGCGTTGAGGTAGCGGCCCTGCACCGGCCCACCCACCGGCGCGGACTCGACGACCGGCGAGCTCTCGACGACCTGGACGCCGTCGACGGCACTGAGGTCGAGGACGGCCCGGTGCAGCGTCGCGTAGGGGTCCCCGAGGTTGGCCCCGAGCGCGAGCACCGCCCGCACGGGCGCGTCCGGTGCCGTGTCCGCCCGGACGTCGTCGCGCGTGCGCCGCACCTGGACCGTGACGTCGTCGAAGGGCACGCCCACCGGCGCCTGCGGCTTGTGGACCGTGACGTCCACCGCCAGCAGCCGGGCGTCGGCCATGACGGCGGAAGCTATCTGCTCCGCCACCGCCTCCACCAGGTCGAGCGACGGTCCGGTGAGGATGCGGTGGGCCGTGGCCGCCACCACGGAGTAGTCGACCGCGTCGGACAGGTCGTCGCTGCGCCCGGCCCGCAGGGTGGGCACGTGCATGACCACGTCGACGGAGAAGTCCTGGCCGTCCCGCTTCTCCTCCGCCAGGACCCCGTGGGTCCCCCGGCCGCGGATGCCCCGCACCGCCACCTGGTCCACCGGACCGCCGTAGTCGCCCACGTAGCTGCTCATCGACGTCGATCGTGCCCGGGTGCGCCCGCGGCTGCACGACGCCAGGCCGCCCCCACCCGCACCGCATCGGCGGTCGGCCGGGCCGTGTGCGCACGGACGGCCCACACGCCGTGCGCGGCCAGGAGCGCCGCCACGGCGTGCGACGCGTCCTCCCGCTGCTCCACCGGTCGCGGGGTGCCGTCCTCGCCCGCCAGGAGGTGGCCGAGCATTCGCTTGCGGCTGACCCCGACGAGCAACGGCAAGCCCAGCGCGTCCAGCTCGCGCAGGCGCGTGAGCAGGGCCCACCCGTGACCCGCGTCCTTGGCGAAGCCGATCCCGGGGTCCAGCACCAGGCGGGAGGCGTCCAGCCCGGCCGCGAGGAGAGCATCGACCCGGGCGCACAGCTCGTCGCGGACCTCGGCGACCACGTCGTCGTAGCTGGCGCGCGCCGCCATCCGTGCCGAGTGCCCGCGCCAGTGCATGACCACGAACGGGCACCGCGCCTCCGCGACCACCGACGCCATGGCGGGGTCCGCGGCGCCACCGCTCACGTCGTTGACCATCACGGCGCCTGCGTCCAGGGCGGCGGCGGCGACGGAGGCGCGCATGGTGTCGATGCTCACCGGCACCCCGTGCCCGGACAGGGTCCGCACCACCTCGACCGTCCGGCGCAGCTCCTCGTGCTCGGGTACCCGCCCGGCACCGGGACGGGTGGACTCCCCGCCGACGTCTACTGCGTCGGCCCCGGCAGCGACCAGGCCGAGGCCGTGGCGCACCGCGTCGTCCGGGTCGCTCCACAGCCCCCCGTCGCTGAAGGAGTCGGGCGTGACGTTGAGTACCGCCAGCACGACAGGCCGGTCGAGTCCGTGCAGGCGGGACCGGGCCCGGCCGTCGAGCCCGGCGGGCCCGGGGTGAGGAGCGCTCACGGGTCTCAGGCGCCGCCGGCGCCCGACGGGGGCTGCGGGCCGGCCGGGTTGGACGACGGCGTGCTCGGGCTGGTGGCGGACCCGC
This sequence comes from uncultured Actinomycetota bacterium, assembly GCA_963759255.1. Lineage (GTDB taxonomy): Bacteria > Actinomycetota > Actinomycetes > Actinomycetales > JBBAYJ01 > Aquipuribacter. The sequence continues at coordinate 407,933 of CAVWYQ010000001.1, forward strand.
CGTTGCCCGAGCCGTGCCCGACGCCGTTGGAGGCACCCCAGTTGTCCTCGGGCCCATGGGTGGCTGCAGACCCGTCGGGGCCGCCGGACGACCCGGTGGCCGAGGACCCGTTCGACCCGTTGGCCGACGACCCGTTGGCCGACGACCCGTTGGCCGAGGACCCGGAGGCCGACGACCCGTTGGTCTGCGGCCGGCCGTTGGTGACCGAGAACCCGTTGGCGTTGACGACCGGGCGCGGCGGGACCGGCACGGGAGGCAGGTCGGACACCGCGCGCCGGTCGCTGGACAGCCACACCGGCCGCGACTGCCGCTTGACCACGTCGCCGAAGATCGCCTTGATCTGCTCGGCGTTGAGGGTCTCCTTCTCCAGGAGCTCCTTGACGAGCCGGTCGAGGATCGGGCGGTGCTCGACGAGGACCTCCCAGGCCTCGTCGTGGGCGGCCTCGATGAGTCGGCGGACCTCACGGTCCACCGTCGCTGCGACGGACTCCGAGTAGTCGCGCTCGTGGCCCATGTCGCGGCCGAGGAACACCTCGCCGGAGCCCTGCCCGAGCTTGATGGCGCCGATCTCCTCGCTCATGCCGAACTGCGTGACCATCTTCCGGGCCAGGCCGGTGGCCTTCTCGATGTCGTTCGCGGCACCGGACGTGGGGTCGTGGAACACGAGCTCCTCGGCCACGCGGCCACCGAGGGCGTACGCGAGCTGGTCGAGCATCTCGTTGCGCGAGGTCGAGTACTTGTCCTCGGTCGGCAGGACCATCGTGTACCCGAGGGCGCGACCTCGCGGGAGGATGGTGATCTTGGCGACCGGGTCGGTGTTCGGGAGCGCCGCGGCCACCAGGGCGTGGCCGCCCTCGTGGTAGGCGGTGATGAGGCGTTCCTTGTCGTTCATCATCCGCGTCCGCTTCTGCGGACCCGCCATCACCCGGTCGATCGCCTCGTCGAGGGTGGCGTCGTCGATCAGCTGCTTGTCGCCGCGGGCGGTGAGCAGGGCGGCCTCGTTGAGCACGTTGGCCAGGTCGGCGCCGGTGAAGCCGGGCGTGCGGCGCGCGATCGACTCCAGGTCGACGCCCTCGGCCAGCGGCTTGCCCTTGCCGTGGACCTGCAGGATCTTCAGGCGGCCCTGCATGTCCGGGGCCTCGACGGTGATCTGCCGGTCGAAGCGACCTGGGCGCAGCAGCGCCGGGTCGAGGATGTCCGGGCGGTTGGTGGCGGCGATGAGGATGACGTTGGTCTTGACGTCGAAGCCGTCCATCTCCACGAGGAGCTGGTTGAGCGTCTGCTCACGCTCGTCGTGACCCCCGCCCATGCCGGCACCGCGGTGACGCCCCACGGCATCGATCTCGTCGACGAAGATGATGGCCGGCGCGTTCTGCTTGGCCTGCTCGAACAGGTCGCGCACGCGCGAGGCGCCGACACCGACGAACATCTCGACGAAGTCGGAGCCGGAGATCGAGTAGAACGGCACGCCCGCCTCGCCGGCGGTGGCCCGGGCCAGCAGCGTCTTGCCCGTCCCGGGCGGCCCGTACAGCAGCACGCCCTTGGGGATCTTGGCGCCGACCGAGAGGAACTTCTGCGGCTCGGCGAGGAACTCCTTGATCTCGGTGAGCTCCTCGACGGCCTCCTCGGCCCCTGCGACGTCGGCGTACGTGACCTTGGGCATGTCCTTGGTGATGAGCTTGGCCTTGGACTTGCCGAACTGCATGACCCGGTTGCCGCCGCCGCTCATGCGGGACAGGACGAACCAGAAGAGCCCGAGGATGAGGACGAGCGGCAGCACGGTGATGAGCAGGCTCGTGAGCAGGGAGGTCTGCGGGTTGGTCTCGTCCACCCCGTCGGCCGGCGGGTTCGCGTCCAGCAGTCGGAGGATGTCGTCGGCCCGCTGCTCGACGTAGTGGGTCCGGACCTGCGTGGAGCCGTCGACCTCCTCGCCCTCGACCAGGGTGAGGTCGAGCCGCTGCTCGCCGTCGACGACCAGGGCCGAGGCCACCTGCCCGTCCTCGATGAGCTGCAGCGCCTGGCTCGTGTCGACCGTCGCGAAGCGCTCGGTCGAGATGAGGCGCGCCCCGACCAGCACGATGACGATCGCGAGGACGATCCAGATCGCACCGCTCCGTAGGAACGTCCGCATCTTCATGTGCTCACCACACGGGACCGTCTGGTCCCGCCTCCCTGCCACCTGGCGTCGGTTGCCGGCACGCCCGCGCGCTGCGTGCCTGCTCAGGCAGGGTACAGCGGGGTGCGGACGCATCTCCTGCCAGGACAACGGGACCGCCCGGGCGGACGTTCCTCGCCGGGGCGCTGTTCACCGTCGGCGAAGCCCTCCCGGCCGCCCCGCTGCGACGGGCCACCGACGGGGGCATCCTGCTCCGGTGGGCCGACGACGGCGGTGGGTGGCGGCGGGCGTGCCGGCGGCGCTGCTCCTGGGCGTCCTGCTGACCGCGGGACTGCGGCCGGCCCTGTCCGGCTGCGGCGGGCCTGCCGCGGTGGTGCTCCGCCCGACCCCGGCCGAGGTGCCGGACCTCGTGGGGCTCGACGTCGGGGCCGCCGAGGTGGCGGCGGCGGGCGCCGGGGTGGACTGGGCGGCGCGGGAGACGGTGAGGCAGGTCGACGGCGCACGTCGGGGGACCGTGCTGGCGGCCTCGGGCGGGGGGTGCGAGGAGCCGTTGCGGCTGGTGCTCAGCTCTGGCGGCCCGCTCGTCGACCCGGCTGCGCAGGCGCCGGCGGCGCAGCGCGCCCTGGGCCCGGACCCGGGGCCGGTGCGGGTGGTGCGGCTGAGCGAGGGCGTCGCGCTGCAGAGCGACGCAGCGGTCACCGGGGAGTGCCCCGCCGTGCAGCGGCTGACGCGTGAGGAGCCGGTCGGTCCGGACGTCGAGGTGAGCTGCTACGACGCCCCGGTCGACGCCCTGGTCACGGTCGTGGCCGAGGGGTCGGGGTTCCTCGGACCGGGCGAGGCTGACGTGCGCGTCCTGCAGTCGTCGTCCGGGGCCTCGCTGGCCAGGTCGGCGCGCGGCTGGACCGCGGACCGCGCCGTGGACGGCTGGCGGCTGACCGTGCTCGTCGGCTCGACGCGGGGGGTGGACGACCTGCGCTGCGGCCAGGCCAGCGCCTACGAGGTGTGCGACGTCGGGCGGCGCCCCGACGGGACGCAGGTGGCCACGGTGCAGGTGCTGGGCGAGCGCCCGCCCGGGACGCCGTTCACCAGCCTGGAGACCGTGGTGCAGCGTGAGCCCTGGCGGGTCCGCGTCGCCCTCGGTCCGGACCAGGACGGGTCCGACGGGCCCGACCGGCCGACCGTGCCACCGGCGGACCTGGCGACGCTGGTCGCCCTCGCGGACGCGGCGAGGTCCGCGGTGGAGCCGGTCAGCACCCCGCCGTGAGCAGCGGGGAGCAGCGGCCGACGGGGAGCCCCGAACCGCGCAGGCCCCCAGCCGCGCAGACCCCAGCCGCGCAGACCCCAGCCGCGTTCAGGCGTACAGGTGCGGCGCCAGCACCCCGATGTCGCGCAGGTTGCGGTAGCGCTCGGCGTAGTCCAGGCCGTAGCCGACGACGAACTGCTCGCCGATGTCGAACCCGACCCAGGACACCTCCACGTCCACCTTCGCGGCGGCCGGCTTGCGCAGCAGGGTGGCGATCCTCACCGACGCGGGACCGCGCGAGCCGAGGTTGGCGCTGAGCCACGACAGCGTGAGCCCGGAGTCGATGATGTCCTCGACGATGAGCACGTGCTTGCCCGTGAGGTCCGTGTCGAGGTCCTTGAGGATCCGCACGACCCCGGAGGACCGGGTGCCCGAGCCGTAGCTGGACACCGCCATCCAGTCCATCGTGACCGGGACGGTGAGGGCGCGGGCGAGGTCCGCCATGACCATGACGGCGCCCTTGAGCACCCCGACCAGCAGCACCTCCGACCCCGCGTAGTGGGCGTCGATCTCGGCCGCCATCTCGCGGAGCCTGGTGTGCACCTGCTCCTCGGTCAGCAGCACGCTCTCGAGGTCGGTCCCGGCGTCACGGGCGTCCATGGAGGTCCTCTCGCGGGGGGTCGGCGGCGGCCAGGGTGAGCCTGCCACAGCCGTCGGGGCCCGCGGTCCGCGCGGCGGTGACCGGACCTGGCAGGGCGACCGGACCATGGCCCGCAGGCCCGGTGACCAGACGGTCCAGCGCCTGGGTGTGCGCCCGGCTCAGCGAGCGGGCGCCGGCCTTGCGGGCCAGCAGCCGGAGCGTGCGCCTCCGCACCGCGGCGGGCAGCGCCACCAACGGGTCCAGGGCCACGTCGACGACTGCGTCCCCGGCCGCCCCGGCCGCCCCGGCCGCCCCGGCCGCCCCGGCCGCAGGGTCCGGCACCTGCCCGACGCCGTCGGGCAGCAGCACACCGACCTGCTGCTCGGCCCAGGCGTCGAGGGCGTCCGCGTCGTCGCGGAGCAGGGCGGCGCTGCGCGCCAGCGACGCGACCGCGGCCGGGCCGAGCACGTCCACCAGCACGGGCAGCACCTCGCCCCGCACCCTGGCGCGCAGCAGGGCCGCGGACCCGGGACTGCCGGGCAGGTTGCTCGGGTCGTCCCACGGCAGGTCGAGGGACGGCAGCTGAGGGCAGGCTGCGCGGACGACGTCGCGGCGCAGGCCGAGCAGCGGCCGGACGAAGGGCCCCCGCCGCGCGGGGATGCCCGCGAGCGAGCGCGCCCCCGACCCCCGGGCCAGCCCCAGCAGGACCTGCTCCGCCTGGTCGTCCAGGGTGTGCCCGAGCAGCACCGCCCCGGCACCGTCCCGGTCGGCGACGGCGGCCAGGGCCCCCAGCCTGGCCGCCCGGGCGGCCTCCTCGGGCCCACCGGCCCAGCCACCCCCCGGCGAGCGGGCGGGGACGACGCGCACCACCCTCACCCGGTCCGCGCCGAGGTCCATCGCGGCGCGGGCCACACGGGCGGACACGTCACGGGTCCGCGGGTGCCAGCCGTGGTCGACGCAGACGGCCACCACCCGGACCTGCAGGGGCCCGGCGACCGCGACCGCGGCCGCCAGCAGGGCCAGGGAGTCCCGCCCGCCGCTCACCCCCACCACCGCGGCACCGCCGGAGCGGGGCCGGAGCGCGGCGCGCACGGCGAGCCGCACGTCGCGGACAGGGCCGGGCGGGTCGGCCCCCGTGCCCCTCTCCCCAGGACCGGCAGCGGGGCCCACGCCCGGGCCGTCGCTCAGGCGTGGACCCGGGCCACCCACGCCGACGGCTCACGCAGCTCGGCCGCACTCGGCAGCGTCTCGGGCCCGGACCACACCGCGTTGAAGCCGCCCGTGCCGACCTGCTCCGTGACGGCCCGCACGAACCGGGCGCCGTCCCGGTACTGGGCGACCTTGGCGTCCAGCCCGAGCAGCCGGCGGACCACCCGGTCGACCGGTCCGGTGCCTCCCCGCCGCGCCCCGAACCGGGCGCGGATCTGCGCGACGGTAGGGACGACCGCGGGGCCCACGGCGTCCATCACGACGTCGGCGTGGCCCTCGAGCAGCGACATGACGGCCGTCAGGGCGTCGAGGCGCTCCTTCTGCTCCGGGGTCTGCACCAGGTCGATGAGGCCGGAGCTCGCGGAGCCGGGGGGCGCGTCGGCCGTGGGAACGGGAGCGCGGAGGATCTCCGGCAGGCGACCGAGGCCGTCGACCAGCCGCTGCAGAGAGCTGGCCGGGTCGGCGAGCATGTCGTCCAGCAGGTCGACCACCTGGGTGCGGAACCAGGCCGCCAGCCAGGGGTTGGCACCGAACTGGACGCGGTGGGTCTCCTCGTGCAGGCACACCCACAGCCGGAAGTCCGAGGGCACGGCGCCGATCTCGGTCTCGATCTGGGCGACGTTGGGCGCCACCAGGAGCAGCCGGCCGCCGTCCGGGGCGAGCACGTCGTACTGGCCGAGCACCTTGGTCGCCATGAAGGCGAGCAGGCTCCCGGTCTCGACGGCGTTGGCGGCCCGGCTGAGGGCCGCGAGCCCCGCAGGCCCGTCCGAGGAGCCCTTGCCGTCGGCGGTCCGCTTCTCCTTCTGCCGCTTCAGGGAGGCGGCGATGACCGGGTCCATGAGGTGGCCGAAGCTCGTGGCGTTGGCTCGCGCCCAGCCGGCCCGGTCCACCACGAGGACGTCGCCCGCGTCCTCACCGGCCTCGAGCTCCGCGGTCTCGGCGACGGGGTCCACGGCCAGGGACGCGCACTGGCGCAGCTCGGCGACCAGGTCGGCGATCTCCGCGGCGGTCATCGGGGGGCCGGGCGGCGTCAGGGCAGCCGCGGCGGCACCTGCGGCGGCCCAGTCGACGACGGTGGCCGAGGTGGCGGGCATGGCTCGAGGGTAGGCGGAAGGTCGGGACACCGCCGCGAGGGTGGCCCTCAGCAGCAGGTCGCGACCGCGGCGGCCACGCGGTCGGCGGCCACCCGCGAGGCGCCCGTGCCTCCCGTCGGGACGCCGCCGGACACCAGGGCGAACGCGACGCCACGCCCCTGCGCGGTGGTCCCGACGCCGGCGAGCGCCACCACGCCGGTCAGGGTGCCCGTCTTGGCCCTGACCACGCCCCGGCCGCCGGCGCTGCCGTCCGCCGAGGTGAACCGCGACGCCAGGGTCCCGTCCAGCCCGGCGACCGGGAGCAGGAACGGCAGGAGGGCGAGGTCGTCGCCCGGCGGCGCGGTCGCCGCAGCCGACAGCAGCCCCGACAGGGCGGCGGCGCTGGAGAGGCTGCCGTTGCCCAGCCCGGAACCGTCCGCCAGCGTGGTCGCGCCCAGGTCCACGCCGACCTCCTCCTCGACGACGGCCACCACGGCTGCCCCGGCGGACGCCGGCGAGGCGGGCTCGCCGCGCTCGAGGGCGACGAGGCCCGCCACGGCGTCCGCGACGCTGTTGTCGCTGGTGCGCAGCAGGTAGCCGAGGACGTCCGCCACCGGCGCCGACGTTCCCTCGGCGAGCACCGGCCCGGTCGGGACCGCGGTGGGGCTGACCGTCACCGATCCGGTCGCCGCGCCCCGGACGCCCTGCGACTCGGCGAGCGCCTGGTCCAGGGCCTGGGCGAAGGCCCGCCCCGCGGTCGTCGCGGGCTCCTGGTCCCGCCCCGCCCCCTCCCGGCGTCCTGCGGAGACGGCGAGCGACGACGGCGGGGAGACGAACAGCGCGTCGACCGGGTCTCGGACGGGGGGAGGTCCTGACCCCAGCAGCGAGTCGTCGACCACCACGTCCAGCACGGTGACGTCCGGCCCGAGGAGCCGCCCACCCTCGGGGCCGTCGACGGCGGCCAGCACCGCGGAGCGGGCCAGGTCGAGCAGGCCCACACGCCCGTCGGTCGCGTCCGGGAGGCCCTCGCCCGCGCCCAGCAGCAGGTCGCCCCCACCGACGAGGACCATCGCCGGGCGCCCCTCCGGCCGCTGGGCGGCGGGCAGCCAGGCGACCCGGGTGGGCAGGCGGTGCTCGGCGCCGAGCACCTCCAGCGCGGCCGCCGCGGTGACGAGCTTGGCCGTGGACGCCGGCTCCAGGTCCGTGCCGGAGGCCCGGGTGACCACCTCCACGCCGGTCGCGAGGTCGCGCACGCTCAGCGTCGGGGTGGGGCCGAGGGCAGGGTCGGCGAGCAGCGGCGCCAGCTCCGCAGCCAGCGCCGAGGCGTCCACCGGGGCGGCCTCGCCCAGCAGCGGGACGTCGGGGACCGTGACCGCGAGGGCCCCGGCCGGAGGCTGCACGACCGGCTCCGGCGCCGCAGGGCGGGGCGGCGGCGCGGGCGCCTGCGCGGTGAGCACGCCGGGGACCAGGTCCGCCGCGTCCGCCCAGGCGTAGCCGCCCGCGGCGAGCACGCACACGGTGAGGACGGCGCCGGTCAGCACCCCGGCCCCGGTCCTCATGCGCACACCTTCCCCACCTGCGTCATGATGGGCCCTGCCCGGCCGTGTCGTGGCCGGGACGACGCCGACGCCTCCGTGCCCACCACCGGGCAGGCCGGGCCGAGGACTCGGACGCCGACACGAGAGGCAGAGCCGCACATGGAGTTCGACGTCACGGTCGAGGTGCCCAAGGGCCAGCGCAACAAGTACGAGGTCGACCACGCGTCGGGCCGCATCCGGCTGGACCGCATGCTCTTCACCGCGACGCGCTACCCCGCCGACTACGGGTTCATCGAGGGCACGCTGGGCGAGGACGGCGACCCGCTGGACGCCCTGGTGCTGCTGGACGAGCCCACCTTCCCCGGGTGCCTCATCGCGTGCCGTGCGATCGGGATGTTCCGGATGCGGGACGAGGCGGGCGGCGACGACAAGGTGCTGTGCGTGTCGGCCAACGACGTCCGCATGGCCCACATCCGCGAGCTGACCGACGTCGCGGACTTCCACCGCCTGGAGATCCAGCACTTCTTCGAGACCTACAAGGACCTCGAGCCCGGCAAGAGCGTCGAGGGCGCCCACTGGACCGGTCGGGAGCAGGCCGAGCGGGAGATCAACCGCTCGGTGGTCCGGGCGCGTGAGGCGGGGTACTCCACCTCCCACTGACCGGCCGCACCAGGTGGCGCCCCGGCGCGTGGCCCCTCAGCCCACGAGCCGGGTGGCGACCGACACCCCCGCCTCCAGGGTCCGGTGGACGGGGCACCTGTCGGCGATGGCGAGCAGCCTGCCGCGCTGGTCGTCGTCCAGGTCGCCGTCCAGGGTGATCTCGCGGACGAGCTGGCGTTCGCAGCCCTCCCCGCCGCCGACGCAGGCCGTGAGGTCGTCGGCGTGGACGTGCTCCTGGGTGAGCCGGACGCTCACCCGGTCAAGGGGCAGCTTCTTGCGGCTGGCGTACATCCGCACCGTCATGGCGGTGCAGGTGCCCAGTGCCGCCAGCAGCAGGTCGTAGGGCCCGGGGCCGGTGTCGGTGCCGCCCGGTATCGACGGCGGCTCGTCGGCGAGGAGGGTGTGCCGACCGGCGCGGACGTGCTCGACGAACGGTCCGGTCCCGGTCTCGGTGACCACGACGGTCCCGACGGGCAGCGGCTCACCGTCGTCGACCGAGGGCACGTCCTGCCCCGTGCTCACCCCCGTGCTGGCTCCGGTGCTGGCTCCGGTGCTGGTTCCGGTGGTCGCGGGCAGGTACCGGGAGGCCCAGGCCGAGATCACGTCCGCCGCCCACCGGGAGTCGGCGGGCCGGGTGAGCAGGTGGTCGGCCCCGTCGAGGGCGACGAACGACTTGGGGTGCCTGGCCGCCTCGAAGATCCGCCGGGCGTGGTCGACGTCGACCGTCTGGTCGCCCGGGGCGTGCAGGACGAGCAGGGCGGCGTCCAGGGTGGCGAGACGCTCGTGCTGGGCCTGCTCCGACAGGTCGTCGAGGAGCGCCTGGCGGACGGTGAACTCCCGTCCCGCGATCGTCAGGCACGCCGAACCGGACTGCGCCAGCTCCTGGGTGACCGGGCCGAGCAGGTGGGCGACGTGCGCCGGGTCGGCCGGGGCGTTGAGGGTGACGACCGCCGCCACCTCGGGCACGCGCGCCGCCGCCGCGACGACCGCCGCACCCCCCAGCGAGTGCCCGACCAGCAGCGCGGGCGCCCGACCGGCCTGGCGCAGGTGGGCGGCGGCGAGCACCAGGTCGTCGACGTCGGAGGTGAACGTGGCGGCCGCGAACTCACCGCCGGACTCCCCCAGGCCGGTGACGTCGTAGCGGAGCACCCCGATCCCGTGGTCGGCGAGCGCCCGGGAGATGCGCGAGGCGGCGAGGGAGTCCTTGCTGCACGTGAAGCAGTGGGCGAACACGGCCCAGCCGCGAGGCGGCCCCTCGGGCTCCGCCAGGACACCGACGAGCTCGGCTCCCGCCACGCCGGCGAACCGCACCTCGCTCTGCGCCACGGCGGGCCCCTACTCCTCGCCGGACCGGTCGCGCGTCACCGTGGCCGGGTCGTCGGCGCGCTGGTCGGTGTGCTGGTCGGTGGCCTGGTCGGTCGCGGCCGCCGGCCCGTCCACCGCCGCGGCCTGCGCGGCGAGCCTCGCGCGGTAGCGGGCCGGGCTCTCCCGGTGGCGGGCGGTCAGCAGGAACCACACCCCGACCGGGAGCAGCAGCATGGTCATGTACTGGGCCCCGGTGAAGCCGTAGAACGTGGGGTCGTAGGCACGAAGGAAGTCGGAGGAGAACCGGCAGACGGCGTAGCCGACGCAGAAGATCCCGGCCAGCGTCCCGGCGCCCTGTCGTCCGCTGCGGTCCACGAGCAGCATGACCGCGAGGATCACCCCGACGTACAGGAGCTCCAGGACCGGCAGCGCCCAGTACGTCTCACCGACGACCAGGGGGCCCTCGACCGTGTCGCCGGGCGTCCCGAGGTAGGTGATGCCGAGCGGGAAGCTCGTCGTCCCGCCCAGGTGCTCACCGACGGCGTAGCAGCCGATCCGGCCCCCCATCAGCCCGGTGGCGAGGCCGATCGCGGCACCGTCGATCATGTGCCAGCGCTGGTCGCGGGACAGGTTGCGGACCAGGTACGGCGACAGCACCAGGGCGGTGATGAAGCCGCCGGAGAACTGCAGCCCGCCGTCCCACACCGCGACCACGTCGATCGGTGAGTCGATGGCGTCGAGGTTCGTGAGGACCCACAGCAGCCTGGACCCGACGATCCCCGACACGACCAGCGCGATGACGATGCGTTCGGTGTCGTCGGTGCTGATGCCCAGCGTGGCGTTGCGGCGGGCGGTCAGCCAGCCGCCGAGCAGGACCCCGGCCGCGACGAACAGCCCGAACACCTGGATCGTCACGGGCCCGAGCTCGATGGTCGGGAACGGGACGTAGGGGATTCCGGCCGGTACGGCCACGACGTTCACGTCGTCACGGTAGCCGCCGGACCTGGGGGTCCGGCCCGGCGGCGGTGGCGGTCCCGGCGGTGCACCAGGACCTGGTGCAGGGTGAGGATCACCGCCAGCCAGGCGAACGACATGGGCCAGGCGACCACGACGTCGGTGAGCCAGTGCGCGCCCAGGTACACCCGCGACAGCCCCATGAGCAGGGTGTGGGCGAGCGCGAGCGGGACGGCCACCGCAGCCACCTGGGCAGAGCGGGTGCGGCTGATGAGGAGGTAGGCGAGGACCCCGGCGATGATCGTGGCGTTGAGGGCGTGACCGCTGGGGAAGCTGAAGGACGGCTCCACCGGCGTGACGGAGAGCTCCTGCGCGGGCCGTTCCCGGGCGATCAGCCCCTTGCTGGTCATGGACATGGCCAGGGACCCGCTGCCGGCCAGGAGCATGAGCAGGAACGGCGTCCAGGTCCGCCACAGCAGGGACAGCCCGACGACGGCCAGGAACGTGGCCGCGATGGCGACCACCGGGCCACCGAGGTAGCTGTAGAAGGCGATGACGGAGTCCCACAGCGGCGTACGGGTCTCGACGGCCGCCTCGAGCACCGGCTGGTCGAGGTCCTCCAGACCGTCGCGGTCGGCGACGTCGTCGAACACGACCGCCGCGGCCGACACGTTCACCACGACGAACACGGCGATGCCGGCGAGCCAGGCCGTGAGGGTGCCGCCGCTCCGCTCCTCGGCGGCGAGCCACACCCACGTCGGGCGGCTCGTGGTCGTCGCGCCGTCACGGGTCACGGCGTCATCCTGACCGTCCCGGCCCTCGCGTGCAGCACGTCCAGGCCAGGGCCGCCCGACCGCTCAGGTGGCGGCCGTCACCTCTCAGGCGGCGGCCGTCACCCGGGCGCCGCGCTCGGCGTCGTCGTGGCCCACCCGTCGCAGGAGCACCTGGTGCACGGTGAGGACGACCGCCAGCCAGGCCAGCCCCAGGAACCAGGCGACCATGACGTCGGTGAGCCAGTGGTGGCCCAGGTAGACCCTCGACAGCCCCATGAGGACGGCGTGCAGGACGGCGAGGAGGACCACGAGCACCTTCGGGCCCGTCGAGCGCAGCCGCAGCACCACCAGGTAGGCGAGCACCCCGGCGATGACGGTGGCGTTGAGGGTGTGGCCGCTGGGGAAGGCCGGCGAGGACTCGAACGGCGGCACCGCGAGGGTCATGGGGGGGCGCTCGCGGCCGACGATCTCCTTGCCGGCCGTGGTCATGGCGAGCGACCCGGCGGCGGCCACGAGCATCAGGAGCACCGGGGTCCACGAGCGCCACAGCACGGCGAGCGCGAGGACGAGGACCGTGGTGATGACGGGCGCCCACAGCGTGCCGCCGAGGCTCGTGTAGAACGTCACCGCCGCATCGAGCGAAGGGTTCCGTTGCTCGAGCGCCGCGTCGAGCGCCGGCTGGTCGAGCGTGGCCAGGTCGTTGCGGTCCATGACGGAGTCGTAGACCTCGCCCGCCCCGGCCACCGCGAGGGCGAACGCGCCGCCACCGACCACGAGCAGCAGCACCAGCGACCAGTGCGCCCGGAGGACGGCGGCGACCCGGGACATCCCGGCCGCGGCCTCGTCGGTGGTCGGGAGACGGACGTGTGGGCTCATCCGGTCCATGCTGGTGCCGGTGGCGGCCGCCCGCAGGTCGAGGCAGGGGCCAGGGGCTAGGCCGGCCAGACCTCGAGCAGGGCCTCGCCGACGAGCGCGAAGACGACGAACCTGGCCAGCCGGCCCAGGAAGGCGGCCGCCAGGAACAGCCGGTACGGCACCCGCGCGGCGCCCGCCACCAGGCCCGCGACGTCGAAGACCGGGTTCGGGACGGCGCTGAAGGCGGCGAGGCCCCAGAAGGCCCGCCACCGGTGCGCGGCCACCCGCTGCAGCACGCGCACCACCGCACCGGCGCGTCCGCGTGCCGGCAGGACCGCCCGCCCCTGCGAGCCCACCCACCAGCCGGTCGACTCCCCCAGCGCAGAGCCGGCCGCCGCGAGCAGCGCCAGGAGCAGGGGCAGCTCGACCACGGCCATGAGCTGCAGGACCACCGGGTTGTACGGCACCGGCACGGCCAGGGTCAGGTTGGTGAGCAGCGCGACGACGAACGCCCCCGGGTAGGCGTACTCCTCGACCGAGGCCACCCACCGCTGGGCGGTGTCGGTGGCGAGCGCGGCGTAGGTGCCGATGTTGAGGACGACGACGGCGAGCACGGCGAGGACGGCTCGCACCCGCCGCTGCGGGGCAGCCACCTGCTCAGCGTACGGACGCGACCGCGTCCCCGGTGCCGGTGTGCCGCCGCTCGGCCTCGATGAGGGAGGCCTTGACCGCGAGGCCCCAGCGGTACCCGGCCAGCGCACCGTCGGCGCGGACCACCCGGTGGCACGGCACCACCAGGGCGACGGGGTTCCTCGCGCAGGCGCGGGCGACCGCCCTGACCGACGTCGGCGCCCCGATCTCGGCCGCCACCTGCGTGTACGTGCGGGTGACCCCGGCGGGGATCCGCTGGAGCGCCTGCCACACCCTGGCCTGGAAGGCGGTGCCTGCGACGTCGACCGGGAGGTCGACCCCGGCGGCCTCGCCCCGGGCCAGCGCCTGCACCGCGGTGGTGACCTGGACCAGGGCGTCGTCGTCCCGGACGAGCTCGGCGTGGGGCAGCTCGGCGCCGACCTCGGCCAGCATCCGGGCCGGGTCGGCGGCATCGGCCTCGGGGTCGATCCGTACGGCACAGATGCCGTCCTGGGTGACCACCACCAGGACGGCGCCCAGGGCCGTGGGCACGGCGCTCCAGAGCAGCCGCCGCCCCCTGGCGCCGGCCGCGAACTCCGCGGGGCTCATCCCCAGGCGACGGCCGGCCTCCTCGTAGAACCCCCGGGCGGAGCCGTACCCGGCCTCCCAGACGGCGTCGGTCACCCTGCCGGCGTTGCGCAGCACCTCACGCGCGCGCCCGGTACGGACCGCCCGGCCGTACTGCAGGGGCGTGGTGCCGAGCACGGCGGCGAACGCCCGGTGCAGCTGACGGGTGCTGCAGCCGGCGGCCACCGCGAGCTCGACGGCCGCCACCGGACCGCCCGCCTCGTCCACCACCCGGCAGGCGGCCGCGACCCGGGCCCCGTCGCTGGTCGGGGCCTCACGGGCCCCGGGCGAGGCGGGCACCGCGGCACGGCCCGACGGGGCGTGGGCCGTGGTCGAGGTCGTGGTCCGGGGCGTGGTCCGGGTACCGGCGGCGCTGCTCACGGGCCGACGCTAGACCGGGGCACGCTCGCCGGACCTCCCGATCCCTGCCGTGGCCGAGGCCACCCGCTCGGCGTCTTGACGCGTCCCCGCGCCGACCGTCCAATGGGGTGCCGCCTCCTGACGAGGACGCCAGGCCGGCCGGCGACCCCCACGCACCATCGCTGCACCACGACGGAACCCCGACGGACACATGACTGAGACCCTGCCAGGCGCTGCGCCTGCGCCCGTCCCCGGCGGTCGTTGGGGACGACCCACCGACGACGCGGGTGCGGTCAGACGCCGTCACCTGCTCGGCCTGCTGTACGACCGCACGAACGCGGACGAGCTGTCCCGGTCGCTCGGTGTGCTCCTGGCCGCCGCGCCCCGGCCGACGCCCACCCGTCCCCTCGACGAGACCGACGCCTGGCTCATCGCCTACCCCGACCACGTCCACGACGGCACGGGGGCGCGGTCGCCGCTGGCCACCCTCGCCGACCTCGTGGACGCGCACCTCTCGCACGCCGTCAGCGGCGTGCACACCCTCCCGCTGCACCCCTCCAGCTCCGACGGCGGGTTCGCCGTCATGGACCACCGTCAGGTGGACCCCGCCTTCGGCACGACCGCCGACCTGCGCCGCCTGGCGGCGGGCGGGACCTGGGTGGCCGACGCCGTGGTCAACCACGTGTCCGCAGAGGGCACCTGGTTCCGCCGCTGGCTCGCGGGTGACCCAGGGGTCGACGGCTGGTTCGCCACCCTGGACGACGGCACGGACACCACCGCGGTCACACGTCCGCGCACCAGTGCCCTGCGCACGGAGTTCACCCGGGACGACGGGTCCACCGTCGGGGTGTGGACCACCTTCTCCCCCGACCAGGTGGACCTCGACTACCGCCGGCCGCAGGTGCTGCTCGCCATGGTGGAGGTGCTGCTCGGCTACGTCGCCCTCGGCGCGCGCGCCATCCGCCTGGACGCGATCGGCTTCGCGTGGAAGGACCCGTCGACGAGCTCGCTCAACCTGCGGGGCACCCACCTGCTGGTCCAGCTCCTGCGGGCCTGCCTGGACGCGGTCGACCCAGGTCTGGTCCTCATCACCGAGACCAACGTGCCGCACGCGGAGAACGTCGCCTACCTGGGCGGCGACGGGGAGCGGGAGGCGCAGGCGGTGTACCAGTTCGCCCTGCCGCCGCTCGTGCTGCACGCCTTCACCACCGGGGACGCCGGGCCCCTCAAGCGGTGGGCGGACGGGCTGGAGTTCCCCGCCGCCGGCCAGACCTACCTCAACGTCCTCGCCAGCCACGACGGGATCGGCGTTCGGGCGGTGGAGGGCCTGCTGGCTCCGGCCGAGGTGGACCGGTTGGTGGACGTGGCGCTGGCCGCGGGCGGGGTCGTCAACGACCGCACCATGCCCGACGGCAGCCGCCGCCCCTACGAGCTGGCGGTCACCTGGGCGGACGCGGTGGGTCAGGGCTGCTCCCCCACCGAGGGGATGCGCCGGCACCTGTCGAGCCACGCGCTGGCCCTCGCCATGCGCGGGGTCCCGCTGCTGTACCTGGGCTCCCTGGTCGCTGCGGCGAACGACCAGGAGACCTACGCCCGCACGGCGCACGGCCGTGACCTGAACCGTCGCCGCTGGGAGGCCGCCGAGCTCGACCGCCTGCTCGCGGTCCCCGGGTCGCGGGAGGCCACGTCGCTGGCGGGCATCAGCGCGATGCTCCAGCTGCGCCGCCAGCACGCGGCGTTCTCGCCCGAGGCGGCGCAGGCCGTCCACGGCAGGCAGGACGCGCTCGTCGTGGTCGAGCGCGTCCCGTCCGACGGCTGCCGCGCTGCGGTCGCGGTGAACGTGTCCGGCCGCCCCGTGGTGCTCGAGCTGCCGCCCGGGCGGTGGGCACGGGTGGACTCCGGCGCCGACCTGGACGGGGCGGCCGTGGCGGCGGGCGACCGGCTCCAGCCGTGGGAGAACGCCTGGTTCGTGGAGCTGCGTTGAGACCCGCTGATGCGACACGAGCCAGCCACCACCCGCCTCGGGACCGCCCACACCCGTCCGTACCGCTCATGTCCGTCACATGGGGTGTGTGGGTGAAGCCCTAGCCGGGACGCATTGACCCACCCATGGCCAGCGCCTGGAATCGACCCCATGCTGATATCTCGGGTTCGTCGAGGCGCCGGTGCGGCGCTCGCCATGCTGCTCATGGTCCTCACCAGTCCCGCCGTCGCCGCACCCTCCTCCGGCAGCGGCTCCGACCGGGCAGGCACGACCGGCGGGGCGACGCTCTTCTCACAGACGTTCGAGCGCCCCGGAGCGATCAGCACGCTGGCGCTGCGGCGCAACGAGCAGTACCTGTCGGTCCAGGACGACTGCGGGTCCGGCGGCTCCTGCGTGCAGGTGAGGTACGTCCCCGACGCCAAGGGCAGCCCCGGGATGGTGGGAGAGCCGAAGCTGTCGCAGGGGACCAAGGAGGCCACCCTCCGCTACCGGGTGAAGTTCCGCGACGACTTCCAGTTCGTCTCCGGCGGCAAGCTGCACGGGCTCGGGTCCGAGAAGAGGTCCTTCGGGTGCACCGACATCCAGCCCGACGCCTGGAGCTCCAGGGTCATGTGGCGCAAGAACGGGGTCCCGGAGCTCTACATCTACGACCAGGACCGCACCGCGCGCTGCGGCACGAGCTACCCGGCGTCGGACTTCCGGTTCACGCCCGGGACGTGGCACGACGTGGCCATGCACGTCCGGGTGAACGACAGCGGCAGGAGCAACGGCTACGCGAGCCTGCACGTCGACGGTCGCACGCTGGTCGAGGTGGACGACCTGACGTTCTGCTCCAGGTGCAGCGCGGACACCCAGGTCACCCGCTTCCTGTTCCACACCTACTACGGCGGCAGCGGCTGGGAGTGGGCGCCCTCGAAGCCCACCTTCGCCTCCTTCGACGACATCCAGGTGGTCCAGGGCGACGCGACCGGGGCCAGGGGCCCGTCGAAGCCCGCCGGGAGCACACCGGTCCGCGCGACGCCGCCGCCGTCGACGGAGTCGGCCCCGCCTCCGGCCGCGAAGCCCGCCACGCCCGCCACGCCCGCCAAGCCCGCCACGCCCGCCAAGCCCGCCACGCCCGCCAGCCGCCCGCCAAGCCCGCCACGACGCCTACGCCGGGGACGACGGCTGCTCCCGCCCCCACGGCACCCGCGACCACCGGGCCCGTCACCTCGACGCCCCGGCCGACCACCCCGGCCCCCGGCTCGACGAGGCCCACGAGGCCCACGAAGCCCACGACGACAGCGCCCCGCCCCGACGCGTCCGCGCCCGTCGCGTGCGACATCGGCAGGTTCGACGAGTACAACCGTACGTTCGTCGCCAACGACATCTCCGTGACCAACACCAGCGACAAGCCGCTGTCCACGTGGACGGTGACCGTCACCTTCCAGCGCAAGGTCGACCTGCTCAAGACCTGGCGGAGCACGGTGGTGTCCGACGACGGCACGAAGGTCGTCTTCACCGGCGAGTACTACAACACGTCGCTGAAGCCCGGCGAGAGCACCCGGTTCGGGTTCAAGGGGGAGCACGCCGGGTCGGTCGGCTCGGTGTCCTGCAGCTAGCCGGACCCGCACGGCGGACGCAGTGCCCGCCTGCAGGACCAGGGACCCTGCGGTCCCGGTCCTGCAGGCGAGCGGCTGCGCCAGGGTCGGTCCAGGACGCCGCGGCGTCCACCCGTCAGGTCTGACGCACCCAGCCACGCACCTGCACGCCCGACGTCTCCACGACGTCGCGGACACCCACGCGCGCACCCGGCCCCGTCAGCTCTTGTCGAGCGCGTCTGGCTTGTGGACGGCCTCCTTGCCCGACGTGTCGGACTTCACGAGGTACTGCGGCTCGTCCTCCGACGCCTTGACCTTGCGGCCGCCCGCCTCGGTCTCCGACGTGATCTTCTCCTCGACCGTGCCCTCGGTGGTCGTCCCGTGGGTCTTCCACTCGACCTGGTCGCCCTTGTTCAGCCTGTCAGCCATGCGGTCGCGGATACCCAGCCGCCCGAGGAGGAAACCGGCCCGCCCCCGGCGCTGCCCGTCCCCGGCGCTGTCCGCTGGCAGCGCACGGCCATGGACACCCCGCTGCTGGGCGGCTTCACTGCCCCCGTGCCCCACGTGCTCCCCGTCGACCTGCTGCCCGCGACCCTGGTGCTGGCGGCCGGCGAGGGACCGCCCCCGTTCCTCACCTCGACCGCCGTCCTCGTCGTGGCGGCCGCCGTCATCGGCTACCTGTCGGTGCGGGCCAAGGTCGTCCCCATCGTCGGGTTCCTCGTGGCGGGGGTGCTCATCGGACCGACCCAGCTCGGGCTCGTCAGCGAGGTCGAGACCGTCGAGGCCGCCGCCGAGATCGGCGTGATCTTCCTGCTGTTCATCATCGGCATCGAGTTCTCGCTCGAGCGGCTCGCCGCGCTGCGGACCTGGATCGCGGTGGGCGGTGCGCTGCAGGTGGGACTGGCGGTGCTCAGCGTCATGGGCATCTGCATGGCGTTCGGCGTCGGGTGGCGCGACGCGCTCTTCACCGGCTTCCTGGTCTCCCTGTCGAGCACGGCCATCGTCCTCAAGCTGCTGGGTGACGCCCGCGAGACGACGACGGCCCGAGGGCGGCTGGCCGTCGCGCTCCTGGTGTTCCAGGACCTGGCGGTGGTCGCCATGGTGCTGTTCGTCCCGCTGATAGGCGTGTCCGAGGAGGGCGGAGCCTCCACCGGCGACCTCGTCGTCGCGCTGCTGACCGCCGTGGGGATCATCGCCGCGGTCCTCCTGGTGGCGCGCCGGCTGCTGCCACCGCTCCTGGAGCGGGTGGCGCGCACCTGCTCCCCGGAGGTGTTCCTGCTCACGGTTCTGGCCATCTGCTTCGGGACCGCCTACCTGACCGCGGTGGCCGGGGTGTCGGTGTCCCTCGGCGCGTTCCTGGCGGGCCTGCTGGTGAGCGAGTCGCGGCTGAGCTCGCAGGCCCTGGGCGAGATCCTCCCGCTGCAGATCCTGTTCGCCGCGGTCTTCTTCGTCTCGGTCGGCATGCTGCTCGACGTCCGCTTCGTGCTGGCGAACCTGGGCGTCGTGCTGCTCGGGGTCATCGTCGTGTTCGTCGTGAAGGCCCTGACCACCTGGCTCGCCGTCACGGTGCTCCGCAGGACAGGACCGGGACTGTCGTCGGGCACCGCGCTCGGCAGCGCCCTGCTGCTGGCCCAGGTCGGCGAGTTCTCGTTCGTCCTGGAGACCGCCGGCCGGGACTCCGGCCTGTCCCCCGCCGGCCTGGGGGAGGACGGGTCGCAGGCCTTCATCGCCGCCAGCGTCCTGCTCCTGCTCGCCACGCCCGCGATGGCCGCGCTCGGACGCAGGGTGGAGCAGCGCCACGACGCCCGCCAGGACGCCCGCCGGCAGGCAGACGCGCTGGCCGGGCGCACCGGTGCAGGAGCCCCCGGCGCGGCAGGCCCCGGGGCGAGCGGCCCGGCCGCCGACGGCGACGCCAGCCAGGTGCTGCTGTCCGGCTGGGGACCTGCCACCCGGTCCCTCGCCCGGGAGCTGAGGGCGCGCGGCGTCGACCTCACGGTCACCACGCTCAACCCCGACGGTGCCGCCGAGGCCGAGGCCGACGGGCACCGGGTGGTGATGGGCGACTCCACCAAGTCGGCCGTGCTGGAGATGGCCGGGCTCGAGCGGACCCGGCTGCTCGTGGTCGCGGAGGACACGCACGAGCAGGCCGTCCAGATCGCGGGGGTGGTCGCGGGACTCGCCCGCTACGACGTGCCGGTGCTCGCACGGCCGCTCGGCGGGACCGACCTGGCCGAGCTCGCGGCCGTGGGGGTGCTCCGGGTCGTCGACGCCGAGGGTGCCTCACGGCACGCGCTGACCAGGGCCGTCCTCGGCGCGCTCGGCCAGGACGGCGGCCCGCTGCCCACGGTGCTGCTGCCCGACGGGGGCACCGGACGGCAGAGCACGGTCGACATGTCGCGGGTCGTGGTGGTCGACCCCCTCCCGGACCAGCCCGCCTGCAGCCACCTGGACCCGGTACCCCCGTCCTGCCCACCTCGGTCGGCTGCGAGGAGTGCCTGCGCCAGGGCACGTCGTGGGTGCACCTTCGCGTGTGCACGGGCTGCGGCTGCGTGGGCTGCTGCGACTCCTCCCCCGGCCAGCACGCCCGCGCCCACGCGAGCGAGACCGACCACCCCGTCGTCGTCTCGCTGGAGCCCGGCGAGCACTGGGCCTACTGCTTCGCGGACCGGATGACGGTCGACGGACGCTGAGCCGCGCCGGGTCAGCTCATCGCCGGTGCGGGCGCGTCGTGCTCGTCCTCGACCTGCCGACCGGGGCGCCGCCGGGGCGTGAGCCGGACCCCGGGCATGGGAGGCGCCGGGATGCGGTCGGAGCCGTGGCCGGGCACGGTGCCGAACCGTCCGTGCCCCTCGACCTCCCAGTCCTCGCGGGCCTGGACGACCTCCTCGTGGGTCCGGCCGACGAAGTTCCACCACATCACCAGGTCGTCGGCGTAGGGCTCGCCGCCGAGCAGGAGCAGACGGGCCCCCTCCCGGCTGGCGAGCCGCAGCGACGTGCGGCCGGCGCCCAGGTACAGCAGCGCCCCGCCGCCCGGTCCGGCACCAGCCCGGACGGCACCGTCCAGGGCGGTGCCGTCCAGGACGGTGCCGTCCAGGGCGGTGCCCTCCACCTCGGCGCGGCCCGCGAGCACGAGGACCGCGTGCTCGTGCTCGCGCGTCAGCCCGATCTCCGTGGCGGCCCCCGCGTCGAGCTCGACGTCGGCGCCGAGCAGCGGGGTGTGGCCCTGGGCCGGCGAGACGGCCTCCCCCAGCGCGCCCAGCAGGACGGTCGCCCGCAGCCCCGGCGCCTCGTGCACCGGGAGCTGCTGGTGCTGCTCGAAGCGGGCACCGCCGGGGTAGCCGGCGGGCAGGGCGACCCACAGCTGCACCGCGTGCACGAGCGGCTGCTCCCCCACCGACAGCTCGGAGTGCGAGATCCCGTCCCCGCTCGTCATCAGGTTGAGCTCGCCCGGGCGCAGCAGGACGTCGCTGCCGAGGCTGTCCCGGTGGTGCACCTGCCCCGCGAGCGGCCAGGTGACCGTCTGCAGGCCCGTGTGGGGGTGCGGCAGCACCCGCATGTCCACCCGCTGAGGCCCGATCCGGTCCAGGAAGCACCAGGCGCCGACCGTCGGCAGCCTCCGGTGCGGCAACCAGCGCTGGACGCTCATCCCCCGGACGCCGCCCAGCGGGACCTCCCGACCGGGCAGCAGGGTGGTTCCGGCGTCCTCGGCCACGACCTCTCCTCTCGGTGGGCTGGTCAGGGCGCCGGGGCCATGACCGACAGCACGTCGCACGGCCTGGTGCCGTAGGCGTTGCGCCAGGTGTGCGGCTCAGGGCCGGGGAAGGTCAGCGCGTCGCCCACGCCGAGCGCGACCGGGGAGCCGTCCAGGGTGACGCCGAGCCGACCGGTCACGATGGACACGAGCTCCACCGAGCAGTCCAGCGCGGAGAGGTCCCTGCCCCGTGCCCGCCGGGCAGGATGTGGCTGCGGATGACCTGCACGTCGCGCCGGGCCCCCGGGGACAGCAGCGTCTCCTCCGCCCGGGTGCCGCCGACGATGGTCGGCGTGCCCTCGCCGAGCCGTCCGACAGGTCACGCTCACGAGCGGCTCACCCCTGGCCGAGCTCGAGGGCGACCGCCCGCACCGGGGCGCCGTCGGCACCGGACAGCCGGATCGGGAACAGGCACACCAGCGGCTCCACGAGCCCTTCCACCTCTGCGAGGTCCGTCAGGTTCTCCGCGATGACGCCACCGACCGCGGCGACGAGGTGGTGGCAGGGGTACCCGTCGCCGGGGTGGTCGTCGTCCGGCGTCTCGTCGAGGTTGATCGCGTCGATGCCCACCGTCCGCACTCCTGCGGCCAGCAGCAGCTCGCAGGCCCCCGGGTCGAGGAACGGGTGAGCGACGTGCAGCGGGTCGCCGCGGTGCGCGGACCACCCGGTGCGGAGCAGGACCACGACGCCCTCGCCGAGCCGGTCCGCGACGGGGTCCAGGTGCGCCTGCGTGATCCGGCCACGGGGTGGCAGCCCCGTCGCGTCCACGACGACCGCGGGGCCGGCGAACCGGCGCAGGTCGACCTCGTCGATCCGGGCACCGGACTCCTGGACGTGGTACGGCGCGTCGACGTGGGTCCCGGTCTGGGAGCCCATCCGGACCTCCAGCAGGTTGAACCCGTCCCGGGCGATGGTGGAGTGCACCGTCAGGTGGGGCTCCGGGTCGCCGGGGTACACGGTCGTGCCCGGACCGACAGGGACCGACAGGTCGACCACGCGCACCACCTTCACGTCACACATGGTGCCTCCCACGACACCTCGCTGCTATGGGCGAGGTGGGCGGGGCCTACCGGTTCTCTCCGGCGGCGCCAACCGGCGCCTCGTCCCCCGCTACGGCGGCCACGACGTTCGCCCGCCAGTCCCGCATCGACGAGGTGGACGGACCCGTTCGACATCGGCGAGGCGCTGCGCGACGCGGAGCACGGCGCCCGGTCGGTCCTGGAGCAGGCTCGGCGCCGGCCGCTGGCTCGGCGTCCACGGGCACCTTCACCGGACCCCTCGCCGTCCGGGTGACGGCTAGGCCGGGGCGCCGGCGCCCGTGGCGCCGGCCCTGGTCGGGCCGGTCGGGTCGGGGTGCTGCTCGAGCCAGCGGTCGAACGCCTCCGGGGGCAGCGGCCGGCTGACCAGGTAGCCCTGGATCACGTCGCAGCCGTCGTCGACCAGCAGCCGCCGGGTGGGCTCGTCCTCCACACCCTCGGCCACCACGACCAGCCCGTGGGTGTGGCCCAGGTCCACCGCCGCCCGCACGATCGCCGCGTCGCCCCGCGTCCGCGCTGGCTCCGGCGACGAAGGACCGGTCGACCTTCACCTCGCCGACCGGCAGCATCTTCAGGTACGCCAACGACGACTGCCCCGTCCCGAAGTCGTCGATCGACAGCGTCACGCCCAGCCGGGCCAGGCCGTGCAGCACGACCAGCGCATGGTCGACGTCGCTCATGACCGCGGTCTCGGTGAGCTCCAGGGTGAGCGCGCTGCTGGGCAGCCCGGCGTCGGCCAGCGCGCTCGCCACCTGCTCGGGCAGCGCAGGGTTGAGCAGGCTCCGGGCGGAGAGGTTGACGGCGACGGACAGCCCCGGGGTCGACAGGCGCCACCTCGTGCACTGCGCCAGCGCCCGGCGCAGCACCAGCTCGGTCATCGGGTGGATGAGGCCGGATCGTTCGGCGAGCTCGACGAACTCGTCCGGGGTCACCCGCCCGTGCACCGGGTGGGTCCAGCGGGCCAGCGCCTCCGCGCCCACGACGCGGCCCGTGCCCGGGTCGACCTTGGGCTGGTAGTGCACCTCGAGCTGCTCGTGCTCGATGGTCTCCCGGAGGTGGCGCAGCAGGGTCAGCCGGCGGGCGCTGTCGCCCTCGCTCAGCGGGTTCCACGTCCGTAGCGGCCGTGCCCTCGCGCTTGGCGGCGTACATCGCGGCGTCGGCGCGCTGGAGCAGGCCGTCGGCGTCGTCCCCGTGGTCGGGGCCCACCGCCAGGCCGGCGACCACCCGGAGGTCGACGGTCGTGCCGCCGAGGCTCGAACGGGTCGCCGAGCGCAGCCAGCACGGGCCGGGCCGCGCGTTCGGCCGAGGCCACCGAGCCGACGTCGCGCAGCAGGACCACGAACTCGTCGTTGCCGAGGCGGGCGACGTGGCCCGGGGCCCGGCCGAACGGCTCGAGCCGCCGCCCCGACCTCACGGAGCAGGCCGTCGCCGCCGTCGGTGCCCGAAGGCCTCGTTGATGTCGGTGAAGCCGTCGACGTCGAGCACGAGGACCGCCGTGCGCCCACCGCGCAGCAGCTCGGCGGTCAGCGCGACGAGGGCGTGACGACGGTTGGGCAGGCCCGTGAGACCGTCGTGCAGCGACAGGTGCTCCTGGCGGACGGCCTCCTCGCGCAGCCGGTCCAGCAGCCGTGACTTCTGCAGCTGACACCGCGGTGTGGTTGGCCAGGGACTCCAGCAGCCGCAGGTCCTCGTCGGAGAACGGGACCAGGTGGTGCGGCCGCTCGGCGACGACGAGGACCGCGTCCACCGTCGCCGTCGACGTGCAGCGGCGCGGCCAGGGCGTCCCGCGGGCCGTCGTCGTCCTGCCCGTGCCGCCTGACGGCGGACCGGCCACGGCCTCCCGCAGCCACACCGGCACCACGGAGGCGGCGCCCGGACGACCGTTCTCGCCGTGCAGGCTGAGGCGGACGCCGGCGCTGCGTCCGTCCCGGGCCCGGGCAGGACGAGGAGCTCGGCACGCTGGGGGGCGAGCATGTCGCGCGCCTGCCGCAGCACCACCTCGCACACGTCGGCCGTGCCGACCTCCTCCTGCACCCTGCGGGTGAACCGGTACAGCGACTCCAGCCGGGCGTGGCTGCGACCCGAGCGAGGCGTACCCGCGGTAGGCCAGAGCGCCACGGTGACCAGCACCCCGACCAGCAGGACCACGGCGGCCGGCCGGG
The DNA here is from genome assembly GCA_963759255.1 of uncultured Actinomycetota bacterium. GTDB lineage: Bacteria > Actinomycetota > Actinomycetes > Actinomycetales > JBBAYJ01 > Aquipuribacter. The sequence goes on from CAVWYQ010000001.1 coordinate 432,430, forward strand.
TCCCAGCAGGACCACGACGAGCAGGCCCAGGCTGGTGTTGGTGAGCGCGGCGACCAGACCCGTGGTGACGGCCTCACCGAGGACACCCTCGTCGAAGCACGCCGACCTTGAGCCACACCACGGCGGTCACGGCGGCGGCCGAGACCAGGTCGGTCACCACCACGGTCGCCAGGGCCGCCAGCAGGCCGCGCAGGCTGGTCGGGTCCTCGCCGCCGAGGGCCAGGTGGTAGAGCGTGGCGGCCAGCGAGGCCTCGCAGCGCGAAGAGGCACAGGTTGAACACCAGCTTCTCCATGCCGCTGCGCCGGCGCAGCAGGGCCGAGCAGCGGAGCCGATCGACGCTGGCGGCCACCAGCGCCGCCGGCGCTCAGGAACACCAGGCCGATGACGAGGGGCACCTCGCGGAAGGAGACCGACAGGGACTCCCGGCGCGCCTGCACGTGGACCACCACGAGCTCGGCGACCAGGAAGACCGGGACGAGCAGCCACCAGGGGAGACCGGTCAGCGGGGCCTGGACCGTGCGGAGCGGGCCGAGCGAGCAGCGAGGGCGGCCAGCGGCCAGCACCAGGCTGAAGAGCGGGATGGCGCGCAGGCGCGGCTCAGCCCGCCACCTCACCGGACCACCTCCGACCGTCCCCGGGGCCGTTGTTGCCGTGCCCCCCGAGAGTAGATCACGCAGAGCACGGAACGCTCACTCTTCGTCAGGACCACCCGTCCGCGGACCAGCTTCGACCCGACCAGCTGCGGCCGGACCAGCTGCGACCCGACCAGCTGCGACCCGCCCACTCGGCGTCGCTCCACGAGCGTCCCTCCCAGCCGGCGTCGGACCAGCTGCGTCCCGCCCAGTCCACGTCGCTCCACGAGCGGCCGGACCAGCTGCGGCCCGCCCAGTCCGCACCGCTCCACGAACGGCCGAGCCAGGTCATCGAGGACCAGGAGCGACCGGACCAGCTGCGACCGGACCACGAACGGCCCTGCCAGCCGGCCGCCGCCCAGCTGTCGCCCTGCCAGCCGGCACCGGACCACGTGCTGCCGTTCCACGTCCCACCGGACCAGGAGCGGCCGGCGGTCGACAGCGGGGCCCAGGTGGCGGGCTGCCAGGCGACACCGAAGATGTCCTGCTCGCCTTCGAGCACGGAGCCGTCCAGCGGGTCTACCACCAGGTGCCGGCGCGCGAGGCCTCGATCGAGCCCAGACCCGTGGACCGCTCGGCCGACTGGGCGACGTCGGGCACCCTGCCGGCGCGCAGCGCGGTGACGGCGCCTGCGACGTCGACGACGCCTGCGCCCTGCACGGGGCTGGGGTCCCCCGGCAGCCGGTGGGCGGTGCTGCGCAGCAGGCCCTTGACCTGGTCGGGGGTGAGGGTGGGGTCGGCCTGCAGGAGGAGCGCCACCGCGCCGGACACCACGGCCGCCGACTGCGAGGTGCCGGTGCCGCGGAAGAAGCGGCCGGCGCGGTCACCCGGCACGAGGCCCTCGGGGTGCTGGACGTCGGCGAAGCGAGCCGGGCACCCGGAGGCTCACCACGGACTTGCCGGGGGCGAGCACGTCGGGGCGTCGGGCGTCGGTACCGGTGTTGGTCCAGCTACCCACGCGCCAGCGCGCCACGTCGCTGCTGCCCCGGTGGTCGGTGGAGCCGACGGCGATGACGAAGGGGTCGGCGGCAGGCATGGTGAGCGGGACGGCGCCGCCCTCGCCGTCGTTGCCCGCGGCGACGACGACGACGATCCCCGCGTGCCAGGCGCTCTCGACGGCGTGGGCGAGCGGGTCGAGCTGGTAGGGCTGGCTGGAGGCGGTGCCGTAGGACAGGTTGATGACGCGCACACCGTGGCGCGCCGCGGTTGGTGACGACCCAGTCGATGGCGGCGACGACCTGCGAGACGTCGACACCGCCGTCGCCGGCACCGACCTTGACGTCGACCACCCGGGCGTCGGGGGCGATGCCGGTGAACTGGCGGGGGTCGTGCTCCTTGCCGGGCCGACGCGCACCGTCGCGGCCGGCGATGATCCCGGCCATGTGGGTGCCGTGGCCCATGCCGTCGGTGCTGCGGGTGCCGTCCGACTGGGAGTCGAACGACAGGTCGGGGCCACGGACCAGGCCACCGGGGGCGAGCAGGCCCTCGACCGGGGCGACCCCGGTGTCGACCAGCGCGACACCGACGCCGGCGCCGGTGAGCGTGCGCCGGGGGTCGGCGGGGTCCGGCAGGCGCCAGACGTCGTCCGCGCCGACCTGCTCGGCGACGGAGAAGAGCGAGCCGCGGTCCTGCCGCGCCAGCCAGATGCCGTTGCCCAGGGCGCGACGGCCCTCCCCGCTGGTGTCGTCACCCCAGCGCGCGCCGAGCGGCACGAGGCTGGAGTCGTCCGTCACGTCGTGGACCCCGGGGGCTGCCTGCAGGCCTCGACGGGCGGCCGCCGGGACGGTGGCGCGGACGCCGTCCAGGACGGCGAGCTCGGCCTCGACGACGCCGCCGGCGGCCTCGACGGCGGCCACGACCTGCTCCAGCCCGCCGGGCTCCCCCTCGACGAGCACGTCGACCGACGTGGCCCCGCCGGCGCCCGTACCGTCCTGGTGGGCCGAGGCACCGGCCGCGCCCGGGACGCCGACGACCATGGAGGCCAGCGTGGCGCAGGCGAGCACGCTCACCGCGGTGCCGAGCGAGCGCGCGCCCCGCGAGGTCTGGCGGGCGGGGTTCCGGCGGAGGGTGGTCGCCCAGGGGTCGGTCGGCATGCCTACCCCTCGTCCGCTGGGCCACCGGGATGTAGGCCGGGCGCGGAGTTGTCACTCAGATGGGGTCCCGACACCTACCCACCGTGACGACGGGAAGGGACCAAGGTCCCGGGTGAGCGGTGTGCGTGCGTTGCCGGGCTGCTGGTGGTTTGACCCGCGCGGGAGCGGGGATCCCCGGGGGCGACCGACTTCCCGGCCGTCGTCCTCCAGGAGCCCTCATGAACCCCAGCCAGACCCCGTCCGACCAGCGGCCCCCCGTCCCGGACCCGGAGCCGGGCACCGACGAGGACGCACCGCCGCAGACCCAGGACTTCGGGCACGACGGCGCCGAGCACTACCCCACCGAGGACGACCCGGCGTGAGCCCGGACAGCAGCCACCGGACGACACACGGACCCGCGTCCCGGGTTGTGTCCGGGGCCCGGGTCACCCTGGACGGATGCTGCTGATGTCTGCTGCCGACGTGCACGCGCGCCACGACCAGGAGGCCCTGGCCCGTCTGGACGAGCGCCCGGGTCTGCGGGAGGTCTTCGAGGCGGAACGCGACGAGAACCGACCCGAGCGCCGCACGCTGTACTTCGACGCCGTCACCGGCTGGCGATTCGTCGACCTGTGCGACATGTGCGGCGGGGACCTCGGGTACCTCGAGGACGCCCCGGCCCTCGCCGCGCTGTGCTCGTCGTGCGAGGAGGTCGAAGGCCTGGTCGTGTCCCCGGCCTACCAGGACAGCCTGGCGGGCTGACCGGCCGGCCTCGCAGTCCTGCGACGGTTGGCCGACCGGCTCGGCCACCGTCAGCGGGTCCTGCCCGGGACCCGGGCGAGCAGCCGCGGGCGCTCACCACCCGGCTCGTCCACGACGTGGTCGCAGTGCCCGACCCTGCGCGCGTGCGTGACGAGTGACCAGGGAAGGGCTCGCGCTGGTCGGCGCAGGAGGCCCACAGCGTCCGGTGCGCCGGACCGCTCGCACGTCATCCGGACACCGTGCCCGCCCTGGGTCGGGTCGGCCCCGGCGTTGGCAGCTCACCGCTCGGGCTCGTCCTCCCCCGTCCCGGCGTCCAGCAGCGGCTCCGGCTCGCTGGTGAAGGAGTGCCCCAGACCGCTGGCCGTCCCGGCGCCCAGGCCGGTCGGCGCCCGCTCGGCGTCGTCGTCGGCCGACGGGCCCTCGGCGGCCTCGTCCAGCGTCTCCTGGTCGTCGAGGTCCTGGGAGTCCACCCCGTAGGCCAGCAGCACCTCGGCGTGGTCGTCCGGGTCGAAGGACTCGGGCAGCTCGTCCTCGGCCCGGCCGGCGGCGTCGTGGTTCCCGCGGGCGCGCAGCACCTGCACGACCCGGCTGCGGGAGACCTGCACGCTCACCGCCCCCCGCCCAGCAGGCCGCCGAGGCCACCGAGGTGGCCGCCACCGGCAAGCTTCGCGATCAGGTCGGCCGGGTCCAGACCGAGCGTCGACAGGATGCCCGCGTGCTGGTCGGTGTCGACGGTCGAGGGGAGCTCCTGGTCGGCCTGCCGGGCCTTGTCGTCCTTCCCCTGCCGGCGGAGCAGGTCCAGGATCTGTGACTTGTCGAGCTGCACGGGTGCCTCCTCGGCTCGGGACCGCGGCGCGCGGTGACGCGCCGTCCCTGCTGGGGTGCCCGATCGGCGGCCGGGCAAACGACGACCTGCCCGGCACCCGGTCAGGAGGTGCCGCAGGTGTCCACCGCGAGGACGGCCAGGGTGCGCGCGACCGCGAGCACCTCGGCCAGCGGGACCCGCTCCTGCGTGCTGTGGGCCAGGCCGGCGTCGCCGGGACCGAACTGCACCGTGGGGATGCCCGCCCCCACGAGCAGGCGCAGGTCGCTGCCGTAGGGCGCGCCCCACAGACCGGGGACGCCGGCGGCGGGGCCGCCCGAGCGGGCCCGGGCCGCCCGGATCCCGTGGACCAGGAAGGAGTCCGGGTCGGTCCGGCCGGGGGCGAACTGCCCGCCCCACCACTGCACCTGCACCGGGTGGGCGCGCAGCCACGGGTCGGCGGTGCAGGCCTCGGCGACCGCTGTCTCCAGGGCCGCCCGCGCCTGCTCGACCGGCTCGCCCAGCGCGACGCCGAGCCGACCCTCGACCTGCACCAGGTCCGGCACCGAGGACGCCCAGACGCCGCCGCGGACGGTTCCCAGGCTGATCGGGTACGGCAGCTCCCAGCGGCGCATCAGCGGGTCCACGTCCAGGTTGCGCGCCATCTCCAGCCGCTGAAGCGCCTGCCAGACCGGCCACAGCTTCTCCAGGGCGCTGACGCCGTCCAGGCGGCGAGAGGCATGGGTCGCCAGGCCCGGCACGAGCAGCCGGAACGTCAGGGCCCCGGCGTTGGCCGGTACCACGTCCATGCTGGTGGGCTCCGGCACGACGCAGGCGTCGGCGGTCCAGCCCCGTTCGAGCATGGCGTAGCTGCCGAGGCCGCCGTCCTCCTCGCCCTGGACGCTGGCCAGCAGCACGTCGCCCCGCAGCGGCACACCCGCACGGCGCAGCGCCCGCACGGCCCACACCGCGGCCACCAGGCCGCCCTTCATGTCGCAGGCGCCCCGGCCGTGCAGCTCGCCGTCGACCACCTGGCCGGAGAACGGCGCCCCGTCACGCCAGGCCGCGTCCGGACCGGCCGGGACGACGTCGATGTGGCCCTGCAGCATGAGCGCCGGACCGTCCCCCACCCCCGGTAGGCGACCGACGAGCCCCCATGCCTCCCGCCGGTCGACCTCCACCCCGGGGAAGTCCGGACGTGCCAGCGTCTCGGCCAGCGGCACCTGCCAGTGGTCGACCTCCAGGCCGTCGGTGCCCAGGAGCGTGGCCAGCCGGGCCTGGGCCGAGTTCTCCTCGTCGCTGCCGCCCACGCTCGGCTCCTGCACCATCGCAGCGAGCAGCGCCACCATCGCCTCACGGTCGTCGTCGACAGCGTCGAGCACCCGGTCTCGCCACACGTCGGCGGTGGCGGTGGCATGTCGGGGCGCAGGGGGCAGGGCGGGGGCGGGCGCGACGGGTCCGGGCACGAGGGTCACGACCGGAGTGTCGGGCCGCGGGAGGTCGACCTGTAACCCTCCGAACGTCCTGCGGCACGACAGATGAGTCGCCTCCCTCCCGTCCGTCGACATGCTGGGGGGCGGCACCGAGCCGCCGCCAGACCGGAGGAGCCCGCATGAAGCAGTACCTGCTGTCCGTCGTCCACGCCTGGGACCGCCCCGTGCCACCGGAGGAGGAGATGCTGGCCACGTTCGCACGGGTGGACGGCTTCAACTCAGAGCTGCAGGAGGCCGACGCCCTGGTGTTCGCCGGCGGCCTGCACCCGCCGTCGGCCGCCACGACGGTCCGTCCCCGGGGGGACGACGTCCTCGTCACCGACGGCCCGTTCTCCCGGACCGAGGAGCAGCTGGGCGGCTTCTGGGTGGTCCGCGCCGACGACCACGACGCGGCGCTCGCCTGGGCGAGGAAGAGCGCCCTGGCCTGCGGCGAGACGGTCGAGGTCCGGCCCTTCCAGGACGAGCCCGAGGGCTGAGCGCGAGACGGCCCGACCTCCGGAACCTGCTGCGGAGGTCGGGCCGTCCGTGGCTCGTCCAGCGGCTCCTCAGCCGGTGGTGCAGGGCATCCCGTCGACCCGGACGCCCTCCGGCGCCCAGGCGGCGAAGCCGGCCGGGCCGCTGGGGCTGTAGGTGAGGCTCACGCTGCGCCGGGGCTGCAGCGTCCGGTTCCACCCCTTGCCCCCGACCCGGACGTGGTCCGCGTCCTGCTCCACGGTGGCGAAGCGGGCGTCGGTCACGTCCTGCCCGCCGGTCAGCGCGAACGACGCCTCGACCGACCTCGCCTTCGTGCCACCGGTGTTCGTGATGCTCAGCCGGGTCAGCGTCCGACCTCGGGTCGCGGTCACGCTGGTGTCGGCCCGGCACGGCGCGTGGACGACGCCGGCACCCTCGTCCTGGTCGGCGACGAACGAGGCGACCCAGGCCATCGGCGCGTTCCAGTTGATGGTGATCTCGTTCGTCGACCAGGACCCGATGTCGTCGATGTAGCAGAGCTGCGCCGGGCAGCCGCCGAGGATCGGCCCGGCGACCGGGTCGCCCGTGGCGGCCGCCGTGGAGTTCGGCCCGCCCGCGACGGTGCCGTCCGGCGGGTGCGGCAGGGAAGGGTCGAGCGAGGCGGAGTACCAGCGGCTGTGCTGGTTCTCGGCGTAGACGTCCCCGTAGCCGGTGACGTAGCTGGTGTTCAGCGCGTTGCGCCCGAGCAGGTAGTCCATCGAGGCCACCACGGCGTCGGCGTAGACCTGGTTGCCGGACAGGTCGTAGGCGTAGCCGAGCACGACCATGATGTTGAGGACCTGGCTGTTGGAGCCCCAGGCGTAGACGCCGTCCTCGGGGTCGTAGGCCTGGCCGAAGGGGTTGGCCTGCTGCGCGGCGACGTAGCCGTCGGCGGCCTCGAGCACCGAGGCGACGACGCGGTCGCGGTCCGGCAGCCCGTTGGGCACGGCCGCCAGGTCCAGCCTGGCGAGCGCCGCCACGTGGCCCCAGTCGAAGCCGCCCGCGGTGAACACCTCCTCGGCCGGGTCACCGACGTGGAGCGGGGAGGCCTGCACGTCGGCCAGGTACTGCTGCTGGCCGGTCGTGACGTACAGCTCGGCGGCGGCCCAGTAGAGCTCGTCGGTCACGTCGTCGTCGTCGTACGGCCCGCTGCCGGGGTTCGGGTCCAGCGCGGCGTCCGGGGCGGGGGCGTACAGGTCGGGCGTCGCCTTTGCTGCCGCGTAGGCGGTCTCGGCGGCGGCGAGCAGCCGCTGGGCGAAGTCCTCGTCGTAGGCGGCCCAGAGCCGGGCCCCCTGCGCCGCGGCCGCGGCCAGGTTGAGCGTGGCGGCGGTCGAGGGGCGGTAGAGCACGCGGCGCTGGGGGTCGGCGGCCGGGTCCAGCGGCAGGCCGGTCCAGTCGACGTCGGCCACCTTGTGGTTGACCATGCCGGCGTACTGCTCACCGGCGGGTACCTGCATCTTCAGCATCCACCCCAGCTCCCAGCGCGCCTCGTCCAGCACGTCGGGCACCCCGTTGCTGCTCTCGGGGATGGACAGCGAGCCGTCGGCCAGCGCGCCCTGGTCGGCCGAGGGCGCGTAGAGGTTCCGCTCGTAGGTCTGCAGCAGCTGGGCGACGGCGATGCCGCCGTTGACCACGTACTTGCCGTGGTCGCCGGCGTCGTACCAGCCGCCGGTGACCTCGCGCGTGCCCTCGCAGGTCCACGGCTCGTCGTACAGCGCCTGGCTGTCGTCGTCGAGGTCCTGGCACGGGACGGCGAGGTCACCCTGGTTCGGCGCGACGCCGACGTGGCCGGCCGCGCGGCCGTACCCGGGGGCCAGCTCGTCGAGGATCTCGATGCCCGAGCGGTTGGTGTAGAAGAACGTCATCGCGTCGGTCCGCAGGTCCTCGTACGCAGCGGCGCCGAGGTCGAACGGGTAGCTGGTCTCGCCGTCGGCGACGAGCGTGAACCCCGTCCCGGTCGCGTCCACGCCGTCGAAGGAGATGGTGTGGACGTTCAGCCCGGCGGTCGGGTCCACGCCCTCCGGCGTCGTGGTGCCGCTCGCGACCACGGCCCCGGCGCCGTCCAGCAGCTGCCAGGGCAGCGGGTCGGTGGCCTCGGTGACCAGGGTCGCCGTCTTCGGGCCCTCGGGCAGGTAGGCGACCTGGTTGACCCGCACCCGCGGGCCGGTGTCCGGCACGTACACGTCGGGCTCGGCCCCCCCGCGCAGCGACACGTCGTCCACGCAGACGCGGTACGCGGCCGGGTTGACGATGTCCTGCTGGAACGCCAGCTCGGCGGTCGCGTAGTCCTGGTCCGGGGTGAAGGTGTAGCTGAGCTGCTGCGGCTCGGTGGTGATGGCGGGCTTGCGGGCGGGCAGGAACTGGGCGTAGCCGACGTCCGGACCCCCCTGAACCACGACGCGGACGTTGCCCTCGGTCGCCGGGGCGCCGAGGATCGTGAAGGCGAGCTCGTAGGTCTCGCCCGCCAGCAGGGGGAGCTGCTGGGTGATGGCCGCGGAGTAGGCGCCGCTGCCCGCGGGGACGTCGATGCAGCCGCGCCCGTCGACCACCGACGCGGCCGGGTACGCGGTCCACCCGGTCAGGCCCTGGTCGAACCTGCCGTTGACGACCTGGTCCGGGGTGTCGGGCTCCGCTGCGGCGGCCGGGACCGCGGTCACGCCGGCGGCCAGGCCGCCGGCGGCGAGCGCGGCGCCGGTGAGGGCGGCGCCCAGGCGGACGGGACGGGTGGTGGGTGGTGGCACGGAGGACCTCCTCGTCGAGGCATGGGAGCGATCCCATTGCGCGGGGACGACGATCCGGGCCGGACGTGGCGATGTCAAGACGCGGCAATCGTCCGGGTGTGGTGCGACTGCCGCGGGGCGCTGGGCCCAGGCCCTCAGGCAGGTCCCGGCGCAGCAGCCGACAGGGCGGTCGCCGTCGACGTCCGTGGGCCGGGCAGCCCCCGTCGACGCTGCTGCTTGCACAGGTACATCTGGCGGTCGGCCTCGGCGAGGCTGGTGGAGACGTCGCCCCCCGGGCGGGAGACACCGATGCTCACGCCGACCACGAGCTCGCCCACGCTGGTCGGGACCGGGCGCTCCAGCGACGCGCGCACCCTGCGGACGATGTCGTGCACCTGCCCCCAGGACGTCAGCGACTCGCAGAGGACGACGAACTCGTCGCCGCCGAGCCGGGCCGCGGTGTCGCTGGGTCGCACGACCCGGGCCAGCCGAGCGGCGACCTCCACGAGCACCTCGTCACCGACCGCGTGCCCGTGGGTGTCGTTGACGGCCTTGAACCCGTCGAGGTCGCAGAACAGCAGGGCGTGGACCGAGCCGTCCCGGTCGGCGACCGCCATGGCGTGGAGGATCCGGTCCTGCAGCAGCGAGCGGTTCGCGAGGCCCGTCAGGTGGTCGTGGAGCGCCAGGTCGGTGAGCCGCTGCTGGACCGCGCGCTGCTCGGTGACGTCCTCGACCTGGGTGATCAGCTGGAGGCCACCCCCGGGTTCGTGGACCGCTCCCAGGCTCATCCGACCCCACCGCCACCCACCCGCGCGGTGCAGGTACCGCCGGTCGAGGCGGACGGAGCCGGCCTCGCCCGCCAGCACGGTCCGCACGGCCTGCTGCCGGGCCTCGACGTCGTCCGGGTGCATGAGGTCGACCGCCCGCAGCCCGACCAGCTCCCACCGTGACCAGCCGAGCCAGGCGCAGAACGCCGGGTTCACGTCGACGTACACCCCCTCGACCGTGGCCAGGGTGACCGGGGTGGGCCCCTGCTCGAAGGCGCTGCGGAAGCGCTCCTCGCTGTGACGGAGCGCCGCCTCCTGCTGCAGGCGGACCGTGACGTCGGCCATGACCACCACCGCCCCGAGCGGCCGGTCGCCGGAGCCCATGAGCCGCCGGCCCGTGCACAGCACGGTGACCGGGGCCCTGCCCTGCGCGGCGATGACCACCTCTGCATCGTCGACCGCACCCTCGTGAAGGGCCCGCAGCAGCGGGACCTCGGCCGTCGGCAGGGGCGTGGTGCCGTCGCTGCGGAAGAGGGAGTAGGCGTGGCCGAGGTCGGCGGGCTCGAGGGTCGGGTCCGCGTCCAGGCCGTGCCACTCCCGGGCGAGCCCGTTGAACAGCGTCAGGTGGCCGTCGGCGTCGGCCGCCACGATCCCGACCCCGGCGGTCTGCAGGACGGTGCCCAGCAGCTCGTGGCGCTCCTCGAGCTGGCTGTGGACGAGCTGCACGAGGTCGCGCTGCTCCTGGGCCTCGTCGGCGACGTGGCGCTCCCGACGGGCGAGCCGGGTGCGCTCGAAGAGCGCGAGCACCACGCTCCCGCAGTCGGCCAGTCGCTCCAGCTGCGCGCCGTCCAGGGGCGCCCGCTCCACCTCGTCGAACACGCACAGCGTGCCCAGGGTGTGCCCTTCGGCGGTGGTGAGCGGGACCGAGGCGTAGAACCGGACGTGGCCGCGGGCACCGGTCACCCAGGGGTTGGCCGTGAAGCGGGGGTCCAGCCTGGCGTCGGGCACGTTCTGCGGTCGTTGCTCCGCGACCGCGACGTCGCACATGGAGTCGCTGCGCGGGGAGTCCGCTCCCTCGAAGCCGACCGTGGTCAGCTGGCACTGCCGTTCGGAGTCGATGAGGTTCAACGTCGCCGTGCGGACGGCCGCGATGGCGGCGGCGACGCGGACGACGGCCTGCAGCTCGACGTCCGCCGGCCGGTCGAGCACGCCGTAGCCGTGCAGGGCCGCCACGCGCGCGGCATCATCGGCCTGGGTGATCCAGGAACGCTCGCTCATCCCACCTCCCGCTCGACGGCGCCACCCGAGTCCTTCGGACGCTCGGGCGGGCGGCTGAACCCCGGAGCCGGGATCGGCGGCCAGCAGGTCAGTCGACCGAGTAGCCCCCGTCGACGGTCAGCACCGAACCCGTGACGAACGAGGCGGCGTCGCCGGCGAGGAACACGACCGAGGGCGCGACCTCCTCCGGAATGGCGTACCGCTGCGCAGGCGCGTCCTCGATCCAGTACCGGCGCAGCTCCGGCCGGTCGACGGGGGCCATCTCCGTCTGGACGTAGCCGGGGGCCACCGCGTTGACGCGGATGCCGTACGGGGCGCACTCCGCGGCGAGCGAGCGGGTGAGGTGGTGGACGGCCGCCTTGGACGCGTTGTTGCCGCCGGTCACCAGGGCGCGGTCGCCCTGCAGGGAGGACTGGGCAGCATCGTGGGTCCTGTCGTCGGGGCTGTCGGGGGCCGGTCAGAGCCAGTCGGGCAGAGACGGCACCGGTCCGTCGGCGGTGAGGGTCGAGCCGTCGGACCGCCCGGCGAGCCAGGTCACCAGATCGGCGGCGGAGCCCTGCATGGTCGTGGCGGGGGCGGCGGCGCCGGCCGTGGCACCGCCGAGCTGCCACACGTGACCGCGGTCGGTCGGCCGGAGCTCGACCACCGGGCAGCCGTCCCGGGCGGACAGGCTCGTGAGCATGTCCGTGGCCAGCTCGTCGAGCAGGTCTGCCGGGGCGGCGGACAGGTCGGTGCCGACGTCCAGGTCGACGGCGTGGAGCCACACCTCGCGCACCCGCAGCCACGGCAGGACCCTCGCGGACACCTCCGAGCCCTGGCGGACCCGGATGCGGGCGTCCCAGGTGGAGGCGTCGAGCGCCTCGAACGCCCGGTCCAGGTCCGCGGCGGTCGCGGCGAGGTCGCGCCGCAGGTCGGGTGCGGCCTGGGTGGCGCCGGCGGCGATGTCGGCGTCCCGCTGCTCGGGGCTGGCGTACATCGGGGTCTCCTCGCCTGTCCGCGCCCAGGTCGCGAGCCGCACGAGAGCCTCGGCGTTGCGAGCGACGTGGGCGACCACGTGCGCCCGGGTCCAGCCCGGCAGCAGGCTCGCGGTCGCGAACCCGCCGTCGGGCAGGGTCCGCAGCCGCTCCACGAGCAGCCGGGTACCGGTGTCGGCCCAGCCACGCGTCAGGGTGAGCTCGTGGCGCAGGCTCACGGCTCGAGCCGGGCCAGGTCCAGCCGGCGCAGCCCGTCCTCCGCGAGCAGCCGGGGCAGGTGCCCGCGGAGGTCGGCGACCCACGCCGTCCGGTCGTGCGCGGCATGCGCCTGCGCCGAGGCCCACTCCTCGACGAACACCAGGCGCAGCGGGTCGGCCGCGTCGGCGTGGAGGTCGTAGCGAAGGCACCCCTCCTCCTGCCGGGTCGACCGCGTGAGCCCCAGGAGCCGCTCGCGCAGCTCGTCGACCGTGCCGGGGGTGGCCGTGAACTCGACGACGAGCACGACCGGGCTGGGGACGCGGTCCGGCGAGGTGGCCGGCCGAGCCGCCGTGGGGTCCGTCATGCAGCCACCGTAGGACCCCGCCGCCCGCCGCGCCGGGGCGCACGGCACCCGCCTACCGTGGCCGGGTGAACGGCCCCACCCCGACCCCGCTGACGGCCGCGGCGCTGGCCGGGCTCGCGCTGCAGCGCGCGGCGGCCCTGCTCGACGACGCCCGGGCCGCGGGCACGGTGGTGCGGCTGGGCCTCGACGGGGCGGTCGAGCACGAGACCGACGCGCTCGCCGAGCTGGTGGCCGACCAGGCCGTCGGGCAGGGCGTCCCCGTGCTGCGGGTGCGCGCCGCCGACTTCGTGCACCGACGCTCGGTGCGCCTGGAGCACGGTGCGCACGACGTGGACGCCGCCTTCGAGCGGTGGGTCGACTGGTCCTCGCTGCGCCGGGAGGTCCTCGACCCCCTGGCCGACCCCCGCCGGCTGACGTGGCTGCCACGGTTCCGCGACGCCGTCACCGACCGGGCCGCCCGGGAGCCGGTGCGGACCGCGGCACCAGGGGCGCTGCTCGTCCTGGACGGGCCGTACCTGCTGCGCTGGGAGCTGTCCGGGGCGTTGGACGCGGCGGTGCACCTGCAGACCTCGCCGGCCGCGCTGGTGCGCCGGTTCCCCTCCCCGGACGACCCCCGCCCGGGCGCGTGGGCGCGGTACCTGGACGAGACGGACCCGGCCGCCCGCGCCGACCTGGTCGTCCGGTACGACCACCCGGACCGACCCGCCGTCCTGGCCACCTGAGCGTCCCGGCCGGCTCAGGCGCGGGACGGGGCCCCGGCGAAGGCGCGGAGCGTGGCCGGGTCGCCCTCGACGCCCGCGAAGGCCCGCGTCCCCAGACCTGCAGGAGCAGCGCGCGCCGGGGCCTCGACGACGGCCGACACCCCCTCGCCCCCCGGCTGCCCGTCCCCGCCGTCGCAGGCCGGGTCGGCGAGCAGGTCCAGGTGCGGCAGGGTCGAGGCGCGGGAGTCCACGGCTCAGCGTGTCCCGACGTGGTCGTCCGCACCACCGGGCCGGCTCACCCGGAGGCCGTGGTGCTCGAGCAGCCGCAGGGCCGTCTCGGCGTCGGCGTCCGCCAGCCCCGACGGCGTGACGACGAACGCCTCGGGACCGGCGACCGCGAGCAGCAGCCCGACCCGCTCGCGCACCGGGGGCAGCACCTGCAGGAGCAGCTGGGCGCCGTCCTCGTCCTGCCGCTCCACCCGGACGGACTCCACGAACCGCTCGACGGCCCACACCTTGTCCGCCGGCACGACGACGCGGACCTCGGTGACCTGCCGGGTGGCGGCGACCCGGTCGTCAGCGTCGGCGGGCCGCGCGAACGTCTCGGCCAGCAGCTCGTGCTCGCGGACCCCGGAGACCAGGTACGTGCGCAGCCGGCCGCGCTCGTCCAGCGGGCCGGCGTCCACCTCGTAGCCGCGCCGCGTGCTGACCACGCGCCAGGGCTCGACCACCCGCTCGACGACGCCCGGCTGCCAGGCGCGGGCGTAGCGCAGCCGCACCCGCCGCTGCTCCGTCGCCGCCCGCCGCAGGTCGGCGGCGACGTCGGCGGAGGCGCCGCCCCGACCCTCGACCCCACCGAGCACCGTCGCGCCCAGCCGGTCCACCGCGGAGGCCAGCGCCTCGTTGTCGGGCTCCAGCGCCGCGAGCTCCGCCGCCGCGCGGTACAGCACCCCGAGGTCGGCGGCGGACAGGAAGGCGACGCCCAGCTCCTCGAACGGGCTGTCGTCGGTGAGCCGCACCACCTGGGCGCCGGCCAGGTCGGCCTCGACCAGCCCGCCGTCCGGTCCGGGTGCCAGGAACTCCAGGGCGCACGAGCGCAGCCCGACGGCCCCGGAGTCGACCACGTCGGTGAGGAAGAACACCTCCAGCTCCTCGCGCAACGCCTGCTCCGGCACGCCGAGCTCGTCGGCCACGCGCGCGATCGGCAGGCCCTCCGGGTGCAGCCGCAGCAGGCGCAGCGCCCCCGGCACGTGCGCGATCCGGCGGGCGTAGGCGGCCACCGACGACCTGGCCGGACGGCCCGCCCCGCCGCTCACGCGTGCCCGCCGAGGACCGCGAGCAGGTGCCGCCGCACGTCGTCGCGCAGCTCGTCCGGGCCGAGCAGCCGGACCCGGCTGCCGAGCTCGAGCAGCCGGCCGCGGAACGCCGAGCGGTGGGTGACCGGCACCACCACGACCACCTCGCCGGGGCGGTGGTCACCCGGCTCGCCGGTCTCGGGCTCGCCGCCGCCGAGCAGGGCCTGCACCTGGGGGACGTGCTCCGGCGCCGTGGCCAGGCGCGCGAGCAGCGGCGGGTCGACCTGCCAGGCGACCGGGTCGACGCTGGGGTGGCTGTCCGGCGGCGGGACCTCGGCGGTGCCGGGCTGGGCGAGCGACGGCGCGACCATCCGGTCGACCCGGAAGGTCTTGGCCTCTGCGCCCGCGGTCTCGCGCGCCCTCAGGTACCAGCCACCGGCCCGCAGGTGCACCCGGTAGGGGTGGACCTCGCGCTCGCTGCCGCGGTAGCCGAAGCGCAGCAGGCAGCGCGCGGTGACGGCCCGCTGGACGACGTCCAGGCCCGGCACCTCGGGACCGCGGGTCACCACGGTCGTCGTCCCTGCGGCGTCGCCACCGCCCAGCCGCGACAGCTCGGCCGCCCGGGCGGCGCGCTGCAGCTCGGCCTGCTCGGCCGGGGAGAAGTCCACCCGCAGGCGCAGGTCGCCGGCGACGAGCCGGTACCGCCCGGCCTCGCCCTCCTCACCGACCGAGGAGATCTCCCAGCCCAGGTCCGCGAGGTGGCGGATGTCGCGCGCGAGCTGCCGGCGGCGGTCCTCCGGCTCGGCGGCGCCGTACCCGACGTGCTCCAGCAGCCGCTCGGTGCTGGCGGTCCGTGCCGGAGAGCGCGACAGCACGAACAGGATCTGGGTCAGCCGTTCCATCGGCCCCCGCTGGTCCCGTCCCGCCCCTGCCACGGCACCACCCTGCCATCCCCGTGCCTGCGACCCTGGGACGGTGAGCCCGTCCGCCACCGGCCCCGCCACCTCAGCCGACAGCCCCGCCGACAGCCCCGCCGGCAGCCCCGCCGGCACGGGCGCGGCCCGCAGGCCCTCCGGCGCCGCAGCGGTGGTGCTCGCGGTCCACGCCGCCGCCGACGCACCGCCGGTGGGCTTCGCCAAGCCCGCCCGCGAGGTGGTGCGCCTCGAGGTCGCCCACGGCGTGACGGGTGACCGCCATGGTGGCCGGGCGCTGCGGCAGGTCCACCTCGTCGACGCGGCGCGCTACTCGGCGCTGCAGGCCTCGGGCGCCGACGTGGGGCCCGGCCACCTGGGCGAGAACGTGACGACGACCGGGGTGGACCTGCTCGGGCTGACCCGCGGGGCGCTGCTCCGGCTCGGCGCGACCGCCCGGGTCCGCCTCACCGGCGTGCGCTTCCCACGCCACGAGGACCCGGCCACCGACCGGGTGGGTCTGTCGCTGGACGAGGACGGCGTGCCGGTCGGCCGGGTGGGCGTCTTCGCGGTGGTGGAGGTCGGTGGCGAGGTCCGGCCGGGTGACCCGGTCCTGGTGGAGCAGCCGGGTGACGGCGAACCGCTGCACCCGCTCTGACACCGCCGGCGACGGTCCCGCTGCGACCGTCACGCAGGCCTGCGGCCGGGTGGTGCCGCCTACGCTGTCGGTGCCATGCAGTGCTCCTACCTCGACGCCGGCGCGTGCCGCTCGTGCACGCTCATGGGGGTCCCGTACGCCGAGCAGCTGGCCGGCAAGGACCGGGCGACCCGCGACCTGCTCGCCGACCACCCGGACCTGCGCTGGCTGCCCCCCGTCCCGAGCCCCGGGGCGGGGTACCGGAACAAGGCCAAGATGGTCGTGGGCGGCACGGTGGACGAGCCGACGCTCGGCATCCTCGACGGTGACGGGCACGGCGTGGACCTGCGGGCCTGCGGCATCTGCAGCCCCGGCCTGCGGGCCGCCCTGCCGGTGCTCGCGGCGTTCGTCACCCGCGCGTCCCTGACCCCCTACGACGTGCCGGAGCGCACCGGTGAGCTCAAGCACCTCCTCGTCACCGAGGCCCCCGACGGTGGGCTGATGGTCCGGTTCGTGCTGCGGTCGACCGAACCGGTCGCCCGGCTGTACAAGCACCTGCCCTGGCTGCTCACCGCGCTGCCCCAGGTGGTCGTCGCCTCGGCGAACCTGCAGCCGGCGCACGCGGCCGTGCTCGAGGGCGAGCGCGAGCTGCCGCTCACCGGGGCGACGACCCTGCCGGTGCGCCTGGGCGGGGTCGACCTGCACCTGCCGCCCCGCAGCTTCCTGCAGACCAACACCGCGGTGGCGAGCGCCCTCTACCGGCAGGCCGCAGGGTGGGTGGAGCCGCTCGCACCCGCGTCGGTGTGGGACCTGTACTGCGGGGTCGGGGGCTTCGCCCTGCACCTGGCGGCTGCGGGCCGCACGGTCGTCGGGGTCGAGACCAGCGCCGAGGCGGTCGACGGCGCCCGGCGGAGCGCCGACGACGCCGGACTGGCCGGGGTGTCCTTCGAGGTGGGCGACGCGACCGTGTGGGCGCTCGCGTCGGACCCCGCGACGCGCCCGGTCCCCGACCTGGTCGTCGTCAACCCGCCGCGGCGGGGCATCGGCGTCGAGCTGGCCGGCTGGCTCGAGGCCTCCGGCGTGCAGCACGTCCTGTACTCCAGCTGCCACCCCGCCTCGCTCGCCCGGGACCTCGCCGTCATGCCGTCGCTGCGCCCGCGGGTGGCCCAGGTGCTCGACATGTTCCCGCAGACCCCCCACCTGGAGGTCCTCCTGCTGGCTTCGCGCGCCTGACCCCGGCCACCGGGCCCCTACGCTGCCCGGGTGCACGTCGTCGGGCTGGGGCTGAGCGTCCTCAAGGGCGCCGCGCAGCAGCACCCGGACCGGCTCGCGCTGGACCTGCAGGGCGCGGTCGGGGACCGTCGCTTCGCCCTCGTCGACCCGGCGACGGGACGGGTGCTGCGCACGGTGGAGAACCCACGGGCGATGTCGCTGCAGGCGTGGACGCGTCCGCCGGTCGACGGCTCTGCCGAGGTGCTCGTCGTCGACGTCCCCGACCAGGGCCGGCACGAGGTCTCCGTGGCGCCGAGCGGCACCCTGGTGGCGGACTACTGGGGCCGTCGCGTGCAGCTGGAGGTCCTCGGGGGCGCCGCGGCCGACGCGCTCGGGTCGGCGCTGGGCGTGCACCTGGGGCGCGAGGTGGTCCTCACCCGCGCGCGGCGCCGCGACGTCGTGTTCGGCGAGGGCGTCACGCTGCTCACCACGTCGTCCCTGCTGGAGGTCGACAGGCGCCGTGCCGCGCAGGGTGGCGCCCGGGCGCGGGCGCTGCCGGAGCTCCTGGCGGACGCCGAGCGGTGGCGCGCGGCGCTCGTCGTCGACACCGGGGACGCGCCGGCGTTCGTCGAGGACCGCTGGCACGGCTGCCGGCTCGTCGTCGGCCACGGGGGCGGGGGGACGGCGGTCCGGCTGCGGGTGACGGCCGGGGTCGCCCGCTGCGCGGTCGTCCGCAGCCGGCCGCGCGACGGCGCCCGGGAGGGCTGGGACCCGCTGGGGCTGCTGTCCCAGGACCGGCTGGTCGACTCCCCGACCGGCCGCGAGGTGTCGTTCGCGGTCGGCGCGGAGGTGATGGAGCCGGGCGAGGTACGCCTGGGCGACTCCGTCGCGGTCGAGCCCTGACCCGCCGGTGACGCACACTCTGCGCATGTTCACCTCGTTCGACGGTCTGCCCGTGCACCCCCTCGTGGTCCACGCCGTCGTGGTCCTGGTCCCGCTCGCGACCGTCGGGGCGCTGGCGGTGGCCGCCCGACCACGGTGGGGCCGCACCTACGGTCCGCTGGTGGCGGGGGCCGCCGCCGTCGCCGCGGTGGCCGCCGTCGTCGCCGCCGAGGCCGGTGAGGCGCTGGAGTCTGCGCTCATCGCCCAGGGGGACACGCTGGACGGGTTCGGCAGGCACGGCGCCTGGGGCGAGGACGCCAGGAACCTCGCGATCGCCCTGGCGGTCGCCGCGGTCGTGAGCACGGTGCTGGCCTTCCGGACCGGCGCCGGCAGCCGCTGGCACGTGGCCGCCGCCTGGGTCACGACCGCGCTCGGCGTGGTGGCCACGGCCTTCGTGTACCTGGCGGGGCACTCCGGCGCCGAGTCCGTGTGGGGGTACCTGTTCGCGGGCTGAGGCCTCCGGGCCCTGCTCCGGCGCCGGTCAGCCCCGGGCGACGACCGCCCGGACCTTGTACCAGCCCCACGCGGCGGTGGCCACGAACAGGACGAGCCCGACGCCGACCAGCCACAGCAGCCCTTCGAGGACCACACCGGCCAGGGCAACCGCGAGCCACACGACCAGCAGGACCACCACGAGGGCCTTCATGGTCACCTACCGTACGTCGCCGCGCGGGCACGTGCGACCGCGGGCTGAGGACGGCGGGCGGCAGGCACCGGATCCTCGCCCCTCCCGCCCGACGTCGTCACAGGGCACCTCAGGGGCGACGCCCCGCCGGCCCCACCTCGACGGACACGCTGCCGGTCGTCGCGTTCCCGGCGGCGTCCCTCGCCTCGTAGACGAAGGTGTACCGCGCCTTGTTGACCGCGCGCACCAGGAACTCGGTGTCGGAGCGCCGCACGGCAGCCGCTCGTGGGGACCCGTCGGACCGCACGTCCACCAGGGTGACCGTCGTCGCAGAGGTCTCGTCGGTGGCCGCGACGTCGACCATGACGGTGCGCATCCGCTGGTTCGGCGGGAAGACGACCGCCGGGTCGACGGCCAGCGAGAGCTCGGGCGCGACGTAGTCCTCCCGCAGGCCCGCCTCGCGGAAGTGGTCGGAGTGCGAGCCGAACGAGCGGTCGACGTGCGGCAGCCAGCAGGCGTCGTCGTGGCGGCCCTGCGGGTACACCTCGGCGGTGTGCTCGACGCCCTTGGCCGTCAGGATCGCCGACATCTGCCGGACCCCGTTGTCGAAGCCGTAGTCGTCGAACTCGCAGGCGTCCATGTAGTGGTCGAAGCGGCCGAGCTCCGCCGCGGTCATGGTCGCCGCCTGGGCGATGGGGGTCGGGCCGGCGGGCGTGTAGCCGAGCGAGCCGATGTGCGAGGCGAGGGAGGAGAACGTGTCCGGGTTGTTCAGGCCGATCGAGTACGCGCCGTACCCGCCCATGGACACCCCGGTCAGCGCCCGGAAGTCCCGTGAGGCGAGCGTGCGGTACCCGGCGTCCACGAACGGGACCATCTCGGTGAGGAACATGCTCCGCCACGGCACCTCGCCGTCCAGGTACCAGAGCGACTCGCCGTCCGGCATGATCACGATGGACTCGGCGAGGCCCTGCTCCCACAGCCCGTCGAGGACCTGGTCCATCTCGCGTGGCTCCCACTCGCGGCTGCCGCCGTTCACCCCGTGCAGCAGGTACACGACGGGGTACTGACGCTCCGGCTGCTCCAGGTACGACGGCGGCAGGTACGTCACGAGCTCACGCGGCGCGCCCTCGAGCTCGGAGTCCACCGTCTCGCGGAAGAAGCGCGACCGGTTGCCGGTCTCCAGCAGGGTGACCGGGTCGAGGCGGAGGAACTGCTGGGCGGGCGGCTGGTAGACGTACGGGGCGCCGTCGCGGGTGCCGGTGACCGTGCGGTTGGTGTCGACGACGAGCGAGCCGTCCTCGGCGAGGACGACCTCGACCTCGGAGTCGACCAGCTGCAGCGAGCCGGACTCGGCGAGCCAGCCGCGGACCTCGCGCGCCCGCCGTTCCAGCGTGCGGCCGTCGTGGAAGTACGCCGGGTCCAGCGTGGCCAGGTAGGCGTCCGCGTCGCCGGCGGCCAGGGCGGCGCGCTGCTCGTCCAGCACGGCCAGGACCGCCGCGGTCTGCTCGGCCGAGGCCGGCTCCCCGGTGATTCCGTAGACGGTCGCCCGGACCGCGTCCTTGGAGTAGATGCCGACGGGGCCGGAGTACCAGCCGCCCCCGCCGCTCATGTCGTAGACCCGCACCGCGAGCGTGTTCTCGCCGCCGAACACCGGCACGTCGGCGGGCACCGGGTACAGCCGCTTCTCGAACCACTGGCTGCTGGCGTTCGGGGGCATGACGCCGCTGCCGCCGATCCGCTGCCCGTTGAGGTACGCCTCGTCCACGTCGTCGAGGAAGCCCAGCGAGGCGACGAGGTTGGCCCCTGCGGCCTCCGCCGGCAGCGCGAAGTCCAGCCGGTACCAGCCGAAGCCGTCGTAGTCCGCGAACTGCGCGCCGTCGGAGGGCACGGCGGTGGCGGTCCACCCGGAGTCGTCGAAGGCGGGGTCTGCGTACGCCGGGTCGTCGCCGAGGGTGAACTGCCACATGCCTTCCAGGTCGACCGACACGGTCGTCGGGTCAGCGGCCGGCGCCACGGCTGGCTCGACGGCGGTGGCCGTGGCGGCGGTGGTCGTCGCGGACGCCCCCGCCCCGGCGGCCGAGGCGGCGAGCAGCACCGCTCCCGCCAGGGCCAGGTGGGGCAGCGGGCGTCGTCGGGCGGTGTGGCTCACGGAGGCTCCTACGTCGTCATCGACAGGACAGGACCGGACAGACCGGCACAAGTCGCCCACTCTAGGTGGTCGTGAGGCCCGGCGGCCCTCGACGGCGAGGGGGGTGCCAGGCTCGACGGGTGCCACCTCCCCCGGCCGCCCTCGGCCCTGCCCCCGGACGGGTGCTGCTCGGCCGCCCCGGGACAGGGTGGGTGCTTCGTGGCGCGGCGACCGCGCTGGTGCTGGCGGCCGTGGTCGCCGTGGTGGGCGGGGACGCCGTCGTGGCCGGGGCCGCGGTGCTGTCACCCGCTCCGGTTGCCGCTGCGGTGCTGCTCGGCCTCCTCTGGCGCGCCCTGGCGGCGGCGCGCTGGCTGCTGCTCGCCCGCACCCTCGGTGCACCGCTCGTCTGGCCCCGGGCGTTCGGCGAGTACCTGCGCAGCGAGCTGCTCAACCAGGTGCTGCCCGGTGCGGTCGTCGGCGACGTGGACCGCGCCCGGCGGCACGGTGTCGACGTCGGCCTGCTCCCGGCGGCGCGTGCGGTCGCGCTCGAACGCGCCGTGGGGCAGGCGGTCCTCCTCGTCGCCGTCGTGGTCGCCCTGACCACCCGACCAGAGCTGCGACAGGTCGGTCGGGGCGTGGACGGGAGGACCACGCTCGTCGGGTGCGCCCTGCTGGTGGTGGCGGGCATCGCGGTCGTCCTGCTCTGGCAGCCGTGGCGGGGGCGGGTCGCGCCCCGGACGGAGTGGCCTGCGGCTGCGTCCTCCGGTCCTGGCCCTGGCGGTGCGGCGGGGGCGGCCGACGGCGAGGCGGGCGGCGCCGTCGACCGGCCTCGCCCGGCCCACCGACCGGCCCTCCTGCCCGCGCTCGTCGCGGCCGTGGCCCTGTCGCTCGGCGTCCTGACCTGCGTCGTCACCCTGTTCGTGGTCGCCGCGCGCGCCACGGGGCCCGCCTCCTCGACGGCCGACGTCGTCCCGGCCGTGCTCGTGGTGCTCGTGCTCGCCGGGATCCCCCTCACCGTGGCGGGTTGGGGGGTCCGGGAGGCCGGCGCCGCGCTCTGCTTCTCCGCGGTCGGCCTGCAGGCCGGGGACGGGGTGGCGGCCGCCGTCGGCTACGGCCTGCTGTCGCTCGTGTCGGCGCTGCCCGGGCTGGTGCCGCTCCTGCTCCCGCGTCGGCACCGCAGGCCCGGATGACGGCCCGGACGTCGCCGCCGACGAGGGGCCGGCGCTCAGCCGTGCATGCGCGGGACCAGCCCGAGGGCCTCGCCGTGGCCGAGACCGGTCAGGCGGAGCAGGTCGGTGAGCAGCGACCGGGTCTGCGCCAGCACCGTGGCCCCCGACAGCCCGAGCGGGACGTCGAGGGTGGACGACCGTTCCGCGAGCGCCGTCAGGTCACGGCGGAGCAGCGGCTGCGCGGCGGGGTCGTCGTACCCCGCGGCGAGCCGGTCGATGACGCCCGCCAGGTCGACGACCAGCCGCAGCACCTCGTCGGGGATCGGGTCGTCCCGCTCCACGGCCACGTCCGCGCGTCGGACGAGCACCCTGGCGTTGCGGACGGCCAGGTCGAGGACGGCTGCCGCGTCGGTGTCGCGACGTGCTCCGCGCGAGCGCGTGCGGCGCAGCAGCGACAGCGACGCCGCGTCGGAGCGCTCCGCCGTCGCCTCCCGGAGCTGGCCCAGGGAGTACTCGGTGGAGCGGGCGCGCTCGAGGGTGCGCCGGGCGAGCTCCGCGTCGTCGGTCCGGTTCGCGGTGACGGCGTCGCGCAGCAGGTCCGCCAGCGTCCTCAGCACCTCCACCGCGTGCTCGCGGGGCCGGCGCAGCGGCCCGACCGGGGACAGCACCGCGATGAGCAGGGCGGTCGTCCCGCCGACCACCGCGTCCAGCCACCGGTCCAGGCCCTGGGACGGGTCGGCGACCAGGGTGGCGACGATCGCCGACTGCACACCGGCCTGCGTGATGACGAGCGCACCGACGTCCAGCAGGACCGCCAGGCTCATGGCCACCAGGACCGCGAGCACGAGGACCCAGATGCTGGCGCCGACCAGGTGCACCACCAGGTCACCGACGCCGACCCCGATCGCCACGCCGATGACGATCTCCACCGCGCGTCGGGCCCGCTGCCGGTAGGACGCCCCCAGCCCGACGATGGCCGCCACGGGCGCGAAGAAGGGCTGCTCGTGGCCGAGCAGCGAGCCCGCGAACCAGAACGCGACGCCCGCAGCCACCGCGGACTGCACCAGCAGCGGCGCCGTGCGTCCCAGCCGCTGGACACGCTCCTGCAGGGCGGTTCCGGCAGCGACCACGGGCCCATGCTCGCAGCCCGGTCGTGGTGGCAGCGTCCCGTCGACGTCCGCCGGCCACCCCCACTTCGCCGACCACCGCCGGACGGACCCTGCTCGTGTGGGATGCTGTCCCGAGCGCCGCGCCGATCCGTGCGCGCCGCATCGTCGTGGAGCACCTGCACCGGCTCCGGCAGCACCCCCGCCGGACCAAGCCGAGGTCTGTCTGCGGCGCCCCGACCACGCCTGAGAGGCGCGCACCCCTTCATGTCTGCTGCACCTGTGTCCCCGTCCGCCCCCGGCTTCGCCGACCTCGGCGTCTCCGCCCCCCTCGCCGCGGCACTGTCCGCGCAGGGCATCACCTCCCCCTTCCCGATCCAGTCCGCCACGCTGCCGGACTCCATGGCCGGGCGCGACGTGCTCGGCCGCGGCCGCACCGGCTCCGGCAAGACGCTGGCCTTCGCGCTGCCCGTCGTGAGCCGCCTGCTGTCCGACACGACCACCACCCGGACCTCCAAGCGTCCCCGCGCGCTGGTCCTGGCGCCGACCCGCGAGCTGGCCACCCAGATCGCCGAGGTCGTCCGGCCGCTCGCGGAGACCAACGGCCTCACCGTCACCACGGTGTTCGGTGGCGTGCCGCAGGGCCGCCAGACCCAGGCCCTCAGCCGCGGCGTCGACATCGTCATCGCCTGCCCCGGTCGGCTCGAGGACCTGATGGGCCAGCGCGAGGTCTTCCTCGACCAGGTCCGCATCACGGTCCTCGACGAGGCCGACCACATGGCCGACCTCGGCTTCCTGCCTGCCGTGACGCGCATCCTCGACGCCACGCCCGCCGGCATCCAGCGGATGCTGTTCAGCGCCACGCTGGACAACGGCGTCGACAGGCTGGTGCAGCCGCTACCTGCGCGACCCGCGCACCCACTCGGTGGACTCCGCCGAGTCGCCCGTCTCGACCATGACGCACCGGGTGCTGTCGGTGTCCGACCCCGCCGCCAAGACCGACGTGGTGCGCCAGCTCGCGTCCGGGACGGGGCGCCGGGTGCTGTTCATGCGGACCAAGCACTCCGCCAAGAAGCTCGCGAAGCAGCTCATCGCCGCGGGCATCCCCGCGGTCGACCTGCACGGCAACCTCACCCAGGGCGCGCGCCAGCGCAACCTCACCGCGTTCTCCGAGGGCGAGGTGAACGTCCTGGTCGCGACCGACGTCGCCGCCCGCGGCATCCACGTCGACGACGTCGAGCTCGTCGTCCACGTCGACCCGCCGACCGAGCACAAGGCGTACCTGCACCGCTCGGGCCGTACCGCGCGCGCCGGCTCCGAGGGCACGGTCGTCACGGTCGTGCTGCCGGAGCAGGAGCGCGAGGTCACCACGCTCATGCGCCAGGCCAAGGTCACCCCGCGCAAGGACCGCGTCCAGGCCGGCAGCCCCGTGCTCGCCGAGCTGGTCGGCGAGGTCGCCCCCCGGCGCGAGTACACCTCGCCGGCCGAGAAGATGGCTGCGCTGCAGGGCGAGACCGGCACCGGCCGCCGGGCCACCGGGCGTTCGCGTCGCTCCGGCGCGCAGGCCGGCTCGGGCGGGCGCTCGGGCGCATCCGGCCGCTCGACCTCCTCCGGTGGCTCCGGTCGCTCGGCCGCCTCCAGCGGCTCGGCTCGGCCCGCCACGGGGTACCACGGCTCCGCCCACCCCGGCGGCGGCCACCCCGGCGGCGGCACCGGTGGCACGGGCGGCACCCGCCGCCGCGGCGGCTCCGGCCGCCCCGCGCGCTCCCGCTGACACCCCGGGTCGGCCCCGGCCGACCCGCTGACGTCCTGACCGACCACCTGACCGACCACGAGGGGCCCGTCCACCTGGACGGGCCCCTCGTGCGTCGTGGCGAGGCAGGGCGCGGGGCGGGTCTTGGCGGGGGGCAGGGCGTCGGGCCGGTCGTGGTGGGGCGGACCGAACCGGTACAGAGCTCGGCACCTCGACGACAGGAACGGCCCAGCAGCGACGTGGTGTACGGGTTCGGTACACCGGCACCCCGCAGGGTCTGCGAAGGGGTGCCGGTCAGCCGCGGTTCGGCAGCATCCGGGCCAGCCAACCGACGAGCTCCCTGGGGTTGCGCGACTGCGTCCACACCGTGCCGGGGCCACGGAAGTCGAAGACCCAGCCCTCGCCCGACTTCAGCGTCGACATGATGCCCGTGGTGACCTTGCGCATGGCGGGCTGGACCCGCTCCTCGTAGGCGACCACGTGCCCCGCGTCCACGGTGAACCCGCCGTTCTCGGGCAGGTCGTGGCGGTCGAGCGCGCCGTAGCAGGACGCGATGACCGGACCGGTGCCGGTCACCTTGACCACGAAGGCGCCCTCCCCGCCGAACGTGGCCGCCATGCCGCCGAACTTCGTGTCCAGGTCCACGCCCGGCCCTGAGCCGAGCCACGACCCGCGGGTCAGCACCAGCGGTGCGGCGGGGGTGACGTCGAGGACCAGGGCGTCGCCGGGCAGCTGGGCCGCCAGGTCCACCCAGCCGGGGTGCTCGGGGTGCGCGCGGAACGTGGTCACGTACAGGGACTCCCCACCGAGCACGCTGCGACCGAGCGACTTCATGAGGCCGCCCTGCATCTGCGCCTCGACCTGGACCCCCCAGGAGTGGGCCGCCATCGAGCCCGACTCGCCGCGGACGTGCTCCCCCGGCGCCAGCTCGACACGGACCACGGCGAAGGACGGCTGGTGACGGACGGAGATCTGCACGACGT
Organism: uncultured Actinomycetota bacterium; assembly: GCA_963759255.1. Taxonomy (GTDB): domain Bacteria; phylum Actinomycetota; class Actinomycetes; order Actinomycetales; family JBBAYJ01; genus Aquipuribacter. Next base: position 458,447 of record CAVWYQ010000001.1, read on the forward strand.
CCAGGCTAGCCAGACCGCCGCGGCCGGGGCAGGGGCCGGGTCGAGGTCGGGGCACGGGCGATGCGAGGGCAGGGGCGAGGTCGGGCACGGCCGGGGGCAGGGGCCGGCGCGAGGCGGGCGCGAGGCGGGCGCGACCGACGTCACACCTGCGGTACCCGCCCGGTCACGCCCCGAGGTCGTCCCCACCCGGGGGGAGGTGATGTGCAACCTCGAGGTGGTCGCGGGCGTAGCGGGGGTGACCTCACCAACCCCGCACCGCCTCCCGAAGGAGCCCACCCCATGTCCCGGACGTCCACCACCCTGGTCCGCACCGCCCCCGTCCTCGCCCTCGCCGTCGCCGCGATGGCGGCCCTGCCCACCGCGGCCCAGGCGAGCGCCGCTGCGGCCGGCGCTGCTGCGGGGCAGGGCACCGGCACCATCGAGGTCGCCTACGACGGCGCCTGCAACGACCTGCCGACCTCCGAGCCGCTCGAGGTCGTCCTCACCTCCAGGGACGGTGCCGACCTCAGCACCCTGGCCGGCTACCCGTTCGAGGGCCGCGTGCTCTTCGGGGGGACGGCCGGCATGACGCTGCCGGCCGGTGAGTACAGCCTCGAGGTGTCCGGCGGCAACGGCTCGGCCGCCCGCGGCGGGTACACGTGGGTCACCGTGGGCGCCGGTCAGGTCGAGCCGGTCTCGGCGACCTGGCTGTGCGGTCCGCTGCCGTCACCGGCCACGGACGTCTCCGTCTCCGTCGGGGAGGGCGACCTGCTCTCCTACGTGACGGCGGTCAACGTCGGCTGCTCGCAGTGGCCCGGGCAGCCGCAGGTGTCGCTGCGGGGCCAGACGGCCAACGGTGAGCAGGTCTTCCTGCCCGGGCGCACGCTGGCCCAGGACGAGACCGTCATGTTCACCGTCCACGGGGGGAGCTACGAGGTCGTCGCCGAGATCGACGGCGTCCAGATGGAGCTGCCGGTGCGTGTCGACGTGGCCCAGGACGACGAGGACCTCGTGTACGTGGACGGCAGCTGCGAGGGGGTGGACCCCGACGACGTGACCGCGTCGGCTGCGCCCGTCCCGGCCGCCCCCGCCGCCGCAGCCCCCGCCGTCGCTGCCCCCGCCGTCGCCGTTCCGGCCAAGGCCGCGGCCGTCCCCGCTCCCGCGGTCACCACGAAGCCCGTGACCGCGGCGGCCACGGTGACCAAGGTCCCCACGCGCGTCGAGACCGGTCTCGCCGCCCAGGACACCTCCGGCTCCGGCAGCCCCGTCCTCACCGCCGTCGCGGTCGCGGCCGGGCTCGCCCTCGCCGGCACCGGCGGGGCCCTCGTCGCCCGGCGCCGCAGCCCCGGCGCCCTGTGACCCCGCGCTCGTGACCGCCACGGGGCGGCGGCGCTCGTCGCCGCCGCCCTCGTGGCCGTTCCGCGATGTCGGACCCCACCCCTTCTCGAGCCCTCGAACCAGGAGCCCTCCGTGACCCCGTCCGGCACAGGAACCCAGCACCGGCACCGGCGGCCTCACCGGTACCGGTCGGCCGGTCGTCGCCGCGCTCCGCAGCTGAGGGGCGGAGTGGTCCCGGTGCACCGGACCACCCGTCACGGGGTGGCAGCGTTCGTCGCCGCCGCCCTGGTGACCCTCTCTGGCCTGCTCGGCATCCCGGACGTCGGCGACATCGCGGGCCTGCTGGGCCTCGCGGACCCCGCCGGCCGGTCCGGCGCCGCAGCCGACCAGACCACCGCGGACCAGGTCGCGACAGACCCGGCCGCGGGACCGCAGCCCACCGCCGGCGCCGCCCCGCGGACCTCGGCCGTGCCCGCCGGCCCGCCCCTGCCCCCCGCGCCCGGCCAGGCCGAGACAGCCGTCGAGCACGTCGCGGACCCGGTCCGGGTCCTCGTGCCCGCCATCGGGGTCGACGCCGAGGTCCTCCCCGTCGCCCTGCGCCCGGACGGCCAGCTCGTCCCCGAGCACGGCAGCGCCGGCTGGTACACCGAGGGCCCCCGCCCCGGCGAGCCCGGACCCGCAGTCATCGTGGCCCACGTCAGCAGCCGCGGGGGACCCGACGTCTTCGCCGACCTGTGGCGCCTGCAGCCCGGCGACGTCATCGAGACCATCCGCGCCGACGGCACCACCGGGCGCTGGCAGGTCCGCAGCAGCGAGCAGACCCCGAAGGACCAGCTGCCCACCGACCGGATCTGGGACGGCACCACGGAGCCGGTGCTTCGCCTCATCACCTGCGGTGGCACCGTCCAGGCCGACGGCCACTTCTCCGACAACGTCATCGTCTACGCCGAGCCCATCACCCACTGACCGGACCGGACCCACGCCCCACCGGACGCCCGGCGGTCCAGGACTACGACGCCCACACCTCCACGGTGCTCACCACGTCGGCGAGCGAGGTGCCCACGTGCAGCCGGTACACGCCCGGCTCCAACCGCCACCCGCCCTGCTCGACGTCCCAGTGCTCCAGCGCCCGGCGCGGCACCTGCACGGTGGCCGTCACGGTCTCCCCCGGTGCGGCGTCGACCGTGGCGAAGCCGACCAGCCAGCGCGGGACCCGCTCCACCGTGCTCTGGATCCGCGAGGCGTACACCTGCACGACCTGCCGGCCGGGCCGCGCACCCCGGCAGGTGACCGGGACCGTCACCGTCAGCCCGCTCGCCGGCGTCCCCGTCGACCGGGCGTCGCCGAGGTCCCAGGTCGTGTACCCGAGCCCGTGCCCGAAGCCGTACAGCGGCTCGCGGCCCTCCCGGTCGTAGAACCGGTACCCGATGTGGAGGCCCTCGTCGTAGGGCAGCGTCCCGTCGACGGGGGTGGTGGAGGGCAGGCCCTCCTGGCTGCGCGGCCACGTCACGGGCAGGCGCCCGCCGGGCTCACGCATGCCCAGCAGCACGTCGGACAGCGCGTTGCCGAACTCCTGCCCGGGGAACCAGGTGAGCAGCACGGCGGGCGCGTCCTCGGCCCAGGGCAGCAGCACCGGGGCGCCGGAGTTGACCACGACCACGGTGCGCGGGTTGGCGGCGAGCACCCGGCGGACCAGCTCGTCCTGCCGCGCCGGCAGGGCGAGGGTGGTCCGGTCGAAGCCCTCGCTCTCGACCTCCTCCGTGGTGCCGACCACGACGACCGCGACGTCGGCGGCGGCTGCGGCCTCGGCGGCCTGGTCGAGCAGGTCGTCGTCGGGCACCGGGCTGCCGGCCAGGAGCAGCTTGAACGTCACGGTGGCGACGTCGGCGTCGCCGAAGCCGCCGGTGGGCGCCGGACGGTGACGCAGGACCACCTCGACCGGCGCACCTGCGCGCAGCTCGACGGGGACCACGTGCTGCGGCGGTCGCATCATGCCCTCGACCGGGTCGGCGCCCTCCGGCAGCGCGACGGTCTCCTCCAGCACCGTGTCGCCGTCGACCGCCAGGACGAACGGGCCGACGCCGGCCACCCCCACGAGGTACGTACCGTCGGCGGGCACGTCCACGTGGGCGGTGAGCTCGATGGTGTCGACGTCGCGCACGCGCAGGGTGCGGGTGAGCTCACCGAGCCACATGAGCGACGTGGACTGGCGCACCTCGCGGTCCAGCTCCTCACCGGAGGCGTCGAGGAAACGGACCACCGCCCCGCCCGCCAGCCACGACGCCGGCAGCGGCGCGATCCGGTCGGTGCTGCTGACCCCCTGGCTCCACGTCACGTCGACGTCGTCGCCGAGCACCCGCCGCAGGCCGTCCACCGGGCCGACCGTGTACGCCGGGAAGACCGTGGCGCTGCCCCCTCCGAGCGTCCGGCCGGCCACGGCGTCCGGCCCGATGACGGCCACGCTCGTGAGCGAGTCGCGGTCGAGCGGGAGGGTGCCGTCGTTGGCGGCCAGCACGAACCCGGCGGCTGCGGCCGAGCGAAGCTCCCCGGCCACCCGGTCCGCCGGCCACGGTTCGGGGAAGCGTGGGTAGGAGCCCTCGAGCGCCCCCACGCGCAGCGCGAGCCGGAGCAGCCGGCGGACCTTGTCCCGGACGGCCTCGGCGCTCACCCGGCCCTGCTCGACCGCCTCGACGAGCTTGTCGCCCCAGGGGCTGGCGGGGCCCGGCATCATCAGGTCGAGCGCGGCGTTGCCTGCGGCCTCGGTCGAGCGGCCGGCGAACCAGTCGGTCATGACGACGCCGTCGAAGCCCCAGCCGTGCTTGAGGACGTCGGCCAGCAGCGGGCTCTCGCTCATGGTGGAGCCGTTGACGCTGTTGTAGGCCGCCATGACCGCCCACGGTCCGGCGTCGGCCACCACGCGCTCGAACGGCGCCAGGTACAGCTCGTGCAGGGTGCGCTCGTCGATGCGCGCGTCGTAGGTGAAGCGCTCGGTCTCGGAGTCGTTGCCGACGAGGTGCTTGACCGTGGCGGCGACGCCCTGGCTCTGCACCCCCTCCACGTAGGCGGTCGCGATCTGGGCGGTGAGCAGCGGGTCCTCGCTCAGGCACTCGAAGTGGCGCCCGCCGAACGGGGTGCGGTGCAGGTTGATCGTGGGCGCGAGCAGGACGTCGACGCCCTTGCTGCGGGCCTCGGCGGCCAGCAGGCGGCCGAGGCGCTCCACCCGGGCCGAGTCCCACGTGGCGGCCAGCGACGTCGGCGAGGGGATGTTCGCCGACGGGTCGCGCTCGTCCCAGCGCTCGCCTCGCACGCCGGCCGGGCCGTCGGAGGTGACGATGCGGCGCAGCCCGACGGCGGGCTCCGGGTGCAGCGCCCAGAAGTCGGCCCCGGTCAGCAGGCGGACCTGCTGGGCCAGGTCCAGCCGGTTCAGCAGCTCCTCGACCTCCGGGTCCTCGGCCGCCACGCCCTCGTCCAGGGTGGGGACCTTCAGTCCCTCGACGGTGGGGCCGGGCTCGTCCGGGTCCGTCTGCTCGCTCATGGGGACTGTCTACCGCCCTCGGCCGACGGCGGCGACCCTCGACCAGCGTCCGGGCCCCGTTCGTCCACGACGAGCAGCGAGGCGTCCTGGTCCTCGTCGGCGTGCATCGTGCGCCCGAGCAGCTGGCCGAGGACGGGTGCGGTGACGAGCTGGAACAGCGCCACGAGCCACAGCTCCACGGCCTGGGTCGGCTGCCGGACCTGCACGGCAGCGCCGAGGACCACGAGGACCAGACCGAGGACCTGCGCCTTGGTCGCGGCCTGGAGCCGGGACGCGGCGTCCGGCAGGCGGAACAGGCCGACGGCCGCGACGAGCAGCAGCGCCGACCCGGAGAGCATCGCGAGCGCGGACAGGACCTCCGCGACGACGCTCACCGCTTCTCCTTGGCCAGCAGCCGGACGACGGACGTGGTCGCCAGGAACCCCACCAGCGCGATGACCACGAGCACCACGGAGGGGGCCTCACCCCGCCGGGCCGCGACCAGGGCCACGGCCGCGACCACGACGACGGTCATCAGGTCGAAGGCGACCAGGCGGTCACCGCTGGTGGGCCCCCGGACCAGACGCAGCAGGGTGAGCACCGCCGACACCGCGACCGCAGCACCGCACGCCGCCAGGACCGCCGTCATCGCCCGTCCGCCTCGAGCTCGCCCAGCGCGACGAGGACCTCGTCGACCGCCTGCTGGGAGGACCGGCGCGCACGTTCGACGTCGGCGCGGTCGGTGACGTCGAGGACGTGGACGACCAGGCCGTCCCGCTGCCGGTCGACGTCCAGGACCAGGGTGCCCGGGACCAGGGAGAGCCGGTTGGCGACCACGGCCACCGCGACGTCGGAGCAGGCCCGGGCCCGCAGCACGATGATGGCCGAGCGGGTCCGTGGGCCCCGACGCAGCACCGTGCCGACCACCGCGAGCGTGGACCGGACCAGGTCCACCAGGAACGACACCAGGGCCCGGGCGGCGTGGCGCGGCCTCAGCGGGTGCGTCGGGTCCGGGCCGGGCAGCCCCGTCCACACCCAGCACACGACGGCGACGACCGGGGCGCCGAGCAGCACGGCCGGGGTCAGCCGCGCCCACAGCAGCAGCCACACCAGCGCCAGCCAGGCCAGCATGGGCAGCCTCGCCGCGGCCGCGCTCACGGCGCCGCCCCCGTCGCGACGCCCGGCCGCAGCGCGTCCACCGCGTCCACGTAGGGCGTCGGGTCGCGCAGGTCGTCCGCGGCGCGCAGCGCCAGGGCGCTGAGCGGGCCGGCGAGCAGGGCGATGGCCAGGCCGCCGGCCACGGCGGTGGACGCGGCGCAGCGCATGACGACCACCGGGACCCCGCTGCGGGCCTCCGGCCGGGTCACCGGCTGCTCGGGCGGCTCGCCCCAGCAGGTCCGGACCCACACCCGCACCGTGGCGGCGAGGGTGAGCAGGCTGGTGAGCACGGCGACCGCGGCCAGCACGGTCGTCGCGGTGCCCTCGGCCATCACCGCGGCGCGCAGGACCGAGAGCTTGGCCACGAACCCGTCCAGCGGTGGGATGCCGCCGATGCTGAGCACCGGGACCAGCAGCAGCGCCGCGGTGAAGGGCGCGGTCCGGGCCAGGCCTCCCATGCCGGAGATGGACGTGGTGCCGCGCTGGCGCTGCACCAGCCCGGCGACCAGGAAGAACGCCACCAGCACGACGATGTGGTGGGCGAGGTACACGACCGTGCCGACGAGCCCGGCCTCCGTGGACAACGCCAGCCCGAGCAGCATGAAGCCGATGTGGGACACCAGCACGAAGGCCAGGGCCCGGTCGATGTCGTCCTGCACCAGCGCCCCCACCACGCCGACTCCCATGGTGAGCGCCGCGAGCCCCAGCAGCAGCCCCCACGGCTCGTCCCGCGGGAACAGCAGGGTCTGGGTGCGGACGACGGCGTACACCGCGACCTTGGTGAGCAGCGCGGCGAACACCGCCGTGACCGGCGCGGGGGCGGTGGGGTAGCTGTCGGGCAGCCACCAGTGCAGCGGGACCATGGCGGTCTTGATGCCGAGCGCGAGCAGCAGCATCAGCCCCAGCACGGTCCGGGTGGCCGGCGGGACGTCCGGCATGGCCTCGGCCACGTCGGCCATGGTCAGCGTCCCCGTGACGCCGTACACGAGACCCACCGTGGTGAGCAGGAGCAGCGAGGCGGTCAGGCTGGAGGCCACGTAGGTGGCACCGGCGCGAACCCGGGCCGCGGTCGCCCCCAGGGTGATCAGCGCGTAGCTGGCCATGAGCATCAGCTCGAAGCCCACGAAGAGCGTGAACAGGTCCCCGGTCAGCAGCACCAGCGAGACCCCGGACAGCAGGACCAGGTACGTCGGGTGGAACACCGAGGGGACGTTGGACTCCCGGTGCTCGGCGGAGCCCTCGCCGATGGCGTAGAGCAGCACGACCAGGCACACCGCGGCGGCCAGCGACAGCACCAGCCCCGACAGCCGGTCGGCGACCAGCACGATCCCCAGCGGCGGGGCCCAGCCGCCGACGGCGACGGCGACGGGCGACCCGGCGTCCACGCGGACGAGCAGGGCCACCGCGTCGGCCAGGACGGCCGCGACCGTCGACAGGCCGAGCACCCGCTGCGCCACCGGGAAGGGGCTGAGGACCAGCGACAGCCCCGCCGCCAGGACGGGCAGCAGGACGGGCAGCGCCAGCAGCGCGCCGTCGCTCATGCCTGGCTCTCCGGGGCCTCGTCAGCATGTCCGGGCTGCCCGGGGGGCCCCGGCTGGCCGGGCTCCACCGACACGGGGTCGGCGGTGTCGTCGCCGCCGAGCAGCACGTCGTGGCGGTGCGTCAGGGCCAGCAGCAGGGCGGTGACGGCGAAGGTGATGACGATCGCGGTCAGCGCCATGGCCTGAGGGAGCGGGTCGGCCACCTCGCTCGCGCTCATCCCGGCCTCCGGCACCTCGCCGGCCGGCCCGCCCGAGACGAGCAGCACCAGGTTCGCCCCGTGGCCCAGCAGCACGAAGCCGAGCACGACGCGGATGAGCTCGCGCTGCAGCAGCAGGTGCACGCCGGCCGCGACCAGGACGGCGACCAGGACGGACAGGGTGAGGTTGGTCTCGTTCACTCCTCGCCCCCCAGGGTCCGGAGCACGTCGGTGACCAGGCCGACCACCACCAGGACGATCGCCAGGTCCAGCAGGTACGCGGTCCCCCAGGAGAGCTCGCCGACCACCGGGACGTCCAGCGTGCCGTGCGCCTCGGCGAGCGGTGGGAGACCCAGGAGCGGACCGGCCAGGGCGTAGCCGCCGGCCAGGGTGAGCCCGACCCCCAGCACCAGGCCTGCGGGCAGCCGCGCAGCGGCGCCGACGTCGTTCCGGCCACCGGCGAGCCGTCGCAGGACCAGGCCCAGGCCGACCAGGAGCCCGGCGGCGAACCCTCCGCCCGGCCGGTGCAGCCCCACGAGGAACAGGTGGACGGCGACGACGAGCATCGTCGGGTGGAGCACCCGGGTGACCACCTCCAGCAGCAGCGAGCGGGCCTGCGGCGCCTGGTCGGCGGCGCCGGGCAGCAGCCGGCTGCGGGGGACCCCCCCGCCGGCACCCTGGCCCTGGCTCACGACCCCACCTCGGCACCCGGTCGGCGCTCGTCGGCCCCAGGAGGCCCGGACCGGCGCCGGTCCGGTCGCCGACCGCCGGAGCGCTCGGTGGGGGCGTGCGCCCGGCCCGTCCGCCCGGTGACCAGGACCAGGCTCGCCACCCCCGTGGCGGCGACCGCGAGCACCGTGGTCTCGGCCAGGGTGTCCAGCGCCCGGAACGAGGTGACGATGACGTTGACGGTGTTCGTCCCGCCGGCCTCCTCGGCGGTGGCCAGGTGGGCCTGGGTGGGCGCGGACGGCGCGTGGTCGGCCGAGGTGAGCAGGAGCACGGCGCCGGCGCTCGCCCCCACCACGCACGCCACGACCACGGACAGCGCCTGGCGCGGGGCAGGCCGGGCCGGCACCGTCGGCGACAGCCGCCGCAGCACCAGGACGATGACGACCAGCGTGAGCGTCTCCACGAGCACCTGCACCAGCGCCAGGTCGGGAGCGCCGTGGACCACGAACAGGGCGGCCACCAGGTACCCCGCGACCGAGACCAGCAGCACCTGCACCAGGCGCCGCCGGGTGAGGACCGCGGCCACGACCACCGCGACGAGCGGCAGCCCGAGCAACGGCTGGACCAGCGTGTCCCAGGGCCGCACCGCGGCGGGCCCGACCACGCCGTCGCTCAGCAGCCACCCGGCGGCGGGGACCGCGCAGACGACGAGCAGGGTCGTGGCCAGGTACCGGGGCAGCGAGCCGGGGTGCAGGCCCTGCGTCAGCGTCGTCGCCGCCCGGCTGACCGCGTGGGCCAGGCCGTCCTCGACCGCCTCCCCCGACGGTCCGGGGTGCCCGCCGAGGGCCCAGCGGGGTCCACGCACCGTCGCCAGGTGCAGCAGCACACCACCGGCCAGGGTCAGCGCCGACAGCACGACGGGCGGGCCGAGCCCGTGCCACAGCTCGAGCGAGAACCGCTCGGCCTGGCCGGGCCACACCTGCGGGTAGGCGTCGGGGTAGGTGGCGAGCAGGGTGTCCAGGGCGTGCGGCGCGAAGCCGAGCCCGACGCCGGTCACGGCGAGCCCACCGGCCACGGCGACCGCCCGGGAGGACACGGGGTGCTCGGGGCCCTCGACGCCGTCGCGGTCGGCGAACGCGCCCCAGAGGAACCGGGCGGTGTAGGCGACGGTGAGCAGGGAGCCGACGACGATGCCCACCAGGACCGCCAGCCCTCCCAAGGCGGCGGCGTCGACGAGGCCGTCCGACGGCACGAACGCCTCGAAGGCGGCCTCCTTGCCGAGGTAGCCGACCGTGACGGGGAACCCGACCATCGACGCGCAGGCCAGCACCGCGACCACGAGCAGCGCCGGCGACCGGTGCCGCAGCCGGGACAGCTCCCGCAGGTCCCGCGTGCCGGCGGCGTGGTCGATGATCCCGGCGACCGAGAACAGGGTCGACTTGAACAGCGCGTGGGCCAGGAGCATGGTGACGCCCGCGAGCGCGGCGACCCGGCTGCCCGAGCCGACGAGGACGACCAGGAACCCGAGCTGGGCGATGGTGCCGTAGGCCAGCAGCCGCTTGAGGTCGTGCTGGGCCAGGGCCCGCCAGCCGCCCCACAGCATGGTGCCGACCCCCACGGCGGGGACCAGCCAGCGCCACACCGGGTCGGCGGCGAAGGCGGGCGCGAGCCGGGCGAGCAGGTAGATCCCGGCCTTGACCATGGCCGCGGCGTGCAGGTAAGCACTGACCGGGGTGGGCGCGACCATGGCGGCGGGCAGCCAGGGGTGCAGCGGCACCTGCGCGGCCTTGGCCAGGGCGCCCAGCAGCACCAGGGCGACGGCGACCGTGGTCGCGGCGCCCTGCGGCGGGTCGGCGACGATCGCGCCCAGCCGGTACGTGCCGGCCTGCTGGGCGAGCAGCAGCAGCCCCAGCAGCATGGCGAGGCCGGGTCCGGCGGTGAGGAGCAGCGCCCGGACCGCGGCCCGGCGGTGCTCCGCCGTCGCCCCGGCGTCCCCGATGAGGAGGAACGAGCAGACGGTCGTGACCTCCCACGCCACGTAGAGGAACAGCACGTGGTCGGCGAGCACCAGGGCCAGCATGGCGCCGGCGAACACGACGAACAGGGCGCAGATGCGCGCCAGGCCGTCCTCGCGCTCGGCGAAGTACGTGGCGGCGTAGAGCATGACCGCGGTGCCGACGCCGCTGACCACCAGGCACAGCAGCAGCGACAGCCCGTCCAGGCGCAGGTCGACCGCGAGGTCGAGCGCGGGTGCCCAGGTGAGCGTCTGGACCGGCCGGTCCCCGGCGACGACACCTGGGACCTGGACCAGAGACCAGCCGAACGCCGCCGCCGGAGCGGCGGCGGCGAGGACGAGGGCCCGGTGGCGCAGCACCGGGGCGAGCAGGGCGCACGCCACCGCGACGACGACGTGCCAGCCGAGCAGGAACAGCACAGCCCTGTCCCCGGCGCTACGTGGAGACGGCGCCGGAGCAGGTCACCCGGCGCAGGCTAGCGGGGACGGTTCTCGGTGGCGCGCTCGGAGCCGCCCTTGGCCGTCGTGGAACGGGCCGGACGCTCGGAGCCGCCGGAGACCTTGTCGCGCAGCGAGGACAGCATCGACTTCGCCTTGGCCTGGTTCTTCGGCTTGCGCGCCTCGCTCACGACCTTGGCCATGACGGCACCCTTGGCAGACTTTCCTAGAAGACCCATGCCGCTGGGCTACCCCGGTCGCCCTCCCGCCATGCGCCCGGGCCTCAGACGAACTCCACGTCCAGGGTGGCGGTGGTGGGACGGGACTGGCACATCAGCCGCAGGCCCCGGGCGAGCTCGTCGGGCTCGAGGGCGTAGTTCACGTCCATCTCCACCTCGCCCTCGACGACCCGGGCCCGGCACGTGCCGCAGACGCCCCCGCGGCAGGCGAAGGGCGCGTCGCCCCGCACCCGCAGGACCGCGTCGAGGACCGTCTCGGTCTCGCCGTCCACCTCGACGGTGGTGCGACGACCGTCCAGCGTCACCTGCGCGGTCGTCGTCGCGGCCGCGGTGACCGGCCGGGGGCGGCGGGCCACCGGCTCGGCGTGGAACAGCTCGACGTGCACCCGCTCGCCCGGGCGACCGCCAGGTCGGTGGTGAGGGTGTCGCGGGCGCCCGGTCACCAGCTCCAGCGGCCCGCAGAGGAACCACTCGTCGACGTCGGGCACGTCCAGCAGGGTCCCGGCGAGCGCGACCAGCCGCTCGCGGTCGATCCGGCCGCTCAGCACCGGCGAGGTCTGCTCCTCGCGGCTCAGCACGTTGAGCAGGCGGAACCGGGGGCCGTAGCGGTCACGCAGGTCGCACAGCTCCTCGGCGAACATCACGTCGCGGGCCGTCCGGTTGCCGAACAGCAGGGTGACCCGGCTGCCCGGCTCGGCGGCCAGGACCGCGCGGGCGATGCCGAGGACCGGGGTGATGCCGCTGCCGGCGACGATCCCCCGCCACGTGCCTCTCGCGAGCAGGGTCGACGTCCAGGCCGAAGCTGCCCCCGGGCGGCGCGACGTCCAGGGTGTCCCCCACCTGCAGCCGGTCCAGCGCGAAGCGGCTGAACACCCCGTCCGGCACCGCCTTGACGCCCACGGTGAGCACGTCGGCGCCGGGCTCCCCGCACAGGGAGTACGTGCGGCGCACCTCGGTCCCGTCGAGCACGGCGCGCACGGTGACGTGCTGACCGGGCCGGGCGGCGTACGTCGCGCGCAGGTCCGCCGGCACGGCGAACGACACCGCGACCGCGTCGTCGGTCAGCCGCTCCACGGCGACGACCTGCAGCGGGTGGAAGCCCGGGCGCTCCGCCACGGCGGTCGTCGGGGCCGCGCCCGCTGCCCTCGACCCTGCTGCGGTCGTGGTGCCCGTCATGCGCTGCCCACCGTCATCGCTCAGAACTCCTTGAAGTGGTCGAACGGCTCGCGGCAGGCGGTGCAGCGCCACAGCGACTTGCAGGCGGTGGAGGCGAAGCGGGCGAGCTCCTCGGTGGCCGTCGAGCCGCACCGTGGGCAGGCGGGTGCGTCGGTGCCGTCGCCGACCAGGCCGGGGCGGTAGCCGAGCTCGACCGCGACCGGCCCGCCCACCGGGCGTGCGCCCGGTGGCGCGATGCCGTACTCGGCGAGCTTGCGACGACCGTCCTCGCTCATCCAGTCCGTCGTCCAGGCCGGGCTGTGGACCAGGCGCACCTCGGTGGCGACGGCGCCGGCGCGCTGGAGCGCGGCGCGGACGTCGGCGCGGATCTCGTCCATCGCGGGGCAGCCGGAGTACGTGGGCGTGATGTCGACGTGCACGGTGCCGGCCTCGTCCACCACGACCTCGCGGAGGATGCCCAGGTCGGCGATGGTGAGGACGGGGATCTCGGGATCGGTCACCTGCTCGAGCACGCGCATCGCACCGTCGCGGTCCAGGCCCGTCGGACGTTCCATGGTGTGCCCCCTACCAGCGGGCGCCGGGGTGGGAGCGGGCCACGTGCTGCATCTGGGCCAGCAGGTAGCCGAGGTGCTCGGTGTGCACGCCCCGGCGCCCCCCGGTCGGCTGCCACGTGGTCTCCGGACGCTCGAGGCCCGCGTCGGCCAGCACGGCGTCGACCGTGGCGTCCCAGCGCTCGCGCAGCGGGCCCGGGTCGACCGCCACCCCCGCGGCGACGCAGCGACCCAGCAGCGGGTCCACCTCGAACAGCTCGGCCGCGTAGGGCCACACCTGGTCCAGGCCCGCCTGCACCCGGCGGTGGGACTCCTCGGTCCCGTCCCCCAGGCGCACCACCCACGAGGCCGCGTGGTCCAGGTGGTACCGCGACTCCTTGACCGCCTTGGCCGCGACCGAGGCGACCGTCGGGTCCGTGCTCCCCGCGAGCCCTGCGAACAGCGGCACCTGGTAGGCGCTGACGAGCAGCTGCCGGGCCATCGTCACGCCGAAGTCGCCGACGGGCAGCTCCATGAGCTGCGCGTTGACGAAGTCGCGCTCGTCCCGCAGGAACGCCAGGTCGTCCTCGGTCCGTCCGGTGCCGTCGAGCTCCCCGACCCGGGCGAGCAGGGTGCGGGCCTGGCCGAGCAGGTCCAGGCCGATGTTGAGCAGCGCGACGTCCTCCTCGATCGTCGGCCCGCGGGCCGCCCACTCCCCGAGGCGCTGGGCGAGCACGAGGGCGTCGTCGGCGAGGCGGAGGGTGAACGCGGCCACGTCCTGCCGGGTCGCGTCCTGCTGGGTCGCGTCCTGCTGGGTCGCGTCCTGCTGGGTCGCGTCCGGCTGGGTCGCGTCCGGCTGGGTCCGGGTCGAGGCGGGCCCGTGCGCGCTCACAGGTTCTGCACCTCGGCGGGCACCTCGTAGAACGTCGGGTGCCGGTAGGGCTTGTCGCCTGCGGGGTCGAAGAAGGCGTCCTTCTCGTCCGGGCTGCTGGCCGTGACGTCGTCGGCACGGACCACCCAGATGCTCACGCCCTCCTGTCGGCGGGTGTAGACGTCGCGGGCGTTGCGAAGCGCCATGTGGGCGTCGGGGGCGTGCAGGCTGCCGGCGTGGGTGTGCGACAGCCCGCGACGGCTGCGGACGAAGACCTCCCACAGCGGCTCGCGGTCGGCGGCGGCGCTCATGCGACCACCGCTCGCGTGGCCGTACCGGCTCGCTCGGGGGCCCGGCCCCCTGCCTGGTCCTCCGCCCGGTCGTGCGCGGGACCCGCGGCACGGCCGGAGGTGCGTGCGGCGCGCGTGGCGGCGTGGGCTGCGGCGGCCTCGCGCACCCACGCGCCCTCCTCGTGCGCCTCGCGACGGAAGGCCACCCGCTGCCGGTTGCAGGGACCGTCGCCCTTGACCACGCGCATGAACTCGGCCCAGTCCGGCGTGCCGAAGCGGTAGTGGCCGGTCTCCTCGTCGAGCGCGAGCTCCGGGTCCGGGACGGTGAGGCCGAGGTAGTCCGCCTGCGGCACCGTCGCGTCGACGAAGCGCTGCCGCAGCTCGTCGTTGCTGAACCGCTTGATCCCCCACGCCATCGACTGCGCGGAGTTGGGCGAGGCGTCGTCGGGCGGGCCGAACATCATCAGCGACGGCCACCAGAAGCGGTCGAGGGCGTCCTGCGCCATCGCCTTCTGCGCCTGCGTGCCGCGCGAGAGGGTGAGCATGCCCTCGAAGCCCTGCCGCTGGTGGAAGGACTCCTCCTTGCAGACGCGGATCATCGCGCGGGCGTACGGGCCGTAGGAGCACCGCGACAGCGGGACCTGGTTCATGATCGCGGCGCCGTCGACGAGCCAGCCGATGGCCATGGTGTCGGCCCAGGTCAGCGTGGGGTAGTTGAAGATCGTCGAGTACTTCTGCGTGCCGGCGTGGAGGGCGTCCAGCAGGTCGGCGCGGTCGGCGCCCAGGGTCTCGGCGGCGCAGTACAGGTACAGGCCGTGGCCGGCCTCGTCCTGGACCTTGGCGTAGAGGATCGCCTTGCGGCGCAGGCTGGGGGCCCGGGTGATCCAGTTGCCCTCGGGCTGCATGCCGATGATCTCGGAGTGGGCGTGCTGGGCGATCTGGCGGACGAGGGTCTTCCGGTAGGCCTCCGGCATGGCGTCGCGGGGCTCGATCGCGGCCGTCCTCGGCGATGACCGCGTCGAACCGGCCTGCTGCTCCGGCGTGAGGTCCGTGGCGTGGACGGGGTGGTCCGTGGTGGTGCCCATCGGCGTCCTCCTCGATTCCCGACCGCTCGTTCGGTAATTATGGTCCGCCGTGCGCGGCGTCGGCGTGTCAAGGCCCCGCGACGCACCGGGCGGGGACCCACCGGTCATCCGGCCGGAGGCGCTCAGCGACCGGGACGCAGGAGCGGGGTGCCCGGGTCACCCCGGCCGTGTCGCGCATCCCGCGTCGACCCCCTCGGCCAGCGGCCGCGTCGCGGCCCGGGCAGCGGCACCCAGCCCAGCTCGGTGCCGGGCTCGCGTCGGTGTCCATCAGGGGGGTCCACAGCCCCATGTCGAACCAGCCCGGGTCGGTCGGCTGCAGGTGCAGGCGCCAGGACAGGTCGACCAGGGCCCGCACCAGGCCGGGGTGACCGGGACGGAGCGCTGGGCGCCGAGGGCCCGGGCCAGGTCGTCGGGACCCAGCACGGGCTCCCCGGCGACGTTGAGCCCCCCCCCAGGCCGGGCGTGCACCGCCAGCCGGAAGGCCTCGGCCAGGTCGTCGGCGTGGACGACCTGGGTGCGCAGCTCGCGCGGGCAGCGGCAGCACGGGTGGCGTGAGCCGACCGACCGCGGCAGCGCGGGCAGCAGCCGGCCCCCGAAGTAGCGGCCGACCTCCGCCCCGGCCTCGCGCTGCATGACCAGCGCCGGCCGCACCCGGGTCACGCCGAGGTCGGCGCCGCTGCGCTCGACGTCGTCGAGCAGGCGCTCGGCGGCCGCCTTCTGGCGGCTGTACCAGGAGCCGGCGATGCCGCCGGTCGGCCAGCTCTCGTCGACCCGGCGGTCCTTGGGCCCTGGGCTGTAGGCGCCCACGCTGCTGGTGTGCACCAGGTGCGGCACACCGGCGGCGACCAGCGCCTCGCACGAGCATCGAGAGCCCGCCGAGGTTGACACGTTCGCAGCTGCGCCTCGTCCCAGCACGGCTGGATCCGCCACGCCAGGTGGACGGCGACGTCGCAGCCGCGGGCCGCCGTCGGTCAGCGCCGGGCACGGCCGGCCGGGTCGCCGAGGTCGCACTGCGCGCCAGGTCGACCTCCGACCAGGGGGCCGCGAGGTGTCCGGGCGGCGGTCGACCACGCCGACCACCTCCTCCACCTCGGGGTCGGCCAGCAGGGCCCGGGCGAGGGCCGAGCCCACGTTGCCGGTGGCCCCGGTGACAAGCACGCTCATCGCCCCACCGTCGCCGGGGCCACGCACCGCGCACGTCCTCGTGGCCCCGACGCGGCGCCACGCTGCGAGTCCGTGCCGGCTGCTGCGACGACCGTGGGCAGGGGCCGCCCGCGCGGCTACCGTCGCGGTCACCGGGAGGCGCGGCATGACGACGCACCGAGCCGCGGTCGCGGGCGAGGGACGACCTGCACGGCACAGCCTCGACGAGCTCGTCGAGATCGTGGCCACGCAGTTCATCGAGCGCGGCTACGACGCGACCTCGATGGAGGACCTCGCGCGCGCCACCGGGCTGACCAAGGCCGCGCTCTACCACCACGTGGCGGGCAAGGAGGAGTTCCTCCGCCTGGCCGTCTCGCGGGGCATCGACCTGCTGGACGAGGCGCTCGACCGAGGCCGAGGACCTGGACGCCCCGGCGTCGAGCGGCTGGAGCGGTCGTCCGCCGCAGCGTGGACGTCCTGGTGGACGAACCTTCCCTACGTCACCCTGCTGCTGCGGGTGCGGGGCAACACCGCGGCCGAGCTGTGGGCGCTGGAGCGCCGGCGCGACCTGGACGCCCGTACGGCCGCGCTGACGGCCAAGGCCGTGGCCGACGGCGACCTCGACCCCGACGTCGACCCGCGGCTGGTCACGCGGCTCGTGTTCGGCGCCGTCAACTCCGTCACCGAGTGGTACCGGCCCGGTGGCGGGCTGCGACGGCGCCGGACGCATCGCCGACACGCTGGCCCGGATGCTGGTGGACGGGTCTGCGTCCTCGCAGCACGCCCGCCCGGCGCGCTTGACGGGGCCGGGGCCGGCGGGCGTTGACTTCATTCCCGACCGCTCGTCCGGTAATCCGGGCGGGGATCGCACCGACGAGGAGACCGCGGTGACGACGACGCCTGGCCCGCCGCGCGGCGCCCGTGGTGCCGGCACGGTCGGCGCGGTCGGCGCGGTCGACGCGGTGGGCGCGGTCGACGCGGTCGGCGTGGTGGGCACGGTCGACGCGGTCGGCGTGGTGGGTACGGTCGGCGTGGTCGGGGCACGGGGACCATGGGCGCCGGGATCGCCCAGGTCGCGGCGGCTGCTGGCCACCGCACCCTGCTGCTCGACGCGCGGCCCGGGGCGCCGCGGCGGCTGCGCTGGAGGCGATCGGGCGGCGGCTGCGGCGCTCGGTCGAGCGCGGGCGCCTGGTCCGAGGCGGCCGCGGCGACCGTGCAGCGGCTCCACGCGGTGGCCGGCGTCGCGGACCTCGCCGGCTGCGGCCTGGTCGTCGAGGCCGTGGCCGAGGACCTCGCGGTCAAGCACGCGCTGCTTCGCGAGCTCGAGGCCGTCGTGGACGCCGACGCGGTCCTCGCCTCCAACACGTCCTCGCTGTCGGTCGAGGACCTCGCTGCACCCCTGCGGCACCCCGGCCGCGTCGGCGGGCCTGCACTTCTTCAACCCCGCGCCCGTCATGCGGCTCGTGGAGGTGGTGCGCGGGCGCGGCACCGACCCGGAGGCGGTCCAGCGGCTGGTGGACCTGGCCCGGGCCTGGGGGAAGGTGCCGGTGACCTGCACCTCCACGCCCGGCTTCGTGGTCAACCGGGTGGCCCGCCCGTTCTACGGCGAGGCGTTCCGGCTCCTGCGCGTCCACCGACCTCGCGCCCGCCACGACTCGACGCGCTGCTGCGCGAGGCGGGCGGGTTCCCGATGGGTCCGCTGGAGCTCACCGACCTGATCGGGCAGGACGTGAACGCCGCGGCCAACCGGAGCGTGTGGCGGGCCATGGGCGAGGACCGTCGTTACACGCCGTCCCCGGTGCAGGACGGGCTCGTGGCCGCCGGACGGCTCGGGCGCAAGAGCGGGGCAGGGTGTCTACGAGCCCGCTGACGGTGCCGCGCGGCCGGGCGCAGCGACCGTCGAGCCGCCGGGCGACCCGGGCAGCAGCAGCCACCGCACCGACCCCGGACGACCGCGTGCAGTCGTGGTGGCCGCACCCCTCGCTCCGCCACCTCGCCACCCGTGCGGGCATCGTCACCGACGACGAGCGGCCCCCCGCCGACCACGTCGTGCTCCGGCTCACGGACGGGCGCACCGCCGGGGAGGTCGAGGTCGCCACCGGGCGTCCCACGGTGCTCCTGGACCTGGTGCGGGACCCGGCGACCTGCACCCGGGTCGGCGCCGTGGCCTCCCCGGGCTGCCCGGCCGGCGCGCTCGGGCCGCTGGCGGCGACGCTGGCGCCCGCCGGTGCCGCGTGTCGCCCGCTGCCCGACACCCCCGGCCTCGTGGTCGCCCGGACCGCGGCCGCGCTGGTCGCCGCGGCCGAGGACGCCGTGGAGGCGGGCGTCGCCTCGGCCGCGGACGTCGACCTGGCCATGGAGCACGGCGCCGGGCACCCGCCGGGACCGCTGGCCTGGGGCCGCGACCTCGGGCACGCCTGGGTGGTCGGCGTGCTGGACGCCCTGCACGCCCGGAGCCGACCGGCCGGTACCGGGTCTGCCCGACGCTGCGCGGCCCGGGCGATGCTGTCGCTGGACCGGGTCTCGGCCGACTTCGGCCTCGAGCTCGTCGGCGGCCGGGCCCGGCCGCGGCGTGGTGCGCGGCGAGGTCGGCAGCCGCTGGCTGAACGGCTTCGGGATCGTCCACGGCGGGGTGGTCTGCACCGTGGCCGACACCGCGCTGGCCGTGGCGTGCAACAGCCACGGCCCGCTGACGGTCGGCGGCGGCCTCGACGTCGACGTGGGTGTCGCCCGGCCGCGTCGGCGACGTCCTGGTGGCCACCGCCTCGAGCGCGCCCGCTACGGGGCCGCAACGGGCGTCTACGACATCACCGTCTCCCGCGAGCGACGGCAGCCTGGTCGCCGAGGTCCGCGGCCGCACCCGGACCGTGGGCGGTCCGGTCACCGACCCGACCGGAGGACCAACCATGAGCGAGGCGTTCCTGGTCGACGGCGTCCGCACGCCGATCGGCCGCTACGGCGGGGCGCTGGCACCGGTCCGGCCCGACGACCTGGCCGCGCACGTCATCGAGCCGCCCTGCTCCAGCGGCACCCGCGGTGGACCCGCCGCGGTGGACGAGGTGGTCCTCGGCTGCGCCAACCAGGCCGGCGAGGACAACCGCGACGTGGCCCGGATGGCGCGTGCTGCTGGCCGGGCTGCCCGAGACCGTCCCCGGGGTGACCGTCAACCGGCTGTGCGCCTCCGGGGCCGACGCCGTCGCCGCCGGCGATGCGGCAGGTCCGCGCCGGCGAGGCCGACCTGGTCGTCGTCGGCGGGGTGGAGTCGATGAGCCGCGCGCCGTTCGTCATGGCCAAGGCCGAGACCGCGTTCGACGCGCTCCGCCGAGGTGCTACGACACCACGCATCGGCTGGCGCTTCGTCAACGAGCGGCTCGCCGAGCAGCACGGCACCGACGCCATGGGCGAGACGGCGGAGAACGTCGCCGAGGACCACGGGTCTCGCGCGAGGACCAGGACGCCTTCGCGCTGCGCGGTCCAGCAGCGCACCGCCGCGGCCCAGGCCGAGGGCTGGTTCGCCGGGCGAGATCGCGCCGGTCCCGGTGCCCCGAGCGACGAGGCGAGCCCGGCGGTGGTCGACACCGACGAGCACCCCCGCGCCGACACCACCGCGCGAGACCCTTGCGCGGCTGCGGCCGGCGTTCCGCGCCGGGCGGGAGCGTGACCGCCGGCAACGCGGCTCGGGAGTCAACGACGGTGCCGCAGCCCTGCTGCTGGCCTCCGACGGCCGCGGTCGAGCGGTACGGCCTGACCCGCTGGCCCGGGTGACGCGGGGCGGCCAGCGCGGGTGTGCGCCCCGGGTCATGGGCGTCGGGCCGGTGCCCGCGGTGCAGAAGCTGCTCGCCCGGGCCGGGCTCTCGCGTCACCGACGTCGACCTCGTCGAGCTCAACGAGGCCTTCGCCTCGCAGGCGCTCGCGGTGCTGCGGGGCCTGGGGCTGCCCGACGACGCCGAGCACGTCAACCCCCACGGCGGCGCCATCGCGCTCGGGCACCCGCTGGGCATGAGCGGCGCCCGGCTCGCCCTGACCGCCGCCCGCAGCCTGGTCGAGCGGGATGCCAGGCGCGCCCTGGTCACCATGTGCGTCGGGGTCGGACAGGGCGTCGCACTGCTGCTCGAGCGCTGAGCACGCGCTCGGCCGGCGGCACCCGGGGCACCGTCCGCACGAGTGACCCACCGACCCACCAATGCACCGACCCGCAGACCCACCGACCCACCGACCCACCGACCGAGGAGCACCGATGCTCGAGAGCTACGTCGCCGGCTCGTGGCGGACCCCGACCGACGACGGGGCGCCGCTGCTCGACGCCGCCACCGGCGAGGAGGTCGCCCGCATCTCGACCGCACCGGTCCCGGCCGCGGACGCGGTCAGGTACGCCCGCCAGGTCGGCGGCCCGGCGCTGCGCTCCATGACGTTCCACGAGCGGGCCATGCTGGTCAAGGAGCTCGCCCTGGCCCTGAAGGCGCACACCGACGAGCTGTACGAGCTGTCGTACTCCACCGGCTGCACCGCCAAGGACACCGCGATCGACGTCGACGGCGGCATCGTCACGATGCTGGGGATGTCGTCGACGGCCCGCAGGACGCTCCCCAACGACGTCGTCGCCACCGACGGGCCGGTCGAACGCCTCAGCCGGGGCGGCACGTTCCTCGCCCAGCACGTCTGGACGCCGCTGCGGGGGGTCGCGGTGCAGGTCAACGCGTACAACTTCCCGGTGTGGGGAGCGCTGGAGAAGCTGGCGCCCGCGCTCATCGCCGGGGTCCCGTCGATCGTCAAGCCGGCCGAGCAGACCGCCTACGTCACCGAGCGGATGGTCCGGCTGGCGATCGGCACCGGCATCCTGCCCGAGGGGGCGCTGCAGCTGCTGGTCGGCGCACCAGGAGGGGCTGCTGGACGCGCTCGACGCTCAGGACCTGCTCTGCTTCACCGGGTCCGCCGACACCGCGGCCGTGCTGCGCGCGCACCCGGCCGTCGTGCACCGGGGTGTCCGCTACACGGCCGAGGCGGACTCGCTGAACGCCGCCGTGCTCGGGCCCGACGCGGTCGCGGGCACCCCGGAGCTCGACCTCTTCGTCCGTGAGGTCGCCCGCGAGATGACGGCCAAGGCAGGCCAGAAGTGCACCGCCGTGCGCCGCGCGTTCGTCCCGTCGTCGTTGCTGGATGAGGTCACCGACGCGCTGGAGGCACGCCTGGCCACCGCCACCGTCGGTGACCCGCGCGACCCGGCCACCCGGGTCGGCGCGCTGGTCGACCTCGAGCAGCGCGACTCCGTCCGGGACGCGGTCACGGCCCTCGCGGCGGGTGGGCGGATGGTGACCGGCTCGCTGGACACCGTGGTCGACGGCTTCGAGCGCGGGCGCGTTCATGGCCCCGGTCCTGCTGCGCATCGACGACGCCCGGTTCGGCCCCGTCCACGAGGTGGAGCCGTTCGGTCCGGTCGCCTCGCTCATGGCCTACGACAGCCCCGAGGAGGTCGTCGACCTGCTCGCGCTCGGCCGCGGCTCGCTCGTGGCGAGCGTCGTCAGCCACGACCCCTCGTTCGTCCGGACGGTGGTGCTGGGTGCCGCGCCGTTCCACGGTCGGATCCTCGTGCTCGACCGCGACGACGCCGCAGGAGTCGACCGGTCACGGCAGCCCCCTGCCGCACCTGGTCCACGGCGGGCCCGGCCGGGCGGGTGGGGGCGAGGAGCTCGGCGGCGTGCGCGGCATCATCCACCACATGCAGCGGACCGCCGTGCAGGGCAGCCCGGACATGCTCACCGCGGTGACCGGGCAGTGGGTGCCCGGCTCGCGGCGGCGGACCGACGGGCCGCACCCGTTCCGGCTGTCGATGAGCGAGCTGCGCGTCGGCGACGGGTTCACCAGCGACTGGCACGAGGTCACCGCCGAGGACATCTGCGGCTTCGCGGCGATGAGCGGCGACACGTTCTACGCCCACACCGACCCCGAGGCCGCGGCCGCGAACCCGATCTTCGGCGGCATCGTCGCGCACGGGTACTGGGTGCTGTCGCGGGCGGCGGGCCTGTTCGTCGACCCTGCGCCCGGTCCCGTGCTCGCCAACACCGGCCTGGAGGACCTGCGGTTCACCAGCCCGTGCGGGTCGGCGACCGCATCCGGGTGGCACTGACGTGCAAGGCGCTCAACCCGCGCGAGCACACCGACTACGGCGAGGTCCGCTTCGACGCCACGGTGACCAACGACCGGGACGAGCTGTGCGCCACGTACACGCTGCTGACCATGGTGACCAAGGAGCCCCGGCCTTGACCCGGCCGCCACCTGGTCCGTCGTCGGGGCACGGTGCCGACCTGCTGCTCAGCGGGGACCGCGCGGCCACGCAGCCGGGGAGGCGCGCCTCAGCCCGGGCGTCCGGCCAGCAGGGCCCGGACCTGCGCCGCGCCCGGCAGGTCGAGGCACCGACGGGCCACCTCCTCCGCCTCCCTGGCGTCCACCGCGCGCACCCGGTCCTTGACCTCCGGCACCGCCCGCGCCGACACGCTCAGCTCGCGGACGCCGAGCCCGACGAGCACCTCGGCCGCGAGCGGGTCGGCGGCGAGCTCCCCGCACACCGCCACCCGGATCCGGTCCCCGGCCGCGCGGCAGACCGCGTCGACCAGCGCCAGGACGACCGGGTCGAGGCCGTCGGCCAGAGAGGCGACGTGAGGGTTCCCGCGCTCGGCGGCGAGGACGTACTGGGTCAGGTCGTTGGTGCCGATCGAGAAGAAGTCCACCAGGGGTGCCAGGTGGGCGGCGCGCAGGGCCGCCGCCGGCACCTCGACCATGATGCCGACCTCGAGACCGGGGGGCAGGCCGTCCCTCACGCCCACCTGCGCCGCCGCCTCCAGCAGCGCCGCCCGGGCCAGCTGAAGCTCCCGCACCGTGCTGACCATCGGGAACATGACGCCGACCGGCGCCCGCACCGCGGTACGCACGACCGCGCGTAGCTGGGTGGCGAGCAGGTGCGGTCGGGCCAACGAGAGCCGGAGGCCGCGCAGCCCCAGGAACGGGTTCTGCTCCACCGGCTGGTCCGCCCACGGGACCGGCTTGTCCCCGCCGACGTCCAGCGTGCGGATGACGAGCCGGCCGCCGGCGAGCGCGTCGGCGGCCGCGGTGTAGACCGCCACCTGCTCGTCCTCCGACGGTGCCTGCACGCAGGAGGAGAACACCAGCTCGGTGCGCAGCAGGCCGACCCCGTCGGCGCCCGCGGCCCGGGCGTCGGCCGCGTCGGCCGCACTGGCCGCGTTCGCCGCCACGTGGACCAGGACGTCGTCCCGCGTGGTGGCAGGCTCGGCCGACCGCGTCACCGCTGCCTCACGGGCCCGGTCCTCTTCGGCGGCACGCTCCTCCCAGCGCCGGCGCAGCTCGTCGTCCGGGTCCACCACCAGCTCGCCCGTGCCGCCGTCCACGGCGAGCACGGTGCCCTCCGGCAGCGACAGGACGGCAGGGCCCGCGGAGACCACGAGCGGGAGGCCCGCGGCGCGCGCCAGGATGGCCGCGTGGGAGGTGGCGCTGCCCGTCGCCGTGACCACCGCCCGCACCACGGCCGGGTCGAGCGTGCGCACGTCGTCCGGCGACAGCTCGTCGGTGACCAGGACGCCGGGGCGCGGCCGCAGCCCCGGGGCCACGCCGTGCAGGCGACGCCGCACCGCCGTGCCGACGCTCCTGACGTCGGCGGCACGGCCGGCCTGGTACTCGTCGTCCAGGGCCTCGAACGCCGCGACGACGGCGTCGACCGCGGTCTGCCACGCCACTGCGGCGTCGAGCCCGTCCGCGGCGCCCGTCCTGGCGCGGTCGAGCAGCGACTCGTCCTCCAGGAGCATCAGGTGTGCCTCGAAGATGCCCCGGTGCTCCGCAGGGGCAGCGGCCACGGCACGGCTGACCTCCGCGGTCGCGTCGGCGACGGCGTCGTCGAGGCGCTGCACCTCCGCCTCGGGGGTGCCTGCGGCGGTGGTCGGCAGGTCGGGAAGAGCCGCCCCGGCGAACCAGACCGGCCCTACGCCGAGCCCTGCCGCACCGGGCGCGCCCCTCAGCGTGCTCGGGACCGCCCCGGGAGGCCCGCCTCCGGTCGGTGGCGTCGCTGCTGCCGTGTCTGCCGGCGGGCCCGCTGGTGCCTGGCCCGCGGTGCCGGTCGCGGTGCCGGTCGCGGTGCCGGTCGCGGTGCCGGTCGCGGTGCCGGTCGCGGTGCCGGTCGCGGTGCCGGTCGCGGTGCCGGTCGCGGTGCCGGTCGCGGTGCCGGTCGTGGTGCCGGTCGCGGTGGCGGTCGTGGTGCCGGTCGTGGTGCCGGTCGTCGGTAAGACGGTCGTCCCGGTAGCCGTCAGTGGGCCGACGTCAGGCCGTTCAGGTCCAGACGGCTGACCGGTCCTGTCAGGGCGGTCAGGTCCATCCGCGTCGTCGGGCCCACCGGCCTCACCGAAGCGGTCGGCCACCAGCGCCACCAGCTCGTCGACCGCCGTGCGCGCCGCCGGCCCGAGACCGTCCACCCGCAGGACGTGCCCACCCACCGCCCCCAGCGTCTGGACCGCGACCAGGCTCCGCGCCGAGACGGGTCCCCGACCGGTCGTGACGTCAGTCAGGCGGAGGTCGGCGTCGTGCCGGCGGGCGAGGGCCACGACCGCAGCCGCCGGGCGCGCGTGCAGCCCGTGCGGGTCGACGACCGTCACGTCGGCCACGACGGCGCCGGCCCGGTCCGACGCGCTGGCCCGGTCCGACGCGCCGGCCCGGTCCGACTCGCTGGCCCGGTCCGACGCGCCGGCCCGGTCCGACGCGCCGGCCCGGTCCGACGCGCCGCCCTCGTCGGGAACGCTGCCCTCATGGCGGACGCTGCCCTCGTGGCGGACGCTGCCCTCGTTCGACCTGGCCTGCTCCTCCGTCACGGCCTCCGGCGCCAGGTGAGCGGCCTTCCCCCGTCCGGCCCCCTCGGCCTCCGCGGCCACCTCCTCCAGGCTGGCTCCGACGCCGGCCTGGACGACCGCCGCGACCACGCCCTCGACGAACGGCGCTGGGCTCAGGCGCACGGGGAAGCCCAGGTCGCCGGCCAGCTCCAGCGCGAGCTCCGCGCTGAGCACGGCGCTGCCGAGGTCCATGAGCACGAGCACCCCTGCCGGACCGCCCACCTCCTCGACCGCGCTCAGCACCTCGGTGGCGTCCGTGCCGGTCCCGCCGTCTGCGGTGCCGGCGGCGACGGCGACGGCCGGGGCCCGGTCCCCGACCATCTCCATGGCCAGGGCCACCGCCGCCTCGGCCAGCGGACGGCTGTGCGAGACGACGACGACACCGACCCGGTCGTCGTCCGGGCTCACGTCGGTGACAGGGCGCCCGCGAGCGCCTCGAGGAGGAGCGTCGTGGATGCAGACCCCGGGTCGACGTGCCCCGCCGAGCGTTCGCCCAGGTAGCTCGCGCGCCCCTTCCGAGCCACCAGCGGGGCGGTGCCGTCACGCAGCCCCGGCGCCACGCCCGCCGCCGCCGCCGTGGCCGTCGCGGCGTCCGCCCCGTCGGCGACGGCTCGGTCGTAGGCATCCAGGGCGGGGGCCAGGACGTCGAACATGGTCTTGTCGCCGAGCTCTGCCTTTCCGCGGGCGACGACGCCGTCGAGCCCGGCACGCAGGGCGGCCCCGAGCCGGGCGGCGTCCAGCTCGGCCGCGTCCCCGGCCGCGCCGGCGAACCGGAGCATGAACGTGCCGTAGAGCGGGCCGCTCGCCCCGCCGACGGTCTTGACCAGCGTGAGCCCAGCCTTCTTCACCATCTCCCCGGGCGTCCTGGTGGCACCGTCGGCGTCGAGCTGCGCGATCACGGCCGCCGTCCCGCGTCGCATGTTGCTGCCGTGGTCGGCGTCGCCGATCGCCGAGTCCAGCTCGGTGAGGTGCTGCTCGTTCTCCTGCACCGCCGCGGCGAACCGGCGCAGCCAGTCGGCGATCTGCTCTGCGTCCGCCCCCGCCACCGTCAGGCTCCCCAGCGCAGGCCCGGCGTCACGACCGGGGCGTCCCACAGGGAGAGCACGTCGTCGTCGGCGCGCAGCAGCGTCACCGAGGCCCCCGCCATCTCCAGCGAGGTCATGTACGGCCCCACCAGGCTGCGGGCGATCTGCACGCCGGCCGACCCGCAGATCCGGGCCACCTCCGCGTACAGCCCGTACAGCTCGATGAGCGGGGTGCCTCCCATCCCGTTGACGAACGCGATGACCGGTGCGCCGTCCGCTGCG
Organism: uncultured Actinomycetota bacterium; assembly: GCA_963759255.1. Classification (GTDB taxonomy): domain Bacteria; phylum Actinomycetota; class Actinomycetes; order Actinomycetales; family JBBAYJ01; genus Aquipuribacter. Next base: position 484,821 of record CAVWYQ010000001.1, read on the forward strand.
GGCAGGTCGGCCAGGACGGGCTCCAGCAGCTGCTCGGCGACCTCGGACAGCGGCCCGAGCCTCCGCCGCTCGCGCCCGGGCTCGCCGTGGATGCCGATGCCCAGCTCGAACTCGTCGTCGCCGAGCTCGAACGTGGGCTTGCCGGCGGCCGGGACGACGCAGCTGGTCAGGGCCAGGCCCATGCTGCGGCCGTTGCCGTTGACGCGCTTGGCGAGCTCCTCGCAGGCCGCCAGGTCGCGACCCGCCTCGGCGGCCGCCCCGACGACCTTCTCCAGCAGCACGGTGACTCCCACCCCCCGACGACCGGCGGTGTAGAGGCTGTCCTGCACGGCGACGTCGTCGTCGGTCACGACGGACCGGACCTCCACGTCACCCTCGGCCGCGGCGAGCTCGGCGGCCATCTCGAAGTTCATCACGTCGCCGGTGTAGTTCTTGACGATGTGGAGCACGCCCGCCCCGCCGTCCACGGCCAGCGTCGCCGCCTGCATCTGGTCCGGCGTGGGTGAGGTGAACACCTCACCGGCGCAGGCGGCGTCGAGCATGCCGACCCCGACGAAGCCGCCGTGCATCGGCTCGTGCCCGGAGCCGCCGCCCGAGACCAGGCCCACCTTGCCGCGGACCGGTCCAGAGGCACGGAGCACGACGCGGTTCTCGTGGTCCACCCGCAGCCCGGGGTGGGCGGCCGCCATGCCGACCAGCGCGTCGGTCACGACCCGGTCGGGTGAGTTGATGAGCTTCTTCATGCGTGGGATCTCCTCAGTCGTCGGTGACCGGAGCTGACGTTGCCGACCCATGATTCGACAATGTCGAAAGGTTGGGTGGAAAGTATCCCCGCGCCACCCAGGCGTCAACGGGGCGGGCGTGCCGTCCGGGCAGGCCACGCGGGACGGTGGCAGGCCGACGTCGGCCGTGGACGCAGGAGCGAGGTGATCCCGTGATCCAGTCGATCGACCGCGCCGCCCGGGTCCTGCTGTGCCTGCAGGGAGCCCGCCACCTCCGCCTCAGCGACATCGCGGCACAGCTCGGCCTGCCCCCGTCCACGGTGCACGGCATCGTCGCCTCGCTCGTGGCGCACGGGCTCGTGGCCAAGGAGCCCAACGGCACCCGCTACATGCTGGGTCCAGCCCTGGTGAAGCTCAGCAGCGTCTACCTCGACACCCACGAGGTCCGGGTGCGCGCGCTGCGCTGGGCGGACGAGCTGGCCGAGCAGACGGGGACGGCTGTGCGCCTCGGCGTCGAGCTCTTCGACGAGGTCATGATCATCCACCACGTCGGGCGCCCCGGGGGTGGCCTCCACATGCCCGAGACGGGCATGGCGATGCCCGCCCACGCCTGCGCGCTCGGCAAGGTCCTGCTGGCCAACGACCCCGCGCAGGCCGCACGCGTGCTCGATGCCGGGCTCAGGAGCATGACCGGCGACACCGTCACCGACCCGGTCACGCTGGCCGCCGAGCTGGACCGGGTGGCGGAGGAGGGCCTCGCCCGCGAGGTGGACGAGGCGGTCATCGGGGAGTCGGCGCTCGCGGCGCCCGTCGCGGACCGCTCCGGGACGGTCGTCGCCGCGCTGTCGCTGGTCGTCCCGACGTCCCGGTGGCCACCGGACCGCACCGCAGAGGACGCCCTGAGACGCGCCGCCCGGTCACTGTCGCTGGAGCTCGGCGCCCCCCGCTGGCCCCCCGCGCCGCCGGCTTCCTGACGGGAGCCGGTGGCGGCACCAGCGGCCTGCTGGACGCCCTCAGCACTGCGGGGTTGTGTCCGGGGTCCTCCGTAGGTTCCTCAGCATGACCACGGTGGAGGTGACGGCGCAGGTGTCGGCGGCGCGCGAGGCCGCCGCCCGTGCCCGTGCCGGACTCCTGGCCGATGCCGCCTGGCAGCTGCCCGAAGCAGAGCTGCTGCACGCATGCGGAGCCCTCACCCGGCTCAGGGCCACGGTCGAGGCCGCCTACCTCGCGGCCGTGGCCGAGGTGGACCGTCGACGTGCCGCCGCTCCCGCCCCCGAGGTCGAAGGGCCTCGCGGCACCGCCAGCGGCATCGGCTCCTCGACCGAGTCCTTCCTCCGGACCAGCAGCCCGATCAGTCCCGGCCAGGCACGGGCCGACGTCGAGGCCGCCCGGGCCTTGGCGCCTGACGGTGCTCTACGCGAGATGGAACCGCAGCTGGCGGCCGGCGAGGTGACCCGCGCCCATGTCGACGTCGCGACGCGCTGCCTGGCCCGCATCCCGGAGCACCTCCGCACGTCCGGCACGGACCGCGCGGCCATCGCCACCTACTTCACGACCCTGGCGCCGACCAGCCACCGGTCAGAGCTGCAGCGGGCCGCGAACGCGCTGCTCAGGCAGATCGCTCCCGACGCGGTCGACCGGTTCGACCCCAAGGCGCACGAGCGCCGGTTCCTCGACATGTCCACCGACCTCACCGGCATGCTCGTGGGCCACTTCGCGCTCGACGCCGCCGCCGGAGCAGCCCTTCGGGTCGCGGTGGAGGCGTGCGCCGCACCCCGGCCCACGGACGACGAGGGACGTGACCCCCGGACCGCACCCCAGCGACGGGCGGACGCGCTCGTCGAGCTGGCGGAACGGGGGCGGGCGGTCACCACGCCCAGCCGAGGGGAGCGGCCCCGCGTCGTCGTGCACACGACCGTCGAGCAGCTCGCACGGACGACCGGTGCAGGACCGGCTCGGACGGAGGCCGGGGACGACGTGGGTCCGGTCGACCTCCGCCGGCTCTCGTGCGACGCGGTGCTGCAGCGGGTGGTCTGGGACCGCGACGGCGCCCCCCTCGGGTCCGAGCTCCTCGACCTGGGCCGCACAGCCCGCCTGGCCGACGTCCACCAACGACGTGCGCTCGCCGCGCGGGACCGCGGCTGCGTCATTCCTGGCTGCGGCGCACGCCCGGCCGCCTGCGACGCGCACCACGTCGTCCACTGGGCCGACGACGGCGCCACGTCGCTGGGCAACCTGGTCCTCCTCTGCGGGTCGCACCACTCGGCCGTCCACGCGGGCACGTGGTCGGTCGCCATGGCGGCGGACGGCATCCCGGAGGTCGTCCCGCCCGCGCGCGTGGACCCGCTGCGACGACCGCGACGTGCGCAGCACCACGAGCTCGACCCCGTGCTGGAGACGCTGCGCGCTCGGGCCCGGGGCGGCGAGGCCGAACCTGCCGGCCTGGGACCCGACACCTCAGCCGACACCGGACACGACCCCCCACCCGACCCCCCACCCGACCCCGCGGGCGACCCCCCACCCGACCCCTCGGGCGACCCCCCACCCGACCCCTCGGGCGACCCCCCACCCGACCCCTCGGACCTCGATGGCTTCTTCACCGCGCTGGTCGACGCCCCTCGGTGCGCGACCGGGCCGCCGCGCCGCCCACGTGACGACGGCTGGCTGCCCCCCGGCTGGGACCCGGGCGAGGGCTGTCCGGTCTGACGGGTGGCACGCTGCCTGCGGCCGTCCCGGGCGAGGGCTGTCCGGTCTGACGGGTGGCACGCTGCCTGCGGCCGTCCCGGGGAGCAGGGTCCGCCACGGAGACCTCGGACGACACCAGGGTGGGGTCTCCGCTCGACGTCAGAGAACCGCGAACGACACCAGGGTCGAGGTCGCGTACTCCTCGCCCGGTCGGAGCACGGTGCTGGGGAAGTCCGGTCGGTTGGGCGAGTCGGGCAGGTGCTCCGTCTCGAGGCACAGCGCGTCGCCCTGGCGCAGCGTCACCCCGTCTCGACCCACCACCGTGCCGTCGAGGAAGTTGCCGGAGTACAGCTGCACGCCCGGCTGGTCGGTGCGCAGCGTCAACGACCGGCCGCTGCGAGGGTCGTGGACGACCACGGCGACCGGCAGCCCACCGGGCTCGTCGGCGGCGGCCTCGCGCGTGGCAGCAGCACTCCCCCGCCAGGTGTCCAGCAGGAGGCAGTGGTCGTACCCCTGCGCGTGCAGCAGCTGGGCGTCGGAGCCGCGCAGCCGGTCGCCGAGCCGGGTGGACTCCCGGAAGTCGAAAGGGGTGCCGTCGACCGATGCCAGCTCCGGCAACGGCAGCAGCGCCTGGTCCACCGGCACGAACCGGCCGGCGGCGCACCGGAGGAGGTGGTCCTCCACCGACCCAGAAGCGGTACCACCGAGGTTCCAGTACGCGTGGTTCGTGAGGTTGACGACCGTGGCGGCGTCGGTGGTCGCGCGGTAGTCCCACCGGAGCCCGTCCGGACCGAGCGTCACCGAGACCGACACCTCGAGCGTGCCCGGGAAGCCCTCCTGCCCAGCGGGGCTGGTGAGCGACAGCAGGACCCCGTCGTCCACCTCGGCGGCGTCCCACACCTGCGAGTGGAAACCGCGCGGACCGCCGTGGAGCGTCGAGGTGCCGTGGTTCTGCGGCAGGACGTGCTCGCGGCCGTCGAGGGTGAACCGGCCACCGGCGATCCTGTTGCCGAAGCGACCCACCGTCGCCCCGAGGAAGGCGGTGTCACCCAGGTACCCACCCAGGTCGTCGAACCCGAGGACCACGTCGGCCACCGAACCATCCCGGCCCGGCACCCGCACCGACTGCAGGACGCCTCCGTAGGTGAGGACCGCAGCCGACAGCCCGCCCCACGTCAGCTCCCAGCGCTCCACCCTTCGGCCGTCGGGCGTGGTCCCGAAGCCGGTGCGGTCGACGGAGGTGTGCTCGCTCGGCATCGGTTGATCGTAGGGGCGCGTCTCAGGCACGGACCTGCTCCTGCAGCGTGGCCGCTGCTCGGACGACGACCGAGCGAGGTCCGTCAGCCGCTGACGTCCCCTCGGGGCGCGGAGGCAGCGTCGCCTCCGGGAGCGGCCGAACGGTCGCGCTGAGCCCGGACGTAGTCGTCGGCAGTCATCGGGCTGCCGTCTGGGCGGGTGGAGCCGTCGAGCGACCAGGAGTCGTCGGACAGGTCGACATCGTCGGCGCCCTCCTGGACAAGGGCGTCGAAGAGGCGGCGGTACTGCACGAAGGCTCGCCGCAGGTCCTCGGTGCTGCCCTCCCCGGAGCGGAAGCGGGCCCGGTGCGCCTCCGCGGTCCGGTAGTGCTCCACGACGTCGGCGTGGTCGGCGGCCAGCAGCGTCATCGCGTGCTCGTCGTCCTGGCGGTCCTCGCGCGGGTACCCGCGCTCGGCCATGACGTCGCGAACCAGCTCGTCGGCGGCGTCGACGGCCTCGACGGGCACCTCGACGAAGTCCGCCTGCACCGCGTGCCACTGGGCGGTGCGACGGCGGCGGGACTCGGTGGTGAGCGGGACGACGTCCAGACGGTCCCGCTCCCGCTCCACGTCGGCGAGCCTCGCCTCCGCGCTGCGGGCATCACCGTCGGCGACCGCGCGGTCGTACTCGCCCCCGAAGCGGTCCTTCAGGTGCTCGCGCCTCTGCCGCCCCTTCGCGCGGCGCGTCACGGCCACCACGACCGCGGCCACGGCGAGCAGGAGGACGACGAGGACGACGCTGACGATGGTGGGGTCCATTCTCGGCCAGTACCCGGCGTGGCCCCATGGCAATCCACGGCCACCCGCCGCCAGGCCGCGCCCCGGTGGACACCCGTCGGACGCACGGCAGCAGGACGGCGTGGACGTCTCCCGGGGCGCAGGCTCACGTCGGAGCCTTCCCAGCCGATACAGGAATGGGGGGCCGACGGTGGACCGCCAGCACGCACCGAAAGGCGGCCCATGTCGTTCACCCAGATGTTGCAGTCCGGCTTCCGGCCCTCCAAGCAGGAGGGCCTGAACGCCGCCCTCACCGACGCCACCAGCCCGCTGCGGGCCACCCTCGACAGCCTGCACGGCAACTGCTTCATCGCCGACCTGTCGCTGACGCTCGTCTACATGAACCGCAGCGCACGCGGCACCGTGCAGGAGATGAGCGCAGCGATCCGCTCAGCCTTCGGGATGAGCGTGGAGCAGCTGCTCGGCGGGTCGATCCACCGGTTCCACAAGGACCCGGCACGCATCGACCGGATCCTCGCCGACCCGGCGCAGCTGCCCCGTGCGGCCCTCTTCACGTTCGGCGGCAAGACGCTGCGCACCATGATCAACGCGATCGACGACGATGACGGCCGGCGTTCGGGCTTCGTGGTCCTCTGGGACGACGTGACCGAGCGCAACGCCGCGGCGGACACCGCCTACGCAGACCTGCACGGCGCCACGGACCGGATCGGGTCCATCGGCGGCCGCCTGCTCGACGTGGCTGCCGAGACGAGCGGCCAGGCCGACAGCGCAGCGGCCGCCACCGAGGAGATGCGGGCGGCGGTCGGCTCGATCTCGCAGTCCTCGGTCCACGTCAGCACCCAGGTCCGCGACACGATGACGGCGACCGCCGAGGGGGTCCGGCGGATGGAGGACCTGCAGCGTTCGAGCCAGGAGATCGGGGACTTCCTGCGCCTCATCACCACGGTCGCCGACCAGACCAAGCTGCTGGCCCTCAACGCGACCATCGAGGCGGCCCGGGCCGGTGACGCCGGCCGTGGCTTCGCGGTGGTGGCGGAGGAGGTCAAGCAGCTGGCCGGCACCACCTCGTCCTCCATCACGGACATCGAGTCCCGCATCGACTCGATCCAGCGCGCAGCGCAGGAGGCGGTGGCGACCCTGTCCCGCATCTCGGCGCTCGTGGAGGGGATCAGCGAGTCCCAAGATACGGTGGCCGCGGCGATCGAGCAGCAGTCCGCCGTGACGTCGGAGATCGCCGCCGCGATCGCGCACATCGCCTCGGGCGCCCGCGAGACGGTGGAGCAGGCAGAGCTACTTCCTGAGGCTTCCACCAGCGTGGCGGACGAGACGTCGGTCCTCCACCAGATCATCCTGAGAGCCTGACCCCGCCGGACCTGCCCGGCCCTGATCCCTGGCCCACCTGCCCGCATGGGCAGGTGGGCCAGCCCATGTCACGGTGCAGGTAGGGCGCACGGAACGCAGGCGCCGTGGGCGGGCGGCAGGCAGCCGGCCGACCACACCGGTCAGGGTGACGACCGGGTCCTCGCCCTCAGCCGAGGGAGTCGGCGGCCAGCGCGTCCAGGACGACCTCGGGGTGCTCCCGCTCGATCCGCTGCAGCCGCCAACGGTCGGGGAACAGCGCGAAGCGGTCGCCGTCCAGGCTGGTCAGCACCTCCACGCCCGGGACGGCGTCGAGCAGCGGGGCGTGCTCAGCCGTGGTGCGGCGGGCGATCTGGTAGCCCAGCTGCTCCAGGTGCACCGGGCAGTTGAACTCTCCCGCCATCCGGTGGCTCACCACGTCGAACTGCATGGGGCCCACGGCGGCCAGCACCGGCGACGGCTCACCACGCATGTCGGAGCGCAGCGTCTGCACGACGCCCTCGTGGTGCAGCTCCGTGATCCCCCGCTGGAACTGCTTGTACTTCGCCGAGGTCGGCCGCCCGGCAGACCGCGAAGTGCTCCGGGGCGAAGGTCGGGATCGGCGGGTAGGTGACCGGGCGCCCCTCGAACAGCGTGTCGCCGACGCGCACGCCGCTGGCGTTGACGATGGCGACCACGTCGCCGGGCCAGGCGTCCTCCACGCCGGTGCGCGTGCCGCCGAAGACGCGGTGGGCGTACTTGGTGCCGACGACCTTGCCGTTGCGGGCGTTGAGGACGGCCTGGCCGCGGTGGAACCGTCCGGAGGACACCCGGATGAACGCCACGTGGTCGCGGTGGTTGGCGTCCATGCCGGCCTGCACCTTGAACACCTGCCCGCTGAACGGGTCGCCGACGTGACGGACCACCCCGTCGGCGACCGTGGGCCGGTCGCCCGGGGGCGGCGCGGTCTCCACGAGGATGTCGAGCAGCTGCTCGACCCCGCGGTTGAGCACGGCGGCGGCGAACACGACGGGGCTCGTCCGGCCGGCGCGGAACGACGCCTCGTCGTGGCGGCCGTTGGACTGGAGGTGATGAGCTCGGCCTCCTCCAGCGCCGTCGTCAGCACGTCACCCTCGCGCTCGAGCGCCTCGTCCAGACCCATCCGGGTCCACTGGGTGCGGGTGGCGCCGCCCGTGCCCGCCTCGAAGGCGATGTAGGTGTCGTCGCGCAGGTCCAGCAGGCCTCGGAAGTCCCCGCCGATGCCGACCGGCCACAGCACGGGCGTCGGCGTCATGCCGGTCTTCTCGGCGATCTCGTCCATCAGCTCCAGCGCCTCGAGGCCGGGCCGGTCCCACTTGTTGATGACCGTGAGCACCGGCAGGCCGCGCAGCTTGCAGACGTCGAACAGCTTCATCGTCTGCCGCTCCATGCCCTTGGCGGCGTCGACGAGCATGACCGCGGAGTCGACCGCGGTGAGCACCCGGTAGGTGTCCTCGGAGAAGTCGGCGTGGCCGGGGGTGTCCAGCAGGTTGACCACGTGGTCGCGGTAGACGAACTGCAGCGCGGCGGAGGTGATGGAGATGCCGCGCGCCTTCTCCATGTCCAGCCAGTCCGACACGACGCCGCGACGGCCGCCCTTGCCCTGGACGATGCCGGCCTGGCCGATCGCGCCGCCGTGCAGCGCGAGCGCCTCGGTCAGGGTCGACTTGCCCGCGTCGGGGTGGCTGATGACGGCGAAGGTGCGGCGGCGACCGGCCGCCTGGACGGGCGCGGTGCCGTCGGCCTCGGCGAGTGCGGCCTCGAGCAGGTCGGCCGCGGTCTCCGCCTCGAGGGCAGCCGCGCGGGTTCCGGCGTCGGGGGCGGCCGACCCGGCCGTGGGGGTGGAGGTGGACATCGCTTCCAGGGTACGGCGGGGCGGGAGGGCTCAGGTCAGGGCTGGAACGTCCAGTGCCACGGCTCGCGCGGCGTGTTCTCGTCGAAGCCGAAACGGCCGGCGTTGGCGCGCATCCAGGTCTGGGCCCGGGAGTCGAGCTTCAGGTCCAGGCTCAGGCCCCACCCGTGGTCGCTGGTCCCCGGCACGGCAGCGAGCCCACCGTCCTTGTAGAGCCCCTTGCGACGGGCGAGGTCCACCTGCGAGTCGAACGTGCGGTAGGAGTCGGTGACGCCGATGGTGACGCCGTCGGCCTTCGCGGCTGCGCGCAGCTGGGTGAACGCCTCTGCGGCCGGCGCCCACAGCCGGTGGCTGCCTACCCCGACCCCCTGCAGCGCGGAGGCCGGCACCTTGCCGTTGCCGTACGCCTTGAGGTCTCGGGGGACGCCGTCGGCGTCCACCGTGGCCGAACCCGCCGACTGCGTGGCCTTCGCCTGCGCCAGCACCTGCGCGAACGCGCCCGACGTCGCCGAGACGCCGGTGGCGTCGCCGGACGACCCCGAGGTGGTGATGCCGCCGAGGGTCGTCCGGACCGGGGGCTGCTGCATGCTCTGCACCAGGCCCTGGATCTGCTGCACCCGCGCAGTGACCGCCGCGAGTCCGTCCATGTGCCCTCCGTCGTGACGTGCGTCGTGCCCGGGCTGGCCGCGGGCGGCTCTCGTCCGCGCGTGACATCGACCCTCATCGACCCTCGGGGGCGGTGACTTGAGCCCACCCGACCGCGGTCCTGGACGCAGCACCCGCGTCCGCGGCGCGCCGTTCGACCGGCGTGGATACGCCTGGACGGGCCCACGAACCGTACGGTGGCGGGGAGAACCGTCGATCCGGACGGCCACCCCACGCAGGAGGACGCATGAACCGCAAGGAACTGCTCAGCGCCATCGCCGACAAGACGGGCCTGTCCCAGACGGACGCCGACAAGGTCCTCGACGCCTTCCAGGACGTCGTCTTCGACGTCGTGGCCAAGGGCGACGAGAAGCTGACCCTGCCGGGCTTCCTGTCCTTCGAGCAGGGCGCGCGCTCGGCTCGCGAGGGCCGCAACCCCGCCACGGGCGAGGCCATCCAGATCGCAGCCTCCAAGACCGCCAAGGTCACCGCGGGCAGCAAGCTCAAGGCCGCCGCCGCAGGCTGAGCACCACCGCGTGCGCGCCCGGGCGGTCCAGCCGCCCGGGCGCCGGGCGCTCAGCCGCCGCCTGCTCGGCCCCGGGCTCCGCCGCACCCCGTGACCTTCGTCGGGGGCCCCGAGGCGGGCACGATCCCGCCCCGGGCCCGACGTCCTGCCGTCACCGACGCGTCCCGGCGCGCCGCGCGCAGCCGATGCAGGTGCGTGCCTGGGGGCGTGCCTCCAGCCGCAACGGGTCGATCGCCCCGCCGCACAGCTCGCAGGTCTCGTAGGTCCCGGCCTCGGCCGCCGCGAGCGAACGCCGGAGCTGGTCGCCGGTCGCCCGCACCTGCGCCAGGAGCGCGAGGACCTGCTGCCGCTCGAAGGCGATGGTGCTTCCCTCGGGGTCGTGCTCGTCGTCGGCGTTCGAGTCCTCCGAGGCCGCCACGAACCGGGCGTGCTGCAGCGTGAGGGCGCGCTCGGCCGCGGCGTTGGCCTCGAGCGACTGCTGGAGGGCCCGCGCCGGCTCAGGCCGGTCCACCGACGTCCAGTCTCAGCCCACGAAGACGCAGAACGGGTGCCCGGACGGGTCGGCGAACACCCACAGCGGCTCGTCCGGGTCGTCGGTCCGGTCGAGCAGGACGGTCGCCCCCAGCTGCAGCGCACGCTCGTGCACCTCTGCCAGCTCGTCCAGGGAGGCGACGACGGTGTCCAGGTGCAGCTGCTGCGGCACCTGGTCCGACGGCCAGCTCGACACGCGGAGCTCGTCCACGCGCTGGAACGCCAGCTGCACCGCGGAACGACCCGAGCCGCCCGGTGAACGCAGGACCAACCACTCCTCACCGCCCGGCTCCGCGTCATCGCCGCTCGGCCGCTCGTCACCGGGCCGGTACTCCAGACCGAACAGCTCCCGGTAGAACTCGGCCAGGCCACGGCAGTCCGTGGTGTCGAGCACCACCTGCACGATCCTCGGGTACGTCGTCACGGTCGCCACCTCCTCGTCAGGGCGGTCGGTGCCCGTGCGCCGCCGCGTGTGGGAGCCATCAGACCTCCGGTGTCCGACAACCGCACGTCCTCGTAGCCTCCGGGGATGAGCGTGCTGTCGATCCAGTCCCACGTCGCCTACGGCCACGTCGGCAACTCCTCCGCCGTGTTCGCCCTGCAGCGCCTGGGCACCGAGGTGTGGCCGGTGCACACCGTGCAGTTCTCCAACCACACCGGCTACGGCAGCTGGAAGGGCCGCGTGTTCGACGGAGCGTCGATCGACGAGGTGCTCGAGGGGATCGAGGAGCGCGGCGTGCTGGGCAGCTGCCAGGCTGTGCTCTCGGGCTACCTGGGGTCGGCCGACATCGGCCAGGCGGTGCTCGGTGCGGTGGCGCGTGTCCGGACCGCCAACCCCGACGCCGTGTACTGCTGCGACCCGGTCATCGGCGACGTCGGGCGGGGCGTGTTCGTCCGCCCCGGCATCGAGGAGCTGCTGCGTGACGTCGTGCTCCCGGTGGCCGACGTGCTCACGCCCAACCACTTCGAGCTCGACCTTCTGGCGGGGACGACGACCACTTCTCTAGGGGCCGTCAAGGACGCAGTCGCCGCCCTCCAGCAGCGGGGGCCGGGGACCGTGCTGACCACCTCGCTCATCACCGACGACACCCCGGACGACGCCGTCGACCTGCTCGCCTCGCAGGGCGGCCGGCACTGGCGGGTGAGGACGCCCAAGCTCGGGCTGTCGGTGAACGGGGCCGGGGACGCCACGGCGGCGCTGTTCCTCGCGCACTGGTTGCCCGACCGGTCCGCGCCCGACGCGCTCGCCGCCGCTACGGCGTCCGTGTGGGGCCTGCTCGCCGCGACCGAGGCAGCCGCGTCCCGGGAGATCCTGCTCGTGGCGGCGCAGGAAGAGCTGGTGCGACCGAGCCGGGTGTTCGAGGTCACGCAGGTGTGAGGGCGGGCGGGCGCTGCACACCAGGTGACGCCTCTGCTGCGTGCCTTCCTGGCGCCATCGGCCCCGACGCCAGGAGCCACGACGACCGCCACGCGATCACCCCCCGCCCATGCGCTCCCGCACCAGCTCCCGCGTCCCGCTGAGCACCCCGACCGCGTCGCCGGAGTACCAGCCCGACGTCGGCGGCACGTCGACGTAGTCCCGCCCGACCGCCACCGTGACGTAGCCGTCGCGCGCCAGCCGCCGGTGGGTCGGGTCGAAGGCCACCGCCCGCGCCCCGCTCCCGGCCGGGACGACGACCTCCACCCAGGCGTGGGTGCCGCCCTGCCCGACCAGGTGCCCGGACACGTAACGGCACGGCACGCCGGCGGCGCGCAGCACGGCGATCATGACGTGCGCCTGGTCCTGGCACACCCCCTGGCCGAGCGCCAGCGCCTGGCTGGCGGTCGTACGGACCGTGGTGGCGCCGGGCACGTAGTCGACCAGCTCGGGCACGACCTCGCACACCCGCATGGCGGCGGCGAGCACGTCGTCGCCGCCCGCCAGCTCGCGTGCCAGCCGACGGATCGGGGCGTCCGGCACCGTCCGCAGGCTCGCGCCGAGCAGCGTGGGGTCCGCGAGCGCCGCGGCTGGCATCGCGGGGACGTCCGTCGGCGAGTCGGGCCGGGTGACCTCGACCTCGACGTGCAGGGTGACGGCGGCCGGGACGACCTGCAGCCGCACCAGGCAGACCCGGTTCCCGTGCTCGTCGCCCGTCCACGACACCTGCGCCGAGGCGTCGGACACCCGGACCGCGCCGAGGCGGAGGACCTGGTCCCCGTGGTGCCGCGGCGGAACCACGACGAGGCGGTGCAGCAGCGAGTACGCCGGCTGGTCGTAGGCGTACCGGAACGACTGGCGCAGCCGGTAGCGCGACACCGTGCCACCGCTCGCCGGCGAAGCGGCGGCATCTCGCACCTGCGTCATCGGTACAGGGTGCCCTGCACCGGTCCCGCTCGGGCCCCGTGACCGGCCGGCGGTCGGCCCTTCCCGTGTCCTCTCCGCCCGCGAGCGGCCTGCTCCCGGCGCACGGACATCCCACCCTCAGCCAGACTCCTGCCATGGACCGCACAGTCTCCGCCACCATGACCGCCGACGTGCTTGGCCCGACGACGGTCGAGCTGCAGGTGGCGGTCGCCGGCCCCGCTCCGGTCGACGAGGAGCTGGTCGCCACGCTGGACGGCCGCCCGGTGGGCCTGCGCGAGCTGGCGACACCGGTCGGCGGGCGCATGCACGTGCTCGAGTGCGACCAGGGCGCCCTCGAGGTCAGCTACGCCGCCCGGGTCACGGGCACGACGGAGCCGGCACCGACGGAGGAGCTCGACCGGTCCGTGTACCTGCGTCCGAGCCGGTACGCGGAGTCCGACCGGCTGGCCTCGGTCGCCGCGGCCGAGCTGGGGCCCCACGGGACGGACCCGGCACGACTGGTCCGCGACGTGGCGGCCTGGGTGGGCAACCGCCTGTCCTACGTGCCCGGCAGCAGCACCGGGACGGACGGCGCCGTGGACACGCTCCTGGGGGGCGCCGGCGTGTGCCGGGACTACGCCCACCTGACCGCCGCGCTCCTGCGTGCGCGCGACGTCCCAGCCCGCCTGGTGTCGGTCTACGCGCCCGGGCTCCGGCCGATGGACTTCCACGCCGTGGCGGAGGCGCTGGTCGACGGCACCTGGTACGTGGTCGACCCGACCCTGCTCGCCCCCCGGGGCGCCCTCCTCCGGATCGCGACCGGCCGCGACGCCGCGGACACGGCGTTCATGTCGTCCTACGGGGCCGGACTGCGCTTCGGTCGGCTGGACGTCACGGCCACCGTGGACGGCGACCTGCCGGGCGACGACCTCGACCACCTCGTGCAGATCACCTGACCCGGCAGCACCCCTTCGGGCACCTCCTCGGCGGAGCATCGACGACCGGTCGCCGCGGACCGTCGGCGGCGGTGCTGCACCGGCTCACCGACGGGCCTCGCCCGCTGCCGCCCCTCCGACCGCTGCGGTGATCATCGTCTCCACCGTCACCTGACCGAGGGCGACACCCCGGGCGTCGGTCACCAGGACCGGCAGCCACCGCTCCTCGGGGACGCGGGCCACCGCGCGCAGCAGGGCGTCCGCAACCCGGGTCGAGGGGGCCATGGTCATCGCCCGGTGCAGCCGGCCACCGCGCGCCAACCAGTACAGCCCGGCCCGGTCACGCTGCCAGCCGGCCTGGCGGGCGTCGAGGACCAGCGGCCCCACGACCGGCTCACCGTCGGACGCCGGGGGGACCACCGGCACCGCCCGGACGTGCGGGGCGCCGTGCACCGACGGCCACGGTTCGTCGCCCCGGCCGAGCAGGAAGCCCTGCCCCAGCGGGACCCCCAGCCGCACGAGGACCGCGAGCTGGTCCGGTCGCTCGATGCCCTCCGCCACCACCCAGGCGTCGAGCTGGCCGCACAACCGGCCGAGGGCGTCGACCACGAGCTCGGCGGCCGGGTCGCTGCCCAGGTCGGCGACGAGCGCCTGGTCCAGCTTGACCATCTCCGGACGGAGCCGGCTGATCTGCGTGAGGCCGGCGAAGCCAGCCCCGACGTCGTCGACGGCCAGCAGGGCTCCCCGCTCGCGCAGCAGCCGCAGCCCGTCGTCGGTCGGTCCGCTCCGCTCGGGCCAGGCCCGTTCGGTCACCTCGACCACGAGCGGCGCCAACGCGTCCAGGTCCAGGAACGGCGCCACCACGTCGGCGCAGGCCAGGTCGGCAGGGTCGAGGTTGACGGTGAGGAAGCACCCCTCCGGCACCTGGTCCAGGAGCCGGACCGCGAGCCGGTTCACCGCGGCCTGGATCGGCACCGACAGGCCGAGGTGTCGTGCCGCCGCGAACAGCCGGTCCGGGGGGACCTGCCAGTCGGCCGGCACGCGGGCGAGCAGCTCGAAGCCGGCCGGACGACCGTCGGTCAGGTCGACGATCGGCTGCGCGACGACCTCGAGCAGGCCCGGGTCGTCGACGACCAGCCGGACCGCGGCCTCCGCCGCGCGCTCCTGCAGGCCCCCGACGTCCCCCGTGACGACCATGACCGCACTCAGGCCGGCCGCATCGCCCGGCGCACGGCGGCCAGCATGTCCTCGTCGTCGCAGGGGATGCCGTGCACCCGTTCCGCGTGCGGGCCCGCGAGAGCCAGGATGTCGGCCTCCGTGCCGCGGAAGCCCTCGATGCAGCCAGGCATGACGTCCCCGCACCTGAACGTCTTGATCCCGCCCCCTCCGAACGGTCGAGCACCCGGCTGACCGGTCCTCGGGTCTCCGTCGCTCATGCTCCGCAGCGTAGAACTGTCACACCTCCCTGTCACGATTCGCCGCGAGCTCCACGCCGGCGAGCGTCGCGGCGTCCACCCCGGCGTCCTCCGCCGTCGTCACCCCTGGACGACCTCGACCGCAGACTCCCCCGCGGCGTGGGCGCCGAGCAGCACGTCCCGCCGACGGTCCGCCACCAGCCTGAGGAAGCCCTGCTCCCGGTCCACCCAGGTCAGGCACACCGGACCGCCTGCCGCATGGCCACCGCGCAGGGCGGCCGCACCCGTCCCGGCGCGGGCCGGTGTCCCCGTCACGGCCCGGGCCGACGCCCCTCGGACCGCGCCCGCAGCAGGTCACCGAGCGCGACGTCACGACCGACCGGCCAGCACAGCGCGGCCTCGCCGTGCCGTCGGTCGTGCCGGTCCCCCGGGTCCTCGCCGCCCGCCCCACCGCCCCAGCCGTGCCGCGCCAGGTCGCGGGCGTGCCTCACCCGAAGACCAGGCGCGTCCACCGGGGCCCTGGCGGCCAGGTCGGACAGCGTCACGGCGAGCTCGACCGGAGCGGTGACCGCGACACGCAGCCGGCACCGTCGCAGCGCAGCGGCGGGGACGGCACCGGTCCGGACCCGCGGGTCGTGGTCGAGCGGGGCGCCCGGCGCGGCCACGGCCCCGTCCCGCAGCCACACCCCCACGTCGCCGTCCGTCAGGAGCGAGGCCACCGTGAGCAGCGCCTGCCCGGGGCTCCAGCCACGGTCGTCGACCTCGACCACGACCACCGGCAGCTCCCACACGGGGCCGGGTGGGCGGGTGGCAGGCGACGGGAGCAGCCGGGCCAGCGTGGCGGCCTGCTGGTTCTGCACCGCGCGTCGGTCGACCTCGCGCCCGGCGAAGTCGACGCCGTCGTGCCAGGCGACGGCGCCGGGCTCGTGCCGCATGACGGCCCCGGCCAGCCAGCAGCGGTTGGCGATCTCCCAGTCCTCGCCGCCGTAGGACCGGAACGACTCCTCGAACCCGCCGACCCGCTCGAACAGGCTGCGGTGCATGCTCAGCACCGCAGCGATCACCCAGCGGTACGACTCGTCGTCCGCCTCACGGAGGTCGTCGGTCCACCGGAACCCGTCCAGCAGCCAGCCGGGTTCCTCGAGCTCGGGCGGCGCCGCGCCGGTGCCGGCGAACCAGGCTGCCACGCCCTCGGCGCTCCACCCGGCGAGGTCTGCGTGGCGCCGCCGTCCGACGACGAGCACCTCGCCGGTACCGCCTGGGCGGCGAAGGTCCGCCTCGGCGGCACGGTCGCAGGTGTCACGGACCGCCGCCAGGTAGCCGGGCTCGGGGACCGTGTCACCGTCGAGGAAGCACAGCAGCCGGCCGGTGGTCGCCGCGGCGCCCAGGTTCCGCGCGGCCGCGGCACGGAAGCCGTGGTCGTCCTGGCGGACCAGGCGCACCGGGTACGGCTGGTCGGGCAGGACGGGCGGCTCCGGCGACCCGTCGTCGGCGACCACCACCTCGAGCGCCCCCCTCGGCAGGGTCTGGGCCGCGAGCCCGGCCAGGACCAGGGCCAGCCGTCCGGGGTCGTCGTAGTGGGTGACGACGACCGACACCTCCGGCGCGCTCATGCCGGCCACCCCGCGAAGGTCAGCCGGGCCGCCTCGGCAGGGTCCGGACCGACGGGGAGCCCTGGCCGGAGGTGCGTGAGGGCGGGGTCGTCGAGGGCGTGCCGGATGCCCGCGGCGAGCGCGGCGGGCGAGTCGTCGACCAGCAGCAGCGTCCCGGGGGCCCGTCGCGCGACCTCGTCGGTGTAGTCGCTGCGCACGGTCACCGGCCGCCGGCCGGAGGCGAGCCAGGCGGTGAGCGACGCCGACGCGGACACGTGCCTCGGTGCGAACACGGGCACGTCGACGGTGCGCAGCAGGTCCGGCAGGTCGGCGTCGTCCACCCAGCCGTCCACGTCGAGCGTGCGACCTGCAGCACGGGCCTGCGCGGCGAGGGCGTCGAGCAGGTCCGCGTGACCGGGCGACGCACCGCCGAGGACGCGGAGCCCCACGTCGGCCGGCAGCCCGTCGAGCGCGGTCAGCACCTCCGTGTGGCCCTTGCCGGGGTACACCCAGCCGAGGACCGCCACCTGGCGTCCGGAGGGGCGTGGCGACGCGGGCGGAGGACGGTCCTGGGCCGGGCGGGAGGCGAGCGGCGCAGGGGCGGTCGGGGCAGCGCCCCGAGGGACCGCGAGCGGGACGACCCGGACGGGTGTGCCCCGTCGCGGGCCCGTCACGGCTCTGAGCAGGCGGGCCTCGTGGTCGCTGGACACCACGACGCCGACGGCGGCGCCGGTGAGCCCCGCGTAGCAGTCCCGGCGTCGGGCGGCCGGGGTGCCGTCGGAGGTCTGCGGCAGGTCGTGGAGGGTGAGGGAGACCGGGCCGCGCGCAGCCAGGGCGCGGACGACGGCGAGCGCGTCCTCGGGCGAGGACCCCAGCAGGTGGTCGGTGACGTGGAGGTGGACCCGCCGCGGTGCGTCGGGTGCGTCGGGTGCGTCGGGTGCGTCCAGCGGCGGGGCGTCCAGGCGTCGGGGCGTCCAGCGCGTCCAGCGCGTCCAGCAGCCACGGCACGTCGTCGCCCGCGACGCGTCGGGGTATCCGCAGCACCTCGGGCGCGGGCACGCCCGCGGCGGCCAGGAGGAGCTCGGCGTACCGGACCACCCCGTGCCCGGGCGGCCCGACGACCAGGTGGCGCAGCCGGGTCACAGGCCCAGGGCGGCCATCGCCGCCGCGTGACGTTCGAGGCCGGCCGCCACCACGTCGCCGTGGTCGGCGTACCAGCGCAGCTGCTCCTGGACCACGTGCTCCTCCTGGACCGCCTCACCGTCGACGGTCCAGCCCACGCGGGCCGCCGCAGGGTCCAGGCCGAGCACCTCGAGCACCTCCACGTGCAGGGGCGACATCACCGACCGCAGGAGCACCCGCCCGGGGTCGACGGCCGTGGCGCCGTCACCGAGTGCGTCGAGGACCCGCTGCGCCAGCCCGACGAGCACCGGGTTGCCGGGATGGTTGAGCGTGTGCGAGGACGCCGCCCCGGCCTGCTCGAGCAGGTCGGAGGCCACGAGGGTGCCGTGCTGCACCTCTCGCCGACGCAGCTCGTCCTGGCTCCGGCGGGCGACCGCGGCGATCCCCTCCGGGGAGGCTGCGCCGGGCCCGGGCGGGCGGCCCGCGGCCCGCGACAGCGTGCGGAGGTCGTGGTACGGCACGACGGGCGGCTCACCGGCCCCGGCGAGCCGGACCAGCGCCTGGTACGGGTGCAGCCTGGCGTCACGGACGATCGGCACGACGACGAGCCGGGCGGCCGGGGCGGCCAGCGCCAGCTGCGTCGTGCCCAGCGGGAGGCCGCGGTAGCCGGGCCGCACCGGCTGGGAGACCACGACGGCGCAGGTCTCGAGCAGCCGGTGCAGGTGGCCCAGGTCTGCACCGCTCAGCTCGTGCACCGGAGGCACCCGCACGCAGCGGTAGCTGGTCCGGCTCTCGTCGAGCACCACACGCAGCGCCTCGGCCTGGCAGTTGCCGTGCACGACGAGAACAGGACGGTCGTCGTCCGGCCGCTCCGTGGCGACGCCGTAGAACTCGCCGTAGTGCCTGGTCCGGCCGGTGACCGGCGTCTCGTCGCCAGCGGTCGCAGCCTGGGAGGCGGACGCGGTGTCAGCAGCGTCTGCTCCTGCCGTCGCGGTGGCGTCGCTCACCATCGCCCGCCCCCGGCGGCCACCGCGTGCAGGCGCGCATGCTCGGCGACGCACCTCTCCCGCTGCTGGAGCCGCTGCACGAGGACGGGCTCGCACCGCGGCCCCGCGGTGAGCGCCTCCGCGAGCGCCACCGCGAGCGTCACCGCGGGCGATGCAGCCGACGGTGCAGCGGGCGGTGCAGCCGACGACGCAGCGGGCGCCGCAGCGGGCGGTGCAGCCGGCGACGCAGCCGACGACGCAGCCGACGACGCAGCCGACCATGCGCCTCCCCGGTCCCGGACCGGCGGGGTGCCGCTCCCCACGACGGTGAAGGCGTGGACCGCCTGCTGCTCGCCCCAGCGGCCCAGCGCAGGAGCAACGACGGGGGTGCCCACGTCGTGGCATGCCTCGACCCAGCCGCTGTGGGTGCCCCAGCGATAGGGCAGGACCAGCGCAGCCAGTCCGGCCAGGTCCTCCCACAGCTGGGCGTCGGACGTGCGGGGGCCCACGACGAGGTCCACGTCCCCGGCGTCGTGGGCGTCCTGGAGCAGCCGGAGCAGCGTCGGGTCGGGCCGCGGGAAGCCAGGAGCCAGGACCTCCTCACGCATCGTCACGCGCAGCACCGCAGGCCCCCCGACGGCCGACGCCAGCACGTCGCGCACCTCGGGTCCGAGCAGCTCCCGGACGACGGCCGGGTCCGTGGCCGGCCGGAGCAGCCCCAGCGGTACACCGACCACGGGCCGGGCGGCCACGGTGGGTCGCCGACGGGCCAGGACGTCCAGCGGGGCCAGGTGGGGGTGGGGCACGACGACCGGCCGGCGTCCCCACCTGCGCTCCACCTCGGAGGCCGCCCCGGGGGTGAGCGTGAGGAGCCCCGCGCACCGCCGTGCGAGCAGGTCGAGCTGCGCCTCGTAGCCCGTCTGGTCGACCAGGTGGGGGTTGGTGAGGTCGTGGACGGTCCACACCACGGCCACCCCGTCGCGGTCGGCTGCGTCGAGCACCGCGGCGAGTCCCGCGGCGTCGACCTGCTCGATGCCGAAGTGGACGTGGACCACGTCGACGTCGTGACCGTTGCGGGCTAGCCAGCCGACGGGGTCCTGCCAGGTGAACCCCTCCCCGCCCGCACCGCTCGGCGGACCAGCGGCCGTGGCGCCTGCCGCACGGCCCGCCGGTGCCGGGGGTGGCGGCGTCGTGGCGTGGCGGACGTAGTCGTGGTCCGCGGGGACGTGCACCACGCGCGGCGCCGTCGCCGCCACGTCAGGCCGGACCCGGGCGGCGGGTGCACGGGCGGCCGGTGCACAGAGCGGCCGGTGCACGGACCCTCACCCGGCGAGCTCCTGACCTGGCGACGTCGTGGACGTAGCCGGGTGACGGAGCCGCCGTGCCGCGAGACCGGCCACGACCGAGGCGGCGCGGGCGGCACCGTGGCCGTCCGAGAAGGACCGCCACCGCCGCGTCGTGCCCGCAGGGTCCGCGGTCAGGTCCTGCAGCAGGCGGGGCCACGCCCGGGCGACCGGCCACGCCGGGGCGACGGTCGCCACCCCCGCCCTGCGCAGCAGGCGACCGAGGGCGACCTGCTCGTCGAACGGGCGAGGCTGCGGCAGGGCGAGGAAGGGAACGCCGGCCGCGGCGACGTCGGCGGTGAGGCCACCGCCGCAGGGGCCGACGACCACGTCGGCGCCGGACAGCAGCGGCCACACGTCGGCGACCTGCCCGTGCTCGACGACCATGCGGTGCGCGACCGGCTCCGGCAGGCGGCCGGCGACGTGCCAGTGCCAGCCCGTCCCGTCGTGGCCCGGGACGTCAGGGGCGGTCGCGTCGGCGGCGGCCCGCACGTCGGCGGCGGACACGTCGTGACCCCCCGCCCCCAGGACCAGGACGGCGCACCGGCCGGGCAGGCAGCGGCCGCGCTCGGCCACCGGGGCACGCCCGTCGAGACGGGAGAACGCCCCGGTCCAGTGAGTCTTGCCGGTGAACGGTCCACCGTCGCGCCGGTGGGCGCTGTGCGGCCACGGCGCCAGCAGCGCGGCGGCCGTCGTGTAGCCGAGCACGTGCGCGGGGTCCGTGCGGTCGCCGGGCTGCAGCACCGCGACGGTGGGCAGACCCAGCAGGCGGCCGAGCAGGAGCATCTCGACGGAGACGTCGACGACGAGCAGGCGGCACCCGCTGCGACGGGCCCACACCGCGACGGCCTCGGCGCGGGCAGCCATCCCGGGTTCGCCGAGCGGTGCCCAGTGCAGCGCCCCGCCGGCTGTCGGGTCGGCCGCCGCGGGGTCGGCCGTCGACGGGTCGGGCCGCCCGGCCACCGTCGTGTCCGACGGGAGGGCGAGCCACTCCACCCCGGCCGCCGGCTCCCCGCTGCCCATCCCGGTCACCGGCTCGTCCAGCTGCTGCGCGACCGCCTCCAGGCGACGCCGGTGGCCGCTGCCGTGGTCGTGGACGTACCAGCCGATCACGCGGCGGCCCGGTACACCTGCACGTAGCGCTCCGCCATGGCCGTGGCGCTCAGGCTCGACAGGGCGTGCCGGCGCACGGCGTCGCGGTCCATGACCATCGCGGCAGCGGCCGCCCGCGCGAGGTCGGCGACGTCGTCGGCCGCGGCGAGCGTGCCACCACCGGTCGCCAGCACCTCGGCCAGGCCACCCCGGTCGAACGCGGCGACCGGCGTGCCGCAGAGCATCGCCTCGGCGGCCACCAGCCCGAACGGCTCGTCCCACTGCGGGGTGACCAGCGCGCACGCCGACCCACCCACGAGCGTGGCGAGCCCGGTCACGTCCAGGTGGCCCGCGTACCGGACGTCGTCGCCCAGCAGCGGCGCGAGCTCGGCGTCGAAGTACCGCTGGTCGTGCACGGGTCCGGCCAGCACCAGACGCCGGCCGAGCAGCCGCGCGGCGGCGACCGCGAGGTGCGGGGCCTTCTCCGGCACGATGCGCCCCGACCACACGAGGTCGTCCCCGCCCTGACCCTGCGGCCACAGGGTGGGGTCGACCCCGTTGCCGACCACCTCGACGTCGCCGAGCACGTCGAACCAGCGTCGGGCCACGTCCGCCGAGACCGCCACGAAGCGGCTCGCCAGCGCGCCGTCCACGGCGCCGGCCTCCTGCCAGGCGTTGGGCGGGGTGTGCAGGGTGGTGACCATGGGCGTGCTGAGCAGCGGCGCCATGGCCAGGGGCAGGTAGTGGAGGCTGTTGTTGTGCACCAGGTCGAGCCGGTCCACGTCGCGCAGAAGGCGGGACATCGTCTGCTGCATGCAGCGGTGCTCCCACAGGAAGTGCGCCGGCGGAGCGGCGATGTCGGCGCGGGCGGCCTCGGACAGGGCGGGCGGCGCGAAGACGGGGACCACGCGGGCCACCGACCGGTCGCTGTCGCCGTGGGCGTAGAGCACGACGTGGTGGCCCGCCGCGCTCAGGGACCGGGCGAGGGACCAGGTGTGCGCCTCGAGCCCTCCGGCGAACGGCTGCGCCACGGGGAACCGCAGCGCCGCGACGATGCCGATGCGCAGCGGCCGCTCCGGCGGGGTCCCGTCCGCCGGGCCGATGCCTGCGACGAGGGGGGTCCGCGCCTGCTGGACCACATGGGGGGCGCCGGCCATCCGAGCTCCGTCCTGTCGGGTCGCGGGTCACGGACCTCGGCGGGGGGGGCGGGTCCGGTCGCCACCCGAGGATGGCTCACAGGCGGTACCCATGAGCAGCGCTTCTCACACCATGGGCGATCCCGCCCCGGTCGACCGGGCCACGGCGGCCCGGAGAGGTGACGCTCCGTGACCTGCGTGCAGGCGGCGTCCGTGCGCGGGCGACCGTCCGGCGCCGTGTGCTGTCATCGACGTCGTGCCGACCTCCCCCCGCACCACCGACCTCACCTCCGCCTCGACCGCGGTACCGCCGCTGGGGACCCCCCGGGCCTCGGTCGTGACGATCGTGCGGGGCCGGCTCGACCACCTCTGCCGACAAGGGTGGGGGCTCGCCGCCCAGGACGACCCGTCCTTGGAGTGGATCGTCGTCCGCATGGGGGGACCTGACCCACGACCCTGCCTGGTCGGCCCCCATCCCCACCCGGTCGTGATCGACCTTGCTGTCCCCGACGGCGAGCCCCTGCCCCTGGCCGCCGCCCGCAACCTCGGGATCACCGCTGCGCGCGCGCCGACGGTGGTCCTGCTCGACGTGGACGCCGTCCCCGGCCCGTCCACCGTGCGCCGGTACGCCGAGGCGGCCGAGCTGACCGACGGTGTGGTGGCCGGACCGGTCTCCTACCTCCCGCCAGGCGTCCCCGCCGACCCGGACCAGCTGGCCTCGATGTCGCACGAGGGCACTGCGCACGCCGCCCGCCCGGTGCCGGCCGAAGGCCGGCTGCTGGCCGAGGACCGGTGGGAGCTCCTCTGGACGGTGTCGATGGCCGCGCCCACGTCGCTGCTGCGGCGCGCCGGCGGCTTCGACGAGCGGTACACCGGCTACGGGGCCGAGGACACCGACATGGCCATGCGGCTGCGGGCCACGGGGGCCCCGCTGCACTGGGTGGGCGGGGCCTGGGCGTACCACCAGCACCACGACGAGGTCGGGCGCCGGGACCGGGTACCGGACATCGTGCGCAACGCCTCGCTCTTCCGCTCGGTCTGGGGCTGGTGGCCGATGGCGGGGTGGCTGCGCGACCTGGCCGCGCAGGGGCGGGTCGAGTGGGACCCGGACGGCACGCTGCTGCGCGAGCGGACGTGACGCCAGGTCCCCCTCTGCGCCCGTCTGCGCCCGGGCCCGGGCCCGGCCTGAGCATGCCGACGAGCCGCCGGCCGGGGTGGTCACGCTCGGCGTGCCACCACGGCGGACGGCCCGTGACGGGTGGTGCTGGTGGCGCTGGTGGCGCTGGTGGCGCTGGTTCGAGACCTCCGGCTCAGTGCCGGCTGAAGCGGCCGAGACCCTTGAGCTGCTGCTCGGGCTTCTGCTGCTCGCCCTGCTGGGCGCCCAGGACGAGGATCGCGCCGGTGACGGCGGGGATCGCGTACTGCACGAGGCGGAGCTGCTTCATGGCGGTGGCCACGTCGGGCGGGGTGGAGCTGTTGGGGATGACCGCGCCGGTCGCCGGTACCTTGCCCGCCTTGCCGACGGTGGAGCCCAGTGCGCCGCTCCAGGCCGTGAGGCCGATCGCGACGCCGGTGAGGGTCAGCTTCACGACGGTGTTGCCGCGGGTGCCCTCCTGGTTGGCGGCGCGGTCGCGGTTGGCGAGCAGGAGACCCGCACCACCCACCACGTGCGACGCGATGGCAGCGAAGCTGAACGGCGCCCACCGAGCCCACCCGTAGCTGGCGACCGGGGCGCGCTCGGTCTCGTCGCTCACCTTGCCCGCGGCCCCGTTGAGCCCGATGGCGCCCATGAGGGTCCCGCCGAACCAGGCGGCGGCACCGAGGTCGTGCAGCGTGCGGACGAACGTGTTGCGGTTGTCCATGACAAGTCCTTCCAGGTGGGGGTGTCTGCAGGGGAGGTACCCGCACGACCAGAGCCCATGCCGCCAGGACGCGACGGCTTCTGCGCACGCTGCGGCAGCCGGGGGCGACGGCGCGCGCCGAGGACGGGGGGCTCGTCGAGGAGGTGCCGCCCGGCAGCTCGGCACCGCGCACCGGCTCCCGGGCCGGGCCTCAGACCGCCGGCGCCCGCAGGTGCGTGTCGAAGAAGGCGAGGATGCGACGTCTGGCGTCCGCGGAGGCACCGTGGTCGTAGCCGACGCCGCCGACGCGCAGCAGGGTGGTCAACGGCGAGCGCGCGGTCAGCCGGTTCATGAACCCGTGCCGGGCTCCCGGGTACTCCTTGACGTCGGCCACGACGCCCGCCCGCCGCGCGGCGTCCTCCACCTTCGCGGCGGCGCCCTTGAGCGACGGGTCCGCCCCGCCGAAGCTGGCGACCACCGGGCAGGAACCCGTCAGGGCGGCGTCGAGGTCGTCCGGGAGGAGGCCGTAGTTGACGCTCGAGGCCGCCCAGCCCGGCCGGTTGGCGAGCAGCAGCGCGAACGCCCCACCCATGCAGAACCCGATCACGCCGACCGTTCCCGTGCAGTCCTCCGCCTTCGACAGCTGGGCACGGGTCGCCTCGATCTGGTCGAAGGCCGGCCCTTCCTGGGCCTTGAGCTGCGCGAACGTGCCCTTGAGGCAGGTGACCGCCCGCCGGCCCCCGTACAGGTCGGGCATCGCCACCACGTAGCCGGCGGCCGCGAGCCAGTCGGCCTGCTCGTGCATGTCGTCGCCCGGCCCGAACGCGTCGTGGACCAGGACCACTCCCGGCCACGGTCCCTGCCGGTCCCGCGTGGGGACGGGGACAGCACGGTAGGTGAGCGGGGCGGGGTCGGGCACGGTGGCCTCCGGCGAGGTGGGGGACCCCCATCTTCCCCGGCCAGACCAGGGCCGCCACCGGTGGACACCTACGGTGGCCGGACACCGGAGGAGAGGACCCGATGAGCGCACGGTTCGAAGAGCTCGCCTGGGCGAGCACCCCCATGGGGGAGATCAGCCTGAGGCGGCGGGTGGAACCGACCCTCGGCATCGACGTCTTCGAGGTGAAGCTCGGCGACGAGTTCCTCATGTCGAGCCTGTTCACCGCCTCGGAGGTGGCGCTGGCCCGGCTGGGCCTGGCCGCCCTGGCGGATCCCGGTGGCAGCTCCAGGCGGTGGGACGTGGTCGTCGGGGGGATGGGCCTGGGCTTCACCGCGCGGACGGTGCTCGAGGACGACCGGGTCGGCTCGTTGACCGTCGTCGACGCCTTGGCGGAGGTGCTCGGCTGGCATGTGGACGGGGTGCTCCCGGGCGGTCGAGCGCTGGTCGGCGACCCTCGCACCCGGCTGCTGCACGGTGACTTCTTCGCCATGGCACGGTCTGCTGAGGGCCTGGACCCGGAGGCTCCCGGCCGGACCTTCGACGCCGTGCTCGTCGACATCGACCACACCCCGGAGCACCTGCTGCATGCCAGCCACGGCGACCTCTACTCCGTCGCGGGCCTGCGCCGGGTTGCTCGGTGGGTCCGTCCCGGTGGCGTGTTCGGGCTGTGGTCCGACGACCCGCCCGAGCCGCGCTTCCAGGCGGTGCTCGACGAGGTGTTCTCACCCACGTACGCCCATGTCGTGGACTTCGCCAACCACCTCACCGGCGGCCGGTCCGCGTGCACCGTGTACCTGGGTGTCGTCCCCGGCTGACGCCGACCGACCGGTCCGGGTGGCCCGCTCGGCCGGCGTCGGCCCCATGGTTGCTCAGGCCCCCCGGCCGGACTTCTGCTGGAGCTCGTCGATGAGGACCGAGGCGTCGGCCTTGCTCAGGTTCTCCGGCACCTCACGGCCGGCCTCGCGAGCGAGGGTGGTCAGGTAGCTGAGCTGGGGCCCGGTCGCCGGCTCCCCACCGGTCGCCCACTGCTGGACGGGCTTCTCGGCGGACTCGGCGGGCGGGGTGGAACCGGACGCATCGGTGGAATCGGTCATGGCGCAACCGTAGGCAGCACCTCCGACACATCGCCCGTCGGCGCGGCGCAGGCGGGCCGGTGCCCGACCCCGGTCCGGCCCCGCGTGAAACCCCGGCCAGGCCCCAGGCGTGTCCTTGTCATGGAACCCGTGCAACCAGACCCCGTGCCCGCCGAGTCGCGACCCCCCTCGTGGGGACGACGAGCCCCCGCTCCGCCCGGAGGTCGACACCTCCGCCGGGCCTCTGCAGCCGGCGTCCTGGGAGCCGTCGTCGCGCTGCTCGCGGCGTCGCTCCTCAGCTCCCCGGCCGTCGCCGCGAAGACAGCAGGCTCGTGCGCGGCGGAGGGTCGCACCCTGAACGCCGCGAAGGCGGCCTACGAGCGGTCCTGCACGCAGCCGCGAGAGGACTGCGATCCCGTCGCAGGTCGCTGGACGTGCTCCAGCCGGCGCCTGGGCGACGCCTCACCAGCGCAGCCGTCACCGCCTGAGCCCGTTCGCCCCACCCCCGCCAACAGGAAGCCTGCCCCCCGACCCGCGTCACCCGGGGGGTCCAACGTCAGTGGCGCCGTCCCGGGCAGCTCGGCCTTCGACCCAGGCTCCGACCTGCTCTCGCTGCACCACGACAACGCCCCCGACCGCGACGACGGCCACGCCACGGTGGCGAACCGCACGGTGACGGGCGCCCTGGGGATCACGCCCCACGTGGTGAGCGGCACCTACGGCACCAACTCGGGCTCCTACGTGCCTGCGTCCGAGGCGGTCATGCGCGCCGCCTGGGGGTCGGCGTGGCTCAACGCCCACAGCAACTGGTCGGGCGCGGTGGCCGCGACGGCGAGGCGCTGGTCCGCGGTGCTCGCGACCGGAGGCGACATCTGGGTCGCGGAGGGCGGCCAGTCCGACTTCACCGCGGACGTCATCCGGGCCGTGAAGCAGCGGGACCCGGGCCTGGACACCAAGAAGCGCATCCACGTCGTGCAGCACAGCAGCTGGAACGAGAGGAAGACCACGGCCAGCGACCTGTCGTACGTGCGTAGCGCCACCGACTACACGAAGATCGACGACGGGAACGACACCAACCGGACCGCCGACCTCAACCGGACGGCCGCCAGCTCGAACAGCAAGAACGACGCCTTCGTCACGGCGGCTCGCGGTGGCCGGTTCGGCTCGGCATGGGCCG
This sequence comes from uncultured Actinomycetota bacterium, assembly GCA_963759255.1. Classification (GTDB taxonomy): domain Bacteria; phylum Actinomycetota; class Actinomycetes; order Actinomycetales; family JBBAYJ01; genus Aquipuribacter. The sequence continues at coordinate 512,167 of CAVWYQ010000001.1, forward strand.
CGGCGTTCAGGTACTACAGCCCGCAGGTGAAGCTCGACTTCTCCGACTCCGTCGAGCTGTTGTACATCCTGGGCATCGGCAAGGACAGGGTGGCCACCGTCGACGACTTCGCCGACGAGTTCCTCCGCTAGGCCCGCTCGAGCAGGGCACGGAGACCGGTCACCACCGCACCCTGCGTCCCCCGACGCGGCGGCCGCGGGGCTGCGACGTGGTAGCCGTCGTCGCGTCCTTCGAGCTGCTGGACGGCCGTCCCTGCACGGCCGTCCAGCAGGCTCCTGAGGGTGGTCCCCGGTGACCGACGGACGCATGCACGCACCCGGACCGTGACGGTCACGCCGCGCGGCGCCCTCGGGCGGCTCGGGTCCCTCGCGGACCGACGCCGTCGACCGGCTGCTCGTGGTCGTGCGACTCCACGACCTGCGGGTCCACGACCCGCGAGGGCACGGGCGGCACCTGCCGCCCGGGGTCGCTCAGAGCCGAGCGCAGCCGCGCGCGCCCCCTGGCCAGACGGGTCTTGACGGTGGCCTCGGGGACGTCCAGCAGGGCCGCGATCCGGCGGACGTCCAGGTCGGCGAGGTAGTGCAGGGACAGCACCACGCGGTAGTTCTGCGGCAGGCGCCCCAGGCCGGCCCGCAGCGCGAGCCTCTCGGTGCTCGTGCGCTCAGGCCCCTCGTTCTCACCTGGGGACAGCACGTGGCCCCAGCGCTGCACGGCGGTGCCGTGCCCTCGCAGGCGTCGTAGGTGGCTCACGGCGAGGTTGACAGCCACCCGACGGACCCAGGCCTCGGGGATCTCGTACCCCCCGACCACGTCCCAGCGCTGAGCCGCACGCACGAACGCCTCCTGCACCAGGTCCTCCGCCTCCGACCGGTCGGCCGTCATGGTCGTCAGCTGGGCGACCAGACGCACGTAGGAGGCCCGGTAGACCATCTCGAGCCCGTCGGGTCCGAGCGGCACCTCGAGCAGCCGCACGGTGGTGAGGACCGGGCGGAACGCGCGCCGACCGCCGGTCCGGCTCGCGCTCTGCATGCCACGGATTCAGGCGTGGCGGTGGGAACCCGTCAACGGGCGCGTGGCCCCTGCTAGCCGAACGCCTAGAAGACCGCGCATGACCCAGCCAAGGACCTCACGACAAGCAACCGGCTGGCTGCTCTACGTATGCACCACCCGGTTCTACGTCTGCACCACCCGGTCCACCCGGCGCCGCGGGTCCGTCCCAGGCTGGCCGGGGGCGCGTCGCGCGTGCTGCGCGACCGGGGCGCGTCCGGGTGGGTCGGCCCTGGGCTCTACGCCTCAGGGTCGCCCATGGTCCTCCAGCACCGTCGGTCCCATGAGCGCTGCCGAGTCGTAGACGGTGCGGAACCCGGTCACCCGGTCGTCGTCCAGGTCGATGATCGTCACGCCGGTGTAGGTGACGGGGTGCCCACCGGCCCGGACCGCCTCGCTGGTCCACTCCAGGGCGGCGTGGTCCTCGCCCTCGGTGACCTGCGTGAACGTGGTGCGGATCTCGTCGAACTGCGTGAGGTACTCCTCGAACAGCGCCGTGATGCCGGCGGGACCGGTGCGCGGGCCGTGGCCGTCGATGCTCGTGACGACGGCCTCGTCGGTGAACAGCGAGCCCATGGGCTCCAGGTCCCTGTTCTGCTCCAGGTGCCGGAGGGCGGCGATGAACTGTCGGGTGGTCTCGTCGCGTACCTCGTGGTCCACGGGTCCTCCTCGTGCGTCGGTGGGGATCGGGGCGGCATCGGATGGGTACCGGGCACGGGCGGCCTACGCACCCTGCGCCCCCAGGGACAGGTACCCAGCCGCCGCCGCGCGACACGTCCCCCCGCTCGCCGCCCGCTGGGTGCCGGCTCCGGGGGCTCGCCACGTGCTCCCCCGCCGCCCCGCGCACCGCCGCCCGGGACGACACGTCGACGAGCACCCCAGCGCGCCACCGCGCCACCGCGCCACCGCGCCACCGCGCCACCGCGTCACCGCGTCACCGCGTCACCGCGTCACCGCGTCACCGCGCCACCGCGTCACCGGCGGACTGCAGCACAGGTACGGCGGCTACCCCCCTGTCGGCGCCTGCCGACGGGCTGGGACCGTCGTCCCGTGACGAGCGCACGGACCACGGTCCCTCCCCCGCCGACCACGACCGGCGAGCCGGTCGTGACGACCCGCGACCTGCACCTGCGCATCGGGGGCCGGGCGGTCCTCGACGGCGCCGACGTCCACGTCGGTCCGGGCGTCACCGGTCTGCTGGGGCCCAACGGGGCCGGCAAGACCACCCTCATCGGCCTGCTCCTCGGCCTCCAGCGGCCCACCTCGGGAGAGGTGCGGGTGCTCGGCCTGGACCCGACGCGCGACGGCCCGCGGCTGCGCCCTCTCATCGGTTACTCGCCCCAGCTGCAGGTGCTGCCCCCCGACGTGCCGGCCGTCGACCTGGTCAGCCACCTGGCCGAGGTGCAGGGCCTGCCCCGCAGCGCCGCCCGGCAGCGCAGCAGCGACGCGCTCTGGCTCGTCGGCCTCGGCGAGGAGCGCACCCGGCGGGTCGGGACGATGTCCACGGGGCAGGTGCAGCGGGTCAAGCTCGCCTGCGCGCTGGCCCACGACCCGCGCCTGCTCGTCCTCGACGAGCCCACGAACGGCCTGGACCCGGTGCAGCGGGAGGACCTGCTGCTGCTCGTCCGGCGGCTCGGCACCGAGCTCGGCATGCAGGTGCTGCTCAGCTCGCACCTGCTCGCAGAGGTGGAGCAGGTGTGCGACGCCGTCGTGATCCTCACCGACGGGCGGGCCACCTCCTCGCAGCTGCGCCAGGAGGCGGAGCACTCCTCGCGTCGGCTGCTCGTCCTCGACGAGGCCTCCGCGCCGGCCGTCGAGCGCGGGCTGCTCGCCGCAGGCCTCGCCGTCACCCCCACGAGCGCGGTCGACCTCGGCCCCTCGGCCAGCGGCGAGGGCCTCGCCCACCTTCAGGTCACCCTCAGCGCCCCCGAGCACGAGGCCGCGCTCACCCGGGTCCTCGCCGCCAGCGGCGCCGGGGTCCACCGGCTCACCGAGCCCCGCCACGGGCTCGTCGACACCTACCTCGCCACGACAGGAGGCTCAGCATGAGGGCACCGGAGGAGGCCGCCCGGCTGCTCGACACCGGCTACCGGCCCTACGACGGGGCGCGGTCCGGCGTCCCGGGCGCGGTCGGCAGCCTGGTCCGGTACTCGGTCGGTCGCGGGCTGGGGGTCGGCCGGCCGTTCGGCGGCAAGATCCCCATCGGGTTCGTCATCATCGTCGCCTACCTGCCGGCGATCGCCCTGGTCGGGGTCACCGTCGTGGCCGGCGACATCTTCGGCACCCCGCTCAACGAGTCCGTCCGCGACTTCTTCGGGCTCACCACCACCGCGGTCATCGCCTTCTCGGCCCTGGTCGTGCCCGAGCTGTTCTGCACCGACAAGCGGACCGGGATGCTCGGGCGCTACCTGTCGACGCCGCTGACCCGCTGGACGTACCTGCTCGGCAAGGCCGGCGCACTGCTGGTCCTGCTGTCGATCGTGGTGATGGGCCCGCCGCTCATCCTGCTGCTCGGCCTGTCCGGCGTCGGCGACGACCTGCCGTCCCTGCTCACCGTGCTGGACCTGCTGTGGCGCGTCGTGCTCGGCGCCGCCCTGCTGTCGCTGCCGCTGGCTGCGGTCGGTTCGGCCGTGTCCAGCCTCACCTCGCGCAGGGTGGTCGCCACGGCCGTGATCGCCGTGGTCCTGCTGCTCGGCACCGCGGTGACCGCGATCCTCAGCGAGACCGGGTCGCCGGACTCGGTGCGGCTGTTCGACGTCGTGTCCGTCGCCTTCGAGATGCCGTACCGGCTGCTCCTGCTCGGCGCCGAGGGCGGGTCCGACCTGTCGTCGGTGCCGCTGTGGCTCCTGCTCACGGCGTGGTCGGCGTGGGTCGCCGTCCCCGCCGCCGTCGTCGCCCTCTCCTACGCCACCACGAAGGTGTCCCGATGAGCCTCAGCACGACCACCACGACCTCGGCGGTCGCACGCACGGCCGCCCCCGAGACCGCCGTCGCCGAGCTGGCCGGGGTCAGCCGCTGGTACGGAAAGGTCGTCGCCGTCTCCGACGTGTCGCTCACCCTCCGTCCCGGCGTCACCGCCCTGCTGGGCCCGAACGGGGCGGGCAAGTCGACGCTGCTGCGACTGGTCTGCGGCCTCACCCGCCCTTCCCGCGGCACCGTGCGCCTGCTCGGCCAGGACGCCCGCCGCCACCCGGAGGTGTACCGCCAGGTCGGCCTCGCCCCGCAGCAGGAGGCGCTGTTCGACCACGAGAGCCCGACCCGGTTCGTCGAGACGGCCGCCCGCCTGGTGGGCATGCCCGACCCGGTCGAGGCGAGCCGCGTCGCCCTGGACCGGGTGGGCCTGGACCCCGCCGACCCGCGGCCGCTGCGCCAGCGCTCCGGCGGGGAGCGGCAGCGCGCCAAGATCGCGCAGGCCATCGTCCACCGCCCGCCCCTGCTGGTCCTGGACGAACCCGTCGAAGGGCTCGACCCCCGCCAGCGCCTCGCGGTGCTCGACCTGGTCGCCACGCTCGGCGCGGAGGGGCACACCGTGCTGGTGTCGAGCCACGTGCTCGGCGAGCTCGACCGGATCAGCGACCGGGTGCTCGTCATGGCCCAGGGACGGGTCGTCGCGGCCGGCACGTCGCACGGGCTGCGCGCGCTCCTGGACGACCGGCCGCTGAAGGTCCGGGTGGGCACCGACCGGCCACGGGAGCTGGCGGCCGCCCTGGTCGGGCTCGACGGCGTCGTGGGCGTGGCGGTGGAACCACCCGGGAAGGACCCGGGCGGCCCGCCGGGGGCCGTGGTGGTCGACACCCTGGCTGCCCCGCTCCTACGCCGGTCGCTGGCGTCCCGCGCGCTGGACGCCCGCGCCGTGCTGCTCGAGGTCCGCCCCCTGGACGACGACCTCGACAGCGTCTTCCGCTACCTGGTGACCCGGTGAGCGCGCCCACGACCGGGGCCGGGGGGTCCACCACCACGCGCCCGGCCACGGCGTCGCTGTGGCTGCTCACCTCCATCATGACCAGGGCCGCGCAGGGTCGGCTCCGGCTCGCGCTGTCCGTGGCGGCCGCGCTGGCCCTCGGCGGCATCGGCCTCGTGCTCCGGCTCCGCGCCGAGGACGCCGTCGGGGTGCCCGACGAGCTCGTGGCGACCCTGGTGGCCACGCTGGTCCTGACCCTGTACGCGCCGCTCATCAGCCTGGTCCAGGCCGCTGCCGTGGTCGGCGACCTCCGGGACGACGGCACCCTCGTCTACCTGTGGCTGCGCCCGGTGCCGCGCTGGCGGCTCTCGGTGGCCGCCGGGCTCGCGGTGTTCGTGCGGTCGGCGCCGCTGGCGGTCCTGGCGGCCCTGGCGCTCGCCGTGGGCGCGGGAGGCAGCACCGACCTGGTGGTCGCCTCCGGCTACGCCGCCCTGCTCGGCTGCGTCGGCTACGCCGGCCTGTTCTCCTTCCTGGGGCTGGCGGTGCGACGGGCCCTGGTGTGGGGCCTGGTGTACGTCCTGGTCTGGGAAGGGGTCGTCGGCACGTTCGGGGCGCTGCCCGCCCGGTTGGCGGTCAGCTCGTACACCACCTCGCTGCTCTCGCAGCTCGGCGGCACCCCGGAACCGGTCCAGGGCGTCGGCCTGGCGTGGGCGTGGGCCGGGCCCCTGCTGATCGCACTGGTCGCCCTGGTGGCCTCGCACCGACGGCTCGTGCGGGGCGAGGTCGCCTGAGCCGGGCTCCGCAGGTGCGGCCGAGCAGGTGAGGGCCGATGCTGGAGGCATGACCCGGACCGTGCTCGTCGCCGGGGCCTCCGGGTTCATCGGCTCGCACCTGTGCCGCGCCCTGGTCGCCGAGGACCACGACGTCCGCGCCATGACCCGTCACCCGGACGACTACGACGGCGCGGGCACGCCGGTCCAGGGCGACGTCGGCGACCCGGCCTCGCTGCGGGAGGCGCTGCAGGGCGTCGACGCCGCGTACTACCTCGTGCACTCCCTCGACTCCGCCGACTTCGAGGACAAGGACGCCCAGGCGGCACGCAACTTCGCCGCCGCGGCTCGTGACGCCGGGGTGGAGCAGATCGTCTACCTGGGGGGCCTGGGCCGCGACGACGAGGAGCTCTCGCCCCACCTGCGGTCCCGCCGCGAGGTGGAGCACCTGCTCGCCGAGGCCGGTGTCCCCGTGACGACCCTGCGGGCGGCGGTCGTGGTGGGCCACGGCGGCATCTCGTGGGAGATCACCCGACAGCTCGTCGACCACCTGCCGGTCATGATCACGCCGAAGTGGGTGGACACCCGGACGCAGCCGATCGCGTTGCCGGACGTGGTCCGCTACCTGGTGGGCGTGCTCGGCAACGAGCGCGCGGTCGGCAGGACGTTCGAGATCGGCGGTCCCGACGTGCTGCGGTACATCGACATGCTCCGCCGGGCCGCCCGGATCAAGCACAAGCCCCTGCCGCGCATCCCGGTGCCGCTGCTGACCCCGCGGCTCTCGTCGTACTGGCTGTCCTTCGTCACCGACGTGGACACCAAGACCGCCCGCACCCTCGTGGACTCGATGACCACGGAGGTCATCGTGCAGGACCGGTCCATCGAGGAGGTCGTCCCGGGGAAGACCATGGGCTACGACGACGCGGTGCGGCTGGCCCTGGACGCGCGCGAGGAGGCCGAGTCCTCGCGCGAGCCTGCGTGAGCACGGTCGCGGCCCTCCGCCGGCGGGTCACCGCCGCCCTGGCACCGGCGCTGATCGACAAGGTCGAGCGCGACCACTCCCAGCCCGACAGCGAGTTCCGGCGCCGCCGGGTGGTCGCGGGGGTCGTGCTCGTGGTGGGCGCGGTGCTGCTCGGCGTCTCCCTCGGGGTGGAGCCCGGCGACCCGACGTTCTACCCGTTGACCCTGCTGGTCGCCGCCACGTGGGTGGTCGGCGGGCTCGTGTCCGGGCCGCTGCACCTGGGGCACATCCCGTTCCGGGGCACGCTGCGCAGACCGGTGCTCACCCCGATCGCGCTCGGCGTGGTGGCCGGCGCGGTGTTCGTGCTCGGGGCGCTGGTCGTGCGGCTCATCCCGCCGCTGGCCGGCTACGTGGACCAGGTGCTGGCCCACGCCGACGAGGGGTACCTGCCGCTGATCGCGCTGGTGACCCTGGTCAACGGCGTCGCCGAGGAGATCTTCTTCCGCGGCGGGCTGTTCGCGGCGATCGGTCGGAGACACCCGGTGGTCATCTCCACCGTGGTCTACGCGGCCGCGACGCTCGCGACGGGCAACCCGATGCTGGTGTTCGCCGCCTTGGTGCTGGGGGCGGTGTTCGGCCTGCAACGCCGGGCCAGCGGAGGCATCCTCGGCCCGATCCTCACCCACGTCACGTGGTCCTCGATCATGCTCTTCGTGCTGCCCCGGCTGTTCGGCTGACCCGTCCCCGGCGCACGCAACCGTGCGCGTCGAGCGCCCGTCCAGGCTGCCCGGTCCTTCGAGCCGGCCCGCTCTCCGCACCCACCAGCCCGCCTCGCGCACACAGCGCGCGCACGGGACCATCAGGCGTGGACGGGGACGACGGCACGACCGTCGTGCGCCTCGGGTGGCGAGGCCCCATCGCCGGCGGCCCGCTGAACCGCTTCCTGGCCGCGCACGCCGTCCCCGGGGTCGAGCACCACGACCCGGCCGTCGGGACGCACACCCGGCTCGTCCCGACCCCCGACGGGCCGGCGCTGGCCGTGCTCACCCTTCCCCGGGACGGCGCGGCCGACCACCACGTGTCCGTGGACGTGACCCCTCCGGCAGGGGCGGATGGGCAGGCCTGCACGACGGTGGTCGCCGACCGTGTCCGCGGCTGGCTCGACCTGGACTCTGACGTCGAGGCCGTCGACGCGGCCCTCGCCAGGGACCCTCGGCTGGCACCGCTGGTCGCGGCTCGACCGGGGTTGCGCGTGCCCGGGACGGTCGACGGCCTGGAGACGGCCCTGTTCGCGGTCCTCGGTCAGCAGGTCTCGCTGGCAGCCGCCCGTACCTTCGCGGCCCGGCTGCTGGCTGCCTTCGGGACGGTGGCCCCGGTGTCGGGCGGGCTGCGGCTGTCCTCGCTGCCTCCCCCCGCGGTCCTGGTCGATGCCGGTCCCGCGGAGCTCCAGCGCGCGGTCGGCGTGACGTCGGCCCGGGCCAGAGCGCTGCACGCCGTGGCGGGGGCTGCCGCCGACGGCCTGGACCTGGGCCGGGACGCCGACCTGGTCGCCACGCGCACGGCCCTGCTCGCCCTGCCCGGCATCGGCCCGTGGACCGCGGACTACGTCGCCCTGCGGTGCCTGGGCGACAAGGACGCGTGGCTGCCGGGGGACCTGGTGCTCCGACGGTCGCTCGGTGTGCGGACCGCCCGGGAGGCAGAGGTGCGGGCCGTCGGCTGGCGTCCCTGGCGCGGGTACGCCCTGCTCCACCTGTGGACGGCGGCCGTCTTCGGGTGAGCGGACGATCCCGGCCCCGGCAGGCGACGGGGACTACGTGGGGTCGGCCACCGGCCCCTGGGGCACGCCCGCTCCGAGCACCCGCGCTCGGCGCCAGGTACGGCCCGCGCTCGCGTTCGCCACCACCACGCAGCCGATACCGAGCCACCCCGTCCAGGGCAGCACCTGCCCGAGCACCACGAGCCCGACCAGTGCGGCCAGCACCGGGTGCACGCTCATGAACAGGCCGAAGGAGCCCGCCGGCACGCGACGCAGCGCCAGCAGGTCGAGGACGAACGGCACCGCAGAGGCCAGGACCCCGGCCGCGGCGGCACCCAGCACCGAGAGCGGCGTGAGCTCGAGCCGGGGCAGGACCAGGACGCCGACCGGGACGAACGCCACCGCCGACAGCACCGCCGCCGCCGCGGGTCCGCCCGCCCCGGGGATGCGGGCGCCGATCACCCGGTTCAGCACGATGTACCCGGCCCAGCACGCCGCTGCCAGCGCGCCCAGGCCGACCCCCACCACGTCGGTCGTGGGCTCAGGGTGGACGAGCACCACGACACCCGTTCCCGCCAGCACCGCGCAGAGCAGGTCCGTCGCCCGGCGGGAGCGCACCAGCGCGACCCCCAGCGGGCCGAGGAACTCCAAGGTCACCGCGGTGCCCAGACCGACCCGGTCGACCGCCCCGTAGAGGGAGAGGTTCATGGCCGCGACCACCACGGCCAGGCACACCACCGGCCACCACTGGGCCCAGGTCAGCGAGCGCAGCGGCGGGCGGGCGACCGCCAGCAGCACGACGCCGGCGACCCACTGCCGGATGACGACCACACCGACCGGTCCGAGCGCACCGAAGGCCAGCGCCCCCACGCCCGCGCCCAGCTGGTTGGACGCCGCGGCCCCGAGCATGAGGGCGGTGCCCGCCGCGTCAGGGCGCCCACGGGCCGTGCGGGACCCACTGACGCCCGCGCCGGCCGACCCACGAGCGGCAGCGGGACCTGACACCGAACCAGGGCCGCGGGTGTGACAGCTGCTCATGGTCAGCAGCCTGGAGCCGACCGGTCCATCCGCAGAATGCATGGCCGGACAGTTCTATACGCTTCACGCATGGCTGTGGAGCTGCGTCACCTCAGGTGCCTGGCGGCCATCGCCGACGAGGGGACCCTGACCGACGCCGGGATCGCCCTGGGGGTCTCGCAGGCGTCGGTGTCACGGACGCTGGCCGGGCTGGAGCAGGAGCTGGGCGTGCTCCTGGTCCGCCGGACCAGCCGCGAGCTGGCCCTGACACCCGCCGGGACCGAGGTCCTGTCCCGTGCCCGTCGGGTCCTGGCGGAGGTGGACGACCTGGTCCGCGAGGCCACCGGCGGCCAGCACCTGCTGCGCCTGGGTCACGCGTGGTCGGCGCTCGGCCGGCACACGCTCGGCTTCCAGCGTCGCTGGGCGGAGCAGGTGCCAGGCACGGGGCTGCAGCTGGTGCGGACCAACTCCCCCACCGCCGGGCTGGCCGAGGGCACGTGCCGCCTGGCCGTGGTCCGGCTGCCTCCCGACCCGGGACGGTACGACAGCGCCGTCATCGGCCTGGAGCGTCGCTTCGTGGCGGTGGCCGCGGACGATGCGTGGGCCCGCCGGCGCACCGTCCGTCTGGCCGAGGTCAGCGACCGGCTGCTCCTCGTCGACGAGCGGACCGGCTCCACCACGCTCGGGCTCTGGCCGCCCGAGCGGCGGCCGCGCACCGAGCGGACCACCGACGTCGACGACTGGCTCGCCGTCATCGCCACCGGGCGCTGCGTCGGGGTCACGGCCGAGGCGACCGCCCAGCAGTACCCGAGGCCCGGTGTGGTCTACCGACCGCTCGCCGACGCCGAGCCGGTCGTGGTGCGCCTCGCGTGGTGGCGCGGCGAGCAGCCACCGGGCACGGGCACCGCGGTGGAGATCGCCACGGCGCTCTACCGAGGCTGACCAACGGTCCGTTGCGGACCCCACGCCCTGCCGGGCGCGGACCCACACACCCGGCGCACCGCGCATGGACGGTGGCCGACGGGGGCACCCACCGGCCGTGGACGACTCGCACGGGCTGCAGCGCTTCGTCGACGCCCAGGGCGGCGGGACCTACGAGCGGGCGGTCGCCGAGCTGCGGGCCGGACGCAAGCAGAGCCACTGGATGTGGTTCGTGCTGCCGCAGGTCGCCGGGCTGGGACGCAGCAGCACCGCCCAGCACTACGCCCTGGCCGGGCTCGGGCACGCCCGCGCCTACCTTGCACACCCGCTGCTGGGAGCCCGCCTGCGCGAGTGCGCTCAGGTGCTGACGGACCTGCCGACCACGGACCCCGTGGCCGTCATGGGCGCCGTCGACGCCGTCAAGCTCCGCTCCGCCATGACGCTGTTCTCCCGGGCGGCCCCGGACGAGCCGCTGTTCGGTCGGGTGCTGGACCGGTACTACCTCGGCGAGGAGGACCCGGAGACCCTCAGCCGGCTCTGAGCCGCGAGCAGTCAGACGCAGAACTCGTTGCCCTCCGGATCGGTGAGAACCGTCCAGGTGTGCGGCCCCTGCCGCCCCTCCCCCACGACGACCGCCCCTCGCCTGGTCAGCTCCTCCACCGACGGCAGGGAGCCCTCGGGTCCCGGCCGCAGGTCCAGGTGGACGCGGTTCTTGACGGTCTTGCCCTCCGGCACCTGCTGGAAGAACACCCGCCCGCCCGGCACGGACGGCGGCCCTGGGTGGGTGATCGCGGCCCCCGAACGCCAGACGAGCGCCCCGCGGTGGGTCGTCGTGTCCTCGGGCGTCGCGTTCCCCTGCTCCACCATGGCCGTGATGAAGGCCGCGTCCTGGGGCTCCACCTGCCACCCGAGGGTCTCGGCCCACCACTCGGCGAGCAGGTGGGGGTCCTGGCAGTCCACGGCGACCTGGAAGCTCATCGGCATGTCCAGGACGGTAGGGGCGGGGTCGGACACAACGGGCCGACCGCTCCGACGGGCCTGGTGGCTCACGGCGTAGGTGTGCCCCCCTCCTGCGGCGCCACCGCGTACCAGGCGGCGTACGGCCCGGTCCTGGCCAGGTGCCGGGAGAGGTCGGGGGCGCCGTCGTCCCACCACACCGGGCCCCGCTCGCCGAGGGCGTGCTTGGCGGCATCGACCCGGACCCGGGCGGCCTCGCGTGCCGCCGGGTCGTCCGCCCTCGTCGCGCGGGCCTTGTCACGACGGGCGGCCATGAGCTCCGCCGTCAGGCGGGAACGTTCGGCCGCCGGGAGGCGCGGGTCCGAGCGACGCCAGAGCCGGCCGCGCACCACGAGGTAGCGGCCGTCCGGCGTCACGAGCGGACCCGCGTCCCGACCGGTCATGGCGGGGTCAGCGCAGGTCGAGGCGCACGATCTCCTGGTCCGTCGTGGGGCCGCTGGCGAACTTGCCGTTGACCACCCACAGGGACCCCGCCCTGAACAGCGCCGTGGTGGGCCGCTCCAGGTCGTCGGCCTCGGGCTCGTCCTTGGTCAGCGCCCCCGTCGTGGCGAAGGTGCCCGCGGCCAGGTCGAGGTCGACGACCGCGACGGAGTCCTCGCCGTAGCCGAAGACGACGTACACGGTCGACCCGCGCAGCTCCAGCCCGTCGCCCGCGGTCAGCGGGGTGCCCCCGGTCTGCTCGAGGGCCTCGGCGCCGCCGGTGGCCGGGTCCACCACGAGCAGCGTCCCCTGGTCGACGACGAGCAGGTCGCCCCCGGGCAGGGTGCGGATGCCGTTGGCGTCGAAGCCCGAACCGCTCTGGTCCCAGTCGCCGGTCAGCGGGAGCAGCTCGAGGTCGCCGCCCCGCGCGGGACGCCGGGGCACCACGACGAGCTCGGCGTTGAGCGAGTCGGTGACGTAGACCCGGTCCCCGGCGATGGTCACGTCGTTGAGGAACCGTCCGGCCTGGCTCGACGGGGCCGTGTACCGGGCCGCGACCTCACCGCTGCGGCCGTCGTACCCGGTGACGGTGCCGGTCGGTCCGCCGGCGACCCAGAGGGTGCCGGTGGCGCGGTCGAACGTCATCCCGATCGAGGCACCACCTGGCGTGGGGGGCACCAGCACCTCGCCCTCGCCGGTCCGCAGGTCCCCCGCGTACACCGCACCGCCGGTCGGCCCCGGCCGCGACCCGGCGTAGAACGTGGTGCCCCGTCCGCCGGCGATGCCCTCGGGCGAGAAGTCCCCGGGCAGGGCGACCGTCTCCGGGAAGGGCCGCTGACCGACCGCGGTGCTGGGGACGACGGGCACCGCGACCGCCGCCGCGGCGACGACGACAGCGGCGAGCGCGCGGGTGGGACGGGACGTACGGGACATCCTGGACCTCCTGGGGTGGGGAGGTCATCGTGGGCAGAGCCTGCCAGATGTGCCACCCGAACGTCCCGCCCGTCATGGGCCGCCGCCGGTCGGCGTGCGGTCCCCGCACGTCGCGCGCCGGGGAGACTGTCGCCATGGGCGTCACCGGCCGGCCACGCACGTGCGGGCACCTGGTCCTGCTGCGGTGCGACCGGCCGGAGGACGTCGAGGTGGTCGAGACCCTCGACGGCACCACCGTCACCGCCCGCACCCGGCTGCCACGCAGGGACCTGCCCGCCTACGCCGCCGCGCGCGAGACCGAGCGGCCGCGCTGGACGTGGGACTGCACGACCCGGTGGTACCCCGAGCTGCTGCGCGCCGGCGTGCGGGTGGAGCGCTGCTGGGACCTGCGGCTGACCCACGACCTGCTGCGCGGCTCCCCGCTGGCGACCCCTGCCGCCGGGCACGACAGCGGGCAGTGGGACGGGCTGGGTGCCGCCGACCCGACCGTGGCGGCGCTGTTCGACGGCCACGACCTGCTCGGCCTCGACGTGCTCGGCGAGCTGGGGCGGCAGCGGCAGGCGCTCGCCGCGGCCGACCACCACGGCCTCGGCCTGCTGGTCACCGCCGAGTCCTCCGGCGCGCTCGTCGCCGCGGAGATGACGCGGGCGGGGGTGCCGTGGCGCGCGGACGTCCACGCCGACGTGCTGACCGCGCTGCTGGGTCCACGACCGCTCGCGGGCCACCGTCCGGCCGTCCTGGAGAGGCTGCTGCACGAGGTCCGTGACGCCCTGGGGGCGCCCGCGCTCAACCCGGACTCGCCCGGGTCGCTGCTGCAGGCCCTGCAGGGCGCGGGCCTACCGGTCGACGACACCCGGTCCTGGACGCTGTCGCAGCTGGACCACCCCGTCGTCCAGCCGCTGCTCGCCTACAAGAAGCTGGCCCGGCTGGCCGCGGCCAACGGCTGGCAGTGGCTGGACACGTGGGTGCAGGACGGCCGGTTCCGGACGGACTTCCTCGTCAGCGGCGTGGTCACGGGGCGCTGGTCGGCCCGGGGCGGCGGGGCGCTCATGGTCCCGGCCGAGCTGCGTCGGGCGGTCGTGGCGGACGAGGGCTGGCGGCTGGTCGTGGCCGACGCCGCCCAGCTCGAACCCCGCGTGCTCGCCGGGATGGCGGGTGACACCGCGATGGCGGCTGCGGGACGGGGCAGGGACCTGTACGCCGGGTTGGTGAGCGACGGCGCGGTGGCCACCCGCGCCGAGGCCAAGCTGGGCGTCATCAGCGCGATGTACGGGGGGACACGGGGCGAGAGCGGCCGCATGGTGGCCCGTCTCGCCGAGCGGTACCCGGCCGCGTTCGGCCTCGTCGAGGAGGCGGCCCGCGCCGGCGAGCGGGGGGAGGTGGTGCGCACCCTGCTCGGCCGCGGGTCTCCCGTCCCCCGGGGGGCCTGGACGCAGCAGGCGGTCGAGGACCACCGCACCGACCGGGTCCTGGAGTCCCAGCGGCGCTCCTGGGGCCGTTTCACCCGCAACTTCGTGGTGCAGGGCACGGCCGCGGAGTGGGCACTGTGCTGGCTCGCGCTCCTGCGCAACCGGCTCTGGCGCACCACCCCGGACCTCCCGGCCCCGCAGCGCCCGCAGCTGGTGATGTTCCTGCACGACGAGGTGGTCGTGCACTCCCCCGCGGCGCTGGCCGACCAGGTCGCCACCGCCGTGCAGGACTGCGCCGACGAGGCGGGCCGGCTCCTCTTCGGCCCCGCCCGCGACGACCTCCCGCTCGACGTGCCGCTGGACGTGGCGGTCGTGCGCTCGTGGGCCGAGGCCACGTGAGGCCTTCCGCCCCCGGGGGCGGGCGCCCGGCAGGAGGCTGGGCCCCGTCCCCGCGTGGCCGCCGGCACGTACGGTGCCTCGGGTGGCCGGCAGAGCGCGGGCCGCGGGAGGAGCAGACATGAGCCAGCAGCCCGAGGAGCACGCGCCCCTGGCCCCGCACGTGCTCGAGGACGACCAGTCGGTCCCACCTCGGCCGGAGGAGGACCTGGCCGACGTCGAGCGGACCGAGCCCGGGTGAGCCCGGCCGGGGCCGGGCGGAGCCGCCGGGCGCAGCACCAGGGTGTGCTCGGGGACCGAGCCCGTGCTGGGACGGTGACTGTGACGGTGGCTGTGACGGTGGCGGTGGCGGTGGCGGTGGCGGTGGCGGTGGCGGCCAGGGGCAGGCCGTGACAGGCGGCCGGCACCAGGCCGTGGCAAACCTGGTGCGCACGGCGGCCCGCGCGTGGCAGCATCG
This sequence comes from uncultured Actinomycetota bacterium, assembly GCA_963759255.1. GTDB lineage: Bacteria > Actinomycetota > Actinomycetes > Actinomycetales > JBBAYJ01 > Aquipuribacter. Next base: position 527,172 of record CAVWYQ010000001.1, read on the forward strand.
CCGGGTCGGCGCCGGACCTCGGGACCACCCGGGGACACCCGCCGGCCGGGTGCGCACCTGCGCGTCACCGCCGCGCCGGACGGCCCCTGGGCCCTACCCGCGGCGGGGAGCGCGGGCCGCGCGGGAGGCAGCATGGACCTGATGACCCACGTCCCGCCGGGCGGGCGGCCACCGTCGCCGTGGCCGGGCTCGCAGCACGAGGACCAGCACCGATGGCAGCTCGACCAGGTGCGCACCCTCGGCGAGGCCGGTGGTGCGCTGCGGGCGGTGGCCGAGGAGCTGTCGGCGGCGCACCGGTCGGGGTGGCGGCTGGTGCAGCCGATGGCCCGCGGACGGCTGCTGGCCGAGCGGGCCTCCCGCCGCAGCCGCGCGACGACGACCCCGCCGCCGTCCGTCGCCGTGCTCGCGCCTGCGCTGCCCCCGTGGCGGCTCCGGGTGGTGGACGAGCCACCGGTCGACGGCGACACCGTCCTCGACCTCGCGGACGGCTCGACCCCTCGGACGCCGGTGCTCGCCCGGGTGGGCCCCTCGTGGGCACAGGTCGCCGGCCCCCCGCTGCCGGCAGGCACGTCCGCAGCGCTCCTGCCGAGGCTCGAGGGGATCGAGGACGGCGGGCGCGCCTGGGCGCTGGCTCCCGCCAGGGTCGGTCCCGTCCTGGACGTGGTCGCCGCCGGGTCGGCGTTGCGGGTGCACGAGGTGAGGTCCGGTGCGCTCGTGCGGACCCTCGAGACGCTGACCTTCCTGCACTGCGCCGACCGGGCCGCCACGCTGCTGCAGGCCGCGGCTGCGTACGAACGGCTGGCCCGGGCCGCCGACGCCATGGCTGCTGCCGGCGGACGGCTCCTCGGGACCGAGGACGGCTTCCTCCACGTGGGCTACGACGCGTGAGCGGCAGCGGCGGGGCCGCTCACGGGGCCGGGCGCCTCTTCACCCCGGCCGCGGCCTGCTCGGGCCCCGACCCCGTCGTCGGGCGTCTGCAGGCCGCCGGGTGCGTGTTCGCCCTGGAGGAGGCCGCCGTGCTCCACGACGCGGCGGGCACGGTGGCCGACCTCGAACGGCTGGTCCGCCGACGCGAGGCCGGCGAGCCGCTGGAGCAGGTCGTCGGTCACGTCGACCTCTGCGGGGTGCGGCTCGCCGTCGGCCCCGGCGTGTTCGTCCCCCGGCAGCGTTCGGCCCTGCTCGTGCGCCTCGCCGTCGAGGCGGTGCAGGCCGTCGACGGCACCGCTGGGGCGGCCGGGCCACGCCGACCGGTGTTCGTCGAGGCGTGCAGCGGCGTCGGGCCGGTGGCGGGGCTCGTGGCTCGCGTGCAGCCGCGGTCCGAGGTGCACGCGGCGGACATCTGCCCGCACGCTCGCCGGCTCGCCCGGCGCAACGTGCCGGACCATGCCGGGGTGCACGGCGGCCACCTGCTGGAGGGGTTGCCCGCGCGGCTACGCGGACGGGTCGACGTGGTCGCGGTGGTGCCGCCGTACGTGCCGGACGACGCCCTGCGCCTGCTGGCCCGCGAGGCGCGGGAGCACGAGCCGGCCCGCGCGCTGCTGGGAGGCCCGGACGGCCTGGACCTGGTGCGCGAGCTGGTGGACACGGTCCCGGCGTGGCTGGCACCCGGGGGACGGCTGCTCGTGGAGGTCAGCGAGCAGCAGGCCCCGGCCGTGCAGGCCCACGTCCGCACCACCGGGATGACGGCCCACGTACGGACCGACGAGGAGGGGACCGCCGTGGTGGAGGTCTGCGGCGGCTGAGCGACGCCCTACCTAGTGGCGCCGGGCGGAACCCGGCGGCGGGTCAGGGCGACACCCGCGAGCACGAGCACCACGCCCGTGACGGCGGTCGGCTCGACCCGCTCGTCGAGCAGCGCCGCACCCAGGACCAGCGCGACCACCGGGAGCAGGTAGGCGACACCGGCCGCCGCCACCGGCCCGTCGTCACGGATGATCCGGTAGAGCAGCACGTACGCCACGCCGGTACCGCCGAGGCCGAGCACCGCCAGGGCGAGCACCGGGAGCCACGGAGCCGTCCCGTCCGTGGGCAGCTGCACGGGCCTGACGAGCGACCACGGCAGCGTCGGGAGCAGCAGGACCGCCCCGGCGAGAAGCTGGCAGGCCGCCAGGGCGGTCCCGGGCAGACCACGGGAGGTCAGCCGCGCTGCCACGAACACGTACCCGACCCCGTACGAGGCGGCCGCGAGCAGCGCCAGCAGGGACCCGAGGAGGCCGCCGCCGGACTCCTGCCACGGGGCGAGGACCAGCACGGCCCCGGAGAGCCCGATTAGCAGGCCGACCACCTGGGCCGCCGAGGTGCGGAGCTGGTGGCGGCTGACCAGCGCCACCGCCAGCGTCCACAGCGGGGTCGTGGCGTTGAGCGCGCCCGCTCGGCCGGAGGGGATGCTCTGCTGCGCCCAGGCGAACAGGCCGAACGGCACGACGGTCGCCAGCAGGGCCGCCACCAGCAGGGGGCCCCACAGCGTCCTGTCGCGCAGCAGCGGTGCGGCCCGTCGGGCGCCGACGAGGAGCAGCAGCAGCCCGGCCCCGAGCAGCAGACGGCCGTGGGTGACCTGCACCGGCGAGAAGGACCGGAGAGCGAGGCTGATCCACAGGTAGCTGCTGCCCCACAGGAGGGCCAGCGCTGCCACCCTGGACACCCCGCCGAGAGCCGCCATCACGCGGCGCCGCGCCGGTGGTCCGCTGTGGTCATCCCCCGATCATGCCGACCGCCGCGACGGCGGAGAGCACGACGTCGGGCCGGGCAACGAGCACAGCGGCCAGCGTGGCCCCACCGGAACCAGCGAGCAGGATCGCCCGTCGGACCCGCCGCAGCCGCGTCGCGTCGCGCACGCGGGCCGTGAGCGCTGCCAGCAGCTCCTGCTCCTCGTCCCGCCGACGCAGACGCTCCTCGGGGGACGCCGGGTCGTCGACCTCCGCGGGCCAGGTCCCCCGGCGCGCCGCCTCCTCCTGCAGGCGGGACACGTCGCGCCGCGAGACCACCGTCGGGAGGTCGTGCAGCCACCGGCGGAGCTCGTCCAGGCGCACCACCGCCAGCCCGGGCGGCAGCCCGGTGACCTGCACCGACCGGGCGTCCACCACGACCACGACGCCCCGCACCGCGACCTGCGGGTCCGGACCCCGCAGCCGTTCGGCCACGGCGCGGGCCTGCGCGGCGAGCACCCGGACGTGGGGCACCGGCCGCCCACCGGCACGGGCCAGGGTGCCGCTCACGCGGACGGGCTGCCCGGGGTGGGTGGCGGTCCTGAGGACGACGACTCCGCCGGGCCCCACGAGCAGGTGGTCCAGCCAGGACCGGCCCGACACCGGGACCGAGTGCAGCACGCGCCAGCCCTGCCCGAGGGTCGCGAGCGTGTCGGCGACCTTCTGCTGGGCGAGGACCGAGCGGTGGGCGCGGCGCAACGCCGGCCCGCCCTCCTCCCGTGTGGCCGGCCACCAGCGACGTCCCTCGACGAGCGCAGCCCGCTTCGTGAGCAGACGGGCGACGTGCTCTCCCGGGAGCCGCGCCCGCAGGTCCTCGGCAGCCGCAGGGGCGGGGGTGCCGGCTGCCGCGGCGGGTCCGTCGCTGCCCGGCAGTCCGTCGCTGCCCGGCAGCCCGTCGCTGCGCGGCGTTCCGTCGCTGCGCGGGGCGGACGGCCGTGTGGCGAGGGCCTGGACCCGGTGCCGGCTCCGCAGCGGGCTGGTCCTGGAGACGTACTCGTCCACGGCTGCCCGCAGCTCGGCCTCCGCCTCGGGGGAGGGGTCGAGGACCCGGCTCACGCCGGTCGTCAGGTCGAACCACCCGAGACGTCGTCCGTCGGCGGAGCGCACGTGCAGGCGGTCGTCCGCGCCGCGCGCCCACCGCGCCGTCGTCCCCGCCATGCGGGCCCCATCGGCACGATGGGCCGAAAGCATGAGCGGGCCCTGACCCGGACGGCGCAGCCAGGCATGAGCAGGGGGCAGCGGGGCGCACCGGGAGTGAGCCGGCGCGCGCGGACGACCCAGATGGCGCCTACCCGGCGGGGTCGGCACGCGCCGGACGCCAGGTCTGCCCGGCGTAGGTGCCGAAGAGACGTGAGGCGGCGATGCGCAGGGCGAGGGAGTACGTCGGGTACGGCGCCACCGTCTGCGCCAGGCGGGCGGCCAGCATGCCGGTCCTCATCGCGAGGGCGCCGGTGCCGGCGAGCTCGCCTCCGTGGGGGCACACCGCTGTCAGGCCGACGACCCGGTCGAGCACCTTCGGCCAGCCGGCGCCGCGGGGGGCGACGACGAGCTTCACGTAGCCGTCGGTGTCGTCGCTGGTGCGGGCGCGGTCGGTCTCGGCCATGGTGACGACCGCGACGCGTGCCCTGCTCCCCCACCGTGCGTGCGCCTCGCCCTCGGTCAGCCCGACCCGGCCCACCTCCGGGTCGGTGAAGGTGACCCACGGGACGACCCGGTCGTCGAACGGGCTCAGACCACCCAGGAGCCCCGGCAGCCGGACCGAACGGGCGAACGCGTTGGCCGCGGCCAGCCGGCCCTGGGCGTCACCGAGGTGGGTGAGCTGCAGCGGGCTGGTGCAGTCCCCTGCGGCCAGGACACCCGGGGCCGTGGTCCGCAGGTACTCGTCGGTGACGACGCGGCCGCTGCGGTCGGTCTCGACGCCGACCCGGTCCAGCCCCAGGTCCGCGGTCGCGGCCTGACGACCCGCGGCGACCAGGAGGTGGGAGCCGCTGAGGGTCGTGCCGTCAGACAGCGTGAGGACGCGGGACCCGTCGCTGGTCGCCACCGCGGTCACCGAGGAGCCGGTGCGGACCTCGACCCCCTGACGGCGCAGCACACCCGCCATCAGGGTCGACACCTCGGGCTCCTCCTTGCCGAGGATCCGCTCGGCCCCCTCCACGACCGTCACGCGGCTCCCCAGTCCCCGGAACGCCTGCGCCAGCTCGACACCGATCGGACCGCCGCCCAGGACGAGCAGGTGCTCCGGCTGCTCGTCGAGGTCGAAGACCGACGCGTTGGTCAAGGGGTCCGCCTCGGGCAGCCCGGGCACGGGCGGGAGGGTGGCACGGGCACCCGTGGCCAGCACCACCCGTCGTGCCGTCACGCTGCGGCCGCCGACGTCCAGGTCCATCGACCCGTCCGGGCGTCGTCCGGTGAACCTGGCCCAGCCGGTGAGCAGGTCGATGCCCTCCTGCGCCAGCAGCGCCGGCGACTCGTCCCGCGCCACCTCGGCCACGACCTCCCTGACGTGCGCCATCACCGAGGCGAAGTCGACCGGCCCCACCCCGCCGACGCCGAACCGTGCGCCCTCGCGCGCCCGGCTGACCCGGTGGGAGACGTCGAGCAGCGTCTTGCTGGGGACGCACCCGTAGTAGGTGCAGTCCCCTCCGGGCCGGGCGGTCTCGACCAGACCCACCCGTCGCCCGGACTCCCGTCCTCGCCGCGCCGCTGCCAGGCCGGTGGCGCCGGCGCCGATGACGAGCAGGTCGAACGGGCGGTCGCTGCGGCGAGGGTTCACCGGGCCATCGTCGCCCACCCTGGACGGTCCGACCCGGTACCGGCCAGGATGCTCGGTCATGGCGGGTGTCCATCTGGTCGGAGGTGGCTGGGCGGAGGTCGACCGCGAGACGGTCTACGGGCCGTTCCTTCACGAGGCCGGGGCGGGGGCGGCCGTCGCGTGCCTGCTCCTCGACGAGGGCGACGGCGAGGAGCAGGTGGAGCGCTGGGTCGCGGCCCTGCGCGCCAGCGGGGACTGCCGACCCCGGCCCGTCCTGGTGGCCGAGGGACGTTCGCTGGACGTCTCGCTCCTGGACGGCGCTGACGCGCTCCTGGTCTGCGGGGGCCTGACGCCGGCGTACGCCCGCGCTCTCGGACCGGTCGCGGCCGAGGTGCGGGCGTTCTGCGGCAGCCGGCCCTACCTCGGCTTCTCCGCCGGGGCCGCGGTCGCAGCGGGCCGGGCGGTCGTCGGCGGCTGGCGGTCCGAGGGCCGGGCGGTCTGCCCGGAGGACGCCGGAGAGGACGAGGACGACCTGCTGGTCGCAGAGGGTCTGGGGCTGGTGCCCTTCGCGGTGGACGTGCACGCAGCCCAGTGGGGGACGCTCGGCCGCCTGGTCGCTGCCGTCCGCTCGGGTGCGGTCGCCTCAGGGGTGGCCCTCGACGAGGGCACGGCGCTCGCCGTCGTCGACGGGGCGGTGTCCGTCCGAGGGTCCGGTGCCGCGCACGTGGTGCTGGAAGCGGACGACGGGTCCGTCGTCGTCCGCAGCGTGCCCGCCGACGGGGTCGTCCCGACGGAGCTCCTCGCCCTCAGATGAAGCGGGCGGGGTCGACGGCCTCGCCGCCGATACGGACCTCGAAGTGCAGGTGGCAGCCGGTCGACAGGCCCGTCGTGCCGACGTAGCCGATCAGCTGGCCGCGGTTCACGCTGCCGCTGGTCACCACGAACTCCTCGAGGTGCGCGTAGGCGCTGCTCATCTCGCCGCCCGACGAAGCTCCGTGCCGCAGCACGATGATGTTGCCGTAGCTGCCGTTCCAGCTGGCCGAGTCCACGACCCCGTCGGCGGCGGCGACCACCGGCGTCCCGCAGCCGGTGATGATGTCCATCCCCTTGTGGAAGCGTCGGTCCCCGTAGACGGGGTGGGTCCGCCAGCCGAACGCCGACTGCCGACCAGGGGTGGGCGTGGCCAGCTGGCCGCTGCTGACCGGGGGCAGCGGTGCAGCCTCCGTGCGCCCCGAGGTACGGGACGCCTCGGCGGCCCGACGGGCCTCCTCGAGCACGAGCTGGCGCTGGGCCTCGGCCTCGGCGACCGCCAGGACGTCCTGGGCGCCGGCCAGGCGGGCCTCGATGTCCGCTCGGCGCTGGGCCAGGTCCGCCTCGAGCGCCTCGACCGCCTGGAGCTCCGCCTTCGCGTCCTCTCGGAGCCGCTCGAGCTCGACCTGGGCGTCGCGGACGTCCGCGAGCCGGACGGCGCGGCGCTCGGCCAGCACGCCGAGCATCTTGCTGGAGTCCGCCAGGCCCGTGCCTCCGGTCGCGAGCAGTGACAGCTGGGGGTCGACGCCGCCCGTCTTGTAGGTCTGCACGGCCAGCTCGACGACCTGCTCCCGGAGCTGCTCGACCAGGGCGGCCTGGCTGGCGGCCCGGGCGTCCGCCGCGGCCACCTGGTTCTGCTGCGCGACCAGCCGCGCCTCGACCGCCGCGTACTCGGCCGACGCCGCCTCCACCTCGGCCCCCAGCTGGGCGACCTGCTGCTTCGCCTCCTCGACGTCCGGGGCCACCTGCGCCGCCTGCGCCGAAGGCGCCAGGAGGGAGACGGAGAACGCACCGGTGGCGAGCAGCGCCAGGCAGCGGGGAACTCGGGTTCGCACGGCGGGTCTCCTCACGGGCACGGGGTCAGCAGGGTGGACGGGGGTCTGGCCGAGGTGACGGTTCAGAGCCGCGTGCCCGTCGTGAAGGGCAGGTACTGCAGTGACTGGATCTTGACGACGTCACCGGCCGACGGCGCGGCGATCAGCTTGCCGTCACCCAGGTAGATGCCGACGTGGCTGATGGGCGAGAAGGTGAAGACCAGGTCGCCAGCGCGCAGCTCGCCGCGGGAGACGCGACTGCCGACCCCCGACTGGGACCGGGACGAGTGCGGCAGGGACACGCCGACCTTGGCCCACGACGCCAGCGTGAAGCCCGAGCAGTCGTAGGAGCCCGGACCTGCGGCACCCCACTGGTAAGGCTTGCCCAGCTGTGAGCAGGCGAAGGCCAGGACGGTCGCGACCCGGTCCGTCGGCACGTCGACGTTCATGCCGCCGCAGTTCATCTGCCCGGCGGAGGCGACCGGCCCGGCGGGGGCGCCCGCGGCGACCGCACCGGCGGCCGAGCCGGAGGAGGAGGACCCGGAGGAGGAGGAGCCGGCGCCGGACGACGCGGAGGCAGCAGCGTCGGCAGCCTGGCGGGCCCTGGTCGCCTGCTCGGCGGCGGCCTGCCGGGCGGCCTCGATCCGGGCTGCCTCGGCCTCGGCGGCGGCAAGCACGTCCTCGGCGCCCTCGAGGCGGGCCTCGATGTCCGCCTTCTGCGCCGCGAGGTCGGCCTCCATGGCCGCGACCTCCTCGAGCTCGGCCGCAGCGGCGGTCTTGAGGTCCTCGAGCTGGACCTGGGCGGCCTTGAGGTCGGTCAGGGTGGTCGAGCGACGCTCGGCCATCACCGTGAGTGCGGTGGTCGAGGAGGCGTAGCTCCCGACGTCGCCCACGAGTGCGACCAGCTGGGGGTCGACGCCCCCGCGCTTGAACGTCTCGACCGCGAGGGTGCCGAGCTCGTGCTGCATGACGTCGATGGCGGCGGCCTGGCTCGAGACCCGGGCCTCGGCGGCAGCCACCTGCTGCTGCTGCGCCTCCGCCTGCACGCGGGCCTCGTTGTAGGCCTCGGCGGCGATCTCCACCTCGCGTCCGAGCTGCTCGACCTCGGTGCGGGCCTCGTCCACGTCCGACGCGTGTGCCGCGGGGGCCATCACGGAGACGGCCAGGACGGCGGTGGCCGCGGCAGCGCAGCGCGAGAAGGTGGGGAGCAAGGGAGGTCCTCCGGGCAGGCGGGGTCTGCGGGACGGGTGCTACGGACAGGGCGCGGGGAGCGCGGTACGCAGTGCGGTGGATAACGAACTCATTACGACCATACCCCAGACAATTGCGCGGACGACCAGCCGTCATCTCTGGTGCCGGCACCCCCAGTGCACGCACAACCCCTTCCCCACCTGCGGCGACGGCGCGCGCCGGGGTGCCGACGAGCCTCCGGAAGAGCGGCGGCGGGGGGCCGGGCGAGTGGTACGGGCAGGGCTGCCCGGGAGTCATATGACGAGTCATCCTTGTCTCCGACAAGCGGGTCCTGCGTGGCGCGAGAAGCGGACCTCCGCCATGAGCGCCGGTGAGGGGAGGCGCCCATCGGCCGTGCTCGTGGCCCGGTTCGACGGTCTTGGCTTGTCAGCACCCGGGCTACGCACCAGCCGTCGACCCCCGGCCGCTCGTATGACGGAGCACAACGGGTCAGCTGTGGACAAGCAGTCCTCGGGTCCCGGCGGCGGACCCGCCCCCCTCTCCCCGACGCGCACCCACGACCCCGGTGAACCCCCGGAGCGCGTACAGCTCCTTCTCGCCCGACGGAACCCCTCGCCCGTCCCCTCAGTGTGAGATAGGCCGCAGTGGGCCGAGGATCGTTCCCTGCCTCACCGGGTCGTCGGCGCCAGGAAGTCCACGAGCAGGGCCGAGAGCTCGTCGGGGGCGTCGTCGGCGATCCAGTGGCCTGCGCCCTCGATCCGCTCGTAGCGCCACATGCCGGCGACGAAGCGTGCGGTCCCGGTCATCTGGTCCTCGGTGAGCGCCGGGTCTCCCGTCGACCAGATGCCCATGACCGGGCAGGCGACGGGACGCCGGGCCGGCCGAGGCACCTCGGCACCGGCCCGCCTCCCGGGCACCGTGGGCCGCGGCAGCGGGATGTTCGCGCGGTACCAGGACAGTGCTGCTGTCAGCGCTCCGGGCCGCGACAGGTCGGCGATCTGGCGGGCCAGTCCCGGAGCCTCCTGCGGTGTGCGACCACCCCACGCGCGCCGCAGCCACCACCACCCGCCTGCCGGGAGCAGCCGTTCCGCCAGGCCGGGGACGAGGAAGGCGAGGATGTAGGAGCCACGGACCTGCTGGGCGAGGCCGGCGCCGGCCCGGGCCGCAGAGTGCCCCACCGACACGGCGACGAGGCGCTCCACCCGCTCAGGGTGGGCCCCGACCAGCGCCCACGCCAGGACGGCACCCCAGTCGTGCCCGACGACGGCGGTGCGCTCGACGCCACGGGCGTCCAGCAGCCCGATGACGTCGGCGATCAGGTGCCGCATCGCGTAGGCACCGACGTCGGCGGGACGGTCGCTGTCGCCGTACCCGCGCAGGTCCGGAGCCAGCACCCGGTGCCCGGCCGCAGCCAGGGCCTCGACCTGCGGCGCCCACATGCGACGGCTGTCGGGGAAGCCGTGGAGCAGCAGCACGGGCGGCCCGTCCGGCGGACCCGCCTCGGTGAGGACCAGGGTGGTGCCGTCGACGTCGACCCGGTGCTCGCTCACGGTCATGGCCGCGAGACTGCCAGCCGGGTCGGACACCCCACGGCTGTTCGGGAGGGACGTCCGGGCGCAGCGGTCGTTGCCGAGGTCATTGCAGCGGCAGCACGGGCTGCCACCAGGACGGGGTGGCCTCGACCGCCACCTCGTCGACCCACTTGACCCACCAGAAGCCACGACGCCCAGGAGCCACCAGCCGCAGCGGCGCCCCGAGCTCGCGCAGCAACGTCTCCCCCGCCATGGTGTCTGCGAGCAGGAGGCCGTCCAGCTCGTCGGGGGCGAAGCGTCGCGAGTACCCGGTGACGGAGCGGACGACCACGCTCCCGGCCTCACCCGGACGGACCAGGTCAGCCAGCGCGACCCCTGACCACTCCTGCTCCGAGGCCCATCCGGAGGTGCAGTCGATGACCGCGGTCCTCGTTGTCCGGGGCAGCGCGGCCAGCTCGTCGAGCCCGAGCGACCGCTCACCGTCCTCGTCGCTCACCCTCAGGAGCCAGGACGCGCGGTCGACCGTGTCGCGGTCGGGCAGCCGGTCCGCCAGCCAGATGGTCGGCTGGGGCAGTGCCTGCAGGTAGGAGCCGGTCGCACGGCGTCGTGCGCCCGGCAGCCCGGTGGCACGCACCGCCCCCTCGACCAGCAGCCACCCGGCGACCGAGACGGCCGCCAGCAGCCCGGCCCTCAGCACGAGCCGCCGGTCGAGGTCCGACCGGCGGGGCCGCTGGCGCCGTGCCAGCGCGTGCCAGACCAGCAGCGGCAGCAGCGCGACACCGGCCGCGACGTGCCACCACATGGTGCGCTGACCCCCCGGCGCCCAGACGGCGAGGCCCGTGGCGTGCAGGACGCCGGTGAGCAGGGCCAGGACGGTGAGGACGGCCAGCAGCACCGACAGCCAGCGGCTGGCCCGCGCCCGGCGCAGCCCGCTGCGGACGACGGGCGCCTTCCACCTGATCAGCAGCAGCACCGCGAGCCCGGCGGCACCGTGAGCCCCGGCCACCCACCGCTGCGCCGGGACGGCGACCACCCATGAGGTCACACCGGTCGCCAGCACGACGGCGAGGGCGACGAGCAGCGCGAGGTTGGTGACGCGCCGCGACATCCTCACCCCAGCAGTGTCAGCCTTCTCGGCACCCGGTGTGCCGTACGGTGCGCGCGACCGCACGCAGGGAGGAGACCGCATGACCGCACTGCCCGACGATCTCGTGCACCTGATGCGCACCGACGGCATCTGCTACCTGGCCACGACCATGCCCGACGGCTCGCCCCAGCTCACGCAGACGTGGGTCGACACCGACGGGACGCACGTGGTGATCAACACGGTCGACGGCTACCAGAAGGTCCGCAACGTCGACCGGGACCCTCGCGTCTCGCTGACGGTGTCCGACCCCGCGAACCCGACCAGGTACTGGGAGGTGCGGGGCCGGGTCGTGGCGACCACGACGGACGGTGGCGCCGAGCACATCGAGGCCCTGTCGCAGCGCTACACCGGTGGGCCGTACCCCTGGTGGGGCGGGCGGGACCAGACCCGGGTGGTCCTCAGCATCAGCGCCGACCGGGTGCGCGTCATGGGGTGAGCGCCACTGGCCCGGTGGTTCCTGCGGAGCCGCCTAAGGGAGTCGAACCCTTGACCTACGCATTACGAGTGCGTCGCTCTACCGACTGAGCTAAGGCGGCCGGCGCGTGCGGGCACGCGACCGCCCAGAAGTGTACGGGCTCGACCGGCCCGCTCGTGTCAACCGCCGCCACCGGCCGGCTGACGGGAACCGGCATGGCCCGGTCCCTCAGACCGGCGCCCGACCTGCCGATCATCCTGCGGTGGGCTCCGACTACTCCGCCGCCGTTCGGCACTGGTCGTCTCTGCCGGCGCCCCGGCAGCCGGAGCACGACCGACCCGTCGGGCGCGTGCTGGTCGAGCGCCGGCTCCTGACCCTGGACCAGCTCGACTGGGCCCTGGAGGTGCAGGGCCGCACAGGATCCCGGCTGGGCGAGGTACTGGTCTCCTCGGGCCTGGTGAGCCGGATGGACCTCCACCGCGCACTGGCCCGCGCCTGGAACCTGCCCTTCGTCGACGTGCCCGCCACCTACCTGCACCCCGACCTGGTGACCGGCCTGGACCCTGCCGAGATGTCGTCGCACGGCTGGCTGCCGCTCCACCGCCGCCCGGACGGCCGGGTGCTCGTCGCGGTGAGCGAGCGACCCGGGCCTGCCCTGCGGGTCCGGATCGAGACCCAGCTGCGGGTCGACGTCGACTTCGCCGTCACCAGCAGCTGGGACATCGCCAAGGGCCTGACGACGCTGTTCCGGCACGCGATCGTCGAGGAGGCCACCCACGGGTTGTGGCGCCGGTCCCCCACGCAGTCGGCGTTGTCCGTACCGTCACGGCGGCTCACAGCCGCCCTCGTCGCCTCGGTACTCAGCGCCGCCGTGGCGACCGTGCTCGCCCCTGGCCCGACGCTGGCGGTCGCGGTCATCTCGCTGGCCGCGGTGCACGTCCTCCTCATCGGTGGGCTGGCCGCCGCGTCGTCGCTGGGCCGGCACCGCCCCCCGGAACGGCTGGGCGACGACAGGCTGCCCGTGCACACGGTCCTGGTGCCGGTGCCGCGGGGCACGTGCGGGACGACCGCGGGGTCTGCGTCGTTGGCCGCCACCATCGCCGGTCTGGCCGCGCTGGACTACCCGGCCGACAAGCTCGAGGTCCTGCTCCTGGTGCAGGAGGGCGACACCGCCACCCGGAAGGCGGTGATGGCGGCGGGCATGCCGGAGACGGTGACCTTCCTCGGCGTGCCTCTCGACGGCACCGCCAGGTCGAGGGCGATCGCGTGCAACGTCGGGCTCCTGTTCGCCCGCGGTGAGCTGGTCGTCGTGCTGGACGTCGGGGACGTCCCCGATCCGGGACAGCTCCGGGAGGCCGCCGCGGCGCTGCACCCGCGTTCCGGCGGGGACGACCGCATGGTCGGGGTGCAGGCGGTCCTGCTGCGCCGCGGCCGGAGGCTGGACCCGTTCGCGGGGTTCGACGCCCTGGAGCAGGCGCACCGGTTCGGCGCCGCACTGCCGGGCAGGGCCCGGCTGGGCCTGCCGCTACCGCTGGGCGGCCCGGGCAGCCACGTCCGCACCGAGGTGCTGCGGCGCCTCGGCGGCTGGGACCCGTGGAACGACGCCGACGACGCCGACCTCGGCCTGCGGGCCGCACGAGCCGGGCTGCGCGTCGGCGTGCTGCGGTCGGCTGTGGCGCGGGCGGGCGCGCGCGAGCCGGGCTCCTGGACGGTCCCGAGGGCCCGGGAGCTGACCGGGTGGATGCAGGCGACCGTCGTCCACCTGCTCCGCTCCGGGGAGGGCGAGACCACCGGGCTGTGGCCGCGGCTCCGACTGCTGTCCGGCGGGCTCGCCGGCACGTCGCTGCTCGGCCCGGCACCGTGGGGGGTCGCGCTCGGGCTGCTCCTGCTGGTGGCCCTCCCGACGGGCGTGCTCCCGGACCGGCTCGCAACAGCGGCGGTGGCAGTGGTCCTCGGAGGTGCGATCACCACGGTGCTGCTGGCGGCGGGCGGGGCGCTGCGGGCCGGGCGCCCGGGACTGCTGCCCCTGGCGCTCCTGATCCCGCTGCTAGGTCTCCTGCAGACGGCCGCCGTGGTGGTCGGCCTGGGCCGGCTGCTGAGGGGGACGAAGCGCCCGCACCAGACCTCGGGCGACGACACCAGCGCCACCGACACCCCGGTCACGTGGCGGCCGATCGTCCGGCACGTCACGAGACCCGGCGTCGGCCGGTCCACCGGGGGCACGGCCGCGCCAGCTCAGGGCGTCGACCGCCGTCAGCACGGCTGACCCGGGAGCCCGCGGTCGCTGCTCGCCGCCCGCAAGCACCCCCCGTCAGCACTCCCCCGTCAGTAGTCGGCGGTGCAGGCCACCCCGTCCTCCGGGACCGTCCCCTCGACGAGGAACGCGTCGACCACCTCGTCGATGCAGTCCGACCCCGTCTGCCCGTAGGCGGTGTGCCCGTCACCGTCGTAGGTGACCAGCACGCCCGAGGCCAGCTGGTCGGCGAGGCGCTCGGCCCACACCTGCGGGGTCGCGGGGTCGCGTGAGGTGCCGATGACGAGGATGGGAGGCGCACCCTCACCGTCGATCACCGGCCAGCCCACCGGCTGGAACGGCCAGCTCAGGCAGGGCAGGCCGCCGTAGGCCAGCTGCGGACCGAAGGTGGGCGCCTCCTGCGTCAGCTCCTCACGCAGGGCCTCGAAGTCCTCGATCGTCACGTCCGTGAGCCCCTCCAGGTCGCCGCCGGCGTCCAGGCAGTTGACCCCGTAGATGGCCTCGCCGAGGTTGCCCCGGTAGGTGCCGTCCTCCCGCCGGTCGGCGACGACGTCGTTGAGGAACAGCAGGATCCGGCCGTCCCCGGCCAGCGCCTCGGTCAGCCCTGCCCGCAGCGCGGGCCAGAGGTCGTACTGGTAGAGCGGGCCGACCAGGGCGGACAGGCCGAGCCCCTGGGTGAGTGGGCGCTCGTCGTCGCCGGTAGGCAGCGGGACGGCGTCCAAGGAGGCGAGCAGACCCCGGATCTGGGCCACCCCGTCCGCGACCGTCCCGGTGAGCGGGCAGTCGGACTGGGTGAGGCAGTCGGTGACGAACGACCGCAGCGCCACCTCGAAGCCGACGGCCTGCTCCACCGCGAGGGTGGTGTCGTCCGCCGGGCGAGGCGTCAGGTCCACCGCCCCGTCCAGCACGAACCGCCCCACCCGGTCGGGGAACAGCTCGGCGTACATGGCCCCCAGGACCGTGCCGTAGGACTTGCCGAGGAAGTCGAGCTCGCTCTCGCCGAGAGCCGCCCGCAGGACGTCCATGTCCCGTGCGGCCGAGACCGTGTCCATGAACGGCGCCACGCGATCGTCGGCGCAGCCCTGCGCCAGCTCGTCCCCGACGGCCCGGAGCTCCGCCAGCTCGGCCTCGTCGTCCGGGCTGGGGTCGGTGGCGGCGAACTCGTCGTACTCCGCGTCGCTCAGGCAGTCCACGCCGGAGGACCGGGCGACCCCGCGCGGATCGAAGCCGACCACGTCGTAGGCGTCCCGCACCCGCTCGGTCGTCACCAGGCCGGCGGCGAGCGCGTAGTCCACGCCGGACCCGCCGGGCCCGCCCGGGTTGAGGACGAGCGAGCCCTGCCGCTCGCCGGCGGCCGGCAGCCGGGTCAGCGAGAGAAGCAGCGTGCCGTCGCCCGGCGAGGAGTAGTCGAGCGGGACCTCCAGCGTGGTGCACTCGTGGTCCTGACCGGTGACACCCTCGGGCGGGTCGATGGTCTCGCAGCCCACCCAGGTGAGCTCCTGGTCGTAGAAGCTCGCAAGGTCCTCGCTGGGCGGCGCCACCACGGACGGGTCGACCGACCGGCCGGACGCCGGGCTCTGCGGGGCCTGGCCGGCGCCGTCCGCGGAGCCGTCGTCCCCGCCGGTGGAGCACCCGGCAAGGACCACGGGGACCACTGCGAGGGCCACGAGCCGGCGCAGGCCTGCTCGTGGGGCGCGGGGCCGGGCCCGGTCAGGGCTGCCCGCGATGGCAGGACCGTCGGGTCCCCCGGGGATGGTGCTGGTGGTGCTGGTGGTGCTGCGGCTCACGTGGTCTCCCCCAGTCGGACGGTCATGCCTTCCAGCGCCAGCGGCAGCGCAGCGTTCTGCGTGAGCCGCCGGCGGGTCGTGGTGATGGTGTCGCAGGCCCGCAGCACCGCGGCGGGACTCGTGCGCCGCGCGAGCGCCTCGACGTCGGCGCGCATGTCGCCGTTGACCAGCGGCACCGGAGCGCCTGCCTGCACGAGCAGGACGTCCCGGTACAGGGACAGCAGGTCGAGCAGGGCCCGGTCCAGCCCGTCGGTGGTGCTGCGGCGCGCCTGACGCCTGTGGCTCTCCTGGAGCTCGCGCCACTGGGCCCGGACCTGCCGGGGCAGCTCCTCCGGCGTGGCCACGCCCATCATGCGCAGCCACTCGGCGTCCTGCTCCCGCTGCGCCGCCTCGATCGCGGCCGCGGACTCCTCGGTGGCGATGTCGCGGAGCTCCTGGGCCGCCTGCACGGCGCCCGGCACCCCGACGGCCCGGCCCGGCGTCTGCAGGACCTCGCGACGGCGGCGGCGGGCGTCCGGGTCCACCGCGAGCCGGCGGGCCACCCCGATGTGGCCCTGCGAGGCGGCGGCGGCCCAGGCGGCCTCGGCCGGGCTGATGCCGTGCCTCTGCTCGAGGACCCGGGCGACGGCGTCCACGCGGGGGACGCCGAGGGTCACCACGCGGCAACGGCTGCGGATGGTCGGCAGGAGGTCCTCGGGGAAGGGCGCGCACAGCACCCAGACGGTGTGCGGCGGCGGCTCCTCGACCTCCTTGAGGAGCATGTTCGCGGCCACGTCCCGCAGCCGGTCGGCGTCCTCGACGACGACCACCACCCAGCGACCCCGGGTGGGCGCCACCGCCGCGCGGCGGACGAGGTCGACGACCACGTCCTTGCGCAGCTGCATCTCCTCCGTCGCGAGCACCGTCACGTCGGGGTGCGACCCGGCCAACGTCTCCCGGCAGTCGGCGCACGTCCCGCACCCGCCGCGCTCGCACTGCAGGGCGGCGGCGAAGGCACGGGCGGCCACGGACCGCCCCGAGCCGGGCGGACCGGTCAGCAGCCAGGCGTGGGACATGGCGGAGCGCTGCGACTGCCGCTCGACCGCCCGGCTGAGGACGGCGACCGCGCGGTCCTGCCCCACCACGGCGTCCCAGACCGTCACCGCCCGCGCCCTCTCGGCCCGTACCTGGTCGCCCCGGACGGGGTGTCGTCCGGCAGCTGCACCGGCGCGGTGTCCTCGGGCGACGGCCGGTCCCAGGGGGCCTGGTGTCCGGGCTGCTCGTCGGGCTGCTCGTCGGGCTGCTCGTCGTGGAGCACGGGCAGCGGTGAGGTGGCTGCGTCGGCGGGCTCCTGCGCGTAGCCGTCGGAGTACTGGTCGACGTACCCGTCGGCGAACGGCGCGACGTGCTCGTCGTCGGGCCGGCCGTACCCGCCGTGCGCGTCCGGGAGGACGGCGGTGTCCTCGGCCCGGGCACGCTCCTGCTCCAGCTCGGCGCGGCGACGCCGCAGCTCCGACTGCGCGGCGTCGCGCTCGGCCACCCAGCGCCGCTCCCGCTCCTGGGCGGTGAGGACCTTGGCCCGCAGCGCTGCACGCTCTACGGCTTCGGCGCGGGCCTGCTCCACCGCGCCGGGCTCCCGCTCCGTGCGCGCCTGCTGGTCGGCGGCCAGCCGGGCGAGGACGGTCTCGCGCTGGCGGGCCGACAGCGGCAGCATCCGGCGCAGCCGGGCGGTCACCAGGTCGAGGACCTGCTCGCGGGGCAGCGTGGCGTCCAGGACCAGGTACCGGCGACGGTCCACCGCGGCCAGGTCGAGGAACGCCTGCCGCACGTGCGCATGGAACTGAGAGCCCGCCTGCTCGACGCGGTCGGCCCCGGCGGGACCGTCGCGGACGTCCAGGCGGCCCCGGGCCAGGTCCGGGTCGACGTCCAGCACGACGGTGAGGTCGGGACGCAGCCCGTCCGTCGCCCAGCCGGACAGCCGGGCGACCTCGTCGGGGGCCAGGTCGCCACGGGCGCCCTGGTAGGCCACCGAGGAGTCGACGTACCGGTCGCTGAGCACCACGGCGCCCGCACCGAGGGCGGGCTCGACGACCGTGGCGACGTGCTGGGCGCGGTCCGCGGCGAAGAGCAGCGCCTCCGCCCGCGGGACGGGGCCCGGTCCCTGCAGCGTGTCGTCCCAGTCGAGCACGAGGCGACGGACCTGGACGCCGACCGGGGTGCCACCGGGCTCGCGCGTGAGCACGACCTCGTGCCCGAGCTCGGCCTCCAGCCAGTCCCGGACGCCGTGGGCCAAGGTGGACTTGCCTGCACCGTCGCCCCCCTCGACGACGAGGAAGAAGCCGGGGTGGGGGCGGGGCAGGTCGAACGGGTCGCCGGCACCTCGCCGGACGGCCTCGACGAGCTCGACGCGCAGGGGGACGCCGGGGCGGTCGTCGAGACCGCGGAAGGAGAGGATCCCCACCAGCAGGGCCAGCACCCCCGCCGAGGCCATGACGATGCCGGCGCCGGAGAAGGTCCACACCAGGGCGTCCGACCACGCGACGGAGCGGTCCCCGACCGCACCGGCCAGCAGCGGCGCGGCGGCCGTGACGGCGATCAGGACCACCCGGACGGCGGTCTGAACGAAGGCGAACGTCCGGCCCCGGACGGCGTCGTCCACCTCGGTCCCGAGCAGCGTCGTGCCCGTCACCCACGCCGTGCCTGCGAACAGGCCGAGCAGGAGCACGGCCAACGCGGACAGGACGATGTTGGCAGACAGCCCCACCACCACCAGTGCCAGGCCGGCAGCGCCGATGGCTGCGGAGAACAGCCGACGGCGGCTGACGTCGCGCAGCGTCCTGGGGCCCTGCCACACCCCGAGCGCCATGCCGACGAACACGGCGCCGAACAGGACCGCGTAGCCGGGGGCGCCCGCCCCGAGCCCCGCGACGTAGACCACCCCGAGCGCGATGACGAACCCGCCGGCCGCGAACGCGCCGACCATGCCGGCGACGAGGCCCCGGACGACCGGGGTCCGCGCGATGAACGTCCAGCCCTCGAGGACCTGGTGCCACACGGCGGGCCGCGCGGGCGCGGCCCCCGGTGCCGCCCCGGAGGGCCTCGAGCGAACCGCCGGTCCGCGCGCGGCCTCAGGCAGCCTGAGCGTCGCGATGACCGCAGCCGCGACGAGGAACGTCACCCCGTTGAAGTAGAGGGCCAGCTCGACCTCGCTCACCACGGCCGAGGCGAACCCGCCGGACAGGTCGTCGAGCACCTGGGACAGCAGCGCCAGGCCCGCGAAGAGCAGCGCCGCCAGCGGCGCGGTGCCGTACGTGGCCACGGCGCTGAGCTGGTTGGCGGTCTCCAGCTGCCGGCGCGGGACCAGGTTGGGCACCATCGCGTCCTTGGCCGGCATCCAGAACAGCGCCGCCACCTCGACGAGCACCGTGGCCACGTAGAGCCACCCGAGCGTGCCGACGAACGGGATCGACAGGAACAGCAGCCCGCGTACGACGTCGAACACCACGAGCGACGTCCGCCGGTCCAGCCGGTCCGCGAGGACGCCGGCCAGCGGGCCGAGGAGCAGGGCGGGCGCGAGCCGGAGGACCAGGACGCCGGAGACGGCCAGCCCGGCGGCGGACAGGTCCGTCGTGCCGCCGGCGAGCTGGGCGGCGAAGAACGTGATCGCGAGCAGACCCAGCCAGTCACCGAGGCTCGACAGGCCCAGCACGAGCCACAGCCGACGGAAGGCGTCGTGCCGCAGCACCGCACGGGCGCTGTGGTCGGGGCCATCGCCCAGGTCTGGTCGAGGCTCACGTGCCGGGGGCTCGGGGCTCACCTCGTCAGCGTACGTGCGCCCCCGACACAGGTCGCGAGCCGCTGCCCCCGGTGTGGACGGGGACAACGGCTCGCGTCATGGGTGCGTCAGCGCAGGACCGGGATCCGCTGCACCAGCGGCAGGCTCCGCCACCAGCGACCGAGGCCGAGGACGTCCCCGGCGCCGAGCACGAGGAGCAGGAACAGCAGACCGGCGTAGACCAGGTGGTCGTCGACGACCGGGTTGTTGGCCGGGGGCAGGACCGCTGCCCACATCAGGACGAGCATCACGGCACCGGCGACGGTGGCGATCCTCATCCCGATCCCCAGCAGCAGGGCGATGCCGATGCCGGCCAGGCCGAGCATGAACAGCCAGTCCGCCCACGCGGCGCCCGCCAGGGAGTTGAAGGTGGACGCGAAGGGTCCGGTGGGTGCGTTGGCCAGGAAGCCCTCGGTCGGGGACCCGCCGTCGAGCCAGGCACCATCCGCGGGGGTGGCCCGGCCCAGGCCGAAGGCCTTGTCGAGGAAGGCCCACAGGAACACGAAGCCGAGGGCGAGGCGGAGCCCGGCCATCAGGTAGCGGGCGGTGGCGGGCAGCCCGTCGGCGCGGCTGGGCACGGGACCCGACGTGTCGACACTGAGGCTGTCCCCGCCGCCAGCGGGGCGCGGCACCCGGGGGCGCCGGCTAGGGACGTTCGGACGGCTGGTCGTGGCGCTCATGATGACCTCTCGCTGGGTCCGGACCGACCCCGCCGGGGCCGGTGCGCCACCTCCGCGGCGCACTGCCAACACTGCCGTCCACGCAGGTCACAGGCTCGGGACCATGGTCCCCGGGACCTTGGTCCCGGGGAGCCCACCCCGAGAGTCGGCTCAGCTGGACGAGCTGGTCGCCCGCGCGGCCGTCGTCTTCGCCGCCGTCGCCTTCGCGGTCGTCTTCGCCGCCGTCTTCTTCGCGGTCGTCTTCGCCGCGGTCGACTTCTTGGCGGTCGACTTCTTGGCGGTCGACTTCTTGGCGGTCGACTTCTTGGCCGCGGTCTTCTTCTTTGACGGGCCTGCCGCGCGACGGTCGGCGAGCAGCTCGACGGCACGCTCGAACGTGATCGACTCCGGGGTGTCGGCGCCCCGCAGGGTGGCGTTGGTGTCTCCGTCGGAGACGTAGTCGCCGTAGCGCCCGGAGCGTACCGTGATGGGCTTCTCGCTCACCGGGTCCACGCCGAGCTCCTTGAGCGGTGCCGGCGCCGCCCGTCCGCCCCGGCCGCGCTTGGGCTCGGCGTAGACGGCGAGCGCCTCCTCCAGCGTGACGGTGAACAGCTGCTCCTCGCTGGTGAGCGACCGGGAGTCGGAGCCCTTCTTGAGGTAGGGCCCGTACCGGCCGTTCTGCGCGGTGATCTCCTCCTCGGTGGTGGGGTCGACCCCGACCACGCGGGGCAGCGAGAGCAGCCGGAGCGCGTCGTCGAGGGTGACCGTGTCGACCGACATGGAGGAGAACAGGCTCGCGATGCGCGGCTTGGCCTTGGTGTCGCCCGGGAGGACCTCGGCGACGAACGGCCCGAACCGCCCGGTCTTGACGATGACGTCGTGGCCCGTGTCCGGGTCCTGGCCGAGGACGGTGTCGCCCTTGGCGGCGTCGCTGAGCAGCTGCCGGGCGCGTTCCACCGTGAGCTCGTCGGGGGCGATGTCGTCCGGGACCGAGGCGCGGACCTCCTTGCCGTCCGGCCCTGTGGTGGCGGACTCGTCCTGCAGGTACGGCCCGTAACGTCCGACCCGTAGCACCAGGCCCTCGCCGAGCTCGATCGTGCTGACGGCCCTGGCGTCGATGTCGCCCAGGCCGTCGGCGAGCCCCTTGAGCCCCTCTGCCAGCCCGGACAGCCCCCGACCTGCACCGCCGGGAAGCGTGGGGAGCCCGCCTGCCGGGGCGCCCTCGGCGCCGCCGCCACCCGCGCCGAAGTAGAACCGGGCGAGCCAGTCCGAGCCCGCGACCTCGCCGGCCGCGACGCGGTCCAGGTCGGCCTCCATCTCGGCGGTGAAGGCGTAGTCCACCAGCCGGGGGAAGTGCTCCTCGAGCAGTCGCGTCACGGCGAAGGCGAGCCACTCCGGCACCAGGGCGTTGCCCTTGTGGCGCACGTAGCCCCGGTCGATGATCGTGCCGATCGTCGCGGCGTACGTGGACGGCCGGCCGATCCCGCGCTCCTCCAGCGCCTTGACCAGGCTGGCCTCGGTGTAGCGCGCCGGCGGGCTCGTGCGGTGCTCGGCGGTGCTGAGGTCCTCGGCGTCGACCCGCCCACCCTGCTCCAGCCGGGGCAGCCGGTTCTCGGCCTCGCCCTGCGCGGCGACCTCGTCGCGGTCGGCGTCGCGGCCTTCCTCGTACGCGGCGAGGAACCCGCGGAAGGTGATGACCGTCCCGGACGCGGACAGCTCCACGGTGCGGCCGTCGACCGCCGTCGCGCCGATGCGGATGCTCGCGGTGGTGCCGCGGGCGTCGGCCATCTGCGAGGCCACCGTCCGCTGCCAGATGAGCTCGTACAGCCGGAACTCCTCGCCCCGCAACGCCCCCGCGACCTGGGCGGGGGTGCGGAAGGAGTCGCCGGCCGGGCGGATGGCCTCGTGCGCCTCCTGGGCGTTCTTGGCCTTGCCGGTGTAGACGCGCGGCGCCTGGGGGACGGAGTCGGCGCCGTACAGGTCGCGGGCCTGGCGGCGGGCTGCGTCCACGGCCTGCGAGGACAGTGCCGTGGAGTCGGTCCGCATGTAGGTGATGTAGCCGCCCTCGTACAGCGACTGGGCGACGCGCATCGCCTGCTTGCTGCTGAGACGGAGCTTTCGCGAGGCCTCCTGCTGCAGCGTGGAGGTGGTGAACGGGGCCGCCGGCTTGCGGGTGTAGGGCTTCTCCTCCACCCGGGTGACCGCGAAGTCCGCCTCGGCGAGCCCGTCGGCCAGGGCGCGCGCCGAGGCGGCGTCCAGGACGGCCACGTCGGCGCTGCGCAGGCGGCCCAGGTCGTCGAAGTCGCGGCCCGTGGCGACCCGCGCCCCGTCCAGGGTGGTCAGGCGCGCACTGAAGCGCTGGCGGTCGCCGGGGGCGGAGAAGGTGGCGGAGACGCTCGCGTAGTCGGCGGCCCGGAAGGCCATCCGCTCGCGCTCGCGCTGCACGACCAGGCGGGTGGCCACCGACTGCACGCGCCCTGCGGAGAGCCCCTGGCGGACCTTGCGCCACAGCACCGGCGACACCTCGTAGCCGTAGAGCCGGTCGAGGATGCGGCGTGTCTCCTGCGCGTCGACCAGGGCCTCGTCGATGTCGCGGGTGGCCTCCAGGGCGCGGGCGATCGCCTCGCGGGTGATCTCGTGGAACACCATGCGCTTGACCGGGACCTTGGGCTGCAGCTCTTCCAGCAGGTGCCACGCGATGGCCTCGCCCTCGCGGTCCTCGTCGGTCGCGAGGATGAGCTCGTCCACACCCTTGAGCGCGCGCTTGAGCTCGGTGACCTTCTTCCGCTTGTCCGCGTCGACGACGTAGTACGGCTCGAACCCGTTCTCGATGTCGACGGCGAACTTCCCGTACGGGCCCTTCTTCATGTCCGCGGGCAGCTCGGAGGGCTGCGGGAGGTCGCGGATGTGCCCGACGGAGGCCTCGACGACGTAGCCGTCCCCGAGGTAGCCACCGATCGTCTTCGCCTTGGCCGGCGACTCGACGATCACGAGGGCCCGGGTGCCGGGGGTTGCTGTGCCAGCCACGTGGTGCGTCCTCTCCTGCGGGCGGAGCTCGCCCGACCGCGGACACGGTAGCCCCAGCGGGCGCGGGCAGCCGACGGACGGTGCCCGGCGCGGTGCGGCCGACGACCGCTCGAGGGCTGCGGAACGGCCGCTGGCACGCGAGACGGGCCCGCCCCCCAGGGGGGCGGGCCCGTCCGTCGCTGCTGGTGTGGTCAGGCCTGCTCGCGGCTGCGGCCACGGCCGGACGCCACGGCCAGCAGGAGACCACCGAGCACGAGGACGCCGAAGCCGACCCAGGCGGTGGCGGCGACGCCGTCCACACCGGTGCGGGCCAGCGCGGAGCCCGAGGTGCCGGAGCCCGCGGCGGCTGCGCCACCGGTGGAGGCGGCCGGGGCGTCGACGCTGACCAGGACGGAGGTGCTGACCGACAGGGGCTGGCCGTCCGCGCCGGTACCGGCCGCGGTGATGGTCCAGCTGCCGGCGGCACCGAGCGTGACCGGCGTGCGGACGACCCCGGAGGAGTCCGCGGTCACGGTGAGCGTGATGGTTCGAGCCTGCACCGCGACCAGGCCGGCGCCGAGGCCGCCGAAGGCGACCACGTCGACGGAGCCCGCAGCCTGCCCGTCGGTCCTGGTGGCCGTGATGGTGGCCGGGCTGCCGGGACGGAACCCGCCCGCCTGGAACGTCACGGACCCGCCGGGCGCCACGGTCGAGCTGCTGACGGTGGCCACCTGGTCCTGGACCGAGTACGCGGACGCGGTTCCGCCCATGCCGAGGACGAGCAGCAGCCCGACCATCAGTGCGCTGACCTTGCTGTTCATGTGTGCTCCTCGTGTCATGGCGCCAGCAGCGTGACCGCCGCCCCCGGTGCCGCGGACCTCAGGTCCGCGATCGCTTCCCCTGGGGGATCGGTCACCGGACGGGCCTGCTTGACGGTGCCTCACCCGTTCCCCCGATCGGCGGAGCGGGTCCAGGGGGTGCCGGCGCGTCAGGGGCAGGCGTCGGCGCAGGTGCTGACCCCGGGGGTGACGACCAGCGGGCCGGTGCGGTGCGCTGTCCCGGCGAGGTCGGCCTCGACCACCACGGTGGCGCCCGGCGGGACGTCGACGCTGAGGGCACCGGCCCCGCGTCCGTCGACCACGGTGGAGCCCGCGAAGGCCTCTCGGCCGTCGACGCGCCAGCGGCTGGGGCCGTCCCCGACAGGCCCGACCACGGCCACCTGCACACGCTGGGCGCCCCGCTCCAGCCCGAGCGACCGGTAGCCCCCGACGACGTAGTCGGGCAACCCGGCGGCCGACCCCGGCGGCAGGGCGGAGGCGAGCTCCACCCGCACGGTGCTGCCGCTGGTCGTCCGGGTGGCCTGGACCGTGACGGAGGAGCGGAGGAAGAACTGCATCTTGGCCGAGGTGCCGTCGTTGAGGAACACGCCGACGGCTGTCGGGTCGGCCAGCCGGTCCCCGGTGACGCCGAGCTCCTCGACCCGCGCCTGGACGGCCGCGTCCGACGACCAGGCGCTGAGCCGACCCTCCTGGGCGACCTCGACCGCGGTCCGGACCAGGGCGACGCCGTCCACACCGGGACGGAGCACGTCCTCCACGACCGCCCGGGCGGCCCCGGCGAAGAAGGCGTCCTGCCCCGCCGGGTCCGGCTGCTCGGCGTAGACCCTGCTCTGCAGCAGGTCGTCGCTGTCGTCCGCGGACAGCGACCGCCCGTCGGGCAGCGCCACCGGCCCCGTGACCTCGAGCAGCCGCGCGAGGACGGTCAGGTCGGTGAGGACCACACCCGAGGGTGCCGTCCCGCCCCGGCGGACGTGCGCGGCCGCGAGCAGGGCGGCCGCGTCCCGGGCGTCGGGCAGCATCGTCGCGTTCACGAGGTACCGGCCGGCACGGTCGCCGAACAGCGAGTACCAGGCCTGCAGCCGCGGCGAGGTGAGCAGGGGCTCCGGGCTCGGCGGGACGGACGACCCGGAGTAGGCGTCCACCACCTGGGGGCGCCCGTCGCGGTCCTCGACGACGAGGACGAGCCCGGCGAGCCCTCCCAGGGTGCGGACCTCGGCGGGGGTCTGGACGACGACCAGCAGGGGCGGGGACCCGGGCGGGCCCAGCAGCGCAGGGACCAGCTCGGCTCCGACGGCCGCTGCGCCCAGGGCGGTGGCCCCCTGGTCGAGGGCCTCGGCCACGTCGTGCACCCGGGGCGCGAGCCGAGGGTCGAGCGAGCCGGAGTTGGCCAGCGCGACCTGGTCCCGGGCCACGGCGACCCGGTCGTGGGCATCGCGCAGCGTCGGGGCCAGGCGCGGGTTGCGGACCAGGTCGAGCAGCGCGTCGGGGGCCACGGCGGTGGCCGACCGCCCGGGAACGGTGGCCGTCCCGGCGGCGAGCGTGCCCACGGGCTCCAGAGCAAGGGCGACGTCCGCACCGGCGCCCAGCACCGTGCGGACCGCCCGGACGTCGTCCCCGACCCCCGGCAGGGTCGCCGCGAGCGCCCACACCGGGTCGGCGGTCGCCCGTCGGGCCCGAACCAGCTCGTCGCTGGCGCGGGACAGGTGCTCGGCACCGGAGACCACGTCCCCCTGCGCGAAGGCCCCCGCCGACAGCCGAAGCGCCGCCTCGGCCCGCTCGGCCGCGCCGGCGGCCGTGACCCCCCGCACCGCCAGCCACGCCCCGGCGGCCAGGACCAGGGACAGCGAGGTGACCACCACGGCCAGGGCGACCCGGTGGACCAGACCGCTCTGCCATGCTCCCGCCGTGCGCGCGCTCATCGTCTGCACCGGGAACGTCTGCCGGTCACCGGTCATCGAGGCCGTCCTGCGGGACCGGCTGCCCGGTCTGGACCTCAGCAGCGCCGGGACGCGTGCCCCCGTCGACCGCCCGCTGCACCCGCTGACCGCCGAGGCGATGACGTCCTGCGGCGGGACCGCTCCGGTGCACCGGGCACGCCTGCTCCGACCCCGGCTGCTCGACGGCGTCGACCTGGTGCTCACCGCCGAGCGCGCCCACCGCTCGGCCGTCCTGCAGCTGCGCCCGGACCTGCTGCGACGCACCTTCACGTTCCTCGAGCTGGTGCAGCTCGCCGAGGCCGTCCGACCGGGCGCACCGCAGGGCGCGGAGCTGACGGCACTGGCCGCGGTGGTGGGTGAGCGGGGCCGGCACCGGGTCGACGACGTCGACCTCGCCGACCCGGTGGACGGCGGACCGGTCGAGCACGAGCAGATGGTGCGGACCGTGCTGCAGCACGGTGACCGGCTGCTCACCGCGCTCCGTGGGCCGGCCCACCCGCCGGGCTGAGGTCCTCACCTGCGCAGGAGCGTGGGGATGACCTGCTGCACGCCACGCGGACGCGGCAGGGGGGCCTGGCTGCTGCCGTACTCCTGGGCGTAGGTGCCGTAGCCGCCGTAGGAGCCGTTCGAGGCCTTCAGCCGGTTGGCCACCACGCCGAGGACCGTCGCACCGGCGGCGTGCAGCGACTGCCGCACCACGCCCAGCTGGTCGCGCCGGGCGATCCCGGCACTGACCACGACGATCGCCCCCGTGCACATGGCCGCCAGGATCGCCGGGTCGGTCACCGGCAGCGACGGGGGGCTGTCGACCAGGACGACGTCGTAGGAGGCCTCCAGCCGGCGCAGCAGGGTCTCCATCGCGGCCGAGCCGAGCAGCTCGCTGGGGTTGGGCGGCACGTCCCCGGAGGCGATGAAGTCGACGCCACCGTGCGGCCCCCACGGCTGGACCACGTCCCGGACCCCGGCCCGTCCGATGAGCACGGTGGTGAGGCCGACCGACCCCTCGGTGCCCAGGTAGTCGGCCACCCGCGGGCGACGGAGGTCCGCGTCGACGAGCACGACCTTCATGCCGGCCGCCGCCAGGGTGAGGGCGAGGTTGACCGACACGGTCGTCTTGCCCTCCCCCGCCACGGAGGACGTGACGACGTAGCTGCGGCGCCCGGAACCCACCTCCAGGAACTGCAGGTTGGTGCGGAGCCGGCGCAGCGCCTCCGCCTGGGAGCTGAAGCCCGTCTCGTCGGAGACCATCCAGCGGCTGCCCATGTCGTCGCTGGCCTGCATCGCCGTCAGGAGCGGGGCGCCGAGCGCCTCCGAGGCGTGCTCGGCGGAGCGGACCCGGGTGTCCAGCGCGTCCCAGGCGACCACGGCACCGACGGCCAGCCCGAGGCCCAGGACGAGTCCGAGCAGGGCGTTGAGGACCGGGGTGGGTGACACGGGCGAGGTGGGGACCAGGGCCGACTCCACCACGCTGAGCCGGACCGACGACGGCTCGCCCGAGGCGGGGCTCTCCAGGTCGGTGACCACGTCGACGAGGGAGGCAGCCACCGCGCCGGCCAGCCGGGCGGCCCGCTCGGGCGAGTCGTCCACCACGCGGACGTCGATGAGGACCGTGTCCAGCGGCGAGCTGCCGCTGACCCGCGCGGCCAGGTCCTGCACCGTGGTGCACCCGGTCGAGGTCGTCGACGACGGGGCCGAGGACGGCGTCGGTCGTCACCAGGTCGACGTAGGACCGGACCCTCGCCTGGGTGAAGTTGTTGCCCTGCAGGAGGTCGTTGGCGCCGCTGACGGTCGGTGTGGCCGACACGAACAGCCTTGTCCGGGACTCGTACTGCGGGGTGATGAGGACGGTGGCCAGCAGTGCCAGGCACAGCGTGAGGACCGGGACCGCCAGCAGGACCTGCCAGCGTCGCCGGACCAGGGAGCACGAGCGTGTGGAGCGACACGTGGGCGCCTCCTTGATTGTCATCGACGCCTAAGGCCTTCGGTGATCGTGCCGATACCCCGGGTGTTCGCCAGCGGTAGCCCGTTCGGGCTACCCGTCATCACTCTCGGCACAGCCGGGAGACAACCTGAGGTGTTCATCCGCATGGCTGGGGCAGAGCTCGGAGCACTCCGACGGAGGCTGCTGGTCGGTGACACGGTCGCGGTCACGTGGGCGGTCGCCGGAGCGCACCTGACCGTGCACGGCTGGCCGGACGCGGGGCGCCGGTGGTCGGGTGTGGCGCCTGGAGCCCCGGGTTCCTCGGCGCCTCGGTCGGCGTCGGCGCCGCGTGGCTCCTCCTGCTGTGGCTGGGCGAGACCCGCCACCCCGTCCTCCTGGGCTCGGGGTCGGAGGAGTACCGCCGCCTGGTCGGCGCGACGTTCCGCCTGGTCGCCCTCGTCGCGGTCGTCTCCTACCTGACGCAGACCCCGGTCGGTCGGGGCTACCTGCTGGTCGTCATCCCGGCCGGCCTGCTGGCCCTGCTCGCGAACCGGTGGGCCTGGCGTCGCCGGCTCGTGCGGGACCGCCGCTGCGGCGCCGACCTCCTGAGCGCCGTCGTGGTCGGGACCCCCGAGCAGGTCGCCGACGTGGAGCGACGGCTGTCGCGTCAGGACGACCCCGTCTGGCGCATCGTCGCGCGGGTGGACCAGCCGGTCCTCACCGGCCCGTCACGACGTGCCGGCGACCGCGCGGTGCTCGACGTGGCGAGCGTCCTCGCCGCCGCGGCGCGGACCGACGCAGACACGATCATCGTCGCCGGGGGCGAGAGCCTGCCCAGCGGCGGCCTGCGCGAGCTCGGCTGGTCGCTGCGCGGCAGCGGCACGGGCATCGCCGTCGCGCCGTCGGTGGTCGACGTCGCGGGCCCGCGCATCCGGGTCCGACCGGTCGCCGGGCTGGCCCTGCTGCACCTGGAGGAGCCGAGCTTCACCCGCGGCGGTGAGATCCTCAAGCGGGCCGTCGACGTGGTGGGTGCCGGGCTCGGTCTGCTGCTGCTCAGCCCCGTGCTGCTCGCGGTGGCGGTGCTCGTCCGCGCGACGAGCCCCGGCCCGGCCATCTACCGGCAACGACGCGTCGGCTACGACGGCTCGACCTTCGCCATCTGGAAGTTCCGCACCATGGCCGACAACGCCGACGCCGAGCTCGCCCGGCTGCTGGCGGCGCAGGGCAAGGGCGTCCAACCGCTGTTCAAGCTCGACGACGACCCCCGGATCACGCCCGTCGGCCGGGTGCTGCGGGCCTACAGCATCGACGAGTTCCCCCAGCTGGTGAACGTGCTGCGCGGGGAGATGAGCCTGGTCGGACCCCGGCCCCAGGTCGCCGCCGAGGTGGCGCTCTACACCTCCGCCCACCGGCGCCGGCTGCTCGCCAAGCCGGGCATGACCGGGCTGTGGCAGGTGAGCGGGCGCAACGAGGTCGCGTGGGAGGACGCCGCGGAGCTCGACCTGTACTACGTGGAGAACTGGTCGCTGGGCCTGGACGTGGTGCTGCTGCTGCGGACGGTGCTGGTGGTGCTGCGCGGGGCGGGAAGTGGTGCTCGGTGAGCCGCGCCCACCAGCTGACGGTCCGGGTCAGGAGGCAGGCGGCACGACTGCGAGCGGAGCGGGAGGCGGCGCGCCCGCTGACGGATGCCGACCGGTGCTCGGACCGCCGCAGCGACCTCACGCTCGGCATGACGACCTTCCCGGCCCGCCTCGGCCAGGTGCACCTGGCACTGCGGACGCTGCTGCGCCAGACGGTCAAGCCGTCCAGCATCGAGCTCGTCCTGTCTCGTGCGGAGGTGGGGCCGCGCCTGGTCCCGGCGGCCGTCCGCGCCCTGCAGGAGCGGGGGGTGAACGTTCGGTTCGTCCCGGGGAACCCCCGCAGCTACAAGAAGCTGCTGCCCATCCTCGAGACAGACCCCGACCGGACGGTCGTCACGGTCGACGACGACGTCCTGTACCCCGACGGCTGGCTGGCCGACCTCGTCGCGGCGCACTCCCACGACAGCACCGCCGTCCTGGGTCACCGGGGCACCCGGATCCAGAGCCGCGGCGAGGCAGCCGAGCCGTACGTGACGTGGCCACGCGCCACGCCCAGCACCGGCCCGTCACGCACGTTCCTCACCGGCATGGGCGGGATCCTCTACCCCCCGGGCGCCCTGGCACCGCAGGTGATGGACCTCGGGTTGGCGCAGCGGCTCTGCCCCACTGCCGACGACATCTGGTTCAAGGCCATGTCCCTCCTGGCCGGCACACCGACGCGCTGCATCAGCGAGGTCCCCGTCGAGTTCCCCACGGTTCGCCGGGCCCAGCGGCACAGCCTGCGCACCGTGAACGTGGCCCGCGGCCACAACGACCGTCAGTTCCTGGCAGTCATGGAGCACTTCGACCTGTGGCGATGCCTGGATGCCTGACGTGACCTGGCCGGGGTGGACGCGACGGCGCACCGCTGCCCCGCCCGACCACCTCCGCACGTGCTCGGTGAGCGACCCGCATGGGTAGCTCGGTGGCCACCAGGGGGGCCACGCGAGGTGGCGCGGTCCTGGAGTCCGCGCGCAGCCTGGCGGCCTACGCCGTCGCCCCGGCCGTCGGCCTGGTCACCGGCCCCCTGCTGGCCCGCGCCCTGGGACCGGAGGGCCGCGGCCAGATGGCGGCGGTCCTGCAGCCGCTGACGGTCGCCGAGGCGCTCGCGTGCTTCGGCGTGCCGACGGCGATGGTGTTCCTCGTCGGGCAGGGCCGCTCGGCCCAGCAGACCGTGCGGCGGGGGCTGGTCGCCGGACTGCCGTTCCTGGCCCTCACGTCCGCCGTCCTCGTCGTCTACAGCGGTGTGGTCTCCTCGGCGCAGGGGGTGCCCCGTGGTCTGGTGCTCGGGGTGTGGGCGGTCCTGCCTGTCCTGTACGTCATCTCGATCCGGCGCGGCGCCCTGCAGGGGACCTTGCGCTTCGGCGTCCTGGACCTGGAACGGGTCGCCTCACCGGTGCTGCGGCTCGTCGGCCTCGCCCTCCTCGTGGCAGCAGGGGTGAGCTGGTTCGGTGCGTACGCGGTGCTGCACGTGGTCGCGGTCGTCGTGGGGTCGGTGGTGCTGCTGCGCCCCCTGCGCCTCCGCCACGGTGAGGGGGCCCCCCGCACGCGCGACATCACGCGGTTCGCCACCCTGAGCGGGCTCGGCACCGTCGCGATCGCGCTCAACAGCCGGCTAGACCAGGCTCTGCTGCCCATGGTGCTGGACCGACGTGGTCTCGGCCTGTACGTCGTCGCGGTGACCCTCGCCGAGCTGCCGTCGCTCGCTGCGACCGTCGCCGCTCGCAACGTGCTCGCGCTTCACAGCGCCCGGGACGGCTGCGACCGTGCCCGGCTGCGTCTGGTGGTGACGGTCGGGCTGGGGACGACGGTGCTCGGCAGCGTCCTCGTCGCGGCGCTGAGCGGCCCTCTCGTGCGAGTGCTGTTCGGGGCGCAGTTCACCGACGCCGCCAGCGTCGTGGCGATCCTGTCCATCGGCACGACGCTGAGCGGTGCCGGTGGCATCGCGTCGGCGTGGCTCATCGGCGCCGGGCACCCGCTGCGGGGCTCGACCAGCCAGCTCGCCGGAGCCGCCGTGACCGCGGTGCTCCTCCTCCTGCTGATCGAGGGGCTCTCCCCGCAGGGCGCCGCCTGGATCAGCGTCGCCGCGCAGGTCGTCGTCGTCCTCGTGTCCGCCTACCACCTGGCGCGCACGCGCAGCGCGCCCCGCCCCGGCCAGCACCGGGAGCGGCAGCTCGTCGGCCCGGGCCAGCCCGGGCAGGAGGACGTCCCGTGACCGGACAGCGCCTGCACATCGTGCACGTCGCACGCGACATCGCCCTGACCGGGGGTGGCGAGGTCGTCAAGCAGGTCGCCGTCCGCTCTGCCGCTGCCGGGCACCTCGTCACGGTCGTCACCGACACCGAACCCGGGCGCGAGCTACCCGGGGTGCGACTGACCCTGCTCCCTGCCCCGCGGTGGTTGCAGCGGGTCGATCGCCGTCGAAGGTCGGGCAGGCTGGTCGCCCACCTGGCGGCCATCGTGCTCTTCACGGCCCGGGCGACCCGTGTGGCGGCCCGGCACCGGGCAGCGGGCGACGTGGTGATCAACCACAACCTGGAGTGCCTCGGCGGCGACGTCGTGGTGATGCACAACTACTTCACTCGCGAGTGGCTCACGAGCGTCCGCGCGAACCGCGCCAAGCTCCTCCGGGGGCTCAACCCCGTGCTGGCCATCCGGGTGCTCAAGGAGGCCAGCAGCCGGTTGTGGCGTCCGCGCCACGTCGTCGCGGTGTCGGCGGCTGCCCGGCCCGAGCTCGAGCGCTTCGCGGCACGTGCCGGCGCCGACCTGGGGGTGGTCGCCAACGGGATAGACACCGAGACCTACCTGCCGGACGACGACGCCCGCGGCGACGTCCGCTCCCTGCTCGGCCTGGCCGGGACCCCTGCGGAAACCGCCCCGGTGGCCTGCTTCATCGGCCACGAGCTCGAGCGGAAAGGGCTGGGCGTGGTGATCCGTGCACTCGCGCACCGCGGCTGCGAGCACCTGCGACTCATGGTCGTGGGTGGCGCCGGCTCCACGCAGCGCCCGTACCGGGACCTGGCGGCGCGGCTCGGGGTCACCGACCGGGTGCACTTCCTCGGTACCCGCACCGACGTGCCGCTCCTGCTCGCCGGCAGTGACGTGTTCGTGCTCCCCAGCGCGTACGAGACCATGCCGCTGGTGGTCCTGGAAGCGCTCGCCTGCGGCGTCCCGGTGGTCATCTCCCCCGAGTGCCCCGCGAAGAGCCTCGTCACCGGGGACCTGGTGGGGCGCGTCGTGGAGCGAGGACCCGAGGCTGTGGCGGGGGCCGTCGCCTCCCTTCTCCATCTCGCCGGTCCCGCGCAGCAGCACGCGTGCAGGGCGGCGGTCCTGCACGCGGGGTGGGACGGCACCGCCCGCCGGTACGAGGCGCTGGCGACCTCCGTGGTCGCGTCGCGGTCGGCGGGACCCACCGGGGTCGACGCGAGACCACGAGACGGGTGCCCCGGGACCTGATGTAACAGATGGCACATAACCCGTCACTCTTTGCATAAGGCAGGCAGACTTCCACCGTGCTCACCTTCGGACTCCTGGCGGCCGCTGCGCTCGGCTGGTGCGCGCTCGTCGTGGGCGTCCTCAGCACGAGGTCGGTCGGCACGAGGTTCTGCGTGGCCGCGGTCGCCGTGGTCCTCCAGGGATACCCCACGGCCGCGTTGCCGCAGTCGATCAGCCTCGCCCTGACCTACGTCCTGCTGGCCGGCCTCCTGCTCGTCGTCCGGCGGGAGCTCCAGCCTGCAGGTCTGGCGCCCAAGGTCCTCCTGGGCCTCATCTGCTGGTCGGTCGTCGCACTCGTCTGGTCGCCGGACGTCGTGGCCGGTGCTGTCAGCATCGCGCGCCTGCTCACCTTCGTCATCCTCACCCACTACGCCGTCAGGCTGGCCCGCCAGGAGCCCGGGCAGCTGGAGCGCGCCGTCGACTGGCTTGCGCCGGTGATGCTCGTCCAGGCAGCGGCTGTGCTCGTCTTCGCCCGTCGGCCCGATGTCGAGACGACGTACCTGACCACCGGCTCGGCCGACCTGCTGATCGGCCACCAGGCGGTCAGAGGGCTGTTCACCACGTCCCCGGACAACGTGCTCGACCCCGTCAGAGCGGCAGGCCTGCTGTTCCTGAACAGCAACACGGCCTCGATGTTCCTCGGGGTCGCAGCGTGCTGCTACCTGGCGGTCGGGTCCTGGACGGGCCACCGGCGCCACCACGTCGTGGCGGCGGCGCTGCTCCTGGCCGTGCTGGGCACCGGCTCGAAGACCGGCGTGGCGTTGGCCCTGCTGGTCCCGGTGGCCTACGTCCTCGCCTCCGCCATGCGCCGGTGGGGGAGAGCAGGCGCTGTCGCGCTGCTCGCGGGTGCGGCGCCGGTCGGCGTCCTGCTCTACGCCCGGCTGCCGGTGTGGGCACCGCAGTACTCCCGGGACAGCCTGGCGACGCTGCGGGCCCGTTCCTACGTCTGGGACGCTGCCGGCGAGCTCTTCGCCGCACACCCGGTCCTCGGCCTGGGGTTCGGCGGCTGGGGCGACCGCATCGCCCTGTTCGCCGGCCCCTCCCTGCCGGCGCGGTACCCGCCCCACAACTCCCTGATCCTGGCCTGGTCGGAGACGGGACTCGTGGGGATGGCACTGGTGGTCCTGTTCGTCGCCGCCGTCTCGGTGATGTTCCTGGAAGCGGCGGGCCGCTGCGACCGGCTGGCGGACGCCCGCGTCCTGACGCTCGGGTGGGCCGCCTTCACCTGGGCGTTCATGCACTCGATGGGCGACGCCACGTCGTTCTTCGGGGACGTCCGCAACCTGCCGTTCCTGGCGGTCGCGCTCGGGCTGCTCACGGCCCTGCGGGAGCCCAGCCGGTCCTCCCAGACAGTGGGGGCCTACGGCCGTCCAGCCGGGTGAGGGTGGTCAGCGTCGCGAGACCCGTTCCGGGGACCCGGCGTCAGCGCACCTCGGAGCCGGGACGGTACCGCCGGGTCCGTCCGCGAGCAGGGAGTCCACGAGGAGCCTGAGATGGTGACCGCGGCCGGACCAGCTGTTCTGCCTGGCCAACCGGGGACGCAGCCCGCCGCTACGCCCCGGGTCCTGCTCCAGCAGCGAGAGGACGCGCCTGATGAAGGCCTCGTGGTCCGGCTCCACGAACACCGCACCCGGCACCGGCGTCACAGCAGGCAGCGCGGTGGACACCACCGGCAGCGAGCAGGCCAGGTACTCGTACACCTTGAGCGGGCTGATCCCGACGGTCAGGGCGTTCATCGCGTACGGGACGATACCGACGGCGCACCCGCGGAGCATCACGGCCAGCTGGTGCGGGTCCAGGGTCGGCCTCAGCACCGCGCCCGCCGCGACGAGCCGGGTGACGAGGCGCAGGTCGTCCGCGCCGGAGCCCACCGGACCGACGAGCACCAGACGACTGCCCGGGGGAACCGCCGCGGCCAGCCGTTCGAGGAGGCGGGCGTCCAGCTTCTGCGCCGAGACCGCCCCGGCGAACACGACGTCCGCCGTCCGTTCCGGCGCGCTGCGCGAAGGAGCAGGCTCGTCCCCGGCGAGGAAGACGCCGGTGTCGGCGACGTTGGGCAGCGTGAGCACGCTGCGGAAGCCCACGGCACGCAGGTGAGCCCCGATGGCAGGACTCGTCGCGATCGCGAGGTCTGCCCGTGCCGCCAGCGTGGACTCCGCGGCACGGTACCCCTGCACGTCCACGCCGTCGTTGTGGTGCACCAGGTCGACGAGGTGGTGCACCACGACACCGGCCTGCCGCTCCAGGCCGTAGGTGTAGGGCGTGTAGCTCCAGAGCACCCGCGGCCCCGTGCTCTGCAGCCACGCAGCGACCTGCCGCCGCAGCCACGGCCGGTTGACCGCTCCGGTTCCGCGCCAGGCGTGGGGCAGCAGCCGTAGCGGGACCAGGGCCGCACCGCCCGGGAGACCACGCGTCTCGACCCGTCGCCGAGGGTCCGCCCTGCTGGCGATGCGTCGCAGGTCCGCCGGGCGCAGCCGGGGTGCCCGCGTGCCGGTGCCTTCGGCGAAGAACACCTCGTGGTCGCCCGCCAGCTCCCGTACGACGTGGTGCTGGTTCGTGGCGATGGGTGCCGACCACTCGGCCGTCCCGAGCACCAGCACGGCCGCCGGGCGCGACGACACGGGCACCGCGTCGTGCGCCGCGGGCGCTGCCGCCCGGCTGCGGCGGCTGCGGTCCGTCATCCGGGCACCCGCGCGGTCGGTACCGCTGCGCGAGCAGCGCCGACGAGCAGCTCCGCGTGGCGCGCGCGCCAGCCGACCACGTCACGCTCCACCGCCCAGGCCCGGCGGGACGCCGCACCGACGGCGGGGTCCTCGCCCAGGGCACGGTGCAGACCGCCGACGAGGTCGGCGACCGTGTCGCCCGTCGTGGTGCCGAGGAACCCCTCGGCCACGGACCCGAACCCGGACCCGGTGTTGAGCACCACCGGCAGGGCCGCCGCGGCGGCCTCGAGGAGGACCGTGGGCAGACCCTCACCCCGACCGTCGGACGTGAACAGGACGACGTCCGCCGCGGCCAGGAGGTCCTCCGGCCGGTCCGTGCGGGGCACGAGGCGGGTACGGGGCGACGTCGAGAGGACCTGCTGCACCTGTCCGGCCATCGGTCCGGCCCCGCAGAGAAGCGCCTGCGCGCCGCAGGCCAGCAGCGCCCGGGCCGCGAGCACCGGCAGCTTCCCGGCATCGAGCCGACCGAGCCACACGACCAGGGGCCCGTCCGGGGGCACGCCCAGCGCCTCACGCGCCCACCGGCGTCGCCGGGGGTCTGCGGGGCGGAACTGGGACGTGTCGACCGAGTTCGACACCACGCGCAGCCGGGTGACCGAGCCCACCACCGGCTCCAGGCTCTCGGCGACGAGCTCGGAGACGCAGACGATCTCCTGCACGTGGGCTGCGGCGCGGCGGTAGGCGGCTGCCAGGCCATGGCCGAGAGCACCCGTCGCGAACCGGCCGTGCTCGGTCCACACCACCGGCGCCAGCCGCGACAGCATGGGCGTGAGCAGCACCTGCTCCCGCTTGAACTGCAGGTGGAAGACGGAGGGGGTCCGCGCTGCGAAGGTCTCCCGTACGCGCTGCCGGTCGCTGCCGAGGCAGCACAGGTTCGACCGCCACGCCCTGCGGCTCCACTTCGGTCCCAACGGGACCGCGACCTGGGGCAGGCCGGTCCGGTCCCAGCCCGGGAGGCGCCCGTACAGGGTGGCCGTGGCCCCGGGCCCCAGCCCGGGCCCGCCGTAGAGCCGGGTGAGGTAGCGCTCGGCCCCACCGGAGGTGTCGGAGCACGCGACCACGGCGACGTCAACGGGCACGGCGCGACCATCCCCCGAGCAGCTGGGGGCCTGCGCACAGCTGGCCACCACGCCGGCTGCTGCGCGCGGGCACGGGCGTGCTGGGCGTCGACGCACGTCCACGACGGCAGGGCCTCATGGCAGGGGCATCCCCTCGTCGCGGCACCAGTCGAGCAGCGCACGCCGAAACGCCGGCACCGAGAACCGCTCGGCCGTGGCCCGACAGGTGTCGGCGCCGATCTCCAGGCAGCGGCGGGCGCCCTCGAGCAGGCTTCCTGCCGACAGGTCCGCCACCCGCCACCCGCTCGTACCGTTCAGGACGCTGTCCCGCGCCCCGCCCGCGTCCAGGGCGAGGACCGGGGTGCCTGCGGCCATGGCCTCGACCGGGACGATGCCGAAGTCCTCGTGCCCGAGGAAGACGACGACGCTCGCGCGGGCGTAGAGCTCGCGCAGCTCGTCCTGGGACGGGCGGAGGCACACGTGCACCGGCACCGAGGCGCCTAGCGCCGCGGTCCGGATCTCGGCCTCGAGCGGACCGCTGCCGGCCACCACCACCGGCCGACCCAGCAGCTCTCCCAGGCGCACCGTGAGGTCCGGCCGCTTGTAGGCGACCCACCTGCCGACGAAGAGCACGGCGCCGTCCGCGTGGGACCCCGGCACGCCGGCCACCTCCGCGCCCGGGACGAACGGACGGGAGAAGTGCTCCGTGTCGACGGGTGGCGGGACGACGCGAGCGTCCCTGCCCCAGCAGTCCTGGACCCGTCGCCTCACCTCGGTGCTGTTGGCGGCGAACGCGGCCGGACGCTGCGCGGCCCGGCGGTCCAGCCCGCGGAGCACGGCCCGGCCCGGGGCGAGCAGCCGCGAGGACCCGCGACCGTCCAGCTCGGGGTACCAGAGGTAGCGGGCCGGGGAGTGCACGTAGACGAGGCTCCGCTCGGCGGGCGCGAGCACGTTGCTCGAGGCGAACGCGTGGTGGCTCGTCAGGCTCCAGTCGTAGCGGTCGCGACCGAGCGCTCGCCAGGCGAGGGGCATCAGGGGCAGCGTGAGACCGCGTCGCTCGCGCAGCGCCGCCACGTCGAGCGCTGTGGTGCGCAGGCTGCGCCCGCCGAGGTCGAGCCCGTGGGCCGGCGCCTTGCTCAGGGCGAAGAGGTCGGCCCCAGGGAAGCACGAGGCCATCGCCGCGAAGACCTTCTCCGAGCCGGCCGCGGCGTCGACCCACTCCTGGACCAGCGCCACGCGACCGAGGCGGGGGACCGGCGCGAGGGCGCCGTCGCGGCGGCGTTGGGCCGGTATCCCCTGGACAGAGGGGAGGACGTCGTCCCGCTTGTGCACGAATGAGCTCCCGGTCCTCGAGTGGTCTGCACCACCTGCACCCTCGGCGTACCAGGACCCCACCTGAACCGCGTGGACCGGACTCGTGCCTGCAGGATGCGGTGGTGCCCGAGGACGTGGACGTGCCGCACCGGGGCCTGGTGCCCCGGCGCCGTCGACCCCGTGCTGACAAATCGACGGTCAGAGCGCATATTGGAACGGTGGATCTCGCGATGACGCGAACCGTCCCGCCCCCCCGAGGTCACGTCCCGTGGTGGCGGCGCCCGTTCGCGCGCCCACCGCAGCCCACGTCGCCGCCCCTGCAGCAGCTGGTCGCCGACCTGCAGCGCCTCGAGCGGGAGGCCGAACGGCTCCTGGCCGACGACAGCGTGCTCGCCCGGGGGCAGCGGCTGATCGCCGTGCGGCACGCCTTCGACCTGGTGCTCCTGGACGCCGCCCGGGCGCTGGAGGTGCCGCTGCCCGCCCAGCGGGCCCCGTTCACGCGTGACGAGCGGTTCATGGCGACGATCGAGCTCACCCGCGCCGGGCTGCGCTGGTAGCGAGGCGGGCACGCCGCGCTGCCGGCCGATAGCCCCCTCGCTGGAGCCCCCGGCCCCGCGCCGGCGCCCCCGGCCCCCCGCGTTGTGGGATCAGGTCGGCCCGGACCGGGGGTGGCGGCCCCCGTCCCCTCCCACAACCGGCGCCGCGGGGCTCACCCCGGCGGCGGTCCCGCCTCGTGCTCCCGTCGCAGCCTGAACAGGAACGGCACCTCGTCGCCGCGGCGGTCCATCAGCCCGAGCAGCTCGTCAGGGCCGGTGCGTCGGAAGGCGTCGACGATGGGCACGTGGTCGTAGACCATGGCGACGGTGACGACCCCCCGGACCTCCAGGTCCCGGAGCCGGGCCCGCGGCGCGGACGTCGCCAGCAGGGGGTGGGCGACGGCGGCCAGCGCCCCCAGCGGCGCCCACGGGGGCGCCCAGCCGCGGGCCACCAGAGCGACCGGGAGCCGCCGGGGGTCCAGCGCACGCACGGTCCCGTCGCGGCCGGCGAACAGCAGCGGGTCCACGTCGTCGGCCGAGCGGATGGCCTTGCCCCACCACCGGTAGGTCTCCAGGAGGCCGTCCATCGGGTGCCCGGTCCGCAGCTCCCCGCCCCGCCAGCGTCCCACCAGCTCGTGACAGGTGACGGGCTCACCCGCGTCGAACGCGGCGAGGGCGTCCGCCAGCCGGGGGTCCGGCCCCGCCCTCATGGCAGCACCAGCAGGCCCTCGGCGACCAGGTCACGGACGGCCGGCAGCAGCCGGGCCCGCAGACCGCCCTCCGGCTCGTCGAGCAGCTGGGCCAGGGCGCCGACCACCTGCGCCACGCTCAGCTCCCCGTCGCAGGCACCGACCAGCCCGGCCAGCGCGGTGGAGGCCTCGACGACACGACCGCGACGCCTGGTGTCGACGAGGTGCACGCTGCGCGGGTCGACGGCGCCCGGGTCGAGGTCGCGACGCTCGAGCACCCCGGACGCCACCACGGGACGCTGGTCGAGCAGCGCCGCGAGGTCGCGGTGGGCGTCGATGCGCCCGAGGGCGTCGTGCCCGGTGAGGCCGGCCGCGAGCACGTCGCGCCACGCCCCGGGCACCACCGCGTGCTCCTCGTCCAGGCGGCGCAGGGGTGGCGTGGCCGGGTCGGCTGCACGACGGCGCAGCGTCACCATGCCGAAGCCGACCGCCTCGACGTCGCGCGCCGCGAAGTCCTCGAGCCAGGCGGCGTACCACGAGTCGGCCTCGGCACGGTCAGGCCGGCCGCCGTCGGAGATCCACGCCTCGGCGTACAGCGCGGGGTCGGCCAGCTCCCGCTGCACCACCCAGACGTCGAGGGTGTCGTCGGTGGTCTGCGCGAGCGCCGTGGCCGCATCGTGGACCCAGCCGTCCAGGCGCGCCCGCCAGCCCTCGTCCGCGCGGTCCTCCCAGTTGCCGAGGAACTGCGCAAGACCGCCGTCGGCCAGGTGGGCGGGCGCCTCCAGCAGCATCCGCCGCACCACGTCGTCGCCCGCCAGGCCCGCGTCTCGGTAGGTGTAGGTGGGCACGTCGGCGCGGCGCGGCGTGACGACGAACGGCAGGTTCGCCACCACCCGGTCGAAGCGCTCGCCCGGCACCGGGTCGAACAGGCTGCCCTGCCGGACGTCGAGCTCCAGCCCGTTGAGCGCCGCCGTGACCTGCGCGAACCGGCACGCCCGGGCCGAGACGTCGGTCGCCACGACCGTGGGCCCGGTGCGGAGCAGGTGCAACGACTGAACGCCCGAGCCGGCACCGACGTCCAGGCAGCGCTGCCCGCGCAGCGGCGGCACCACCGCCTGGACGAGCGTCGTGCTGGCCGCCCCGACGCCCAGCACGTGGTCGGTGGGCAGGACGCCACCGCCGTGGGCGAGCTCGCCGAGGTCCGCGCACACCCACCAGCCCTGCTCGCCGAGGTCGTCGTCGACCGCGTGCGGCTGCAGGTC
Source organism: uncultured Actinomycetota bacterium (assembly GCA_963759255.1). Taxonomy (GTDB): domain Bacteria; phylum Actinomycetota; class Actinomycetes; order Actinomycetales; family JBBAYJ01; genus Aquipuribacter. The sequence goes on from CAVWYQ010000001.1 coordinate 567,674, forward strand.
GACGCAGGCCCGCACCGAGCCGTCGCTGGTGCCGTCCCGAGACAGCAGCCCCAGCGCGATCCCCCGCTCCAGCCCCAGCGACGGCAGCGCCGCCGCGGCGGAACGGTCCGGGACGGCGTCCCCGAGGGTGAACAGGCGGAGCAGCACCCCCACCGGGTCGTCGCCACGACCGAGGACGCGGCGCGCAGGCAGCGCCTGGTCCCGGGCCAGCGCGCGGGCGGCCACCTCGCCCAACCGCTCGGTGACGCCGTCGACGGTGTACCCGGCCGCGGCGAGGTCGTCGCGCAGCAGCCCCAGGTCGGGCGAGACCACGGGTGGCGGCGGAGGCGGGGACGGCTGGACGGGCGACGACTGGCCGGGCACCCGCTCACGGTAGCCACGACGTCGACGACTCCACACCCACGTGAGACCGGACGCTCACACCCCGTAGCCACCGGCCACCGATCTGGGCAGACTCGGCGAGGTGACGACCGAGAGCATCCCCGACCAGCCCGCCGTCGAGCCGCAGCACCCCGGCCCGGGCGAGCACTCCTTCGACCACGACCTGCTCGTCATCGGCTCCGGCCCCGGCGGCCAGAAGGCCGCCATCGCCGCGGCCAAGCTGGGCAGGCGGGTGTGCGTGGTCGAGCGCAGGCACATGGTCGGCGGGGTGTGCGTCAACACCGGCACCATCCCGTCCAAGACCCTCCGCGAGGCCGTGATGTACCTGACGGGGATGGCTCAGCGCGACGTCTACGGCGCCAGCTACCGGGTCAAGTCCGACATCACCGTGCAGGACCTGCTGGCGCGCACCCAGCACGTGATCGGCCGGGAGGTCGAGGTGGTGCGGGCCCAGCTGCTCCGCAACCACGTGGACCTCGTGAGCGGCTCGGCGCGGTTCGTCGACCCGCACACCGTCGAGGTGACCGGTGACGGCGGCTCGGGGAACACGCGGCTGAGCGCCGCCGCCATCGTCATCGCGACGGGCACGTCCCCGGCCCGCCCGACCACCGTGGAGTTCGGCCCCAGGGTCGTGGACTCCGACGGGGTCATCGACCTGGAGAAGGTGCCGAGCTCGATGGTCGTCGCCGGCGCCGGGGTGATCGGCATCGAGTACGCCTCGATGTTCGCCGCCCTGGGGACGCGGGTGACCGTGGTCGACAAGCGGCCGACGCTGCTGGAGTTCTGCGACCCCGAGGTGGTGGAGTCGCTGAAGTTCCACCTGCGCGACCTCGCGGTGTCGTTCCGGCTCGGGGAGGAGGTCGCCTCGGTCGAGGCCAACGGCCGCGGCACGATCACGACGCTGTCCTCGGGCAAGCGCATCCCGGCCGAGACGGTCATGTACTCCGCGGGCCGGCAGGGCCAGACGGCTGGTCTCGACCTGCCCGCCGCCGGCCTGGAGGCCGACTCCCGCGGCCGCATCGAGGTGGGCCACCACTACCGGACCGCGGTGCCCCACATCTTCGCCGTCGGCGACGTGATCGGGTTCCCGGCACTGGCCGCGACGTCCATGGACCAGGGGCGCATCGCCGCCTACGAGGCCTTCGGGGAGCCGGTCCGCGACCTCACCGCGCTGCAGCCCATCGGCATCTACACCATCCCCGAGATCAGCTACTGCGGCCGCACGGAGGACGAGCTCACCAGGGACTCGGTGCCCTACGAGACGGGCGTCGCCCGGTACCGGGAGCTCGCGCGCGGGCAGATCGTCGGCGACTCCTACGGGATGCTCAAGCTGCTGGTCCACGCCGAGACCAAGGAGCTGCTCGGCGTGCACCTGTTCGGGACCGGCGCGACCGACCTGGTCCACATCGGCCAGGCGATCATGGGCTGCGGCGGGACGGTCGACTACCTCGTCGACACCGTGATCAACTACCCGACGCTGTCGGAGGCGTACAAGGTCGCGGCGCTCGACGTGACGAACAAGCTCCGGGCGGTGGCGCGCTTCGCCGTGTGACCGGGGGTGGGAGCTCGTAGAACCCGCGACTAGCGCCCGACGGGGAGCTCGGCGACCAGCCGCCGGCACTTGCGGTCGAGCAGGGTCACGTTGACCGTGGTGTCGCAGAAGACCGCCAGGACGCGCCCGTCCCCCGCGCCGTGGACGACCAGGCACCCGTCGGTGCTGCGGAGGACGGCCTCACGGAACTCGCCGTGGCCCAGCATCTGTGCCGCGTGGTTCCCCAGCCCCAGCACGGCGGCCGCCGTGGCGGCCGAGCTGTTGGTGGTGACGTCCGTCGCGGTGTCGGAGATCACCAGGCCGTCGCTGCTGCACAGCAGCAGCCGGTGGACCCCGGTGAGCTCCTCGATGACGCTCAGGGCCGCGGTGCGGAAGTGCTCGCGCATGGGGTGCCTCTCGGGAGGGGGGTCCGCAACCACCTCGGTGGTCGTACCCGGGGGGAACGGGTGGGGTCCCTCGACGGCCGAGACGGGTGGATCGGACTGAACGGACTGAACGGGCGGGGAGGGGTCGCGCGGCGTCGGGACGCCGGGAAGGAACCAGGACCTACTGGAACGACGGGGCATCGTCGTGCTCCGTGTCGTAGAGGACCTGCTCCAGCAGGACGAGCAGCAGGTCCGTGCACTGCGACGGCTCCCGCACGTCCAAGGCGACGATCAGGTCCTCGGCCACGTCCAGCGCCAGCGCCACGGCGGACCGCTCCCCCGGCTGCCCGCTCAGCCGGGTGGCGCCGATGGCGAACGGCCGGGTGTCGTCCAGGGCACGGAAGGCCTGGAGGATCTCGGCGGCCTCCTGCACGCTCTCGGGTCTGCTCGCGTCCAGCAGCACCAGGTAGGCGTCCGCGCCCTCGGCGAGGATGCGCCACATGAAGTCGAAGCGGGTCTGGCCGGGGGTGCCGAAGATGAGCAGCTCCACGCCACCGTCGTCGCCGCCGAGCTCGTCCGGCTCCGGGGCCAGCGTGATGCTGCCGTAGTCCATGGCGACCGTGGTGCCCGTCTTCAGGCTGGCGGTCTCGTCGGACACCGCCGTCTCGGTGGCGACGACGGGCGTGTCGGACACCGAGGTGATGAACGTCGTCTTGCCGGCCCCGAACGGACCCGTCACGACGATCTTGAACGTCGTCAGCTCCATGTCACCTGGTCCTCACTGCGGAGATCAGCCTCGAGAGGGCCCGATGGCGCGCGCCCCTGGGCGGGTGGGCGGGTGGCGCAGGGGTCCCGGCCGCCGCGGCGCCGGCGTCCGTCACCTCGGCCGTGCCCCGTTGACGTGGTCTGAACTGGGGGGTGCGCTGGCCGGGCTCGCCCCCGGGGGACCCGTGGTCGGGCGGGCCTGGGTCGGCCGGTCCGTGGTCGGCGGGGGACGGGCCTCGGTGGGCCGGTTCGCGCTCGGCGCGCACGAGGGCGGACCCTGACGTCTCCCCCACCGGCGCTGCCGGCACCCCTGGCGCTGCCTGCACCCCTGGCACTGCCTGCACCCCTGGCGCTGCCGGCACCGGGGGCGTTGGGGCCACCGGTGGTACGACCGCCACCGGTGGTACCTCGGGCGCGGCCGTCCTGGTGCGAAGCGCCCGGGCGTCGAGCTCCTCCAGGTCGAACGGCGGAAGGCCGCTGGCCACGACGTCGCCGGTCCAGAACTCGAACGGCGCCCCGGAGCCGGCCACCAGGACCAGCTCCATCAGCCGGTCCTTGCGCAGCCGGTACTGCTCGACCGGGTCGGGCTGCAGCAGCCACGCCGCGACCCGCCCACGCAGCACGCCGTCCTCGCGGTCCACCATGTCGACGTCGCCCCGCACGAAGGTCACCCAGCGCTCCGGGGACATGCGGATGATCATGGTGCCGCTCAACCGCGCCTGCCCGATCATCCGGGCGATGCGCTGGAAGGTCAGGTCGGAGAAGTCGCCGACGATCTGCACCGGTCCCGCTCCTCACGTCATGGTCGTCGTCCGTGTGAACCCACCGCCACGGTGGGGATGACGGGGGCCGGGTCACCACGCTGGTCACCGGCCCCCTGTCCGCCGTCAGATGACGAGGTCCTTCTCCAGCCCGGTGAGGCTCCGGCGAGCCATCGCGAGGTTGGACTGGGCCTTGTTGAGGGCGAGGTACAGGAAGAGGCCCTCGCCCGAGGCGCCGGTGATGAGCCGGATGAGGTGGATCTGGCTGTCGAGCGTGATGAGGATGTCCTCGATGGACCCGTCGACACCGAGCTGGGCCATGGTGCGGAGCTTGGCCCGGACCACCTCGGTGTTGCCCGCCGCGGCGACCTCGAGGTCGAGGTGGGGACCTCCGCCTGCGGTGCCCAGGGTCATGCCCGAGGTGTACTCGACGAGCGCGACACCGATCGCACCGTCGATCTCCATGGCGCGCTTCATGATGTCGTTGACGTTCGACATGTGATGCCTTTCGGTCTGCGAGCGGCGGAAGTGCCACCGAGACCATTCGGCTGGCGCCCGGGCGACCTGAGCGCTACGGAGAGCGTGGCCGCCGCGCGGCCGGCCGGTCACACGGACGGCCCAGCGCTGGTCAGCTCCGGGCGGCCGCCGGGACCTCGTCGCCCATGCTCACCTTGCGGCGCTTCGCGACCACCACGGCACCGACGATGACGACGAGCGAGACGCCGGCGATCGTGTAGCGGACCACGTCGTTCTGGCCGTCGCCGACGCTGAGGCTCACCACGGCGGGCGCGATGAGGACGGCGACCAGGTTCATGACCTTGAGCAGCGGGTTGATGGCCGGGCCGGCGGTGTCCTTGAAGGGGTCACCGACGGTGTCGCCGATGATCGTCGCCTCGTGCGCGGAGCTGCCCTTGCCGCCGTGGGCGCCGTCCTCGACGAGCTTCTTGGCGTTGTCCCACGAGCCACCGGAGTTGGCCAGGAACACGGCCATGAGCGCACCGCAGGCGATGGCGCCCGCGAGGTAGCCGGCCAGCGGGCCGACCCCCAGGCCGAAGCCGACCGCGATGGGGGCGAAGGCAGCGAGCAGACCGGGCGTCGCCAGCTCCCGCAGCGAGTCACGCGTGACGATGTCCACGACCTTGCCGTACTCCGGGCGGGTGGTGCCCTCCATGATCCCGGGGATGTCCCGGAACTGCCGGCGGACCTCGTAGACGACCGCCCCGGCAGCGCGGCCGACGGCGTTGATGGCCAGACCCGAGAAGAGGAAGACCACGGCCGCACCGAGCAGCACACCGACCAGGGTGGCGGGGCTGACGATCTCGTAGCTCACCGAGTCGACCGCCTCGCCGGCGCCGACCAGGGCGGAGCGGACTGCGTCGGTGTAGGAGCCGAAGAGCGCGGTCGCCGCGAGAACGGCCGTGGCGATGGCGATGCCCTTGGTGATGGCCTTGGTGGTGTTGCCGACGGCGTCGAGGTCGGTGAGGATCCGGGCTCCGGCCTCGTCCACGTCACCGGACATCTCGGCGATGCCCTGCGCGTTGTCCGACACGGGACCGAAGGTGTCCATCGCGACGATGACGCCGACGGTGGTCAGCAGTCCGCATCCCGCGAGCGCGATGAGGAACAGCGACAGCGTCACCGAGCCGCCGCCCAGCAGGAACAGCCCGAAGATGGCCGCGGCGAGCACACCGACCGTGTAGACCGCGGACTCCAGGCCCAGGCCGATGCCGGACAGGATGACGGTGGCCGGGCCGGTCAGCGAGGTCTCGGCGACCGCGGCCGTCGGCGGCTTGTGGGTGTCGGTGAAGTAGCCGGTCAGCCACAGGATGATCCCGGCGAGGACGATGCCGACGAAGACCGCGACGGTGGCGACGAGGCGCGGGTCCCCGGGCAGGGTCGAGGATGGTCTCGTCGGCGACCTGGCTGAGCTGCGAGAAGCTGCCGGGCAGGTAAGCGTAGGCCGCGCCCGGCGGACAGGACGGCCGAGATGACCGCCGAGGCGTAGAAGCCGCGGTTGATGGCGGTCAGGCCGGACTCACCCGCACGGGGGCGGATCAGGTACACGCCGAGCACGGCGGTCAGGGCCCCGAGCGCGGGCACGATGAGCGGGAAGACCAGGCCGGCCTCGCCGAAGGCGGCCTTGCCGAGGATCAGGGCGGCGACGAGGGTCACGGCGTAGGACTCGAACAGGTCCGCCGCCATGCCTGCGCAGTCTCCGACGTTGTCGCCCACGTTGTCGGCGATGGTCGCGGCGTTGCGGGGGTCGTCCTCGGGGATGTTCTGCTCGACCTTGCCGACCAGGTCGGCGCCGACGTCGGCCCCCTTGGTGAAGATGCCGCCGCCGACGCGCATGAACATCGCCAGCAGCGCGGCCCCGAAGCCGAAGCCCTCCAGGACGTTCGGGGCGTCCGAGCGGTAGAGCAGGACGACCACCGCCGCACCGAACAGGCCGAGGCCGACCGTGGCCATGCCGACGGTCCCGCCGGTGCGGATGGCGATCTTCATGCCGGCGTCACGACCGCCGGGCTGACGGGCGGCCGCGGCGACGCGCAGGTTGGCCCGCGTCGCCAGCCACATGCCGAGGTAGCCGATGGCGGCGCTGAACCCGGCCCCGACCACGAAGGCGACGCTGCGGCCGATCCGGACGTCGAGGTCACCCGGCAGCACGAAGAGCAGGACGAAGACGAGGACGACGAAGACCGCCAGGGTCCGGAACTGCCGCGCCAGGTAGGCGCTGGCGCCCTCCTGGATGGCGGTCGCGATGGTCTGCATCGCGGTGGTGCCCTCGCCGGCGGCGAGCACCTGCTGGCGGAACATGGCGGCCACGGCGAGGGCCCCGACGCCCACGGCGGCCACCAGGGCGACGATGCAGCCCCGACACCCAGCCGAAGCTCACCGCTTCCCCCGTCACTGCCGCGAGTACGTGGTCGTGGGTCACAAGGTCCTCCTGGGGCGGAACAACGGGCAGACCCGGTCCTGGAACCCGCGGGCCCGTCGTCGACCCCGTCATCGCGGTCGTCGTGGGTGCGGCCCCCGCGGACCGGGAGAGCGCTCGGAGTCTAGGGGGTGCCCCAGCGGGGGACACCAGGCCGTGACCGCTCGTGTGAGGTGAGTCACGTCGTTCGACCGGTCAGTGGGCGTCGCTCCACGTGAGCACGGTGGTCTCCCCGGCGATCACGACACGGTCGGCCAGGCCCCGGAGCAGGGCCAGGGCCAGGCCGTCGGCGCCCGAGCCGATGGAGCCGCTCGTCGTGCACGGCCGACGTCGTCGAGAGGCCGCCCTCCACCCGCGACCACGAACGTGCTCGTGCCGGTCTCGCCGGGGCCGAGGACGAGCTCCACCACGTGCTCGCCGGCGGTGTGCATGGCCCAGGTCACCGCCTCGCCCACGGCGATCCGGACCTCGTCGACCCGGTCCTCGGGCAGACCCTCCCGGCGCGCGACGGCGGCGGCGACCAGCCGGGCCGTCCGGACGTTCTCGGGTGACCCACCCACCCGCAGGACGACGTCGTGCGGCGCCCGCGACCGGCGCTCATCAGTCGGCTCCGGCGCCGTGACGTGCACCGGTCACGGCGGTGGAGCCCGACGGCCCGCCGAGGGCCTCCTCGATGGTCGGGTGGATGGTGAAGACCTTGGTCAGGCCGGTGATGCGGAAGACCTTGAGGATCTTCTCGCTGGCGCAGACCAGCTCGAGGTCGCCGTCCATGGTGCGGACCCGCTTGAGCCCGCCGACCAGGACCCCGAGCCCGGTCGAGTCCAGGAACTCCGTGCCGGTCATGTCGACGACCATGTGACGGGCGCCGTCGGCGACCGCGTCGTTCAGCGCGCTGCGCAGCTGGGGTGCGGTGTAGACGTCGATCTCGCCGCCGACCTCGACGACCGTGCGGTCGCCCTCCGGGCGCGTGGCCAGGGACAGGTCCACGGGGGTCCTCCTCGAGATCGGCCGGGGGTCTCCGGCCTCGGCTGACTCGGGCGCACAGTCAAGCAGCTCCGCGCCTTCCGTCCTGCCACCGCCGCCGATGGGGTGACAGCGTCGCCCGGTCGGCGGTGCGCCGACCGCCGACCGATCGGCCGTCCGGGTCGCTGCGGGTTCTGTCCGAGGGGTTGGCACCCTTGGTGTCGTGACGGCGAGCCAGGGGCACCAGGCGGGGCGCCACGGGCTGCTGCTCCCGCAGGACCTGCCCACTGACGGGCCGCGGCGGCGGCTGGGGGCTCGTGGCGTCCCGGCAGCGGCCGCCCGGCTGCGTCACGTCCACGTCCGCCCCCTGCGCGACCGGCGCGCACGGCCCCGTTCCGCCGGCTGGGTGCACCCCGCGCTGGCTGGACGCCCTGGCCGCGCCGCGGGATCACCTCGACGCCTGGTCGCACCAGGTGGAGGCCGCCGAGGCGGCCCGCGCCGGGCAGCACGTGGTCGTGGCGACCGGGACGGCATCGGGCAAGACCCTGGCCTACCTGCTGCCCGGCCGCCACCGCCGCGCTGGAGGGCGCGGGACCGCTGGGCGACCGGACGGCGCCGACCACGCTGTACCTGTCGCCCACCAAGGCGCTGGCCGCCGACCAGGAGCGCCGTCTGGCGGAGCTCGCCGTGCCCGGCCTGCGCACCGGGACGGTCGACGGCGACGCGACTCCGCCGAGCAGCGGGCCTGGGTGCGCGACCACGCCCACCTGGTGCTGTCCAACCCGGACCTGCTGGCGCACACCCTGCTGCCCGACCACGCCCGGTGGGGCCGGCTGCTGCGCCGGCTCCGGTACGTGGTCGTCGACGAGTGCCACGTCTACCGCGGGCGTCTTCGGCGCCCACGTCGGGCGCCGTGCTGCGGCGGCTGCGCCGGGTGGCGGCCGCCCACGGCGCCTCCCCCACGTTCGTGCTGGCGAGCGCCACCGTGGCCGAGGCCGCCCGCACCGCCTCGCGGCTGACCGGTCTTGCCGTCCGGGCGGTCGAGGTGCGACGGCTCCCCCGACCCGGGCGCCGCCCTGCTGCTGTGGGACCCCGTCGTGGAGGAGGAGCCGGTCGGTCCCGACGAGCGGGCCCGACGCCGCGGTGTCGTGGCCGAGTCGGCCGAGCTCGTCGCCGACCTGGTGGCGCGCCACGTGACCACGGTGGCCTTCGTGCCGTCCCGGCGGGCCACCGAGACCCTGGCCGGCCGGACCCGGGACCTGCTCGTGGCCCGCCACGGGCCCGGGACGGCGGGCGAGCTGGCGCGCGCGGTGGTGCCCTACCGCGGCGGGCACCTGCCCGAGGAGCGGCGCGCGACCGAGCGCGCCCTGCGCGACGGCGATCTCCTGGCGGTCGCGGCCACCTCCGCGCTGGAGCTCGGGCGTCGACGTCGCCGGTCTGGACGCCGTCGTCATGGCCGGCTGGCCGGGGTCGGTGGCCTCGCTGCGCCAGCGGGCCGGTCGGGCCGGCCGGGGCGACGCCGCCCGGCACCGCGGTCATGGTGGCCCGCGACGACCCGCTGGACGCCTACGTCCTCGCCCACCCCGCGCTCGGTGCTGGACGCCCCCGTCGAGGCGGTCGTCAGCGACCCGGACAACCCGTACGTGCTGCTGCCCCACCTGGCCGCGGCGGCCGCGGAGCTGCCGCTGACCGAGCCGCCGACCTGCCGGCCTGTTCGGCCCCCGGGCCCAGGAGGTCGTCGACGTCCTCGTCGAGCGCGGCGACCTGCGCCGTCGGCCCGCCGGATGGTACTGGGCCCGGCAGGCCCGGCCCGGCGTCGACCTGCGCGGCAGCGGACGGGGGCAGGTGCAGCTGGTCGAGCAGGCGACCGGGCCGCGTGCTCGGCACGGTCGAGGCCGCGCGGGCGGAGCAGGTCGTGCACCCGGGAGCGGTCTACCAGCACCTGCTGCGGACCTACCTGGTCGTCGAGCTCGACCTCGAGGCCGGTGTCGCCGTGCTGCACGCCCGGCGACCCGGGCTGGCTGACCTACCCGCGGACCAGCACCAGGACGCGGCTGGTCTCCCGCGACGCAGGAGCGTGGGCTCGGCCGGGGTCGGCTGGGGTACGGCGGCATCGAGGTGGTGTCCCGGACGACGGGCTACGTCCGGGTCGACACCTCCACGCGGGGCCGACGCTCGGCCACGAGGACCTCGACCTGCCCGAACGCTGCTTCCGGACCAAGGGCACCTGGTGGGCCCCCGACGCGACGGCCGCGGCAGACCTGCTCGCTGAGCCGGTGCGGGCTCTGGGCTGCCCTCCACGCCGCCGAGCACGCCGGGGTGGCGCTGGTGCCGATCGTCGCCACCTGCGACACCTTCGACGTGGCCGGTTCCCACGAGGTGTTCCATCCGGACGTGGGCGGGCCGCTGCTCGTCCTCCACGACACCTGGCCCGGCGGCGCGGGGTACGCCGAGCGTGTCTACGAGGTGGCCGAGGTGTGGGTGAGGGCGGCGCTCGACGCCGTGGCGGGCTGCACGTGCCGGGGGGCTGCCCGGCATGCGTCGTCCGGGGCGGCTGCGGCTCGGGCAACCAGCCGCTGGACAAGGAGGGCGCGATCCGCCTGCTGGCGCTGGGCGTGGCTGGGCCCTGACGCACCGGGAGCCACGTCCCGGGGGCGGCCTGACGCCGGTGTCGCTAGCGTTGCGGGCACAGGTGGAGCGACGGGACTCGTCGCGAGCCTGCGCTACGGGAGGTTCTTCCATGGTCGCGCTCGGTCTCGTCCTCATCCTGCTGGGGCTGGTCCTCGGCACCTACACCGTCATGGGCGGGCTGCCCGGGGAGCCGGGCACCGACGTCTCCCTGTCGTTCCTCGGCCTCAACCTGGACACCTCCGCCGTCGTCATCTTCACGATGGGGGCGCTCACGCTGCTGATCATCGAGCTGGGCGTCCTGGCGACCCGCTCTGGGGCTCGCCAGGCCTCGCGTCGCCGGGCCGAGATGCAGCGTCTCCGTCGGGTCGAGGCCGAGGTGCAGACCCGCCAGTCGGCCGAGGCGCAGCGCAACGCCACCGTGGTCAGCGCCCCGGCTGCGACCCCGGCCCCGTTCGCCCGCCGTGAGCCCACCGGCGACACCGGCAGCCAGGAGGCGGTACGGACCGACCGCCCGGACTACGACACCGGCGCCAGCCGTACCGACACAGACAGCGACAGCGACAGCGACAGCGACAGCGATCGCCCCTCGGCCCCCTGAGGCCCGGCCCCCACCCCTGAGCCTCAACGCCAACCCTGAGCCTTCGCCCCATACCAACGCTCCGCGCCCACCCAAGACCCCGCGCCCACCCGCGGAGGCCTCACGCCCACCCGCGGAGGCCCCACGCCCACCCGCGGAGGCCCCACGCCCATCCGCAGGAAAGCAGGCCAAGTTCGCGCGATCCGGGCTTCATGCGCGACCAGCGCCAGGAATCGAGGCCACGTTCGCGTCGTCCGCGCCGGCGGGACGGCATCGTGAGCTGCACCGGGGAGGGCAGCACTCGAGCGCCGCAGCGAACCCTCGACGAGGATTCAGGCCGAGCGTGCGCGAGCAGGGCGGGGTACGCGACCAGCGCCGGGGTACGGGGCCCGATCCGCCCCGCTCCGCTGCCTCGTGAGCGCCACCGCTCATCACCCGCGCCCGCCTGCACGTGCGCCGGTCACGTGCCGACCGGGCCGGCGCGGGCCCGAGCCGCCACGCCGGCCGTGACGCCGAGCAACGTGAGCTGACGACGTACCTCGACGGTGACGACCTCGCCGTCCAGCAGGCAGGTCGTCATCGACGTCCGGCCGTCCTGCGCGACGTGAGCGCCGACACCGCACGCCGCCGATGCCGACTCCCCCCGGACGACCCGGGCAGCGACGGCGAGGGCCGCGAGGTCCGCCGACGTGTCCGCCTCCGCCCGAGCCACCGCCACCTGCCCGACCACCCCGAGCACCGCGCAGCCCAGCACCGCCCCGGCCAGGGCGACGGCCGTCAGCGAGACGGCGGTCATCCCGCAGGCTCCTGCCAGGCGCGGGCGTGGCACGTGACCGGGACGCGCCACACCTCGACGCTCGACCAGGACGGCACCGGCACACCAGCGACCTCGACCTTCACCGTCACCACGACCAGCCCTTCCCCGCCCCCCTCAGCCGGACGGACGTCACCCACCTGACCCGGGCCGCCCACCTGGACGGCGACGGGTCGCCCGGCCACCTGCCGTGCGGCACCGGTGGCGCTTGCCACCCCCTCACCCCGCGCCAGGGCACGACCGGCGGCGCGGGCCGTGTCGACGCACGTCACCCCTGCCTGGGCCACGGACCCGGCGAAGAGCACCACCGCCAGGGCCAGGACGACTACCGGGAGCGTGACCGCGACCTCGGCGGTCACGCTCCCGGCGTCACGGATGTCCTCGGCCCGGCGGTCAGACCGCGCCGAGCGCACGACGGACGAGGTCGAGGAGCAGCTCCTGGACCTCGCTGCTGCGCAGCACCGCGAACAGGAGCCCCGCGAAGCCGACGGCGGCCAGGGTCGCCACCGCGTACTCGGCGGTCGCCATGCCGGCGTCACCCGCAGCCGACGCCAGGACCGGCGGGTGGCCGGTAGCGACCCGGCTCCCCGGTCCTCCGCTCCGCAGTCCCCCGGTCCCGGGCGCGCCGCCCGAACCCATGCCGTCCACGCCGTCCACCCCGTCCACCCCGTCCACCCCGTCCACGCCGTCCACCCCGTCCACCCCGTCCACCCCGTCCATGCCGTCCACCCCGTCCATGCCGTCCACCCCGTCCATGCCGTCCATGCCGTCCATGCCGTCCATGCCGTCCATGCCGTCCCTCTCGATCGTCTGCACGGGCCCGTCCGGACCCGTGACGAGCCTGCGCGGATGGGGGTCGCCACCACGGGCCTCAGCTGGCCGCTGGTGGACGACGGCGCCCTGGTGCTGGTGTGGACACACCACCCCCGAGGTCGCGGACGTCACCGCAGGCCCGCACCCAGCAGCTCCACGACGACCGGGGCGACACCGAGGAGCAGGAAGCCGGGCAGGGCGCACAGGCCGAGCGGGAGGACCAGACGGGCCGCCAGGCGGGCCGTGGCGGTCGCGGCTCGTTGCTCCCCGGCCCGCCGGACCTCCTCCGCCGCCAGCTGCAGGGGCCGCCCCGCCGGGGCGCCGGTCCGTGCGGAGAAGCGGACGGCGTCGAGCAGCGGGGCCAGCCCGGACGAGACGACGACCAGCCGGAAGTCACCGGTGTCGAGCCCGACGGCGCACCGGCGCAGGTCGGCCGCCCGCGTGCCGGGATCAGCGCCGGGGACCGTCGCCAGCGCCCGCGCCACCTCCCGCAGCGCCACCGCCGTCCCCACCCCGGCGTCGAGGGCGGCTGCCACCAGGTCGCACACCACGGCCTCGTCGACGCCGTCGTCGCTGCGGCCCGCGGCCCGGCGGACCAGCCCCAGCGACCACCACCACGACAGGCAGAGCAGCAGCACACCGAGCACGGCGCACCCCCTGCCCCACGTCGTGCCGAGCAGCACGTGGGCCACGTCCACCCCCAGCAGCCCGGCGACCAGCGGCCCGGCCAGCGGCAGGGCGCCGACGATCCGCGCGGACGTGGCCGGCCCGGCCACCGCGCTGGCCCGGCGTCCCGCGGCCGCCACCTCCGCACGCACCGAGGTCGCGCATCGCGCGAGGACCGCCGCACCGGGCGCACCGAGCCGTTCGACGACATGGACCGCGACGAGCACGGCCAGCCGGCCGCGGGACCGCGGTGGGCTCGACCTGTCGCCGGCCCTCCAGGCGGTCGGTGCCGGACTCCGCGACGGCCTGCGCCCAGGGCAGCCCGGCCTGCAGGCACACGGCGAGCCGCTCGGTGGCTCGCACGAGCTCCGGCACGCCCAGCGGCGGCCCCACCGACGGGCCTGCCGCCCGAGCGCGCGGCGGGCGCCGGGACGGGGACGACGGCGTCGCGGACGGCTGCCGTCGCCACGCTGTCGGCCCTGCCGCTCACGCGGCCCGCGGGTGCGAGTGACGACCGGCGCGCAGGCTCCGGCCGGCGACGTCGACCACGGGCACCAGGACGGGTGCGCCGGAGACGTCGCCTGCCTCGGCCCAGCCCCACAGGCCCAGCACACGACGGCGACCGTCCGCGGTCCGTTCGACCGGCACGACGACGTCCACCGCGGTCCGCAGCTGGAGCAGGGCCGTGGACGGGTCGATGCCGGCCGCGCCGGCCAGGGCGACCACCCGCACCGGGACGTCCTCGGGCCTGGCGGCGTGCAGGGTGGCGGCACCGGCGTGACCGGCCCCCATGGCCAGGAGCAGCTCTCGGACCTCCGCCCCACGGCACTCCCCGACCACCAGCCGGTCCGGCCTCATCCGCAGCGCCTGTCGCACGAGGACGTCGAGGCCGACGTGGCCGGCACCCTCGACGTTGCCCGGCCGAGCCTGCAGGGACACCACATGAGGGTGCCGGGGGACGAGCTCGGCGGCGTCCTCCACGACGACGAGCCGTTCCTGCGGCCCGACCAGCGACAGCAGCGCCGCCATGAGCGTCGTCTTCCCCGCCCCGGTGGCCCCGGTGACCAGGAGCCCACGGCGGTCGGCGACCACCTCCCGCAGCACCCGGGCCAGCCCGGGCGTCACGGAGCCTCGGCGGCACAGCTCGTCCAGGTCCACGCCCTGGGCGGCCGGCACCCGCAGGCTGAGGTGCGTGCCGCCGTGGCAGAGCGCCGGGAGGACCGCGTGCAGGCGGACGCCGGACGGCAGCCGTGCGTCGACCCAGGGGCTGGCGTCGTCGAGGCGGCGGCCACCGGCGGCGGCGAGCCTGACCGCGAGCGCCCGCACCTGCTCCTCGGTGTCCAGACCGGCCACCGAGGCGCGCTGCAGCCCGGCCGGCCCGTCGCACCACACCCGTCCGGCACCGTTGACCAGCACGTCGGTGACGCCGTCGGCTGCCAGGAGCGGGCGCAGCGGTCCGGCCGCCTCGTCCACCTCACGCGGCACGGGCAGGCCCTGCCCCGAGCTCCTCCGACAGCCACCGGCGCGCCCAGCGCCGCAGCGGGCTGCGCGCCCCGACCGCGAACGCCTCACCACGCTCCAGCGCCGCCGCGAGGCCGGGCTCCGGTCGGAGGACGTCCACCCGCCCGAGCACCAGCTGGGCACCTGAGCGCGGCAGCAGCTCCAGCCCAGCTCGGACCGCCGCCGCCGCGTCCTTCTCCGTCAGCCCTCCCGGCGCCGGCCCCCGGAGCAGCAGGTGCAGGTCGGCGACGGCCCCCCACCGGCGCATCACCAGCGGGGCCGCAGCGGCTGCCCGCAGCTCGCTGGGGCAGACGCAGAGGAGCACGTCGGCCTCCTGGGCGGCCGCCGCGACCGCGTCGTCACCGGCGCGAGGAAGATCGACCACGACGAGGTCGTACTCGTCGACCCCGGCCTGGACGACGGCCCGCACGGCGGACGGCTGAGGTCCGGTGCCGTCGCGGCCGTGCGAGACGACGGTCACCCCGTCGGCGACGGGCAGCGCCGCACCCAGCCCGCCGGGCGGGACCGGTGATCGGACGTCGTGAAGGTCGTGCCACCTGGGGCCGGGCAGCTCCTCGGCTCCCATCGCCAGGTCCAGCCCGCCGCCCAGGGGGTCGGCGTCGACCAGCAGCACCGACGTCCCGGCGGCCGCCGCCGTCGTGGCCAGGGCGACCGCCGTGCTCGTGGCGCCGGCGCCGCCGCGGGCCCCGACCACCGCCACGCAGCGACCGCGCGGCCGGCCCGCGCGCACGAGCAGGTCGCCGAGCCAGCCGGCCGCCTCGGGCAGGACGACGACGTGCTGGGCGCCGGCCGCCACCGCGAGCCGCCACACCTCGGCGGTCGGCTCCCCGCCGGCGGGTGGGTGGACGACGAGGACGACACCGGCCCGTCGTGGCAGGCCGCCCACGGAGGTGGCCGACCGCTCGTCGATGAGGACCAGAGGAGCTGAGCACCACACCTCGAGCGCCGGCACCTCGCTGCGCACGTCGGGGACGACGGCCGCCTCCCGGCAGGCTGTCACCAGCCGGGCACGCAGCTCCGGGTCCTCCACCAGGCACAGGACCGCACCCACCGCTCCGACGCTGCCCGTCAGGTCGTCCACCACGTCCACTCCTCCTGCGACCGGACGGACGCCGGTCAGCGGCACCATCAAGCCGGTCGGCGCGTCGGCGGGCTGCGCACGAGCGGCATGGGGTGGACGGTCCGCGCGGCTCCTGGGGTGTGGACACAGGAGCCGCGCAGACCAGCAGACATAGGGGGCGGCCCCTGCCGGGGGGACGCAGGGGCCGCCGGGTCCGGCTCGCCGGGGGGGACGAGGACCGAGACCCACAGGGCTGGGGGAAGCCCTGCTGTGAGTGTGGCGGTAATCCGGCGTTCAAGCAACTGTGGACGGCATATCCGCCGAGAGTCCCCACCGACGGCCGCTGCCGCCCCGTCCGTAAGGTGGGGCACGTGCCCTCTCCCTCGCCCGACGAGCCCCCGGTCGCGGCGTTCTTCGACCTCGACAAGACCATCCTCGCCGCGTCGAGCACCTTCGCCATCGGCCGGGGCTTCCGACGGCGCGGCATGCTCCCGCCCTCCACGGCGGCCCGAAGCGCGTACGCCCACGCCTCGTACATGCTGCGGGGGGCCGACCACGTGCAGATGGAGCGGATGCGCGAGCTGCTGAGCGACCTCGTCACCGGCTGGTCGACGCAGATGGTGGACGACGTGGTCCAGGAGGCGATGGAGGACGTGCTGGTCCCCCTGGTCTACCCCGAGGCCGCCGAGCTCATCCGGTGGCACCAGCAGTTCGGGCGCGACGTGGTGGTGGTGTCCAGCGGCGCCGAGCAGGTCGTGCGCCCGATCGGGGAACGGCTGGGGGTCGACCACGTGGTCGGCAGCACCATGCAGGTCCTCGACGGCCGGTACACCGGCGTCATCGAGTTCTACGCCTACGGCGCCCACAAGGCCGAGGTGGTCCGGCGGCTCGCTGCGGAGCACGGCTACGACCTGGACGCCAGCTACGCCTACTCCGACTCCGCGACCGACCTGCCGATGCTCTCCGCGGTCGGCCGGCCCCACGCGGTCAACCCGGACCGGCAGCTCACCGCGCACGCCGAGGTGCACGGCTGGCCGGTCCTCAGCTTCGCGCAGCCTCCCGGCGCGCCGCGCAGCCTCGCCGTGTCCCCGCCGTCCGCGGCGACGGTGGGGACCGTGGGGGCGGTCGGTGCGCTGACCGCGGGCGCGGGTCTGGGCCTGTACCTGTCCAGGCGCCGCAGGCGCTGACCGGCACGCATCGCAGGCAGCGCAGGCATCCGCCCGCACGGACGGCGGCCCTAGGCGAGCCGGCCTGCCAGCACCTCGTCGGCGACCCGGCGGCCCTGAGCCGCACCCGTCACCACGGCCCCACCCCACCAGACGACCCACCCCTCGACGCCGTCAGCCCCACCCGAGGCGTACCCGGCGAGCGCCGCGTCCCGTCCGGGACGGTCAGCCAGGGCATGCCGCTCGGGCACGACGACCCCGAGCGGGTCCAGCCCGGTGGCGACGACCACGGTGCGCGCCAGCGCCCGGGCGACCACCCCTCCAGCCGGGGCGAAGGCAGCAGTGACGGTGAGCTCGGCCTCCGCGAGGGCGGCCAGCACGAGTCCCGGCGCCTGGGTGCCACCCGCGAGGAGCCCCACCACGCCCGCGACCCGTCGGGCGGCCGCCGGGACCGGTCGACCGAGGGAGTCCGGTCCCGACCCGGTCGACGAGCTCCGCCGCCGCTAGCGCGTGCAGGCGTGCCAGGGCCTGGGCCGGTGCCCGGGACAGGCCGCGCGCGAGGTCGAAGCTGTCGAGCGTGGCCCGCAACGCACCTCGGACGACCGCGTCGACCGGGTCCACCGGGTCCACCGGGTCCACCGGGTCCACCGGGTCCACCGGTCCACCGGGTCCGGACGGTCCATCGGGTCCGCGAGGGCGCCTGCACCCCTGGCGGCGGCCGGGGCGACCATGGCACGCACCTGCGCCAGGGGCAGCCTCACCCCCTCGACCTCGGCCGACGCCGCTGCCGCGCGGACGCACGCCTCGGTCCGCACCTCGGCCGTCCGGCGCCGCAGCGCGGGGTGCCAGCGGAGCTCGCTGCACGCCTGCCTGGCCCGGTCGACAGCGTCGACGACGCCTGGCCGTTCCGCCAGGGCAGCGAGCGGGTCCGGTGCGGGCACCTGGGCAGACTAGGTGGCGACGCTCACGGCGTCACCGGAGACTTGGGCACCCGGGGGCGGGGCGTACGAGTCCGCCGGGGACCGCCACCGGCCACGCGCCCGCAGCACGTCGCGGAGCAGGTCCGGCCGGTCGGTGATGATGCCCCGCACGCCGAGGTCGAGCAGGGCGTGCATCCGGGCCGGGTCGTCGATCGTCCACGCCATGACCCCCAGCCCCAGCGCCGCGGCCCTGGCGACCACGGACGCCGTCAGCACGCCCGCCCCGAGCAGGCGGTCAGGCACGTGCGCCCAGCCCACGTGTGCGGGCGGGCGGGTGCGGGGCCGCACCGGCAGGCCGAGGCGGGCGCTCCCGATGAGCGTGGTGAGGCTCCGCCAGCCCAGCGCCGTGGTGAGGCCCGGCTGGGAAGCGGCCGCGAGCGCCAGCAGCGGGTCGGGCGCGCCGGCCAGGCACACCCTGGCCGCCGAGCGGGTCCGACGGACGTCGGCCAGCAGGCCCGGCACCGCACCGGGCTCCTTGAGGTCGACCGCCAGCCGTACGTCGGGGAAGCTGTCGAGCACGTCGACCGGACGGACGAGCCGGTCGCCCGCCGCGGTCCGCAGCGGTCGCAGCTGGTCCCACGTGAGGGCGGCGACGGCGACGTCCAGGCCGAAGAGCCGTCTGAGCGTGCGGTCGTGGTGCAGGACCGCCACGCCGTCGGCAGAGGTACGGACGTCGGTCTCCAGCCAGCGGACGCCGAGCGCGACCGAGTGGGAGAAGGCGGTGAGGCTGTTCTCCGGCCACAGGCCGGCGCCACCTCGGTGGGCGACGGCCAGCGGGCCGTCCTCGGTGTAGCGCACCGGGCTCACGGGAGCCAGCGTGGGCGCTCGGACGCTCACGCAGGGGCCGGGTCGGGCGCACGACGCGAACCGTCACCGAGCGTTCATCCCATGGCCACCCAGGGGCCACGGCGCCCCCCGGTCGGAAATCGACCGCCCGGTTGTGGGACCAGAGCAGGCGTGAGCCGAGCCACGGCCCCCGGCTGCTCCCACAGCTGGCCGGGAGGGGCTAGACCGTGACCAGGACCAGACCGGCCGCCGCCGCGTACCGGTCCCGCACGTGGGGCGTGGCCTCCGCCTGCACCGTGCGCTCCCCCACCAGCTGCCACTGCCGGTGGCGCGTCGCCGCCGGCCAGCACCCACGCCGCCTGCCGGGCAGCCCCGTCGGCGACGTACTCCGACGGCGGCGGCACCACCACCGGGCAGCCGAGCACCGCCGGCGCGATCGCCTGGGTGGCGGGCGACGCGGCCGCGCCGCCGACCAGCAGGACCCGGCGGACCTCGACGCCCTGCTCGACGAGCGCGTCGATCCCGGCCGCGAGCCCGCAGAACAGCCCCTCGAACGCCGCCCGCGCCAGGTGGGCGGGGGTGGTGCTGGCGAGCGTGAGCCCGTGCAGCGACCCGGTGGCCTCGGGCAGGTTGGGCGTCCGCTCCCCCTCCAGGTACGGCACCAGCACCAGCCCGTCGGCCCCCGCAGGGGCCTGCAGGGCGAGGTCGGCCAGGCCCGTCGTGGTCGACGCCGAGCAGGCGCGCGGTCGCGTCGAGGACCCGAGCCGCGTTCAGGGTGCAGACCAGGGGCAGGAACCGCCCGGTCGCGTCTGCGAAGCCGGCGACGGTGCCGGTGGGGTCGTCGGCCGGCACCTCGCTGATGCCGGACACCACCCCCGACGTCCCGATGGACACCACGACGTCGCCTGGGCGCGCGCCGACCCCCAGCGCCGCGGCCGCGTTGTCCCCGGTCCCGGGCCCGACCAGGGCACCGGGACGGACGGCCACCCTCGCGGGACCACCGCTCTCGGCAGGGCTCGAGCACACGAGGGAGCACCGCGTCGTGGCCGAGGCCGAGCTCCAGCAGGTCGCGCCGGTAGACGTTGCCCACCGCGGTCGGAAGTACCCCGTCCCGGACGCGTCGCCCCGGTCGCTGACCAGGGCGTCGAGCCCCGACCCGCCGGGACCGCCACCGAGCCAGCCGCCAGCTGAGCCAGTCGTGCGGGAGGCAGACCCCGGCGACCCGGGCGGCGGCCTCGGGCTCGGCGTCACGCAGCCAGCGCAGCTTGGCCACCGTGATCGACGCGACCGGGACGACGCCCACCGCGTCGGCCCACGCCTGCGCGCCGAGCGAGTCCACCAGGTCGCGCG
Source organism: uncultured Actinomycetota bacterium (assembly GCA_963759255.1). GTDB lineage: Bacteria > Actinomycetota > Actinomycetes > Actinomycetales > JBBAYJ01 > Aquipuribacter. The sequence continues at coordinate 587,760 of CAVWYQ010000001.1, forward strand.
CGACCGCCGCCGAGCGGGTGTCGTTCCACAGCAGCGCCGGGCGGACCACCTCGCCGGCGTCGTCGAGGGTGACCATGCCGTGCTGCTGCCCGCCGACCGAGACCGCGTCGACGTCGTCGAGGCCCGCCGGCCGCGGCGACCGCCTCCTGCAGCGCGTCCCACCACCGGTCGGGGTGCACCTCGGTGCCGTCGGGGTGGCGGGCCCGGCCCTGGCGGACCAGCGCCCCGGTCGCGGCGTCCCGCACGACCACCTTGCAGGCCTGGGTGGAGGAGTCGATCCCGGCGACGAGAGCCATGTCGCGCCTCAGCCGCGGAAGCCGGTGAGGTGCTCGACCGCCAGCTGGTCCAGGCGCGTGTAGTGCTTGCCCCGCTCGCCCGCGGCCTCGACGTCGAAGTCCTCGAACGAGGCCCGGTCGGCCAGCAGGTCCTCCCAGGTCTCGTCCTGCGCCAGCGCCGGCTGCGCGAGGTCGCCCGCGCCGCTGGCGGCCAGCGCCTCCTGCACGTCCGGGTCGGCCCGGAACGCGAGCGCCCGCTCCTTGAGCATGAGGTAGGTGACCATGTTGGAGCGCACGGAGTCCCACACGTCGCCGGCGTCGTCGGTGCGGTACGGCTTGTAGTCGAAGTGCAGCGGGCCGTCGTAGGCGCGGTTCCCGTCGGCGTCCGTGCTCTCCAGCAGGTCGACGAGGAAGAACGCCGACTTCACGTCGCCGTGGCCGAACACCAGGTCCTGGTCGAACTTGGGCCCGTGCTGGCCGTTGAGGTCGATGTGGAAGAGCTTGCCCTGCCACAGCGCCTGGCTGACGCCGGCCACCATGTTGAGCCCGGCCATCTGCTCGTGGCCGACCTCGGGGTTCAGGCCCACCATGTCGGGCTGGTCGAGCATGCCGATGAAGGCGATGGCGTGGCCGATGCTCGGCAGGAGGATGTCGCCGCGGGGCTCGTTGGGCTTGGGCTCGATGGCCAGCCGCATGTCGTAGCCCTTGTCCTGCACGAACTGGCACAGCAGGTCGACGCCCTCCTTGTAGCGCTGGAGAGCTACCCGGATGTCCTTGCCCGCGTCGGACTCCGCGCCCTCGCGCCCGCCCCACATGACGTACGTGGTCGCGCCGAGCTCGGCGGCCAGGTCCATGCTGCGCATGACCTTGCGCAGCGCGTAGCGGCGGACGTCACGGTCGGAGGCGGTGAAGGCGCCGTCCTTGAACACGGGGTGGGTGAAGGTGTTGGTCGTGACCATGGGCACCACCAGCCCGGTCTCGTCCAACGCCTCCCGGAAGCGCTGGATGGCGACGTCCCGGTCGGCGTCGGCACTGCCGAAGGGCACCAGGTCGTCGTCGTGGAAGGTGATGCCGTACGCGCCGGCCTCCGCGAGCCGGTGCACCGCCTCCACCGGGTCCAGCGGCGCGCGGGTGGGGTCCCCGAACGGGTCGCGGGCCTGCCAGCCGACGGTCCACAGCCCGAAGCTGAACCTGTCGGCGGCGGTGGGGGACGGAATGCTCACGGTGGCTCCTTCGCCAGGCGGTGCCGGGATCCCTCGTCGGACCGGCCGGTTAATTAGGCTAGCCACCCGACGAACCGGTGTCGAGCCTGCGCCGACATCGGACCGGCGACCCCCGCGACACACCGGGAACGACCCGGGATCGACCGCGGGACCGACTCCGGGCATGGCCCCGGGGCGATACTCCCGCCATGACCTCGCCGCTGGCCGGGCTGGCCGTCATCACGCTGGCCACCCTGACGGCGCTGCTGGTGGTGGCGGTCGGCTACGCCCTGGCCCGCTGGGGGGTGGGGCGGCGGCTCACCAGCGACGCCGACCGGGCCCGGTTCGACACGCTGCACCTGACCGCGCTCGCGGCGCCGAGCCTGCGCCAGGGGCTCACCGCCGGTGGCGCCCGCCCTGCGGCCCGCCACCTGCGCGCCCTGCTGGGCACCCCGTCGCTCGCGCTGGTCTCCGCGACCGAGCTGCTTGCCTGGGAGGGCGCCGACGACGCGGGTGGTGCGCACGCCGACGCCGCGGTCGACCACGCCGGCCGCGCCGTCCGCGAGAGCCGCACGCGGGTCCTCGGCCCGCGCGAGGTCGCCTGCGGCCGGCCCGGCTGCCCGCTGCGCGGGGCGGTGGTGTCCGTGCTCGGCGTGGAGGACCGCGTGATCGGCGCCGTCGTCGCCTACTCCCGCGAGCGGCCCACCGCCCAGCTGGTCCGCGCCACCGAGGAGGTCGCCCGGTGGGTGGCCAGCCAGGTGGAGCTGGCTGAGCTGGACGCCCAGCGCAGCCGTACCGCCGAGGCCGAGCTGCGCGCCCTGCGCGCCCAGATCAGCCCGCACTTCGTCTACAACTGCCTGGCCGCGATCGCGGTGTTCGTCCGCACCGACCCGGACCGGGCACGGGAGCTGCTGCTGGACTTCGCCGACTTCACCCGGTACGCCTTCCGTCGGGAGGCGGCGTTCACCACGCTGGCCGACGAGCTGCGCAACGTCGAGCGCTACCTGGTCCTGGAGCAGGCCCGCTTCGGCGACCGGCTGGTGGTGGACCTCACCGTCTCCCAGGAGGTCCTGGCGGTGGCGGTGCCGTTCCTGTCGGTCCAGCCGCTGGTGGAGAACGCCGTGCGCCACGGCCTGGAGTCCGGGCGCGCCACCGTCCGCGTCGTGGTCCGGGCCGAGGACGACGGCGACGCCGCGACCATCAGTGGTGGACGACGACGGTGCCGGCGCCGACCCCGAGGTGGTGCTGGCCGCCGTCGAGGGCCGGGGGTCGCGCGACTCGATCGGCCTGGGCAACGTCGACCTGCGGCTGCGGCAGGTGTTCGGCGACTCGGCCGGCCTGGTGGTCGAGACCGCCCCCGGCGCGGGGACCCGGGTGTCGTTCCGGGTGCCGAAGTTCGCGGTCGGGGTGCGGCCGGGCTGAGCGCCGTCCACAGGTCCGGTCCGTCCCCAGGCCGCAGATAACCACTACGCCCCGCACGGCCTCGCCACCTACCGTGGTCGGTCGTGCGTGACCTCCCCGTCGCCGACCCCGGCGCCCCCGACCTGCGCTCCCCGTGGCGCTACCTCGGCGGCGTCGCGCGCGGGCAGTGGCGGACCCTGGCCTGGGGCTCCGTCCTCGGCATGGTGTTCATGGTCGCGCTCGCGCTGATCCCGGTGGTGCTCGGCCGCGGCATCGACGAGGGGTTCGGCACCGACGCCTCCGGCGCGACGGTCGTGGACTGGCCGGCGCTGCTCACCTGGTCGGGCCTGCTGGCCGGGCTCGTGCTCCTGCAGGCCGGCGCCGGGACGCTGCGGCACCGGGCGGCGGTCAGCTGCTGGCTCCAGGCCATGTACCGGGTGACCCAGCAGGTCTCCCGCCACCTGCGCCGGGCCGGCACGAGCGTGACGCGCCGGGTGCCGACGGGCGAGGTGGTGTCCACGGTGGCCTCCGACGCCGACCGGATCGGCGGTGCCATGGACGTCGTGCCCCGCTTCGCGGGCGCCGTGGCGGCCGCGGTGGTCGTGGCCGCGGTGCTGCTGGTCACGTCCCCGACGCTCGGGGTGGTCGTGCTCGTGGGCGTGCCGCTCTGCGTGGCGGTCCTCGCGCTCGTCGTCCGACCGCTGCACGCCCGCCAGCACGCCCAGCGCGAGGTCGCGGGCAGGCTCACCACCCTGGGCGCGGACACCGTGGCCGGCCTGCGCGTGCTGCGCGGGCTGGGTGGCGAGCGCGCGTTCTGCCGAGCGGTACCGGGAGCGCTCCGCCGAGGTGCGCCTCGCCGGCGAGTCGGTGGCCCGGGTCCAGGCCGTCCTCGAGGGGCTGCAGGTGCTGCTGCCCGGGCTGCTCACGGCGGTCGTGGTGTGGCTGGGCGCCCGAGCGGCCGTCGAGGGGCGGATCACCGCCGGGGAGCTCGTGGCCTTCTACGGGCTGTCCGCGTTCCTGGTGATGCCGCTGCGCACCGGGGTCGAGGCCGTCGAGAAGTGGGCGCGGGCGCACGTGGGCGCCCGCAAGGTGCTCGCCGTGCTGCGGGTCGACCCGCCCGTCGCTGGACGCCCTGGCCGCAGACCCCGGGTCCGGCGCCCGCCGTGCCACGGGCGCCGGCACCCCCGGGCTGGTCGACCCCGACTCCGGGGTGGTGCTGCGACCGGGCGAGCTGACGGCCATCGTCGCGGCGGACCCTGCCGAGTCCGCGCGCGTGGCGGCCCGGCTCGGACGGGACGACGACTGCACCCGCGCCGAGCTCGACGGCGTCCCCCTCGTCTGGATCCCGCTGCGGCGGCTGCGGCGCCGGGTCGTTCTCAGCGAGTCCGAACCGGCCCTGTTCAGCGGCCGCCTCCTCGACACCCTCGACCCGTGGCGGGCGCACAGCACCCCCGAGGTGATGGCGGCGGTCGAGGCGGCCTCGGCCGGCGACGCGGTCGACTCCGTGCCCGGGCGGGCTCTCCGGCCGGCTCCCCGAGCGGGGCCGGTCCCTGTCCGGTGGCCAGCGGCAGCGCCTCGGCCTGGCCCGGGCGCTGCTGCGCGACCCCGACGTGCTGCTGCTCGTCGAGCCGACCAGCGCCGTCGACGCCCACACCGAGTCCCGGGTGGCGCAGCGGCTGCGCCGGAGCCGGGCCGGTCGCACCACCGCCGTGGCCACCGCGAGCCCGTTGCTGCTGGAGCAGGCGGACCGGGTCGTGTTCCTGGTGGGGGGCCGGGTCGTGGCCGAGGGCCCGCACGCCCGGCTGCTGGCGGACGTCCCCGACTACCGCCGCACCGTCACCCGGGGGGAGGACTGATGGCCCGCTCGCCGATCGAGGCGCCGGGCAGCGGGGCCCGGACCCTGCCGGTCGCCGACGCCGCGACCGTCCGCGTGTCCGCCACGGCCATGCTCCGGCGGCACCGGCGGGGCTTCACCGCGGTCGTCGCCCTGTACGCGGTGGTGTCCACCGCCGCGCTCGCCGCGCCGTTCCTGCTCGGCCGCCTGGTGGACGGGGTGACCCGCGGGAGCCTCACGACGGCCGACGTCGACCGGGTCGGGCCTGGTGCTGCTGCTGGCCGTGGTGCTCCAGGGCGCCTTCGCCTACCTGTCCCGCCGTGCGTCCGGCGTGCTCGGCGAGCGGGTGTTCGCCGAGCTGCGGGAGGGTTTCGTCGACCGCGCGGTGGACCTCCCGCTGTCGACGGTGGAGACCGCGGGCACCGGTGACCTGGTGTCCCGCACCACCAACGACGTGGAGACGCTGTCGTGGACCGTGCGCCTGGCGGTGCCGACGGTCTTCGTGGCCGGCACCGCGTGCGTCCTCACCCTGGTGGCCACCGTCGCGGCCGGGCCGCTGGTCGCGCTCGCGCTGGTCGTCGGGGTGCCGCTCGTGGTGCCGGTGACCCGCTGGTACCTGCGTCGTTCCCGCCGCGGGTACCTGGCCGAGCGGGACGCCTACGGCCGGGTCAACGGCGGCATCACCGAGACCGTCGAGTCCGCCACCACGGTCGAGCACCTCGGCCTGGGCCCCGTCCGGGTGGCCCGCACCGACGCGGACCTGCGTCGCTGCTGGGCCGTGGAGCGCTACACGCTGGCCCTGCGGACCCGGCTGTTCCCGCTCATCGACACCGGCTACCAGCTGCCGATGGTCGCGGCCCTGCTCTGGGGCGGGTTCCTGGTGAGCCAGGACCTGGCCACGCTCGGACAGGTCACCGCGGTCACGCTGTACCTCCGGCTGCTCGTCGACCCGCTCGACGAGCTGCTGGCCTGGATCGACCAGCTGCAGGTGGGCGCCGCGTGCTACGCGCGTGTCATCGGGGTGGGCCTGGTCCCCGACGACCGGACGGCGACCGACGCCCGTGCCGGCCGGCACCGAGGTGCGGTCCGTGGGGCCCGCTACGCCTACGGGACGACCCCGGACGGGGCGCCCCTGGACGTCCTGCACGACGTGGACCTCGACCTGCGCGCCGGGGAGCGGCTCGCCGTCGTCGGCCCGTCGGGCGCGGGCAAGTCGACGCTGGGCCGGCTGCTCGCCGGCGTCCACCCGCCGCGGACCGGTCGGGTCGACGTCGGCGGTGTGCCGCTGGTCGACCTGCCGCTGCCGGAGCTGCGCCGCCGGGTCGCCCTGGTCACCCAGGAGCACCATGTGTTCGTCGGCACGCTCGCCGACAACCTGCTGCTGGCCCGTGCGGACGCGGACCGGAGCGCGTGCGAGGCCGCGCTGGGGGCGGTGGACGCGCTCGGCTGGGCCGCGGCGGCTGCCGCAGGGCCTGGACACCGAGGTGGGCTCGGGGGCCCTGGCCCTCACCCACGGCCAGGCGCAGCAGCTGGCCCTGGCACGGCTCGTGCTCGCCGACCCCCACACCCTGGTGCTGGACGAGGCCACCTCGCTGCTGGACCCGCGGGCCGCCCGGCACCTGGAGCGGTCGCTGTCGGCGGTGCTGACCGGCCGGACCGTGGTGGCCATCGCCCACCGGCTGCACACCGCCCACGACGCCGACCGGGTGGCCGTGGTCGAGGACGGCCGGGTCAGCGAGCTCGGCAGCCACGAGGAGCTCCTGGGTCGCGACGGGTCCTACGGGGCCCTGTGGCGCTCGTGGCAGGTGGAGCCCGAGCCGGTCATCGGGCCGTAACCTCCTCCGCATGAGCGCCGCGACCGGCGGCCTGCGCGTCCTCGTGGTCGACGACGAGGCGCCAGCCCGCGAGGAGCTGGCGTTCCTGCTGTCCCGGGACGAGCTCGTCGGCGACGTCGTCGTGGTCACGGGGGCGGCCGAGGCGCTGCGGCACCTGGACGGCGGCGGCGTGGACGTGGTGCTGTCGGACGTCCACATGCCCGGTGCGGACGGCCTGGACCTGACGCGCGCCGTGGCCCGGCTGCCGTCGCCGCCGGCGGTGGTGTTCGTCACCGCCCACGAGGAGCACGCCGTCCAGGCGTTCGACCTGCAGGTCGCGGACTACGTGCTCAAGCCGGTCCGGGCGGCGCGCCTGGCGGCGGCGCTGCGCCGGGCCACGGCCGGGCTGTCCGGCGGCCCGCCCGCCGGGGCCGGTCCCGGGGGGCGGGAAGACGGCGACGAGACGTTGAGCGTGGAGCTCGGCGGCGTGACCCGCTTCGTCCAGCGGAGCTCCGTGCTGTGGGCGGAGGCGCAGGGCGACTACGTCCGCCTGCACACCACCGACGGCTCGCACCTGCTGCGCTCGACGCTGTCCCAGCTGGAGGAGCGGTGGACGCCGGCGGGGTTCGTCCGCGTCCACCGCAGCCTGCTCGTCGCGGTCCGGGCGGTCCTCGAGCTGCGCTCCGACGACGGCCACCACAGCCTGGTGGTGTCCGTCGGTGGGGCGCGCCGGGAGCTGCCGGTGGCCCGGCGCCACGCCCGGGAGGTGCGCGAGCGCCTGGTCGACGCGGCCGTCGGCCCCACCGGGGACCGTGCGCGAGTCCCGCTGGGGACCGCGGCGCCCCACCCCCCGGCGGACGGCCTGTGAGCGAGCCCGCCCGACGCCGGCCCCAGCGGGTCCGCGTCACCCGCACGCTGCCGCTGCACGGGCGGGTCTCCTCACCGGTCCGCAGTCCCGACGTCGTCGTCGGTCTACGACCGCTCGCTCCGCCGGGCCCAGCTGCGCTGGTCGGTGGCCTCGGTGCTGGTGGTCGTCGTACCGCTCCTGGCCCTGCCCGTCCTCGGGGTGGTCGTCCCGGAGCTCGCGGCGCTGCCCGTGCTGGGCGTCCCGCTCGCCTGGTGGGTGCTCGCCGCCGTGGTCTACCCGGTGATCTGGCTGGCCGGGCGGCGCCACGTCACCGGGGCCGAGCGCAGCGAGGACGACTACCGCGAGCTGGTCGGCGAACCCTGCCGGGACCGCCGCGAGCAGCCGCCGCAGGTACCTGGACACCAGGGGTGAGCCACCTCCCCGCCGTGACCGCGGTCGCGGTCGTCGTCCTGGTCACGGTGCTGGTCGCGGCCTACGGCACGCGCGTCTCGAGGACGACGGGTGACTTCTACGTCGCCAGCCGTGCCGTCCGGCCGTGGTGGAACGCCTCCGCGATCGGCGGGGAGTACCTGTCGGCAGCCAGCTTCCTCGGGGTCGCGGGGCTGGTCCTGGTCGAGGGGGCCGACGCGCTGTGGTTCCCGATCGGCTACACGGTGGGCTACCTGTTCCTGCTGGCGTTCGTCGCCGCGCCGCTGCGCCGCTCGGGCGCCTACACGCTGCCCGACTTCGCCGAGCTGCGGCTCGGGTCCGCGCGGGCCAGGACCGCCTCGGCGCTCGTGGTGGTGCTGGTCGGGTGGCTGTACCTGCTCCCCCAGTTCACCGCAGCGGGGCTGGTGTGGACCTCGGCGACCGGCCTCCCCCGCTGGATCGGCACCACGGTGGTGGCCGTGGTGGTCGCGGGCGCCGTCGCCGGCGGCGGGATGCGGTCGATCACGATCGTGCAGGCCGTCCAGTACTGGCTCAAGCTGACCGCGATCGCGGTGCCCGCCTGCGTGCTGCTGGCGCTGTGGGGCCTGCAGGGCGCCCCGGCCTCGCAGGCGCCGCCCGGCTGGGCCGTGCCGAGCAGCGACCCGACCGACCTGTACGCCACCTACTCGCTGCTGCTGGCCCTGCTCCTGGGCACCATGGGCCTGCCGCACGTGCTCACGCGCTTCTACACCAACCCCGACGGCACCGACGCCCGACGGACCACCCGCACCGTGATCGGCCTGCTCGGGCTGTTCTACGTGTGGCCGCCGCTGTACGCGGTGCTGGCGTGGCGGCTGGCCCCGGAGCTGGCCACGCCCGGCCGTGCGGACACCCTGGTGGTGGACCTGCCCGGCATCGCCGCACCGGGCCCGCTCGGCACGGTGCTGGGGGCCGTCGCCCTCGGCGGGGCGTTCGCGGCGTTCCTGTCCACGGCGTCCGGGCTGACCGTCGCGGTGTCCGGCGTGCTCGCCCGCGACCTCGTGCCTGCTCGCGCCAGCGGCACCGCGGCAGGTCGCGGCAGCGGCGTCGGCGGTGGCGTGGGTGGTGGCGTGGGTGGTGGTGAGGCCGGTGCAGTGACCAGGTTCCGCGTCGCCACCGTCGCCGCTCTGGCGGTCCCGGTCGGGGTGGCCCTGCTCGGGGTGGACGTCCCGCTCGCGGCGACCGTCGGGCTGGCCTTCGCCCTCGCGGCCTCGACCTTCGCCCCGCTGCTGCTGCTCGGCATCTGGTGGGACGGCCTGCGCGACCGGGCCGCCCTGCTCGGCATGGCGGTCGGCGGAGGCACCGCCGCGCTGGCCGCCGTGCTCACCCTGACCGGCGCCACGTCACGCGCCGCACCGGGGGTGGCCGCAGCCCTCGAGCAGCCCGCCGCGTGGAGCGTGCCGCTCACGGTCGCGGTCATGGTCGTGGGCTCGCTGCTGCAGACCGCGGTCGACCGGCGCGCAGGTCGGCGCCCGACGGGACCGCCCGTCGCCACGGCGCTGCTGCACCGGCCGGAAGGGCGCACGAGCTACGTACCGCCCGCCGCGACAGGACCGGGGTCGGCTGAGCGCCGCGAGACGGCGACCGCTCGTCGCCGGTCACCTACCGCTCGTCGCTGACCAGGTTACGGCGCCTCGTCGGGAGCGGGACGTACCAGGACTCTTGCCTCATCCGACCGCACCGCCGCGGTCGGGCGCGACGAGGAGGTCCCGTGAGCACCACCCACGATCCCGACCGGCACCCCACCACCAGCGGCTCCCACGCCGTCGAGGAGCAGACCACGTGGCAGGAGGTGCAGGACAGCCCCGACTTCCAGGCGCTGCGCCGCTCCTTCCGCCGGTTCGTGCTCCCGATGACCGTCGCGTTCCTGGTCTGGTACTTCGCCTACGTCCTGCTGGCCGCGTACGCCACCGACTTCTTCGCCACGCCGGTGCTCGGGAACGTCAACGTCGGCATCCTGTTCGGCCTGGGCCAGTTCGTGTCCACGGCGGTCATCACCATCGCCTACGTGCGGTGGACCAACCGCAACCTCGACACCCAGGCCGCCGAGATCGGCGCCAGGGTCCGGACGGAGGACCACCGGTGAGCCGCCTGCCCCTGGCCGCCGCCCCCGCCGAGGCCGTCGGCAGCCCCGTGCTCAACATCTCCATCTTCGTGCTGTTCGTCGCGGTGACCCTGGTCGTGGTGTTCCGCGCGTCCAAGAACACCAAGACGGCGGCCGACTACTACGCCGCGGGCCGTTCCTTCACCGGCGGCCAGAACGGCACCGCGATCGCCGGCGACTACCTGTCCGCCGCGAGCTTCCTCGGCATCGCCGGGGCCATCGCGGTCAACGGCTACGACGGCTTCCTGTACTCGATCGGGTTCCTCGTCGCCTGGCTGGTGGCGCTGCTGCTGGTCGCGGAGCTCCTCCGCAACACCGGCAAGTTCACGATGGCCGACGTCCTCAGCTTCCGGCTGCGGCAGCGTCCGGTGCGCGTGGCCGCGGCCACCGCCACGCTCGCGGTGTCCTTCTTCTACCTGCTCGCCCAGATGGCCGGCGCCGGCGGCCTGGTGGCCCTGCTGCTCAACGTGCAGTCCACCACCGGGCAGTCCCTGGTCATCGCGGTCGTCGGCGCGCTCATGATCGTCTACGTGCTGGTCGGCGGCATGAAGGGCACCACCTGGGTGCAGATCATCAAGGCGACGCTGCTCATCATCGGCGCCGCGGTGATGACGGTGTGGGTGCTGGCCCGGGCCGGCTTCAACCTGTCCCGGCTGCTCGGCACCGCCGTGGACGCCGCGGGCAACCCGCAGCTGCTGGAGCCGATGGTCCAGTACGGCGCCAGCAACCTCACCAAGCTCAACTTCATCTCCCTGGCCCTGGCGCTGGTGCTCGGCACCGCGGGCCTGCCCCACGTGCTCATGCGCTTCTACACCGTGCCGACGGCCAAGGAGGCCCGGCGCAGCGTGGTGTGGGCGATCACCCTCATCGGCCTGTTCTACCTGTTCACGCTGGTCCTCGGCTTCGGTGCGATGGCCTACGTCGGCCAGGACCGCATCCTCGCGTCCCCCGGCGGCGTCAACTCGGCTGCGCCGCTGCTCGCCTACGAGCTGGGCGGGGTGCTGCTGCTGGGCATCATCGCCGCGGTCGCCTTCGCGACGATCCTCGCCGTCGTCGCCGGCCTCACCATCACCGCGGCCGCCAGCTTCGCCCACGACATCTACGCCAGCGTCATCAAGAAGGGCGAGGGGACCCCGGACGCCGAGGTCAAGATCGCGCGTCGCACCGTCGTCGTGATCGGCGTCGTCTCCATCCTCGGCGGCATCGCGGCCAACGGGCAGAACATCGCCTTCCTGGTCGCGCTGGCGTTCGCGGTGGCGGCGAGCGCCAACCTGCCGACGATCCTGTACTCGCTGTTCTGGTCCCGCTTCACCACCCGCGGCGCCCTGTTCAGCATGTGGGGCGGTCTCATGAGCTGCATCGTCCTCATCGCGCTGAGCCCGACCGTGTCCGGCGCGGAGACCTCGATGATCCCGTCCGCGGACTTCGCCGTCTTCCCGCTCGCCAACCCGGGGATCATCTCCATCCCGCTGGCGTTCCTCCTCGGCTGGGTCGGCACCGTCACCAGCCGTCCGGAGGCCAACCACGACGCCAAGCAGGCCGAGATGGAGGTCCGGTCCCTCACCGGTGCGGGGGCGGAGAAGGCCACCGTGCACTGAGGTCGGCCCCCACCTGCCCGAGCACCAGCCGAGCAGTTCCGACGCGGGGCCACCGTGGCTACGGTGGCCCCGCGCCCGCACTCCGGCCCGCCCCTGGCCCCACGCCCAGCACGGCGCGCCGGACCGCCCGAGAAGGAGCAGCGATGACCACGCAGTCCGCCAAGGCGCTGGAGAACCTGTCCGTCGAGAGCCGGCGGTTCCCCCCACCGGAGGAGTTCGCCCGTGACGCCGTGGCGAGGGCCGACCTCTACGACGAGGCCGCCGCCGACCGGCTCGGCGTTCTGGGCCCGGCAGGCCCGCGAGCGCCTGCACTGGGAGCAGGACTTCACCGAGACCCTCGACTGGAGCGACCCGCCGTTCGCCAGGTGGTACGTCGGGGGAAAGCTGAACGCGGCCTACAACTGCGTCGACCGCCACGTCGAGGCCGGCAACGGCGACCGCGTCGCCATCCACTTCGAGGGCGAGCCGGGCGACACCCGCACGATCACCTACACCGACCTCCAGAAGGAGGTGAGCAGGGCCGCCAACGCCTTCGCCGCGCTCGGCGTCGGCGAGGGCGACCGGGTCGCGGTCTACCTGCCGATGATCCCCGAGGCGATCATCACCATGCTGGCCTGCGCCCGGCTGGGGGCCGCGCACAGCGTGGTCTTCGGCGGGTTCAGCGCCGACGCGCTGCGGAGCAGGATCGACGACGCCCAGGCGAAGCTCGTCGTCACCGCCGACGGCGGCTACCGCCGGGGCAGCGCCGCCGCCCTCAAGCCTGCGGTCGACGGTGCCCTGGACGGCGGCGCGGACAGCGTGCAGGCCGTGGTCGTCGTCCGGCGCACCGGTCAGGACGTCGAGTGGACCGAGGGCCGCGACGTGTGGTGGCACGACGTCGTGGACTCCGCCCCCGACCAGCACACCCCCCAGGCGTTCGACGCCGAGAACCCGCTGTTCATCCTCTACACCTCCGGCACCACCGGGAAGCCGAAGGGGATCCTCCACACCACCGGCGGCTACCTGACCCAGTGCGCGTACACCCACGCCGCGGTCTTCGACCTGCGGCCGGAGACCGACGTGTACTGGTGCACCGCCGACGTCGGCTGGGTCACCGGGCACAGCTACGTCGTCTACGGCCCGCTCGCCAACGGCGCCACCCAGCTGGTGTACGAGGGCACCCCGGACACCCCGCACCGGGCGCGCTGGTGGGAGCTCGCCGCGAAGTACGGCGTGACGATCCTCTACACCGCACCGACGGCGATCCGGACCTTCATGAAGTGGGGCGAGGAGCTCGTCGCCGAGCACGACCTGTCGGCCATCCGCCTGCTCGGCAGCGTCGGGGAGTCGATCAACCCCGAGGCGTGGGTCTGGTACCGCCGCGTCGTCGGCGCCGACCGCACCCCGGTCGTCGACACCTGGTGGCAGACCGAGACCGGCGCGATCATGGTCAGCCCGCTGCCGGGGGTCACCACGCTGCGCCCCGGCTCGGCGCAGACCCCGCTGCCGGGCGTCAGCGCCGCGGTCGTCGACGACGAGGGCAAGGAGGTCGGCAACGGCGGGGGCGGGTACCTGGTGCTCACCGAGCCGTGGCCGGCCATGCTCCGCACCATCTGGGGCGACGACCAGCGCTTCAAGGACACGTACTGGTCCCGCTTCCCCGGTCGTTACTTCGCCGGCGACGGGGCCAAGCTCGACGAGGACGGTGACGTCTGGCTGCTCGGCCGGGTGGACGACGTGATGAACGTGTCCGGGCACCGGCTGTCCACCACGGAGATCGAGTCCGCGCTGGTCAGCCACCCCGCCGTCGCGGAGGCGGCCGTCGTCGGCGCCACCGACGACACCACGGGCCAGTCGCCCGTCGCGTTCGTCATCCTGCGCGGGGGCAGCGAGGCGGTGCTCGGCGACACCGACCCGCAGCAGGCGCTGCGCGAGCACGTCGCCCGGCAGATCGGCGCGATCGCCAAGCCCAGACGGGTCCTCGTGGTGCAGGAGCTGCCCAAGACCCGCTCGGGCAAGATCATGCGCCGGCTGCTCCGCGACGTGGCCGAGAACCGCGAGCTCGGCGACGTGACGACCCTGACCGACTCCGGGGTGATGGGCCTCATCCAGTCCGGCCTGGCCGCCAAGGGCCGCAGCCCCGAGGACTGAGCCGCCTGGCACTCGAGGTGCGGCCGACCCGGATGGCCACCGCGGCGGCGGGCCTCGAGCGAGGGCCGGGTCAGGGGGACGCCCCGGGCCGGCGGGTCCGGCGCGGGCACCCCTGCGCGTGTGCCCGGTAAGGTCTTTCCCGGAGAGCCGGGAAGTCTGGTCGGCACGAGCGACGGTTCGAGTGACGTCGCCAGTACGCGCGCCCGCAGGCGCCCACGCCGCCACCACGAGGAGGTCCCCGGATGGCTCATGACGAGACGCCCACCGAACCAGCCCCCGAGCCGCCCACCAGCCCCGAGCCGCCCACCAGCCCCGACCCCGGTGCCGCCCTCCGGCGCGACGTCGACGGGAAGACGACCAGCAGGCAGCGGTTGTTCGGCCGGCGCGACGACGACGCGCGGGACCGAGTGGTCATCTCCGACGCCCTGCGCACGGAGACCGTCGGTGGCGCGGTGCTCCTCGTGGCCGCGGTCGTCGCCGTGGTCTGGGCCAACCTCCCGGTCCGCGACGCCTACACCGCGCTGCGGGAGGCGGTGCCGTACGACGGGAACCTCGACGTCGGGCCGCTCAGCTTCCACCTGGACCTGACGCTGTCGACCTGGGCCGCCGACGGCCTGCTGGCGATCTTCTTCTTCATCGTCGGCCTGGAGCTGAAGCGCGAGTTCCTCGCCGGCTCGCTGCGCAAGCCGTCCCAGGCCGCCATGCCGATGCTCGCCGCGGTGGGCGGGATGGCGGTGCCCGCCCTGTTCTACGTGGCGGTGACCTACACCGCCGGCCCGGAGGCGCTGGTCGGCTGGGCCATCCCTGCTGCGACGGACATCGCCTTCGCCCTGGCCGTGCTCGCCGTGATCGGCTCCGGCCTGCCGAGCGCCCTGCGCGCGTTCCTGCTCACGCTCGCCGTGGTCGACGACCTGCTGGCGATCATCATCATCGCGGTCTTCTACACCTCGGACCTGGACATCACGTTCCTGGTGGGTGCGCTCGTCCCCATCGGCCTGTTCGCGCTCCTGGTCCAGCGGCGCATCACGTCGGAGTGGCTGCTGATCCCGCTGGCCCTGGTCGCCTGGCTGCTGGTGCACGAGTCGGGGGTCCACGCGACGATCGCGGGCGTCCTGCTCGGCTTCACGGTGCCGGTGCTCCGGCCGGGCCGCGAGGGCACCTGCCTCGCCTCGCACATCGAGCACGTGTGGCGGCCGGTGTCGGCGGGCATCGCCATCCCCCTGTACGCCTTCTTCGCCGCCGGGGTGAACTTCACCGAGGGGGGCCTGGGCGAGGTGTTCACCGACCGGGTGGCGCTCGGGGTCATGCTCGGCCTGGTCGGCGGCAAGGTGGTGGGTGTCTTCGGCACGACCTGGCTGCTCGCCCGCTTCACCCGGGCCGAGCTCGACGACGACCTCGCCTGGGGTGACGTGCTGGGTGTGGCGCTGCTGGCGGGGATCGGCTTCACCGTGTCGCTGCTCATCGGCGAGCTCGCCTTCGGCGCCGAGTCCGAGACCGGCCAGCACGTGACGGCCGCCGTGCTGTTCGGGTCGCTGACGTCGGCGGCCCTCGCCTCCGTGGTGCTCGTGCGCCGCAACAAGGTGTACCGGGAGATCGCCGAGCGTGAGGCCGCTGCTACTCCGGGCTGATCGCACCCGTCGCGGGCCCGTTCCGGCAGCTCGTCGGCGGGCCCGGTCAGGCGCGGAACGCTACGGTCGACCCCGACACCGACGAGCCTGGGAGACGCACTGATGGCACCGACCGAGCGCACCATCGGCCAGCTGGTCACCGACGCCCTGGACGACGTGCGGGCGATCATCGACCACGAGAAGGCGCTGGCCAAGGCCGAGATCACGCGGGCCGCCAAGGCCGGCGGCATCGGTGCCGGCCTGCTGGCCGCCGCCCTGTCCCTGATCGGCCTGGCCGCGGTCTACCTGCTCATCGCGGCCGCCGAGGGACTGGTCGATGCCGGCATGACACGGTGGGGGGCGTTCCTCGTGGTCGGCGGGGTGCTGCTGGTGCTCGGCCTGGTGCTGGCCGGGGTGGGCGCCCTCATGCTCAAGCGGGTCAAGGGCCCCACGCGGACCGTGGCCCAGGGCAAGGGCACGGTCGAGGACGTGAAGGACGCGCTCTCCGGCTCGCCGGACCCCACGGTCCCCGGCGCCGCGCGCGACGTCGACCTGCGCACGGGCCCGGTGCGCACCGCCACGGGTACCACCACCGCAGGCACCAGCACCGCTCGCACCGCCACACAGGAGCCACCACGGCAGGAGCCACGCGCGTAGCCGGGCGGGACTGAGCGGGTCCCGCTGAGCCCACGCCGACCGCCCTTCCCGGCACACCTCACCGACGCCTCGGTCGTCGGCGTCCCCGGCCCGTGGCAGCACCGGTTCGTGGGCGCGCACGGGATCCGGTTCCACGTCGCGGTGCAGGAACCGACCCCCCCTGGTCCCGACGCCCCGCTCGTCCTCCTGCTCCACGGCGCCCTGCAGAACTGGTACGCCTGGCGCGGCGTCCTGCCGGGGCTGGGAGCGGCGGGCTACCGCGCCGCCGCCGCGGACCTCCGGGGCCACGGCGCCTCGGACGCCACGCCGCGGGGGTACGACCTGCCCGGCCTGGCCGACGACGTCGACGCCCTGGTGCGCTCGCTCGGTGCGGAGCGTGCCGTCGTCGTCGGCCACGACCTCGGCGGCTGGGTGGGCTGGACGCTGGCCGTCCGCCACCCGGAGCGGCTGCGGGGGCTGGCCGCCGTCGCCGCGCCGCCGCCGCGGCCGTCGCTGGTCCGCGGTAGGGCACTGCGGTCGCTGCTGGCGGCCCAGGTCCCGAGCCTGCCCGAGCACCGGCTGCTGCACCGGGACGGCATCCGGGCCCACCTGGACGCGGCACGGGCGACGCCCGCGCCACGCGGGGACGTCGACTACTACGTCGCCTCGGTCCGGGTGCCGTCGGTCGCGCACACGAGCCTGGAGCCGTGGCGCTGGCTGGGCCGGGCCTCGGTGCGACCCGACGGGGTCCGGTGGTGGCGCTCGGTGCGCGCCGGAGCAGGGGGGCTGCCGGTGCTGCGCCTGGACGGGGCGCTGGACGCCTTCGCCGTGGAGGGCCCCGTCCGCGGGGAGGCCCACGAGCCGACCGTGCGACGCGTGGTCGTCCCGGGAGCCGGGCACCTGCTGCCGGAGGAGGCGCCCGAGCAGGTGCTGGGGGCGTTGCTGGGCTGGCTGCCCGAGGTGCTCCGCCGACGCTAGGCAGTCCGGGCTCGGCCGAGGTCAGCCGGCTGCGCAGGCGCCGGTGGAGACCTTGTCGACCGCCGTGCCGGCGGCCTGGAGGACCGGGGCGACCTCGTCCAGCGTGAGCGCGTAGCCGGTGCTGGCGTCGTCGAGGCTCCGGGCGAAGACCACCCCCACCACGGTGCCGTCGCTGGCCAGGACCGGCCCGCCGCTGTTGCCGGGCCGGACGTCGGCGTTGACGGAGTACACCTCGCGGGTGACCTCGGCCGCGCCGTAGATGTCCTCGCCCTCGGCGACGATCACGTCGCGGACGCGCCCCGGCGACAGGACGTACGGTCCGTTGAGCGGGAAGCCCGCGACCACGACGTCGTCACCTCGGGCCCGCTCGCCACCCAGCGCCAGCGGCCGCGCCTCCAGCCCGGGGACGTCGAGGACGGCCAGGTCGCGTGCGGGGTCGAAGACGACCACACGACCCGGCAGCAGCGTGCCGGTGCCGGCCACCTGCACCAGGGGCTCGGTCATGCCGGCGACCACGTGGGCGTTCGTCATCACCCGCCCCGGCGCCACCACGAACCCCGACCCCTCCTGGCCGCGCGAGCACGCCTCGGCCCGGCCGGTCACCTTGACCACCCCGGCGCCGGCCGCGGCGACCGCCGGGTCCTGGGCGGCCGCGGGGTCCGGGTCCCGGACCGGCCGGACCTGCTCGACGCCTGCGAACACCCGCGGGAACAGCTCGCCGTCGACCGTGGCGTACCAGCGCTCGACCCGGACCGCCAGCGGGTCGGGCACCACGACGTCGACCGCAGCGACCACCCGCGAGCCCGCGACGACCTGCGAGAGCCGCGGGAACGGGCTGACGAACACCGCGCCCGCGACCACCCACACGACCAGCGCAGCGGCCAGGACCGCGCCGACCAGCCCCGTCGCGGCGTCGACCGCGCGGGCCGGGCGCCAGGTCACGCGTCGGCGCAGCCCACCGGCGGCCACCCCCAGCAGGGTCTGCCCGAGCACCCCGGCCAGGACCGTCCCGCCGACGATGACCACGGACCGGGTCGGCCCGGCCGGCGTCCCGCTCATCGCCATCGGCAGCAGCTGGGACGCCGCCAGGGCGAACCCGGCGAAGCCCAGCAGCGACAGTGCCCCGACGAGCAGCCCCCGCCGGAACCCGGTGCCGGCGTACCCGACGAGCAGGACCACGAGCATCAGGTCCAGGAGCAGCGACCAGCTCATGTGCCGTCACCGGTCAGCGGGGAGCCCTCGTGGTCGACGACGGGCGTGCTGTCCCACGGCCGGGACAGCCCAGCCAGGTCGAGCACCCACGACAGCAGGCCCGCGGTGAAGCCCCAGACGAAGAGACCACCCACCAGGAAGCCCGGGCCGGCCCCGCGCCCCGCCGGGTAGCGGACGCCCACCCGGTTGCCGGGGTCGACCAGGTCGGCGACGGGTGCCCGCAGGACCGCGGCCACCTCGAGCGGGTCGACCACCCCGACCGGACCGGGCTCGTGCCACCACGCCACCACCGGGACGACCTGGTGCGAGGACGGCGGCACCCACAGGTGCGGCAGGGTCCCGAGCACGGTGACCGAGCCCGGGTCCACGCCGACCTCCTCGTTCGCCTCCCGGAGCGCGCAGGCGGCGTCGTCCACGTCGTCGGGGTCCCTCCGGCCACCGGGCAGAGCGACCTGGCCGGGGTGGCTGGACAGGGAGTCGGCGCGCCGGGTGAGCAGCACGTCCGGACCGGCCTCACCCTCGCCGACCAGCAGCAGGACGGCGGCCCGGCGCACCGCCCCGCCCCCCGGCGGCGTCCTGCGCCAGCCGTCGGGCAGCTCCTGGCCCCGCTCGACGGCCCGCCGCCACGGTGGGAGCCACGCCGGAGCGGCGATGCCTGACGCCTGCCGTGGGCCCGCCGCGCTCCCGGGGGCCGCGGCGGCGCTCACCGTCGGCCCTCGGTGCGCACGAGGCGCCCCGCCAGCAGCGGGTCCGTCTCCCCGGTGCCGTAGGACGGGCAGAGCCGGGCCACCGGGCAGGCGCCGCACGCGGGACGGACGGCGTGGCAGGTCCTCCGGCCGTGGAAGATCATGCGGTGGGACAGGATCGTCCGGTCCCGGCGCGGGAAGAGCAGCCCCAGCTCGGCCTCGACCTTCACCGGGTCCTCCTGCGTGGTCCAGCCGAGCCGCCGGGCGGTCCTCCCGACGTGGGTGTCGACCGTGATCCCGGGGATCCCGAACGCGTCGCCGAGCACCACGTTCGCGGTCTTGCGTCCGACGCCGGGCAGGGTGACCAGGTCCGCCAGCCGCGCCGGGACCTGACCGTCGAAGCGCGCCACGAGCGCCGCACCGAGACCGACGAGGCTCGCGGCCTTGGCCCGGAAGAAACCGGTCGGGCGGATGAGCTCCTCGAGCTCGGCCGGGACGGCGCCGGCGTAGGCGGCGGCGTCGGGGTAGCGGGCGAACAGGGCCGGTGTGACGGAGTTGACCCGCCGGTCGGTGCTCTGGGCGGACAGCACCGTGGCCACGAGGAGCTGGAGCGGGTCGGTGAAGTCCAGCTCGCACCGGGCGTCCGGGTAGCGCTCGGCCAGCAGTCGGTGGGCCTTGCGCGCCCGACGGACGAGCGCGGTCCGCGAACCGGCAGAGGCACCCGCCCAGGAGCCCGTCGTCGACCCGGCGGGCCCGGTCACGTCGGGCTCTGCGAAGGCCGGCACGCAGCCAGGGTACGAGCAGGTGCGCCCTCCGGGTGACGACGCGTGAGGTCCCTCCAGCCGCACGGGGGCAGGGTCGACACATGCAGCACCCGGGAGCCCCCGGGACACCGCGGCCGCACGGCCGCACGAGCCCTGGACCGAGAGGCACGTCATGCAGATCCCTCGCCAGTCCGACGGTTCCCACGCCCGTGGCGTGGCGCCGGTGGACCGCGCGGCCGAGCTGCGCACCCGGCGCCGCCACCTCGTGGGACAGCTGAGGAACGTGGCCTACTGGCAGCGCCTCGTGCAGGCGCGCACGGACCTCTCGGTCGCCGGGCTGCTGTACGCCGCGCCCGTGCCGTCGGCGCTGCCCGCGCTCGCCTGGCCCCCGGCGGGGCACCTCGGCCACCTCGGTGACCTGGGTGACCTCGGTGACCTCGGTGACGTGGCGCGCATGACGGCGCCGCCGGACGGCATCGACCTCGCGGGCCTGCTCGGAGGTGTCGCCGACGAGGGCGCCGGGTGACCGGCTGGACCGGCTGCGACGGGTGTCGACCGCCCTCACGTGCCGTCGACGGCAGCTGCAGGAGGAGCTGGAGGTCACGACGAGGGCCCTGCACGAGCAGCTGGCACGGGACGGCGCCGACCCCCGCCCCGACAACCCCTCCGAGCCCCGTCCTGAGGACCACGCCGGGGACCACGCCGCGCTGGCCTGAGGGCCGGGAGCCGGCGGCAGCCGTCTCGGGCGGCGGCAGCACCGGGCGCGTCGGCCCGTCATCCGGCATGATCCCTCTGGCCAGCACGAGCAGAGGAGGTCGCATGGCGGAGGACATCCTGCGTCGGGCACCGCTGCTCGCCGCCGTGGACGAGGAGTCCGCCCGGGAGATCGTGGCCCGGATGCGGCGCGGTGGACCTGAGCCGCGGGGACCGGGTGTTCCACGAGGGCGACCCGGGCGACGCGCTGTACGTGATCGAGAGCGGCAAGATCAAGCTCGCGCGGCGGGCTGCCGACGGCCGGGAGAACCTGCTGGCCATCCTCGGCCCGGGCGAGATGTTCGGGGAGCTGTCGCTGTTCGACCCGGGCCCGCGCGTGGCGACGGCGGTCGCGGTGTCCAGCGCACGGGTGCACTCGCTGACCCGCGACGACTTCGTCCCGCTGCTCGACCAGCCCCGGGTGGCGCTGTCGCTGCTGGCCGCCCTCGGCCGCCGGCTGCGGCGCACCAACGAGGCGCTCGCGGACCTCGTCTTCTCCGACGTGCCGGGCAGGGTGGCCAAGGCCCTGCTGGACCTCGCGAGCCGGTTCGGGCGTCAGGTCGAGGACGGCGTCCTCGTCGCCGCACGAGCTGACGCAGGAGGAGCTGGCCCAGCTGGTCGGCGCGAGCCGTGAGACGGTCAACAAGGCGCTCGCCGACTTCGCCGGGCGGGGGTGGCTGCGGCTGGAGGCCCGAGCGGTGACCATCCTGGACGCGGACCGGCTCACCCGTCGAGCCCGCTGAGCTGTCGCAGCAGCGCCACCAGGCGTCAGCCCCTCCTGCACCGCGCCGGTGCGCACCAGCTCCCGCAGCTCGGCGGGCGTGAACCAGGCCACCCGGTCCGACTCCACGGGGTCGTGCTCGCCGACCTGCGCCCCGGCCTCGGCGACGCAGACCTCGAACCGGTGGTCGGAGCTACCGCCCAGCGGGTGGAACCCGCCACCCGGCGGACGTCCCGTACGGTCCAGCCGGTCTCCTCGACGGTCTCGCGCGCCGCAGCGGTCTCGGCGCTCTCGCCGGGCTCGATCCGCCCGCGGGTACCTCCCAGCCCCAGACGTCGGGCACGACACGGTGCCGCCACATGAGCAGCACCGCACCGTCCGGACGTCGCACGACGCAGGCCACGGCGGCCGCGGTCTGCCGGACGGCATGGTGGTCGTAGCGGGTTCCGTCGGGATGGACGACGTCGAGCAGGTGGACCGTCAGCCACGGGCTGTCGTAGACCCGCCGCTCGCCGAGCACCTGCCACCGGCTGCTGCCGACCGTCTCCTTCCCGCCCTCCGGGCCGCCCGCGCTCACGACGGCTGACCTCACCGAGGTGGACGAGGGTGGCGCGGACCGTCCTGGCGGCCGCCTGGAGCAGGACCGGGTCGGTCACCTCCGGGTACACGGCCCGGACCACCGCATCGACCACCCTGTCCTCGGCGTCCTGGGCCCCCTCGCCGCCGAGGGCATGCCCGGCACCACCGGCGTCCTCGGCGACCACCGCGTCGTCGCGGCGGCGCGCCAGCCGGGCGAGCACCGCGCGGACCTGCTCCAGCCGGTCGAGGCGGTGCGCCCGCAGGGCGGTGACGGCCCGGGCGAGGTCGTCGACCACCGGACCGTGCCCCGGCAGGCCGCGCCAGGGGTGCCGCGGCCCGCGGGTGCCTGCAGCCTCCGGGGCCGGCAGCCCCGCGGCGTCCTGGCCTGTGGCCGAGATGACCGACAGCAGGGTGTCCAGCGAGGCGAGGTAGTCACCGAGGTGACCGTCGGGGTGGGCGACCACGGAGGTGCCCCGGCCCAGCACGGTGTCCCCGGTGAGCACCTCGCGCCGCGCGGGCAGCACCAGGGCGACCGAGTCGTCGGTGTGGCCGGGCAGCGGCACCAGGCGGACGGGCTCGTCCGTGGACCGTGCGAGCGCGTCCGCGCCGGGCTCCTGCCCCAACGACCGGGTCGGCGGCCAGCACCGGCGCACCCGACGACGTGAGGGCAGCACGCAGCAGCGGCGAACCGAGCGCGTCGGCGTGGTCGGCGTGGCGGTGCGTCAGCAGCACGCCGCCGAGCACGCCGCCGTCCCGGCCGACCTCGGCGAGCACGGCCGCCACGTGCGCCGCGGAGGTCGGGGCCGGGGTCGACGACCAGCACCCGCGGCCCGCCCCACGAGCCACGTGTTGGTGCCGTCGAGGGTCATGGGACCGGGGTTGGCGGCGCGGACGAGCCGGGTCATGGCACCTCCCCGCGTGGCGGGGCAGCAGCAGGTCGACCCCCCGCAGGTCCTCCCGGACCGTCGGGTCCCCCTCGCGCCAGACGGCTCGCGGGACCACGGGGACCAGGACGGCCTCCCGGGCCAGGAGCGAGACGACCCGGGCCGCCCAGCCGGCCGCGGCGGTCCCGGCGGCGGGGTCCGGCAGCGCAGGCACCCGGCCGCCCAGCACGACCTCGACCGCCCGGACCAGCCGGGCGAGGACGGCCCGGGTGGGAGGAAGGGCCGTCCGGGCCCCCCGTGCGACCTCGCCCAGCAGGACCGACGGGCCGGCCCAGCCGTGCTCGTGCACCTCCCCCGGCGGCAACGGCTCGGGGTCGTCGGCCGGGGGGCAGCACGCCGACGAGGAACGTGGTGTCGAACCGGCGCGGCTCGTGCTCGGGGGTCACCCACCGCACCAGCGGGCGCAGCGCCTGCGGGGGGACGACGTGCCCGGTCTCCTCGGCGAGCTCGCGTGCCGCCGCCCGCGCGAGGACGGTGAACCGGTCGGGCACCGACCCCTCGTCCGGGCGGCGCACCCGGTCGGCGTCGTCGACCGCGCCGCCGGGGAACGCCAGCAGCCCGGGCGCCACGGCGAGCGAGCGCCCGCGGGTGATCCAGAGGACCTCCGGTCCCGCCGCCTCCGGGCCCCGCTCGCCCCGGCCGGTGACGGCCGGGGCGTCCCTGAGCAGGCACACGCTCGCCGCCGGCCTGGGCGCAGACCCCACCGGGGCCCCTCGGCGCAACCACGCCCTCGCGGTCTCGTCGGTGCCCGGCCCCAGGGGCCAGGCGGTCGCCTCGGGCTCGGTCACGCGTGCGTCCACCGGACGGCCGCTCAGCCGACCTCGACGACGATCTCCACCTCGACCGGGGCGCCCAGGGGCAGCGCCACCACGCCGACCGCGGACCGGGCGTGGCGGCCGGCGTCGCCGAAGACCTCGCCGAGCAGCTTCGAGGCGCCGTTGACGACGGCGGGCTGGCCGTCGAAGCCCGGTGCGCTGGCCACGAAGCCCGTGACCTTCACGACCCGGACGACGCTGTCGAGGTCCACGACGGACGCCACCGCGGCCACCGCGTTGACGGCGCACCGGCGGGCGAGCCCGGCGGCCTCTCGGCGGAGACGTCGACCGGCTGGTCGCCGACCACGCCGGTCGTGGCCAGGACGCCGTCGACGAAGGGCAGCTGGCCCGACGTGTACACGTAGGCGCCCGGTGCGGACCGCGGGGACGTAGTCCGCCACGGGGGCGGGGACCTCCGGCAGCGCCAGACCGAGCTGGGCCAGCCGCTGCGACGGCGACCCCGAGAGCTCGACCGGCTCCGCGTCCTCGGCCTGCGCGCCGTCCCCTGCCTCCGGGCCGGAGGCCTCGCCGGCCGGCTGCCCCGGCTGCTCGGTCTCCGCACCGGACGCGGCGTCGTGCCCGGGGTCCGCGGTGTCCGGCCGTTCCTCGTCGACCGGCTGCGTGGTGCCGTGCTCTGGCTCTGTCACCGGGGGGTCCAATCGTGGTCGTCGGGCGCGCGGCGGACGCCGCGTCGCGAGCCTGCGTGGCAGCCGGTGTCCCGGCGGTCGTGGCAGCGGCGTCAGACGCTCGCTACCTCGGACGCTTGAGGTACGCGACCAGCCCCTGGCCCCCCGGTCCCTCGATCACCTGCACCAGCTCCCAGCCGTCCTCGCCCCACTGGTCGAGGATCTGCTTGGTGGCATGCACGATGAGCGGCACCGTCGCGTACTCCCATGTCTGCATGGCGGGAGCGTAACGGCGGACGCGGCACGGCGGCGATCTTGACCGGGACCGAGGGCCTGAGCGCCCCCTGATGTGCCGGTGCTGCGCCTGGTGTCTACCGTGAGCGGCGTGCCCGACCTCCTCGACCCACGGGTCCGCCTCCACGTGGTGACCGGCAAGGGCGGGACGGGCAAGACCACCGTCGCCGGCGCACTGGCCCTGGCGCTGGCCCGGCAGGGCCGCCGCGTGCTGCTCTGCGAGGTGGAGGGACGGCAGGGGCTGGCCCGGTTGTTCGACCGCGGCCCGCTGGGGTTCGAGGCCACGTCGCTGGTGCCGGTGCCGGGCGGTGAGCTCCTGGGCTCGGCGATCGACGCCAAGGCCGCGCTGCTGGAGTACCTGGAGGTGTTCTACCGGCTCGGACGGGCAGGGCGGACGCTCGAGCGGATCGGCGCCGTCGACTTCGCGACGACGATCGCGCCCGGCCTGCGCGACGTGCTCCTCACCGGCAAGGTCTACGACGCGGTCCGCAGCCGGCAGGGCAGCCGTCGCGGCGACACCCCGTACCGGTACGACCACGTGGTCCTGGACGCGCCCCCGACGGGCCGGATCGGCAACTTCCTCAACGTGAACGCCGTCGGTGCCGGGCTGGCCAGGGTCGGCCCCATCCACACCCAGGCGGAGTCGGTCATGAGGGTGCTCCGCTCCAGCGCCACCGCCGTCCACGTGGTCACGCTGCTGGAGGACATGCCGGTCCAGGAGACCGCCGACGCCGTCGCCGAGCTCCGCGGGCTCGGGCTGCCGCTGGGCCGGCTCGTGGTCAACCAGGTCCGCCCGCCGCTGCTGGAGGACGACCGGCGGCGGCGCGTCCTCGACGGCTCGTACCCCGCAGGCTCCTGGGACCTCGACGGCCTGGCCGCCGACCTGGAGGCGCTGGGCGTCGGGGGCAAGGACCCCGCGGCGCGGGCGGCCGGGCTCCTCATGGAGACGCGTGAGCACGCCATGCGGGTGGGGCGTGAGGACGCCCTGCGCGAGGAGGTCGCGGCCCTCGGCCTGCCGGTCGTGGAGCTGCCGCAGCTGCAGGGTGGACGGTCCGGGCTCGACGACGGCGGCGTGCACGAGCTCGCCGAGGAGCTCGTGTGAGCCCGCGGGCGCCGCGGGCCGCGCCGGCCCCCGGCTGGACGTCGACGCGCTCCTGGACGACCCCGCGCTGCGCGTGGTGGTGTGCTGCGGCTCCGGGGGGGTCGGCAAGACGACGGTCGCGGCGGCGCTCGCGCTGCGGGCGGCCGAACGGGGCCGCCGCACCGTGGTGCTGACGATCGACCCCGCGCGCCGCCTGGCGCAGTCGCTGGGCCTCACCGAGCTCGACAACACCCCCCGGCCCGTGTCGGGCGTCAAGGCCTCCGGCGAGGGGTTCCTCGACGCGATGATGCTCGACATGAAGCGCACCTTCGACGAGGTCGTCGAGGCGCACGCCTCCCCGGAGAAGGCGGCCCAGATGCTGGCCAACCCCTTCTACCAGGCGCTGTCGAGCTCGTTCGCGGGGACGCAGGAGTACATGGCGATGGAGAAGCTCGGCCAGCTGCGCGGCGTGGTCGACGACGACGGCCGGGAGCGCTGGGACCTGATCGTCGTCGACACCCCGCCGAGCCGGTCGGCGCTGGACTTCCTCGACGCGCCGGAGCGGCTCGGCTCGTTCCTCGACGGGCGCTTCCTGCGGCTGCTCCTGGCCCTGCCAAGGCGGGCGGCCGGGCGTACGTGCGGGTGCTCTCGAGCATCGCCGGAGGGGTGACGGGGGTCATGAACCGGATCCTGGGCGCGCAGGTGCTCACCGACGTGCAGACGTTCGTCGCGGCGTTCGACACCATGTTCGGCGGGTTCCGCGAACGGGCGCAGCGCACCTACGCCCTGCTGGCCGGAGAGGGGACGAGCCTTCGTCGTGGTCGCCGCCCCGGAGCCCGACGCCGTGCGCGAGGCGGGCTTCTTCGTGGAGCGCCTGCAGGCCGAGGGCATGCCGCTGGCCGGCGTCGTCGTCAACCGGGCCACGGTGTCCAGCGAGTCGTCGCTGGACAGCGAGACCACGCGGGCGGCGGCGGAGCGCGCAGAACAGCTCAGCGGCGCGTCGGGCCCGGCAGGGGCGAGCCAGGACGCCGCCGGCGACGGGGCGGGCGGCACCATGCACGACGGCACGGCAGAGGTCCTCTGGGTGCACTCCCGCCGGGTGCGTCGCCTGGAGGCCGAGCGGGAGGTCGCAGCACGGCTGACCCGGCTGAGCCCGCCGGTGCCCACGGTCCTCGCCCCGGCGCGACCCTGGACGTCACCGACCTGGACGCCCTGCGGGCGGTGGGCGAGGACCTGGCCACCGGTCCGGTGGTCAGCCCTCGGGCCGGCACCCGCTGACCCGAGGCACGCTGACCCCAGGCGTCGACCTCAGCTCGCCTCGAGCCGTCCCGCGGCGACCGGCGCCGCGTGGAGGTCCGGGGCGAGGTCCGCTGACGGGGGGCCGAGCTGACGCGGGAGCCGCCCTCATGGGCGCTTCGGGCGTCCTCCAGCCGGGCGCGCCACGAGGCCACGTCGGGGTGGTCCCGCAGGACTGCCGGCGCTCGCGCTCGGTCAGGTCCCGCCCCACACGCCGAACTCCGTGCGCGTGTCGAGCGCGTGGGCCAGGCACTCGCTGCGCACAGGGCACGCCACGCAGACGCTTGGCCTGCTGCTGGGCAGCGCCCTGCACGAACAGCGCATCAGGATCCTGCCCCGGCAGGCCCCGAGGCTCGGCCACTCCTCGACCCACGACATCTCTCGGCCCTCTTCCCGCCACCCCGGGGTCCCACCCGTGACGACGAATCGGTGTTTCTCACTGCACTATCGACACTAGGCGGGCACCGTTACGCCTCACAGGGCTGAACGTCTGCACCTGCATGGTCCGTCCGGCCAGCGGCGGGTCCGCCGAACGGAGGATGCGTGGCCGAGCACCAGGTGTCCCGGTGCACCGGATGTCGGCACGTACATTGGCGAACATGAGGTGGCGAGACCGAGCCGTGATACACGGCCGCCCAGGGGGCTCCGAGGACGTCCGACAGCAAGGGTGCGAGGCGGGCCGTGTCGATGCTGCGCCACGATGACGCGGGGAACGCGGCGGCCGGGTTCCTGCGGGTGCTCACGCTGCTCGCGGCCTTCGTCGCGGTCGCTCTCGTGGCCGGCGTGCTGGCCGCCGGGCTGGTGCTCCCGGCGGCGGCCGGGGCCGGGTACCTGACCCGCAGCGGCACCGACTACTACGAGGACGCTCCCCACCGACCTGGAGATCCCGCCGCTGTCGCAGAC
Source organism: uncultured Actinomycetota bacterium (assembly GCA_963759255.1). GTDB lineage: Bacteria > Actinomycetota > Actinomycetes > Actinomycetales > JBBAYJ01 > Aquipuribacter. The sequence continues at coordinate 615,328 of CAVWYQ010000001.1, forward strand.
GTCCGGATGTACGCCGCCGACGGCAGCCTCATCGCGACGTTCTTCTCCGAGAACCGCTCCCCCACCTCGTTGGCACGGATGGGCGAGTGGGCCCCCAAGGCCATCGTCGCCGTCGAGGACGAGCGCTTCTTCGAGCACGGCGGCGTCGACACCCGAGGCACGCTGCGCGCGCTCGGCAACAACGTGCTCGGCGGCTCCCAGCAGGGCGCCTCCACGCTGACGCAGCAGTACGTCAAGCAGGTGCAGCTGGAGTCGGCGGTGTACTCCGGCGACGAGGAGCAGCTGCGCGCGGTGCAGGCGGAGATCTCGGCCGGCGGTCCGGTGGGCTACGGCCGCAAGCTCCGCGAGGCCAAGCTGGCCATCTCGCTGGAGCAGGAGCTGACCAAGGACGACATCCTCGAGCGCTACCTGAACATCGCGAACTTCGGCAACGCCACCTACGGCATCCAGGCCGCGGCCCAGCGGTACTTCAGCGTCAACGCCGAGCAGCTCACCCTCCCCCAGGCCGCTGCGCTCACCGGCATCGTCCAGGCCCCGACCCGCTGGGACCCGCTGGACAACCCCGAGGCGACCGTGAGCCGCCGCAACGTCGTGCTGTCGCGCATGCTCAGCACCGGCGCGATCACGCAGCAGCAGTACGACGAGGCGGTCGCCTCCGACCTGGCGCTGGCTCCCAAGGAGACCCAGCGGGGCTGCATCACCGCCGGCGCGCTGGCCTACTTCTGCGACTACGTGCAGGCGCTGATCCTCAGCGACCCTGCCTACGGCGAGACCCCGGAGCAGCGGGAGAACCTGCTGCTGCGTGGTGGCCTGCGTATCGAGACGACGATCAACCGGGAGCTGCAGGCCCGAGCCTGGGAGGCGGTCCGGTCCCAGGTCCCCGAGACCGACCGCGCCGGCGTCGCCATGAGCGTCGTCCAGCCGGGCACCGGGCAGATCCTCGCGATGGCGCAGAACCGCGTCTACGGCCTCGACCCCGCGCAGCCCTCCCAGACGACCGTCAACTACAACGTCGACCGGCGCTACAACGGCGGCAGCGGCTTCCAGCCGGGCTCCAACATGAAGCCGGTCGTGCTGGCGACGTGGCTGGAGCAGGGCAAGCCGCTCAACGACCGGGTGCCCGCCCCGAGCAGGCGCAGCTTCCAGTTCCGCAACTTCGTCCAGTGCGGGACACCCGTCCGCAAGGACGGTGCCACGTTCGAGGTCAACAACTCCGGGGGGACGGCCCCCTCGGTGAGCATCGCCGAGGCCACGTACAAGTCCGTCAACACCGCCTACGTGGAGATCACCAGCGAGCTGGACCTGTGCCAGATCCGCGACATGGCCACCAAGCTGGGTCTGCATCCCTCGACCGACCCGAACGGCCAGATCGAGATGTACCCGATCATGGCGCTCGGTGTCAGCGCGGTGTCCCCGCTGACGGTCGCCGGCGTCTACGCGACGTTCGCCGCCGACGGCGTGCGCTGCAGCCCGGTGGCCATCACCCGGATCGCCGACCGCACCGGCGCGGACCTCCCGGTCCCGGACGCCGACTGCCAGCAGGTCCTGGATCCTCAGGTCGCCCGTGGCGTCAACGAGGCGCTTCAGCAGACGCTGGTCCAGGGCACCGCGAAGAGCACCGACTTCACGGGGACCGCGGCCGGCAAGACCGGGACGACGAGCAAGTTCAACGCGATCTGGTTCTCCGGGTACACGCAGAAGATCGCTGCCAGCGTCTGGGTCGGCGACCCGGGTGTGGACGGCAAGCCGCAGAGGCTCACCGAGTTCCCGATCAACGGGCGCCGGTACAACGCCGTCTACGGGTCCACGTTCGCGCTCCCGACCTGGGACGCGTTCATGAACCGGGCCGGCGAGGTGTACGACCTGCAGGCCACCGGCTTCCCCGAGCCCAACGAGACCATCCGCCAGGGGCCGCAGTTCGCGGTTCCGAGCGTCATCGGCCGCACCCCCAGCCAGGCCGAGGCCACGCTGCGGGCGCTGGGTCTGCGGACGACGGTCTCCTCCGACCAGCGGTTCTCCAGCCGGGTCAGCGCCGGCGACGTCGTCGCGCAGAGCCCCTCCAGCGGGGCGCTGCAGCGCAGCGGCGGACTGGTGACGCTGTACCTGTCCAAGGGACCGGAGCCCGTCGCGCCGCCGAAGCCCGAGCCGAAGCCCGAGCCGGAGGTGGTGCCGCCCGCGCCAGCACCGGCACCCGCCCCGGCGCCGCCGACTAACCCTGGCGGCAACGGTGCGGGCGGCAACGGTGGCGGCGGCAACGGAGGCGGCGGCAACGGTGCAGGCGGCAACGGTGCAGGCGGCAACGGAGGCGGCGGCAACGGTGGCGGCGGCAACGGAGGCGGCGGCAACGGTGGCGGCGGCAACGGAGGCGGCGGCAACGGTTAGGGTTCCAGACCTCCGGTCAGCCGGGTAGCAGGGAGGACTCCCCGGCTCGGCTACACTCGCCGTCGACGGGCTGTGGCGCAGCTTGGTAGCGCGCCTCGTTCGGGACGAGGAGGTCGTGGGTTCGAATCCCGCCAGCCCGACCACCACACCGAAGGCCGACCCTCACGGGTCGGCCTTCGGTGCGTCTGGGCGTCGGCCCGCTGAGCGGCGCGCACGTCCGTACGGACCAGCGACGCTCGGGACCTGTGACGGCCACGTCTCCTCGCGGGGTGCCGGGCCGTGCCGCCGGCCAGCTCGGCTGCCCACCGGGCCTGGTCGACCAGACCACCGCAGCGGCACCGTGCTTCAGCAGGGCGTGCCGGGCACGAGCACCACCCGGTGTCTCGAGGCACGCGGTCGACCCGACCGCACGGCGATCCCCCCTCTGTGACTCGTCAGCGCGCGAGCCGCCCACCCGCGCGCACGACCGTCGCCCGGGCCAGCGAGTCGACCGAGTCCACCACCACGTGCCGGGTCAGCGGCAGCAGGTCGTCGTGCAGCACCGACAGCTCGGTGCACGCGAGCACGACGCACTGGGCACCCGCCTCGACCAGCCGGTCGGCGACGGCGGCCACCATGCGGGCGTCCCCCGGCAGGCCGGCCTTGACCTGGTCGTAGATGACCGACATGACCATCGCCTGGTCCGGTCGGGGCCGGCACCACCGCCACCAGCCCTGCCCGTTCCAGCTCGTCGTGGTACGTCCGGGCGGCGATCGTGCCGTCTGTGGCCAGCACGCCCACCCGGCGCAGCCCGGGCACCCGACGGCCGGCCGCCTCCACGGTGGCGCGGACGATCCCCAGCACGGGACGCCGGCGAGGGCCTCCACCTGCGGCAGGAACGGTTCGGCGGTGTTGCACGGGAGCACCACCGTCTCCGCCCCCAGCGTGACGAGGTCGCGGGCGCAGGCAGCCATGAGGGGGCCGGGGTCGTCCGCGCTGCGGCCGAGCAGGAACGCGGTGCGGTCGGGTATGCCAGCTCGCTGGTGGACGACCAGGTCGACGTGGTCCTGGTCGTTCGCGGCGTCGGTGAGGTGCACCACCCGCGCGAGGAAGTACGCGGTCGCCAGCGGGCCGACGCCTCCCACGACGCCCACGAGCGAACGGCCGGACCGGCTGCCGACGGGGTCGCTCACGGAGCGGTCGGCGCGCCGGGGGCCGGCGTCGCGCGGGCCCTGGCCGCGGCCACCGGGTAGTGCCGGGCGAACTTGCGGTACTGGTTCACGTGGCTGGCAGCCAGGTAGGCCAGCCGACGGGGGTCCCGCTCGGCGGGGTACCAGAGCGGGTTGTGGACGTGGCCGGACCGGTAGGCGCGGCGCACCCGCTCCCGCAGCAGGCCGTCGGGCAGGTAGCGCATGAGCAGGCCGCGGGGCAGGACCGTGAACAGGTGGTCCGGGACCGCCCGGTCGGGGTGCCCGGCGGGGAACGGGTCCAGGCCGTGGAGGTACTCACGGACGTAGGGCCCGACGGGGTCGACCTGACCGGCGGCGAGGTAGTAGTTGCTGCGCCCCAGCCGGGGGTTGAGCTCGAAGAACACCGAGCGCCCGTCCCGCGGGTCGTGCTTGAGGTCGAAGTTCGCCCAGCCCGTCCAGCCGACGTGCTCCAGCAGGCGGCGGGCGTGCTCGACGGACCGTTCGTCGTGGTCGGTGAGGATGGCCGCCGGGTTGCCGATGGCGCTCGGGGCGTGCTCCTCGAGCAGCACCTGCCCGAACGAGGAGTACCTGACCTTCGAGCTCGCGGTCGGCGTACGACGTCAGGATGCGCATCCCCGAGTCGTCACCGGGGATCAGGTCCTGCACGATGAACGGCGCGCGGTAGCCGGACCCGCGCACCCGGGCGAGCAGGTCGATGAGGTCCGCCCGCGAGGGGACGACGAAGCCCTTGCTCTTGCCGGTGAACGAGACCTGCGCGTACGCCACCGTGCTCGCGGCCTTGGCGAAGACGGGGAACGTGAGCGCCGAGGTGTCCGGGTCCGCCTCGACCGCGCAGTCCACGACCACGGTGCGCGGGTGGGGGATCGCCAGCTCCTCGCACAGCCGGCTGAAGGACGCCTTGTCGGTGAGCCGCTCCAGCAGCGGACGCTCGACGTAGGGCACGGTCACGTGAGGCTCCAGCCGGTCACGCACCTGCACCAGGAGCGACACCAGCCGGTCCGCGCTGGCCAGGACCAGGGTGGGGGTGCCGTCGTCCGGGGCCACCCTGTGCAGGGTGTCCACCAGGACGTCCGGCTCGCCCATGCGCGGTTCCTGCACGTGCCGGAAGATCTGCGAGCGGGCCATCAGTCCGCTGGAGGTGGCGGAGACGACCGTCGCCGCGATGCCGTGGTTCTCGTGGAAGTGCCGGGCCAGGCTGTAGGCGCCGATGTCGCCGCCGAGCACGACCGGGCGGAACGGCATCGCCTCGCTGTGCACCGGCACGCCTGTCCTCCTCCGCCCCTGCCCGCTGCGGGGCCGCCGACGGGCGCCGCGTGGTGTCCTCACCGACCCCCGCAGGCGCCGGACGGACGCCGGCAACCGTACCGCCGGGAGGCGTGGCCGGTCGGCGCTTGCCCACCGGCGAGCCGTCCCGGCGACCCCGGCTCAGGCGGCGTCGTGCTCCGGCGGGTCCAGGGCTCCCGTCATGATCGCGACGGTGTCCTGCATGGAGTGGCTGTCGGGGGTGACGACGCAGGCCCGACGCCCGAGGCGGTGGATGTGGATCCGGTCGGCGACCTGGAACACGTGGGGCATGTTGTGGCTGATGAGGACCACCGGCATGCCCTTGTCCCGGACGTCCTCGATGAGCTTCAGGACCCGGTTGGACTCCTTGACGCCGAGGGCGGCGGTCGGCTCGTCCATGATGACCACCCGGCTACCGAAGGCCGCCGCTCGTGCCACGGCCACAGCCTGCCGCTGGCCTCCCGACAGCGTCTCGACCGCCTGACCCATGTTCTGCACCGTGAGCACGCCGAGGTCGTCGAGCTGCCGGGCCGCCTCCTCGCGCATCCCCTTGTGGTCCAGCTGTCGGAAGACGCGCCCCAGCACCCCGGACTTGCGCCGTTCGCGGCCCAGGAACAGGTTCGCGGCGATGTCCAGCGACGGGGACACCGCCAGCGTCTGGTGGACCGTCTCGATTCCGGCCGCCCGGGCCTCCAGCGGGTTCTCGAAGCGCACCGGCTCGCCGTCCAGGCGGACCTCACCCTCGTCCGGCACGACCGCGCCGGACAGGCACTTGATCAGGCTGGACTTGCCGGCCCCGTTGTCGCCGATGACGGCGAGGATCTCGCCCTCCCGCAGCGAGAACTCCGCGTAGTCGACCGCGGTCACCCGGCCGTAGCGCTTGAGGAGCCTGCTGGCCCCCAGCACCTCCCGGGCCCCCTCGGAGGACCGGTGGGGGTGGTGGCGGTAGACGTCGGTGGTGGGCGTGCCGTCGTTGCTGCCGTCGTGGCCGGTGGTGGCTGCTGTGCTCATGAGGGCTTCCTGATCCACTGGTCGATGGAGACGGCGACGATGACGAGGACCCCGACGGCGAAGTTCTGCCACAGCGACTCGATGCCCACCAGGGTGAGCCCGTTGCGGAACACCCCGACGATGAGCGCCCCGACCAGCGTGCCGAGGACGGCCCCCCGGCCGCCGAACAGGCTCGTGCCGCCCAGCACCACCGCGGTGATCGAGTTCAGGTTGTCGTCGATGCCGGCCTGCGGGCTGGCGGCCGCGATCCGCCCGATGAGCACCCACGCTGCCAGCCCGTACACCAGCCCGGCGACCGCGTACACCGACAGCAGCATCCGGTTCACCCGGATCCCCGACAGCCTGCTGGCCTCGCGGTCGTCGCCGATGGCGTACACGTGCCGGCCCCATCCGGTCTGGCGCAGCACGTACGCCAGCACCGCGCAGGTGAGCAGCAGCACCACCGAGCCGAGCGTGAAGCGCGCGCCCAGCACGCTGAAGGTCTCGCCCATGACGAGCAGGAACGGCGACATGTCCGACCCGCGGATGGTGGCGCTCTGCGACAGGAACAGGTTGAGGGCGAAGAAGATGTTGAGCGTGCCGAGGGTGACGATGAACGGCGGCAGGTTCAGCCTGGTCACCAGGAAGCCGTTGACCAGCCCGCACGCCAGCCCCACGGCGAAGCCCGTGAGCAGGGCCAGCGGGCCCGGCAGGCCCGCCTCTGCCGACAGCTTGGCCATGACGATCGAGCTCAGCACCATGATGGCGCCGACCGACAGGTCGATCCCCGCAGTCAGGATGATCAACGTCTGGCCCAGCGCCAGGACCCCGACGACCGCCACCTGCTGCACGATCAGGGAGATGTTGACCGGGTCGAGGAACCGGTCGCTGGTGACCGAGAAGATGATGACCGAGATCAGCAGGACCGCCGCAGGACCGAGCACCGGGTAGGAGTGCAGGGCCTCCCGGACCCTGCTGCTGAGGCTTCTCGTCGACCCGGGTGCGTCCGGTGGCGAGGCCCCCGGCGGGTCGGACGCTGCGGTGTCAGCTGTGGCGGTGGTCATGGCTGTCCTCTCCGTCGAGGTGGCTCAGATGGTGCTCCCCGGGCCGGGGGTACGTCGACCCCCGACCCGGGATGCACGGATGACGCTCGACCCAGGGCTCAGCCCCAGCAGTTCTCCAGGCCCCACTCGGTGCCCTCGGACTCCACCCCGTCGACCGGGTCGTCGGTGATGAGGGTGACGCCGGTGTCGAAGAAGTCGAGCCCTTCCGTGGGCTCCGGGACCGTGCCGTCCGCCGCGTACTGCGCGACCGCCTCGACCCCGAGCGAGGCCATGTCCAGCGGGAACTGCATCGACGTGGCGCCGATGATGCCGGCCTCCACGTCCTCCACGCCCGGGCAGCCGCCGTCGATGGAGACGATGGTCACCTGGTCCTCCAGGCCTGCGGCCTTGATGGCCTCGTACGCCCCGGCCGCAGCCGGCTCGTTGATCGTGTAGACCAGGTTGATCCCCGGGTCCTTCTGCAGCAGGTTCTCCATCGCCGTCCGGCCCCCCTCGGGGGCGCCGTCGGTGACGTCGTGGCCCACGATCCGCGGGTCGTCCTCGTCCCCGATCACCTCGGGGTCTGCGGTGTCGATGCCGAAGCCGCTGAGGAACCCCTGGTCCCGGCTCACGTCCACGCTGACACCGTTGGCGTTCAGGTCCAGCAGCGCGATCTTCGGCTCCTCCCCGGAGGCCTCGAACTGCGCCTTGGCCCACTCCCCGATCAGCTCACCGGCCCGGAAGTTGTCCGTGGCGAACGTCGCGTCCGCCGCGTCGGCCGGCTCCAGCTTGGTGTCCAGGGCGATGACGAGCAGCCCTGCGTCGCGTGCCTTCTGCACGCTCGGGACGATTGCCTCGGAGTCGCTGGGGGTGAGCAGGATGCCGCTGGCGCCGGCGGCGATCAGGTTCTCGATGGCCTCCACCTGGCTCTGGTTGTCGCCGTCCTGGGTCCCGGCGAACGACTGCAGCTCCATGCCCATCTCAGCAGCCTGCGCCTGCGCCCCCTCCTTCATCTTGACGAAGAACGGGTTGGTGTCCGTCTTGGTCACCAACCCGACGAGCACCTCGTCCCCGGCCGCACCACCCGAGGCCGCCCCCCCGGCCTCGGGGGCTGCGTCGTCCCCGCAGGCCGCGAGCAGGAGCCCTGCGCTGGCGGCGACGGCGATGGTCGTCCTCATGTGTCGACGGTTCATGGAAGCCCTCCTTTGGACCTTCAGGTGTCGGCGCGTCTGTGCGACAACGTTGTCTAGACGCTTTCCCCGAGCATGGTGCCGCTTTCTCTCACTACCGATTCAGGATATTCCTGCCACCCCACATGCGACATACGACGCAACACCGGCAGTCCAGTTGTCGACATCGATGTTCAAAGACACTATCGGAGGCATGCCGCCGACGACAGGTCCTGCACGATGGTGACCCAGCCCGGGCCGCACGGCGGCGCGGAGGCCCCGCGTCGCAGGGCGCGCGGGCGGGCGACCATGCGCGACGTCGCGCTGCTGGCCGGCGTCGGCATCAAGACCGTCTCACGGGTGGTCAACCAGGAGAGCGGCGTCTCAGCAGCCATGGCGGCCCGCGTCGAGGCGGCCGTCCGGGAGCTCCACTACCGGCCGGACGCGGGCGCGTCGGCGCTGCGGCGCGCCGACGGGAGGTCCGCCGCCATCGGCGTCGTCGTCGACGACGTGGCCAACCCCTTCTCGGGCGCGGTCCTGCGGGCGGTGGAGAAGGTCGCGGTCGCGCACGGCACGGTCGTGCTCGCGGGCAGCGCGGACGAGGACGGCATGCGGGAGCGCGAGGTCACCCAGGCCTTCATCGACCGGCGCGTGGACGGACTCATCGTGGCGCCGTCCGGACGGGCCGACGACCAGCTGGCCGCCGAGCTGGCCCGCGGGGTGCCGGTCGCGGTGGTCGACCGCGGCGTACCGGACCTCGACGTCGACCAGGTGCTCTCGACGAACGAGCTCGGGGCCTGCGACGCCGTGGTGCACCTCGCCGCCCACGGGCACCGGCGGGTGGCCTACCTCGGTGACCTGGAGCGCATCCCCACCGCCCGGCAGCGGCTGGCCGGGTACCACCGCGCCGTAGCCCAGGAGGGCCTGGTGGTCGACGGCCACCTCCAGGTCGCCGACCTGCGCGGGGAGACGCACGCGGAGGGTGCCGCCATCCACCTGCTCGACGGCCTGCACCCCGACGTGCGCCCGACGGCCCTCTTCTGCGCCCAGAACCGGGTGACGATCGGCGCGGTACGGGCCGTGCGCAGGCTCGGCCTGCAGCACCAGGTGGCCATGGTGGGCTTCGACGACTTCCCCCTCGCCGACCTGCTGGTGCCCGGCGTCACGGTGGTGGCCCAGGACCCGTACGCCATCGGCACGGAGGCCGCGAGGATGCTCTTCGCCCGCATCGAGGGCTCCGAGGCGCCGCCGCGAACCACGTGGGTGCCGACGACCATGGTCCGTCGCGGCTCCGGAGAGATCCGCCCGTCCACGCCCGGCGAGGACCGGTCGACGTAGCTGCTGAGAACGATGCTCCCGTCGGGAACCGAGCGCCGGCGGAGCCCCTTGCTCGCTGGCGAACTCGGGATGGACGCCCCCCAGGCCGGATCGGCGCCGGCCACGCACGGGCCTCCCGGCACGCTGGCCCCGGACGGGAGCAGCCTCAGGGCGTCGGCACCAGGGTCAGCAACGTCGCCTCAGGCCGGCACGCCAGGCGGACGGGGGTGAACGGGCTGGTCCCCAGACCGGCGCTCACGTGCACCCAGGACGAGCGGGGCGAGGCGAAGCCGTCGTCGGTAGGTACGGACGAGGACCACGCGAACAGGCCCTTGGCGTAGGCGGCCGGCAGGTCGCAGTTGGTGACCAGCGCGCCGAACCCGGGAACGCAGACCTGACCGCCGTGGGTGTGGCCGGCCAGCACCAGGTCGGCACCGTCGTCGGCCATCGCGTCCAGGACCCGTCGGTACGGCGCGTGCGCGACGCCGATCGCGATGCCGCCCGCGCCGTGCCCGTGCCGACCGCGCGGCTCGGGGTCGGGCATCCGGTCCCGACCGATGTGCGGGTCGTCCACGCCCACCAGCCGCAGCGTCCGCCCCGCGACGTCCAGCCAGCCCCGGGCGTTGTCCAGGTCCAGCCAGCCAGCCCCCGTCAGGGCGTCGACCAGGTCACCGGTCGGCAACGGGGCGGGCATCTGCTGCACGCGGCTCGGCCCCGTGAAGTACCGCAGCGGGTTGCGCGGTGACGGTGCGTGGTAGTCGTTGGACCCCAGCACGAACACCCCCGGCCGCTCCAGCAGGCCACCCAGCGCCGAGACGACCGTCGGGACGGCCCTGCGGTGGGCGAGCATGTCCCCGGTCACCACCGTCACGTCTGGCTCCAGCGCCGACAGCCCGGCTACCCAGTCGCGCTCCCGGGTGCTGCGCGGCGTGAGGTGGAGGTCGGACAGGTGCAGCACCCGCACCGGGGCCTCACCGGGTGCGAGCACCGGCACGTCGACCCGTCGCAGCACCGGGCTCCTGGCCTCCAGCAGCGACCAGGCCAGCACCGCCGATCCCGCTGCGACCGCACCGCCGAGCAGGTGAAGCGGGCGACGACCGGCGCGTGGGCTCACCCCTCGTCCCGCCCGGTCAGCTCCGCGGCCACGAGCTCGGCGATCTCGGCCGTGTTCAGAGCCGCCCCCTTGCGCAGGTTGTCGCCGGACACGAACAGGTCGAGCGTGTGGGGGAAGTCCAGGGCCTGCCTGATCCGGCCCACGTACGTCGGGTCCTCGCCGACCACGTCCGCCGGGGTCGGGAACACGCCGCGGGCCGGGTCGTCGAGCACGACCACCGTGGGGGCCTTCTCGAGCTCGTCGCGGGCGTCGTCGGCGCTCAGCTCCTCGGCGAAGGTGGCGTGGACGGCGAGGGAGTGCGTCGTCACGACCGGCACCCGGACGCAGGTGGCGGAGACCTTGAGCCCGGGGATGCCGAGGATCTTCCGGGACTCGTTGCGGACCTTGAGCTCCTCGCTGGACCAGCCGCCCTCCCTCAGGCTGCCGGCCCACGGCACGACGTTCATCGCCAGCGGCGCCCCGAACGGGAACCGGCCGTCCACGCCCTCGTCCAGTGCCGCGGCCACGGCCCGACGCACGTCGCCCGGGGTGGTGCCGAGGCTGTCGTCGGCCGCCACGACACCCAGCTCTGCGCGCAGCCGGTCGACGCCGGGCTTCCCCGCGCCGGACGCCGCCTGGTAGCTGGCGACGACGAGCTCGGTCAGGGTCCACCTGCGGTGAAGTGCCCCGAGGGCGGCCATCATGGTGAGGGTCGTGCAGTTGGGGTTGGAGATGATCCCGCGGGGACGCGTGGCGACACGCCTCCGGGTTGACCTCGGGCACCACGAGCGGCACGTCCGGGTCCATCCGGAAGGCGCCGGAGTTGTCCACCACGACCGCGCCCCGGGCCGCCGCGACCGGCGCCCAGTCGGCGCTGATCTCGTCCGGGACGTCGAACATGGCCACGTCGACCCCGTCGAACACGCCCGGCGCCAGCGCCGCACCTCGACGGCCTCGCCCCGGACCTGCAGGACCGTCCCGGCCGACCGGGCGGAGGCGATGAGCCGGATCTCGCCCCAGACGTCGGGCCGCGCGGTCAGGATGTCGAGCATGACGGTGCCCACGGCGCCGGTGGCACCGACGACGGCCAGGGTCGGCTTACGGGTCTGGCTGCTGGTGCCCGGCATGCTCATCGTCCTGTCCCGCCGTACACGACGGCCTCGACCTGGTCGGCGTCCAGGTCGAACGCCGTGTGGACCGCCCGGACGGCGGTGTCGACCTTGTCGGCGTGGGTGACCACCGAGATGCGGATCTCCGACGTCGAGATCACGTCGATGTTCACGCCGGCCTCGGCGAGAGCCGAGAAGAAGGTCGCGCTCACGCCGGGGTGGCTGCGCATCCCCGCCCCGACCAGGGACACCTTGCCGATCTGGTCGTCGTACTGCAGCCGCGAGAACCCGATGGCCCCCTGGGCCGCCGTGAGCGCGGTCATGGCGGTGGAGCCGTCCGCCATCGGCAACGTGAACGAGACGTCGGTCAGGCCGGTCTGGGCCGCCGAGACGTTCTGCACGATCATGTCGATGTTGACGCCGGCCCGGGCGACCTCGGTGAAGATCGCCGCGGCCTTGCCCGGGACGTCGGGGACCCCGACGACGGTGATCTTGGCCTCGCTGCGGTCGTGCGCGACGCCCGAGATGATGGCCTGCTCCATGCTGAGCTCCTTGATGCTGCCCGAGACGGTGGTGCCGGGTCGGTCGGAGAACGAGGACCGGACGTGGACCGGGATGCCGTAGCGGCGCGCGTACTCCACGCATCGCAGGTGCAGGATCTTGGCCCCGCTGGCCGCCAGCTCGAGCATCTCCTCGTAGGTGACCGTGTCCAGGCGCTGGGCGCTGGGCACGATCCGGGGGTCCGCGCTGAACACGCCGTCCACGTCGGTGTAGATCTCGCAGACGTCGGCCCGCAGCGCCGCGGCCAGAGCGACCGCGGTGGTGTCCGAGCCGCCCCGGCCCAGCGTCGTGATGTCCTTGGTGTCCTGGCTGACGCCCTGGAACCCGGCCACGATCGCGATCGCCCCGGCGTCCATGGCGTCGCTGATGCGCCCGGGCGTGACGTCGATGATCCGGGCCCTGCCGTGGCTGGAGTCGGTGATGACGCCGGCCTGCGAGCCCGTGAAGCTCCGCGCCTCGTGACCGAGGTTGGCGATGGCCATGGCCAGCACGGCCATGCTGATGCGCTCCCCGGCGGTGAGGAGCATGTCCAGCTCCCGGCCGGGCGGGGTGGGCGTGACCTGCTCGGCGAGGTCGAGCAGCTCGTCCGTGGTGTCGCCCATCGCGGAGACCACCACGCAGACCTTGTTGCCGGCCTGGACGGTCCTGACGATCCGCTGGGCGACGCGCTTGACGGCGGCTGCGTCGCTCACGCTGGAGCCGCCGTACTTCTGCACGACGATGCCCATGGGTCGTCCCACCTCCGGAGGTCGCCGGGCCCCCTGGCCCGGTCGGTGCCGTCCCCTTCTCAGGAGGAGGCCTGCGGAGTCTAACGAGGCGGCGCGACACAACCGGTCGCGTGATCGCTCAGCGGGCGTGCAGGGCCTCGAACTCCGCCTCGGCGGCCACGTCCGCGTCGACGTCCAGCCGGGCGTGCGCCATCAGCGACACCAGGGCGCGCTGGGCGGCGGTGCCCCGCTGGCCCCACGTCGCCAGGTAGGCGTACTGCCACCACCACAGGGCCTCGGCCAGGCGGCCGGACTCCAGGTGCCGCATGCCGTGGGCCAGGTCCGAGGCGACCCCCGTGACGTCGTCGGCCACGCTCCCCCAGGCGACGTCGGTGCTGCCCTGCGGGTCGACGGTCTCGGTGTACCCGTCGGAGTCGCCCATGGCGGCGACCAGGCTGAGACGGAGCGGGTCCATGTCCACCTCCGGGCCGGCGTCGGGCTCGAAGCGTTCGCTGGGCACGACGTCCTGGGTGGCGCCGAGCCGGGCACCGACGGCCAGCACGCGGGACAGGGCCAGGTGCAGCAGCGGTATCGCCGCGGCCTCACCGTCCCCGGCGGCCACGTGGGTCACGGTGTCGAGGAACGCCTGGACCTCTGCGGCCACCTCGAGGGCGAGCGGCAGGTCCGCGCCTGCCTGGGCGTCGTCGAGCACGTCGTCGTAGGTGGTGGTGTCCTGCGTGCCGGTGTCCTCAGACATCGATGAGCCTCCGTCCCTCGAACGCCCTCCCGAGCGTGACCTCGTCCGCGTACTCGAGATCTCCCCCGACCGGGAGGCCGCTGGCCAACCGTGTGACCCGCAGCCCCATCGGCCGGACGAGCCGGGCCAGGTACGTCGCGGTGGCCTCGCCCTCCAGGTTCGGGTCGGTGGCGAGGATGAGCTCGGTGACCTGGTCCGAGGCCAGTCTGCCCATCAGCTGACGGATGCGCAGTTCGTTGGGGCCGATGCCGTCGATCGGGCTGATGGCTCCGCCCAGCACGTGGTAGAGGCCGCGGAACTCCCGGGTCCGCTCGATGGCGACCACGTCGCGCGGTTCCTCCACGACGCAGATGACGCTGGCGTCACGGCGGGTGTCGCGGCAGATCCGGCAGCGCTCCTCCTCGGACACGTTGCCGCAGACGTCGCAGAAGCGGACCTTGGCCTTGACCTGCAGCAGCACCTGTGCCAGGCGCGAGACGTCGTCCGCGTCGGCCTGCAGCAGGTGGAACGCGATCCGCTGCGCCGACTTCGGCCCGACCCCGGGCAGGCGCCCCAGCTCCTCGATCAGGTCGGCGACCACTCCTTCGTACACGCCCCGACCCTACGTCCGTCCACCGACGCCCGTGGGTCGCCGGGCCGGAGGTGGTCGGGGTGGGTGCCCCGCGGGTCAGCCGTCGGTGCGGCGGTCCTCGATCACCTGGGCGCCGAGGAGCCGGGTGAGGACGTCGGCGCCCCCTCCCGCGTCGACGGAGGGGTCGTCCCGGGACACGGTGTCGTCCACCGGCGGCTCGGGTGGGATGGCCTCGACGCGTGGGCGTGACCGGACCGGCGCCTCCAGCGGTGCGGGGTCCGCGTCGCCCGACCGCGAGCGGTCGGTGTCGCGACGGGGACCTGCGGCCGGGGAGCCGGACGCACGGGCGCTCGGGCCGGTGACGGCGGGCCAGCCGTCCGGGCCGTTCACGCCGGGCCCGGGTCCCGCACCAGCCTGGTCAGCGGGTGAGCCCGCCCCGGCCGCTCCCGGCACGTGCTCGGTCTCCGGGCCCTCGTCGGTCGGCGCGTCGTCGACCAGGTGGGGCGCGGCGCCGCTGGCACGGCCACCGACGACGCCGACGGCCTTGCGCTCCACCCCCAGCGTCTCCAGGAGCGCCTCCTTGACGCAGTCCGAGTGCCCGCGCTGGTTGAAGGCGTCGGCCAGTCCCTGCGTGGGGAACCCCAGGGTGAGGCTGCTCGTGTCCAGCGCCAGGACCTGGGCGTTCTCGCTGACCAGGGTCCAGGTCAGCCGGCGGATGGTGCGGAGCCGGTCGACCACCTGGTCCCAGGTCCTCCGCACCACCTCGACGGTGACTCCCGAACCGGGGTCGGCGTGCCCGCCGGCGACGGCGGGCAGCCCGACGGTGGTGCCACCCCTGCCCGCGCCTGCGGGCTGTGCAGCCGGGTCCGACGCCGAGGCGGGAACGGACCCGTCGGCCCCGGGCGGAGGGACGCGTTGCGGGCCGGACCCGCCAGACGTCGGCGCGGGCCCCTGCGCCGGCCCCTGCCGGGGGCCCGCCGGCGCCCGACCGTCCGTCGGCGCGGACGCCGCACCTGCCCGGCGGGCACCAGGCCCGACCGGTTGTGGCCAGCCGTCCGTCGCCGCAGCCCCGTCCGTCGCCGCAGGCCCGTCCGTCGCCGCAGCCCCGTCCGTCGCCGCAGCCGCAGTCGCAGCCGAGGCAGACCCCGAGCCGGACGACGCCGTCAGCGGGCCGTCGCTGCCGACCGGCCCCCCCCGTCCGGCGACCGAGCCCCCGCCACGGGTGGCCGGACGGTCGTCCGCCCGACCGTCTGCCGCGCGACCGTCACCAACCGCCGCGGCTGGCGTCGACCGGTCCCGGTCCGCGGAGTGCTCGGGTGCCGGCGGAGCGGTGCGGCCCACCCGGGCGGCCGGACCGGCGGCGCCTCTCTCGGCACCGCCCCCGCCCGGCCCTGCGCCGCCCGAGGGCCCGGTGCGCCGGCAGCCGGAGCCGCGGACCGGCCCGGTGGGAGCGCGCCGCCCTCTCCGAGCGTGACGAGCTGCCGCTCCAGCCGCTCCACCCGGGTCGCGACGTCCGCGTCGCTGTCGACGCCCACCACCAGCAACCGGGCGACCAGCAGCTCCAGCAGCAACCTCGGGCTGGTCGCCCCGGCCATCTCACCCAGCGCTGCGGCGACGACGTCGGCCGCCCGGGACAGCTCGGCGTGGCCGAACCGGGAGGCCTGGTGCCGCAGCCGCTCGAACGCATCCTCGGGGACCTCCGGCAGCACGGCTGCCGCGCCCTCGCCCACCCGCGACACGATGACCAGCGTCCGCAGCCGCTCCAGCAGGTCGTTGGTGTAGCGGCGAGGGTCGTGGCCGGCCTCGACCGCGTGGTGCACCGAGGCGAAGGCGGCGGCGCCGTCGACCGCGGCGAGCGCGTCCACGAGGTCGTCCAGCAGCGACTCGGGGACGTAGCCGAGCAGCGCCGTCGCCAGCTCGGCGTCCACGTCGCCGTCGGCCCCGGCGATGAGCTGGTCCAGCACCGACATGGAGTCACGGACGGACCCGCCTCCGGCGCGGACGACCAGCGACAGCGCGGCCGGCTCGACGACGACGCCCTCGCGGCGGCAGACGTCCTCCAGGTGCTGCATGAGCCGGGCGGGTGGCACGAGCCGGAACGGGAAGTGGTGGGTCCGTGACCGGATGGTGCCGAGCACCTTCTCCGGCTCGGTGGTGGCGAAGACGAACACGACGTGCTCGGGCGGCTCCTCGACCACCTTGAGCAGCGCGCTGAAGGCGTCGGCGGTGATCTGGTGCGCCTCGTCGATGATCACCACCTTGTACCTGTCCCTGACCGGGGAGAAGGCCACCCGGTCACGCAGGTCGCGGGCGTCGTCGATGCCGCGGTGGCTCGCCGCGTCGATCTCGATGACGTCCAGGGAGCCGGTGCTGCCGTTGGCGAGGTCGACGCAGGAAGGGCAGAGGAGGCACGGCGTGGGCGTGGGCCCCTGGACGCAGTTCAACGACCGCGCCAGGACCCGGGCGCTCGTGGTCTTCCCGCACCCACGTGGGCCGGAGAACAGGTAGGCGTGGTTGATCCGGCCCTTGGCGAGCGCCGCCGTGATGGGGCCCACCGCGTGGTCCTGCCCGACGACCTGGGAGAACGTGTCCGGCCGGTACCGGCGGTACAGCGCGAGGACCGGGGCGCTGCCGTCTGCCATGGCCTCACCCTACGGCGGTCCCCCGACACGGGTCCCGACCGTCCCCAGCCCCCCAGCACAGCCGGCGCTCGACCACAGGGCGGTGCAGACCGGCTGGTCCCGACCGGCGGGCTGGGGCAGGCTCTCCCGTGGTCAGGGCCCGTTCGGGACCTGGGACGAGGAGCACGGCGTGAGCACCGGTGGCGGGAACAGGGCGATCATCGCGGCCCTGGGGGCCAACCTTGGGATTGCGGTCACCAAGTTCGTGGCCTGGCTCCTGACGGGGTCCTCCTCGATGCTGGCGGAGTCCATCCACTCGGTCGCCGACTCCGGCAACCAGGTGCTCCTGCTGGTGGGGGGCAAGCGCTCGCGGCGGAGCGCGACGCCCGAGCACCCGTTCGGCTACGGCCGGGAGCGCTACATCTACGCGTTCATCGTCGCGATCGTCCTGTTCAGCCTGGGCGGGTTGTTCGCTCTCTACGAGGCGTGGCACAAGTTCGCGGACCCCGAACCGATCGAGAGCTGGCGCTGGGTGCCGGTGGTGGTCCTGCTGGTCGCGATGTGCCTGGAGGGGTACAGCCTCCGCACCGCCATCCACGAGTCCAACCAGGTCCGTGACGGGCGCGGCTGGTTCGAGTTCATCCGCAAGGCCAAGGCTCCCGAGCTCCCCGTGGTGCTCCTGGAGGACTTCGGGGCCCTGCTCGGCCTGACCTTCGCCCTCTTCGGTGTGGGGCTCACGCTGGCCACCGGGGACGGCCGCTGGGACGCGGCCGGCACGGCGATGATCGGCCTGCTGCTGGTCTGCATCGCCATCGTCCTGGCCGTCGAGATGAAGTCGCTGCTGCTGGGCGAGAGCGCCTCGGTGCCGAACCGCCGCGCCATCGAGGCGGCGATGGTCGGCGAGGGGGTCAAGCGGATCATCCACATGAAGACGCTGCACCTGGGCCCGGAGGAGCTGCTGGTCGCCGCGAAGATCGCCGTCCCCGGCTCGAGCAGCGCGGCCGACGTCGCCGATGCGATCGACGCCGCGGAGCGTCGGATCCGGGAGGCGGTGCCGATCGCGCGGTTGATCTACCTGGAGCCGGACCTGTACGACCTCCCCGAAGGCGCGTCGACCTCCGGGGCCCCCCGCACCGAGCCGGACCCCGGCCGCTGAGCAGTCTCATCCGTCGAGGTCGGCCACGTAGAACCAGCGGCCGCGCTCGCGGACGAACCGGCTGACCTCGTGCTGCACCCCTCGACCGTCCTCGAAACGGTGCCGGTGGTGCGCCCGGAACTCCACGGTCCCCTCGTCGTCGAACGGCCCGCCACGCTGCCGGTCCAGCACCTCCAGGCCCTCCCAGCGCAGGTCGTCGTCGAGGACCAGCGAGGCCGGCCGCGTGCTCGGGTGCCAGGTGCGCAGCAGGTGCTCGACGTCGCCACGGGCGTAGGCGGTGTACCGGGAGCGCATCAGCTGCTCGGCCGTCGGGGCGGGCGAGCTGCCGTCGAGGACGGGCCCGCAGCACCCCCGCAGCGGCAAGCCGGACGAGCACGGGCAGGCGGTGGGGCGCATCGGGCCAGTATCCGGTGAGGTCGTCCGCGGGTCGGCGGCCTCCGTACCCTCACCAGGTGCCGACCCTGCTGGACGACCTCAGCCGCGCACCGGACGTCGAGGCCCCCGACCTCGTGGCGGTCGACGCGACCGACCGGCTGCTGCTCGACCAGGCCGCGGACCTGCTCACCTCGTGCGGTCCTGGCGAGGTGGTCGTGGTCGGGGACCGTTACGGAGCCCTGACGCTCGGGGCGGTGGGCCTGCACGACGCCTCGGAGGTGCGGGTCCACACCGACCGGCTGACCAGCGAGCACGCGCTGCTGGCGAACGCGGCCCGGGTGGGGGTGGCGGGGTCGTTCACGATCCACGGGCTGGACGAGGCGCTGCTCGAGGGCGCCCGGCTGGTCCTGCTCCAGCTGCCGCGGGGCCTCGCCGCGCTCGACGAGATCGCCGGCGCGGT
Organism: uncultured Actinomycetota bacterium; assembly: GCA_963759255.1. Lineage (GTDB taxonomy): Bacteria > Actinomycetota > Actinomycetes > Actinomycetales > JBBAYJ01 > Aquipuribacter. The sequence continues at coordinate 634,113 of CAVWYQ010000001.1, forward strand.
CGCCAGGCACGCCCACCCGGACGTCACGGTGCTGGCCGGCGGCCGGGTCAAGCACATGACGACGGCGATGAACGACGTGCTGCGTCGCCACCTGGACGAGGTCAGCGCGAGCCTGGCCCGGCAGAAGTCCCGGGTGCTGACGGCGCGCGGGCCTCGAGCGGGCGTGGACCGGTACCCGCTGCGCGAGCACGACGCCGCCCTCGACCTGGTGGTGTGCGCGCACGGTGCGGCCTTCGCGGGCGCAGCGGTCGACCACGGGACCAGGTTCCTGCTCGACCACCTGCCACGGATGGCGCCGGGCGCCCGCGACGTCGTCGACCTCGGGTGCGGCACGGGTGTCGTGGCGTCCGTGGTGGCGCGTTCCCGGCCGCACACGCAGGTCGTGGCCACCGACGAGTCGGCGGCGGCGGTGGCCTCGGCGCTCGCCACCGCCGCGGCCAACGGGCTCCGGCTGCCTGTCGTGCGCGACCTGGGCCTGTCCCGGCAGCCGGACGACAGCGCCGACCTCGTCCTGCTCAACCCGCCCTTCCACAGCGGCGCGACGGTGCATCCGGGCATCGCAGTCCCCCTGTTCGCGGAGGCCGCGCGCGTGCTGCGGCCCGGCGGCGAGCTGTGGACCGTCTACAACAGCCACCTGGAGCACAAGGCCGCGCTCACCCGTGTCGTCGGTCGCACCGAGCAGGTGGGCCGGAACCGGTCGTTCACGGTGACCCGGTCGGTGGTCGGCTGAGCGAGCCCCGCGGCGTCCGGGAGTCCGCGTCCACTCGTCCGGGCGGCAGCACCCAGGCGTCCAGGCCCCCGCGCCGCTGCTCCTCGACGCTGCGTGACGGCGACCGGAGCCGACACGCACGAGACCCCCGGCGCCTCAGGCACCAGGGGTCTCGACCGCGGAGGATGGGGGATTTGAACCCCCGAGGGCGTTAACCCAACACGCTTTCCAAGCGTGCGCCATAGGCCGCTAGGCGAATCCTCCGCCGACGAGGTTACCGGAGGTCGGACGTGCCGGAGCACGGAGCCGGCGATGCTACCCTCGTCGGCGACCCCCCGTGTGGCGGCACCCTGCTGAACCCCCCCAGGGCCGGAAGGCAGCAAGGGTACGTGGGCTCTACCGGGTGCACGGGGGGTCCTCTTCTGCCCGCGTGTCCCCCAGGGCGCGGACAGCACCTACCCCGGCCAGCGTCGTATCCTCAGCCGGTGATCTTCAAGCGGGTCGGCCACGTGCGTCCGTACCCGGACCACGGCCGGTACTCGGCCAAGGACTGGGCCGACGTCCCCCCGCGGCCCGTGCGCCTGGAGGAGCTGGTCACGACCAAGCGCACGCTGGACCTCGAGCTCCTGCTCGACGAGGACTCCACGTTCTTCGGTGACCTGTTCCCCCACGTCATCCAGTGGAAGGGCGAGCTGTACCTCGAGGACGGCCTGCACCGGGCGGTGCGTGCGGCACTCGGCCAGCGCGCCGTCGTCCACGCCCGGGTGCTGGTGCACGACGGGCAGGCCGGCGGCGTGATCTTCGGGCGCAGGCGGTCGGAGGCACCGGCCGAGACGCACTGGGACGACCCCTACTGGGTGCCGCAGCCGGTCGAGCGGTGGATCGAGCCGGAGGAGGTCGCCGAGCGTCTCCGGCGACGCCGTGCCCGGTGGCGGGCGTTGCGCCACGCGGTGGTGCTGCTGCTGGTGGTGCTCGTCGTGGGCGGGGTCGGCGTGGTGGCCGGCGGTGCCGTCCTGGGCCGGTGGGAGCTGCCCGTGGTCGCCGCGCCCGGCCGCCGCCCCCGAGCCGTCTGCGAGCGCGGACCCCGTCGCCCCGCCGGAGTGCGAGCGCGCTCTGGTCACACCGGCCGCACCCGTCGGCACGACTCGGTCCGCGTCCTCAACTCGACCAGCCGCAACGGGCTGGCCGGTGAGGTCCAGGACGCCCTGGAGGCCCGCGGGTTCGTGGTCACCGAGATCGGCAACTCACCGGCCGACGTCCCCGAGGCGGCCGTGGTGGGTTCCCCCTCGGGGCCGAGCCGGCCGCGCTCGCGGTGGCGGCACAGCTCTCCGGCGCGGTGCTGCGGCAGGAGCCGACCGCCGCGGTCGTCACGGTGGTGCTCGGCGAGTCCTGGACCGGGTTCGCAACTCCGTCGAGGTCGCCACACAGCTGACCACCACGCCGCAGCCGTCGGTCGTGGACTGCGCGGCCCCGGCCCCGGCGGAGGTGGCACCCGGCGTGGTGCCGGCTCCGTGACGGCGCGACCGACGCGGCGCACGGCCGCGGTGCAGCCGACGGGCGCCGCCGCGGCTCAGCAGCCGAGCGGGGCGATGACGGTCTTCTCCCGCTGCTGGAGCACCAGGGAGGTGTGCTCGGCCACGACGTTGTCGAAGGAGGCGATGTCGGCGAGGAGCCGCTCGCCCAGGCTGGTCACGTCGGCCGCGGACAGGTGGACCAGGACGTCGTAGGTGCCGGTGGTCAGGCTGATGCCGACGGTCTCGTCCAGCTGCCAGACCGCCTCGATGAACGCCGCGACGACCTCGGGCTCTTGGGCTGCAACCGGACGGAGACCACCGCACGCACGGGCCGACCGACCGCGCGGTGGTCGACGACGGCGTGGTACCCGGTGATGACTCCCGCGTCCTCCAGGCGCCGGACGCGGGCGAGCATGGTCGACGGCGCGACACCGGCGAGGTCGGCGAGGGCCTTGTTGGACCGGCGGGCGTCGCGCTGCAGCTCGGCGAGGACGAGCCGGTCGAGGTCGTCGAGCACCAGGGGGCCACGGACCGACGGGGCCGTCCCGTCCGCCGGCGCGCGCGGGACGAGGTCAGCCACGTGCGGCACCGTAGCCCGCGACGGCCTCGGCGACCGCGGCGCGGTACTCCGCCGCACGTCGCAGCTTGAGCGTCCTCGTAGCCGCGGATGCTGTCGGCCATGCCCGCCATCTGCACCGCGCGCACGTGGGCGTCGGCGCTGAGGCCGTCGAGGAGCAGGCGGACCAGGCCGACGTACTCCTTGACCAGGGCTCGCTCGGTACGCCGCATCTCGGTCGGGGCGAACGGGTCGAGCCGGGTGCCCCGCAGCCGCTTGCCGGCCGCCAAGCGCCGTGAACAGCGGGCGGCTCCGCTCGTCGAAGCGCATCTTGCCCGTGCGCCCGAGCGCCTTGAGGACCGGCGGGTGCAGCAGGAATGACCGCGCGCCCGCGGCCGGCCTCGGCCGCGGCCGCGTCCGCCTCGGGCAGCAGCATGAGCCGGGCGACCTCGTACTCGTCCTTGTACGCCATGAGCTTGTGCAGGGTCCGGGCGACGGTCTCGGTCAGCCGCTCGACCTGCCACGCCCGTCCAGGGCGTGCTCGGCCGCCGCGACCCGGTCGACGACGTCCAGGAACCGGCCGGCGTAGCGGCGCGTCCTGGTAGCCGACGAGGTCGGCGGCGAGCATCCGCACCACCTCGGCGGTGTCCGGCTGCAGGGCGAGCCGGCCGACCCGGGCCACCAGCGCGTCGGGCAGCGGCGGGACCGACAGCAGCTCCCCGGCCGCGACTCGCCGCTGCGCCACCAGCCGGTCGACCCGGGCGGGGTCGGCGGCCCAGGCGCGGCCCCACTCCAGGGCCGCGCAGGTTGGCCTCGACGGCGACGCCGTTCAGCTCGACGGCCCGGCGGAGCGTGGCCAGGGCGACGGGGACCGCGCCCGCCTGCACCGCCGCACCGAGGACGAGGACGTTGGCGTAGGCGGCGTCACCGAGCAGGGCCCGCGCCATCCGCCCCGCGTCGGCGGCCAGCAGCCGTCGGCACGGGACACCGCAGCCAAGCGAGCCAGGACCACGTCGTCGGCGGGGTAGCCGATGGTCGGCTCGGACACCATCCGCCCGGTGGGCGTGCGCGTGGTCGACAGCACCACGCCGCGTGCTCGTGGGGTCGCACGCCAGGCCAGGACGGGGTCGCTGGCGCCGACCAGGCCGTCCAGCGCGAGCAGCGTCGTGGTCTGGCCGTCACCGATGAGGTTGGTGGACGCGGCGACCCCGCGGGTGAGGACGACGTCGCTGATCACGGGTCCGGCCTTCTGCGACAGGCCGGTCTGGTCCAGGCCCTGCACCTCCCAGCCGTCGAGCATGGCCGCGGTGCCCAGCATCTGGGCCGTGGTGACGACACCGGTGCCGCCGATGCCGGCCAGCCGCACCCGCACGACGTCACCGGTCGTCGGGCGACGGTCGGCGCGGGCACGTCCCACGGCACCAGACCGTCGGCACCGTCGTCGGCACCGGAACCGGCACCACCGTCGACACCGGCGTCGCGCGGCTGGGCGGCGTCCAGCTCGACCTCCATGAACGCGGGGCAGTCGCCCTTGGCGCAGGAGAAGTCGAGGTTGCACGAGTCCTGGTCGATGCGGGTCCGGCGGCCCAGCGGGGTGTCCAGCGGCTGCACCGACAGGCAGTTGGACACCGCACCGCAGTCGCCGCAGCCCTCGCAGATGCGCGGGTTGATGGCGATCCGGGTGGCGGGTGTCGCGACCTTCCCGCGCTTGCGGCCACGACGGAGCTCGGCGGCGCAGGGCTGGTGGTGGATGAGGACGGTGACGCCGTCGACCGCGGCGAGCTCGGTCTGGACCTCGACGATGTCGTCGCGGTCGCGGACCGCGACCTCGCGGGGCAGGCCCGGTCCGGTCGTAGCCCTTGGCGTCGGACGCGGTGACGACGACCCGCTTCGCGCCCGAGCGCCAGCAGGGTGCTGGCCAGGGCGGGCACCCCGACGGAGAAGGTGGCGTCCTGGCCGCCGGTCATCGCGACCGTGTCGTTGTACAGGATCTTGAACGTGATCCGGGCACCGGCACCGATCGCGGCCTGCACGGCGAGCTGGCCGGAGTGGAAGTAGGTTCCGTCGCCGAAGTTCTGCACCACGTGCTCGGTCTCGACGAACGGGCTCATGCCGATCCAGTGGGCGCCCTCGTTGCCCATCGCGGTGATGCCGAAGGTGTCACCGACGAGCGCCGGGTCCATGAGCAGGCTCATGCCGTGGCAGCCGGTGCCGGCGCCCGACGAGCGTGCCCTCGGGGACCTTGGTGCCCCAGTTGTGGGGGCAGCCGGAGCAGAAGAACGGGGTGCGCTGCGTCGCCAGGGGCAGCAGCGAGCCGACCTCGATGCGCTCGCGCGGGCGGCGGGGTGAGCCGGTCGGCGAGGCGACGGGCCAGCCGTGACCGCAGCGCGTCCACGATGGCGTCGGCGTCCATCAGGCCGTACTCGTGCAACAGCTCGGCGCCGGTGCTCGTCGTGCTTGCCGACGATCCGGGGCCGCTCCGCGGTGTCGTAGAGGACCTCCTTGATGAGCCCCTCCAGCGTCGGGTTCTTCTCCTCCACCACGACGATCTCGTCGAGGCCGCGGGCGAAGCGGCGGACCATCTCGCGGTCGAACGGCACGGGCATCCGCAGCTGCAGCAGCCGGACGCCGACCGCCGCGAGCTCGGCGTCGGTGGTCGAGCCCGAGCCGGCGCAGCGCCTCGCGCGTCTCGTAGTACGTGTAGCCGGTCGAGACGATGCCGATCCAGGCGTCGTCGGGGTCGACGGCGATCCGGTTGAGCCGGTTCAGGACGCCGTAGCGGTAGGCCAGGTCCTGGCCGGAGGGTGCGGAACTCCTTCTCCACCGCGATCATCCGCGCGGAGCCCAGGAACACCGCGGACGGGTGCCGCTCGACGGCGTCCCAGCCCTCCGGCATGACCGGGTCGGCGGTGAGGACGGGCAGGTCGACCGTTCCCACCGCGTCGGCGACGGGGGTGACGATCTTCATGGCCGCCCAGAGCCCGCAGGCACGGCTGATCGCGACGGCGTGCAGGCCGAGCTCCAGGCACTCCGCCGGGGTGCCCGGGTAGAGGATCGGCATGTGGAGGTCGACCAGGGCGGCGTCGCTGCTGCTGGGCATGGTGCTCGACTTGGCGGCGGGGTCGTCGCCGACCAGCGCGACCACGCCGCCGTGCTGGGTCGTGCCGGCGAACACGCCGTGACGGATCGCGTCGGTGGCGCGGTCCAGGCCGGGGGCCTTGCCGTACCAGATGCCGAGGACGCCGTCGTAGCGGGCGTCCGGGCGGGAGGCGGCCAGCTGCGAGCCCATCACCGCGGAGGCGCCGAGCTCCTCGTTGACCGCGGGGCGGTGGACCAACGGCAGGTCCTGGTGCAGGCGCTGCATGCGCGCCACCTCGAGGTCGTAGCCGCCCAGCGGTGAGCCGGGGTAGCCGGACAGCAGCGCCGCGGTGCTCAGCCCGGCCGCACGGTCGCGGCGGAGCTGCTCGACGGGCAGCCGCGCCAGCGCCTGGATGCTGCTCATCACGACCCGGCCGGCGTCCGTGGTGTACCGGTCGTCGAGTCGGTACCCGTCGGTCGTGCTGGCGGGGGTGCCGACGGGAGCCGGCGGGTCCACCCGGGCGCCCGAGGCTGTCGCGCGTGTCTGCCGTGTCCGTCATGCCGTGACCTCCTCGTCGCGTGCAGGCATGGTGACACTCGTGCGGCCCGTCGACAACGACACCGAACGATAGACAACTCAGAGGTTGGTTTGCCGGACGATCATCGGCGAACCGCAGCTGCCACCGTCGTCCGCCACCCACTGCACCGACCATCCGACCGCGCTGCGCGCGGTGGCACCACGGGGTCGACGTGCGGCTCGCCCACCACTCTGTTGCGGAACGTCACGATCCGTTAGTGTCGCGCCACCCTGAAGTCACATCGCTGGCCATACGGCGTCATAGCCGTCCGCCACACGACGACGCGAGGCGACGCATGCCACCACCGGGATCGCTCTTCACTGCCGCCTTCGGACGGCTGGGGCCGGGGAACGTGGCGACGTACGCCTGGCGCGCGGGGCAGGTCGCGGCGTTCTCGACCTCGTCGTGGAAGAAGGGGCCGAGCTACGTCTCACCGAGGCCGCTGCCGCCGGCCGCGGTCGACCGGTCCAACCGGTGGCTGGGCACCGCCAACGGGCGCGACTTCGCCGCCGGATTCACCAGCGAGGACTCCCGGGCGCACCTGCACGGGATCATCACCGAGGCGGCCAAGGCCATCGACCCCTCGGACCCGGCCACGCTCTTCCAGTCCGCCTCGACCTACCGGGTGGCGACCGACGGGCCGGGCCTGTTCCCCGGCCTGGACCCGCAGCACAAGTACGTCAGCGTCCGGTTCGGCAGCGCGCTGCTCGACGACGCGGGTCGCGCGCTGCACGACGAGCACGCGCTCAGGATGGCGACATCGACGTTCTGCCACAGCTCCTACGTGATCCCCAAGTGGGCCTCCCAGCTCCAGCAGACCCTCACCTGGTCCCGCCTGGGGTCACGGGTCAGCTTCCTGCTGTGGCCGGAGAAGATCCAGAAGGCCATCGGAGCCGATGAGATCAAGCAGGCGTACGACAGCTTCGGCCTGGGGTCACGGGTCCAGCTCGGCGCGAACACCGTCGAGGCGCTCGTCGACGTCCAGCGCACGACCTTCGAGCACGAGGGGGGGCAGGGCAGCGCCCAGTCGACGATCATGGGCACCCTGCCCGACCACATCTTCAACGGGTACCTCATGTGGTCCAAGGGCGTGCTCCCCGACGGGCGGACGTTCACCGTCATCGCCGGACGCGGCGTCGACGTCGTCCCGTTCGTGCAGTCCGTGGGCAACGTCCTGGGCGGGACGACCGCCTGGGCGCTCCAGCACGACTTCTCCGACGCGCTGTTCCGCCCCGAGAACCGGGGGCTGGTCTCGACCACGGACTTCGCGAACCTGGCGTTCGACCGGCAGGCCCAGGCCGCGCTGCGCGCGGTCCTCACGCCCGAGCAGGACCTGCTCAAGACGTCCATCGACATGGCCGACTACGTGTCGCCCTTCATCGCCACCCTCAAGAACACCGACGTCGTCCGCTGGCTGTTCGCCGAACGACCGTCCGTCCCGGCCGGCTGGGGTGACGTCGACCCCACGCTGCTCATGCGTTCGGCCGACATCGACGACCTGACCATGGAGACGGTGACCCGGCCCCTGCTGGGCGTCGACTACGTCGTGGCCGACCAGGTCTCCCCTGACTTCACGGCCCTGCGCGACGGCACGCCCGCGCCGTCGGACCCGCAGCGCTACGTCGCCCAGGCCACGTACGCCGTGGAGAAGTACGCCAGCGACCAACGGACCCCGGTGACTGCGGTGACCGCGCCACCCGGGCCCGAGGTGAGCGACGCCGTGGTGCACGCGGTCGTGCAGACCTACCGCCTCCCCCCCGAGACGGCGAAGGCCCTCACGATCCTGGGTGAGGGCGTCGCGGCGCAGTCCGACTTCCGAGACCCCCCGCCGCCGGTCGAGGAGCCCCCGGCCCTGCACGACGACCCCGGCACGGACATGACCGCGAACACGGGCGAGACCAACATCTTCTCCGGCGCCACCGAGGACCCCTACGGACCTCGTGAGGCCGACCCGACACCGCTGGAGCCCGTCGAGCCCCACGAGAGCGGTGGCGGGTCCACGGGCGGAGGGCACGGCGACTGACCCGCTCCCTCGACCACCCGCACACCCCTGCACCCCTAGCCAGACACGAGAGACGAGGCACCGACCATGGCAGCTGCAACCATCCAGGCCAGCGACCCCTCCACCCCCCACGACTACACCGAGACCAACAACGGCGCGATGAGTCCTGACGCGCTCGAGGCCCTCGCGGCCAACCTCGACGGAGCGTCGAGCCTGCTCGACGGGCTGTCCCAGCCCATCGACCTGGCACTGGTCGACTACAACATCTACACCGCCGTCTTCCAGGACCTGGCGAACCTCGCCAACTACCTCGGCTACGGCTGGGTGGCCGGGGTCAACGGGCAGTACGTCGGGCAGGACTACCACTACGTCGCGCCCGGCGCCACGGGCCTCGCCAACGGGTTCCACACGGTGACCGGACCGGGCTTCGAGCCGAACATGAACGGCAACGCCAGCGGCTACATGAACCAGAAGCGGTGCTCCATCGAGTTCATCAGCCCCCGGATGACCTACAGCGACCCCGTCTTCGACCAGTCGTCGCTGCGGTGGGTGGACGCCCCGGCCTCCACCGACATCGTGCAGTTCGAGGTGGACAACCTCGTCGGGACCACACCGGTCACGTCGACGTTCAACTGCGAGTACTTCCGCACCGGTCAGGCCGGCGCCGCCACCCAGAAGTCGTGGCAGAACGGCTGGAACTGGCAGCTCAGCTCCACCCAGACCTTCAACTCCGGCGCGGCCGAGGCCATGTTCGCCAAGTTCTCGATCTCGGTCACCGAGTCGGGGGGGATGACGGGCTCGACGGGCGGAAACTCCTCCACCACCTCGTCCATCAGCCAGGGGACGCAGGAGACCATGACCTTCTCCAAGGCGACGGACGCCTACACCAAGGGGGTGTACGCGGTCCGCACCCAGTCGGGCACGGCCGCGATCAACTTCTCCTGCACCGCGACGCTCGAGTTCGGGGTGCGCTTCTTCGGGTTCCTCCGCTGGGGTGGTGGGCACGCCTTCACGGGGTCGACCAACTACCACAACACGTACTCCGGCTCCGGCGACCGCCCGACCATGGACTTCTCGCTCGGCGATGCGACGACCCCGTGGTGGAGCGCGCTGAAGCAGGCGATCACGACCAACGCGAGTCCGTGGGCGTGGGACAAGATGGCCGCCAACTACGGCATCGCCGGCTGGTTGGACGGCCTGGCCAGCGGCGGCGCCCAGCGCTGCACGTTCCCGATCGCGGGTGTGACCGCGAGCATGCAGCGCCAGACCGCCAACTGGGTGACGGTGTCGCAGGAGGTCGCCGGCGACAACGACCCCGGCCCGGACGGGGCGGTCGCCCCGGGGCACGGTCCCGCAGCAGCGTGAGCGGCACCGGCACGAGCAGCTGAGGCAGCCCGACACCGCACCGTCCGCCCGGCGAGCCGTCGGCGGACGACGTGCGGGGTCGGGGGTCAGAGCGTGACGACCGACCCGCTCGGCTGCTCGTGGCGACCGTCGCCGTCGAGCAGCCAGGCACTCGCCCGGCCGACCACCTGCCACCGGTGGGGCCCGCCCACGAGCGCCGTCCTCTCGTCCACTCCGACCAGCCGGACCCCGTCAGGCAGCTGGTGGCCGGCGAACGCTCCGAGCAGCCGGGAGCCGAAGCGGTCGAAGTGCGGCACCACCGACACCTGCGCGACCACACCGATGCCGGCGACCGGTCCGGACAGCGGGTGCCGGATGTCGGGGACGAGGCCGCCCAGCGCCATCGCCCCCGCGCTGCACCCGGCGAGGGAGGCACCGGCGCGCCACTCGCGTTCGATGGCGGCCCACACGGCCGTGCCGCGCAGCGTGTCGGCGAGGAACCCCGGGTTGCCGCCCGACAGGTACACCAGCCCTGCCCCCGCGACCAACGACGCGAGGCCCTCGTCGTCGGCGGAGACCCGGTCCACGACCGGGACGACGACCTGCTCCACCCCCAGCCGCTCCGCCGCGCGCCGGCCGAGCTCGTGCCACCGGGCCAGCGACCGCTGCCCCTCCGGGGCGGCCGCGGTCGCGAGCTGCACGTACCGGGGTGGCCGGCCGGCCAGCAGGGACGCCTCGACCTCGTGCATCGCGGTCAGGTACTCCCCCGACCCGACGAGAGCGACCAGGCCCGGCTCGCCCGGCTCGCCCCAGGTCATGCGCCCCACCTCGTCGACACGCTCGTACCCGCGGGACGCCGCGAAGGCCTCACCCTCGGCGCCGAGCGGTACCGAACAGCCCGCGGGTGATCTCGCGACCGAGCACCGTCCCCGCTGAGCGGAGGAAGCCCCGCACCGCCGGCGAGGCGAGGACCTCCTCCACCGCACCGTCCGGGTCCGCGGAACGCTGCCGGCGTCGCGGCGCACCACCTCCGGGGCGCCGTGCGGGCGGGCCCGGCCGGGCCGTCGACATGTCGTCCCAGTCCTGACCAGGTCCCGGCAGGCTGGGGGAAGGCACCCGGTCACCTCGCTCCGCCGGCACCGCGGTGCCGGACCCGACACGGGCGCTGAGCAGCTCGTACGCCGACTCCCGGTCCACCTCGCTCCCGTAGCGGCCCATGAGCGGCGACACCGCCACGGCCGAGGCCAGGTCGTCCGCCGGCATCGGCGACATCGACCCCTGCGGCGCGCGCAGCATGGTCCAGGCGACGGGGGTGGGCGCGCCACGCTCCGACAGCACCGTGACCACGGCCTCGCCGATGCCGAGGGAGGTGAGCAGCGCACCGAGGTCGTAGCCGGACGTCGGGAAGGTGCTGACGGTGGCCTTGAGGGCCTTGGCGTCGTCGGGGGTGTAGGCGCGCAGGGCGTGCTGCACCCGGCTGCCGAGCTGGGCGAGCACGTCACCGGGGACGTCCTTGGGGGTCTGCGTGACGAAGAAGACGCCCACGCCCTTGGAGCGGATGAGCCGGACGGTCTGCGTCACCTTCGCGAGGAACGCCTTGGACGCGTCGGCGAACAGCAGGTGCGCCTCGTCGAAGAAGAAGACGAGCCTGGGCTTGTCGAGGTCACCCACCTCGGGCAGGTCCTCGAACAGCTCGGCGAGCAGCCACAGCAGGAACGTGGAGAACAGGGCGGGTCGGTCCTGGAGCTCGGCCAGCTCCAGGCAGCTGATGATGCCGCGGCCCTGCCCGTCCGTGCGCATCAGGTCGGCCGGGTCGAGCTGGGGCTCGCCGAAGAACGCGTCGGCCCCGGCGGCGGCGAACGCGACGAGCTCGCGCAGGATCACCCCGGCCGTGGCGGCGCTCAGCCCGCCGAGGCCCGTGAGGTCGGCCTTGCCCTCGTCGGAGACGAGGTGCTGCACGACGGCACGCAGGTCGGCCAGGTCCAGCAGCGGGAGCCCCGCGGTGTCGGCGTAGTGGAAGACCAGGGCCAGGCTCGAGGTCTGCGTCGGGTTGAGGTCGAGCACCCTGGCCAGCAGGTCCGGGCCGAACGACGTGATGGTCGCCCGGACCGGCACACCCGTCCCCAGCCCACCGAGGGCGAGGAGCTCCGTCGGGGCGGACGCCGCCTGCCAGGTCTGGCCGATGCTCCGCGCCCGGGCGGTGAGCCGGTCCGTCGCGGTGCCCGGCACGGCGACACCGGACAGGTCGCCCTTCATGTCGGCCAGGAACACCGGGACGCCGTGGGCGCTGAGCTGCTCGGCCATCAGCTGCAGGGTGCGGGTCTTCCCGGTGCCGGTGGCGCCCGCGACGAGGCCGTGCCGGGTGAGCATCGTCAGGGGGATGCGGACCTGCGCCTGCGGCTGCGGCGTGGGGGCGCCGTCGGTGTCCAGGAGGAGCGCCCCGAGCTCGAGCGAAGGTCCCGCGAAGGCGTAGCCGTCCCGGACGAGCGCGACCTGGTCGGTGCTGTCAGCCATGCGTCACTCCTGCTCCGGCGGGCCGTCCGCCTGTCCGTCGGAGCGTACGGTCCGCGCGTCAGGCCGTGACGGACCGCACCTGGACCGGCACCCGGGACGCGGCACTCTCCGAGGCGGCCTGGCGCACCGTCCAGCGGATCTCCTGCAGCTGGGCCAGCGTGAGGTTCTCCTCGTCCAGCAGCGCCTGCGCGACCGCCGTCGAGCAGCGCCCGGTGCGTGCTGAGCAGCGTGAACGCGTCGTCGTGCGCCTCGGCGAGCAGCTCCTCGGCGACCGTGCGGACCTCCACGGCGACATCGCCACCCATCCGGATGGTGTCGTCGTCGACGAGCAGGTAGCCGTGACGGGTCATGCCGTACTTGGTGACCATGGCCAGCGCACGGCGGCTGGCCGGTCGCCAGGTCGCCGTGGGCGCCCTGCGTGTACTCCCCGTCCAGCAGCAGCTCCTCCGCGGCCCGGCCGCCCATCGCCACGCGGAGGTCCGCCAGCGCCCGGGCCCGGGTGAGGAACATGTCGTCGTTGCCGCTCATCCACGTCACCCCGCCTGCGGGGCCGCGCGGGACGATCGAGACCTGCACCGGGTCGTCGGCGTCCTCGAGCAGCAGCGCCGCGATGGCGTGCCCCGCCTCGTGCCACGCGGTGATGCGGCGGTCGATGCTCGGTGACCAGGGCCGAGGTGCGGGCCCGGCCGAGCGCGACGGTGGCGACGGCGGCGTCCAGGCAGCTGCGTCGACGACGACCAGGTCGCGTCGGGCTGCCTCCATGCAGGCCTCGTTGACGACCTGGGCGAGGTCGGCCCCGCTCATGCCGGGGGTGCGGCGGGCGATGCCGACCAGGTCGACGTCGTCGGCCATCGGCCGGTTCCGGGCATGGACCTCGAGGATGCGGGTCCGGCCGCGGCGGTCCGGGGCGGGGACCTGGATCTGCCGGTCCAGCCGGCCGGGCCGGGTCAGCGCAGGGTCGAGGACGTCGGCGCGGTTGGTGGCGGCGAGGACGATGATCCGGTGGTCGGTGTCGAAGCCGTCCATCTCGTTGAGCATCGAGATCAGCGTGTTCTCGCGCTCGGTGTCGGCACCGCAGTGCCCGGGCCCGTCGGAGCGGGTGCGGCCGATGGCGTCGATCTCGTCGATGAAGATGATGCCGCCCTGGCTGTCCCGGGCCCGGTCGAACAGGTCGCGGACGCGGCGGGCGCCGACGCCGGCGAAGGTCTCGACGAAGTCGCTGCCGGCCAGCGGGAAGAACGGCACGCCGGCCTCGCCGGCGACGGCGCGGGCGAGCAGGGTCTTGCCGGTGCCGGGCGGGCCGACGAGCAGCGCGCCGCGCGGGGGTGTGGCGCCCGACGCGGGTGAAGCGCGCGCCGTCCTGGAGGAACTCCACGAGCTCCTGCATCTCGGTGACGGCCTCCTCGCAGCCGGCGACGTCGCTCAGGCGCGTGGTGGGCACGGTGTCCACCCGCTTGCCGCGGGTCCCCTTGAGCGTGCGCGCGCCGGTCAGGAACCCGCTGCGGACGCCCCACACCAGCCCGACCACCAGGGCCACCATCACCAGGAGCGGGAGGACGGCGTCCAGCAGGCCGGGGACCCGCCGCGGCTCGGTCTCCACCACCACCCCGGAGCCGACCAGGGCGTCGGTGAGCTCGTCGGCGTAGGCGCCGGGGAAGCCCGCCTCGAACCGGGTGGCGTCGTCGCGGGTCAGCGTCACCACGGAGCTGGCCTCCTCGATCAGGGCGCCGGTCACCCCGCCGGCCTCGACCTCGGCCAGCGCGTCCGACAGCGGCACCCGCTCCAGCGGCGGTGAGACCACCTGCGGCGCGAGCGCGGCTGCGGCGGTGCCGACGGCGAACACCGCGGCACCGGACAGGAGGAGCAGTCGGCGGCGGCCGGCCGAGGGCCGACGGGGCGCGGTGCTGGGCATGGGCAGGCATCGGCACCCGAACAGGTGACCTTGACCGCTCTGGACCGCTCCCGGTGATGGGCCGCACGGGCGGAGTTCCTGGTTCGGCGTCAAGAGCGGAGCCTCGTGCGCCGTCACCCAGGGCGGCCCCTCGGCACCGGCGACCGGCGTCGGACCCGGTGGGCGAGAGGTGGTGCGCACGTGGACGACTGCGCCATGCCGGGTGACGCCGACCTGGACCTGGACCTGTTCGACCTGCGGCTGACCGCCGTGGTTCGGGCCGACGACCGGTTCCTCCTGCAGACGCGCGGGGGCACCGGCTCGTACACCAACGACGGCCGGCTGGTCGGCACCGACCAGTGGCCGGTGGCGGACATCACCCTGTCCTTCGCCATGACGGACCCGCCGGGCAACGAGGGCGCGACGGACATGGCGTACGACGTGCTGCTCGAGTGGCGGGACCGCGGCACCGGCCTGCGGCTGATCGGTGCCCCTGGCCGGCAGAACGTGCTGTTCGAACCAGGCGGGTACGCCGTCCCCCTGGCCACCGGTCGCTACAAGGTCAGCTGAGCCGACCTCACCAGCCCATGCCGAACCGGGACAGGGGCTCCACCAGCTCACGCTCCTCGTAGGCCAGGTGCGACAGCAGCGTGTCGCCCAGCAGGTCGACGGCCGCTCGCACGTCCGGCATGCGGCCGGGGTCGGCGACGAGCGCGACCAGCGCCTCATCGACCCCCTCGAGCACGTCGTGGACGGCGTGGTGCTCCTGCTCGAGCCGGTCGATGACCGGGGACAGCCGCGGGTCGGCGCGGCGCAGGTGGGGGAACATGCTCTGGTCCTCGAGCGTGTGGTGCGTGGTGACGACCCGGCAGTAGCTCTGGCAGTACGCGCCGAGGGTCCACGCGTTCTGCCGGATGGTCATCGTCGCGATGTGGGAGCGCGCCTGGCCGGCGTCCAGCGATCCCGCGGCCACCTGCTCGACGAGGTCCCGCAGCCGCTCGAGCTCGGCCCTGAGGTGGTCGTGGACGTCGACCAGGTGCTGCCCGGCTGCCAGCTCCTCGACGGTGTGCTCGCGACCCGGGTCGGGCGTGGGGGTCGACATGCCGCAAGCCTGCCGCGCCCCGACCCGCCGTGCACCCGCTCCGTTCCGGCGCGGTCTTGGTGCCCGGGCGAGGGAAGGTGACGCTCCAGGTACCCGGTGATCGGCTCGAGGTTCGCGAACGCCGTGACGGGGTTGCTGCAGTCCTGGCGCCGCGCGGTCAGCGACTTCCTGACACACCCAGCACGAGTGCCTCGGTCGTGGTCCGCACCCGGCTGGAGCTCTGGCCGACGACGCGTGACGTCGTCGGTCCACGGACCGACCTGCAGCTGGTCGACACCGGTACCGAGGTCGCCGCCGGTCAGGGACGTCCGCGTCCTGCCCCATGGTTCTGCGTCGCGCGCGCGTAGCCAGGGCGGACGACGAGCACGGCCAGGTTGACGGCGAGGGACACGACGACCCCCAGGCCGACGTAGACCACGACAGCGATCAGCCACAGGGGCTCGGTGGAGCCGATGGCGGCCTCGATGCCGACGTAGGCTCCGACCGCGAACCCCAGCCACACCAGAGGTAGCGGCCACCACGGGTGCAGTGCGAGGTGACTGACCACCACGATCCCCGTCAGCAGCCCGAGGTAGACGAACCAGGACGAGGGCTCCTCGTTCAACGTCACCGGGAGGTAGGCGACGAGGGCGCTCGCAACCAGCAGCGCGAGACCCAGCAGCTGCTGCTCCCGCCTGCGCCCGACCCCGCCTGGACGCTCCGCATGCATCATGTGGGCAGCTCCGACGGGAGGTGTCATGGCGTCAGTGTGGAGCGGGGGCGCCACTGCTCCTGGGCGCACCGTCGACGTGCACCCGTTCGGCAGTCGCGAAGCAGGGAGGGTCGTACCAGCGGTGCGAGCAGTGCGCTCAGCAGCTCGTGGCCCAGGGTCAGCCGGGCGTGGTCGCGAGCTCCCAGTGCGCGTCACGGCGGTCGAGGTCCACCACGAGCCTGCCGACCGGGGCCGGCACCGCCTCTGCACCCGTGACGACGGGTCCCGTCAGTGCGAAGGTGAGCACGCGAGCACCGGGCGGCAGCGGCCAGGGCCCGCGTGACCCGTGCGTCGTGGGCCCACCCACGAAGGGCGCGATCGCACCGCCGTCGTGGAGGTCCGCCGGGAACGCGCCGCCGGCGTCGAACGAGACCCGGACCCTCGTGGCGACCACGCTGCTGCTCGGCGACGCGGGCACGCCGGGCACGAGCTCGTACTCCAGGAAGAACCCGTCGTCGACGGCGCCAGAGTCCAGCGGCCCGTCGACCTGCAGCCGCTCGGGTCCGCTGAGCCCGCGGGCGACGAACCGGTGGCCCGGCAGCAGCTCCCCGCAGTCCACGTCGAAGGACAGCAGCATGGGCGTCGCCTGCAGGACACGGCAGCGCGGCGGCAGACCAGCCGGGTGGACGGTGACGTCGGCGACGGTGACCTGCGGCTCGCGCTGGTGCCGGCCCTCGTGCTGGTGCTGGGGTACGGCGGTCGTGGAGGGGCTCACCGGCGATCTCCTGAGGGCGGGACCTGGCACGCCACCCTGGCGTGTCCTGGTGTCCCGGGCACCCAGGAGGATCACCCCGCACCGAGCACAGCCGCTGCGGTTGCTGGGGGAACCCCCGGAGCTGCCGTGCCGAGGCCCCGTCCGGACCGGCCCCGGCCAGCAGCGCCGCGACGACCGGCCCGTCGGGGCGTTCGACGCCGACCCGGACGACGTGCAGCTCCCGCAGGCGGGTCAGCCGCTTCTGCGGTCCGGCGCGGGTGTGGGTGACGGTGAAGCGGGCGACGCTCTGACCGGTCTCGGAGGTCGGCATCGACACATGCCCCCACGCTGGGGACGTGGACCTGCTCGTGCTCGGTCGCACCCGGGGTGCCGCAGCAGTGCGCCAGCGGGTCGGCCTTGTCCGGTTCAGTCCTCAGGTCCGTGTCTGCCCTTCCGGTGGACTGTCCTGCAGACACCGCCAACGACCAGGAGGAAGCATGAGGTGCGCGAGGTGCGGCAAGCACAAGCCCGACGTGTCACAACGACCCAGCCCCGTCGGCTTCCACCCCCTGTGCGACAACTGCTTCGAGGCCGCCTGGCGCTAGACGACCGTCAGAGCGGGACGAACGCGCCGCAACGCCCCGAGGCGTCGATCACCGCGCCCTGAACGGCATCAGCGCCGAACAGGCAAGCTCCGCTGCCGAACCAGCGTCGTGAGCAGGGCTAGCTGGATGGCGACCAGGATGAGTGGGTCGAGGGTCCAGCGGGTCTCGTGGGGTCGATCTGGTCCGGCTCCACGATCACCGCCGACACGAGGTGGAACATCGCGCCGTGGTGGGGGTCGGCGCTGTAGGACTCGTCAAGGAACGCGACCGGGCCCTTGTTGTCTGCGTAGTGGCGCGCCAGGACGTTGTTGGTCACCCCCGTTGGTCACCCCCCGGACTGCCACCAGCGCAGCGTAGAGAGCACCCCGGACAGAGCGGCACCCGACGCACCCGTGGTCGCGGCCGTCATCACGTTCATGTTCATCGTCGGGTGCGACTCGTGCGGCCTGTCCGGGTGGGTGCTGGCCGAGCTGGGCCGCTACGACTCCCGCGACGAACTGTTCGGCACGCACGGGCAGACCCTCTGCTGGCCGGCCCCACAAGCCCCAGCGGGAGCAGCCCCACCAGGACGTACCCGGCGGGATCCTCGCCGTAGCCCTTCACCTCGGTCCACCGGGCGGTCTGGATGAAGTCCGGGCGGGCTCGTACGCGACCGTGAGTGCCGTCCCGACGGGCGGCGGCGGGCCGAGGTACCCAGGTGGGCGAGTCATCATGCAGTCCACGGTGCCATTCCCTCAGCACGCGACAACGGGGTGCCGGCGGACCCCGCCCGGATGCGCCGTTGCGCCTCCGGACCATCAGCCGGTGTTCGAGGCGGCGCCCCGTCCGGACCTCCGCATGAGGCCGTCGACCACCGGGCGCGGCCCCGGCCGAGGACGGCTCACTCGTGATCGACGGCGACCCACACCGCCCCACCGTCCCCCAGACCCTTCGCACCGTAGGCCGGCTCGGTAGCCCAGGCTCCGACCCAACGCTCGGACCAGCCCAGGGTCGCGCATGCGCCGCATGACCACCCGTTTCCGGGACGGCGCTCCGGACGGGTCTGCTGAAAACGACAGGCGGCACCGGGCAACGGCGGGGCGGCGACTTCGCTGCGTCCCGCTCCACGGTCGGCTGTCGGGACGGTTCGACAGGGTGCCGCGTACGGGTGGTGGTGTGTGGTGCCGGGGACGCGGGCGTTGACCTGCCGGCGGATCGATGTTTGTATCCACGTACAGGTACGTAGGTACAAGTTTTGGGGGCGCCGTGTTCGAGATCCTTGTCTACGGCGGGACGGCCGTGGGCGTGGTAGCGCTCGGGCTCCTGCTGATCCCGGTCCCGCAGCGCGCGATCGTGCGCTGGCTGGACGACGTCGCCCGCAACGAGGACCAGACGTTCCTGGCCGTTCGCGAGGCCGGCGTCCGGTTCTCGCTGGTCGCAGGCGTCGTCTGGCTGGTGGTGACGGTGGTCGGGTTCATGGTCCAGTTGAAGGTGGTGGCTCCGTCGGTCGCGCTGGCCTTCGCGATTGTCGTGGCGCTGACAGCACCTGGGGGTGGCGGGAACTCCCGACGAGCCTCACTCGACCCGGTAGGCCCCACGCCCCGCGCCCTGCTCCTGGCTCGCCTCGGTGC
Organism: uncultured Actinomycetota bacterium; assembly: GCA_963759255.1. GTDB lineage: Bacteria > Actinomycetota > Actinomycetes > Actinomycetales > JBBAYJ01 > Aquipuribacter. The sequence goes on from CAVWYQ010000001.1 coordinate 653,061, forward strand.
CGGCGTGGGGGTGACGGTGCTGGGCTTCGCCGTCCTGGCGTCCTTGTCATACATCGGCCCTATCGCGACGCGGGAGTTCGGCTCGGCGGGGTGGGGCGGGATCCTCGCCGAGCAGCCGGTGCTCCCGGACTACGAGCGTTACCTCCTGCCGGTCCTGGCCGCCGCGGCCGCCGGTCTTCTCGGTCTGGCTCGTCTGGCGTGGCGCCGCACCGACACCCGCCAGGTGCTGCTCACCCCGGACGGGGACGCGGACGACGCTTTCCGCCAGCTGTCGTGGAGCCGGATCGCCGCGGCCCTGCTGGGCGGGCAGCTCGTTCTGGCCGGTGGCGTCATCAGCACCCTGCCCTGGTACCTGAGCAGCCTGGCATCCCTGTCCCTAAGCCAGCTCCACGTCGTGGCCGGTGTGGTGATGACCGTGGTCATCAGCGGACTGCTGGTCATCGTGGTGGCGCTGCTGCGGCCTTTCTGGAGAGCCAGCCCACGGCAGCCGGCCCCTACTCCCGCCGCCGGGTAGCGCTCATGGACATCGCGCTCGACACCCGGTCCCCGACGCCCCACTACGAGCAGATCCGTTCGCAGATCGCCCACGTCATCCTCGTCGGCGCGCTGCCGACCGGCGCCAACCTGCCGCCCATCCGACAGCTCGCCGGGCACCTCGGGGTGTCTAACGGAGCCGTCGCCCGCGCCTACCAGGCCCTGGAACGAGAGGGACTGGTCATCACCGCCGGCAAGAAGGGGACCTCGGTAGCCGACCCGTCCGCCCGCACCGACACCGCCCTGAACGGAACCGACCGATCAGCGGCGCTGGCCCGCGCCGCCATGGCCTACGCGGCCGCGGCACGCTCCCTGGGCTACGACGCCCACGAAGCCACCGATCAACTGCACTCACTCATGCAGAGGGAGCCAAACGAGTAGGCATCCCCCAACCTCCCTCGTCGTCCCAGCGGGGATCGGTCAGCGAGACGAGGAGGCGTCGGTCACGGGTAAGGCAGTTCCTTGCCCGCCACGCGCGCCCGGCGCCGATAGGTGGAGCGGAACAGCAGTGCGACGAGGCCCGTCCACGCAGCCACTACTGGCAGCGACAACCACCAGGGCGCGCCAGTGCGGTCTCGCGGGACAACCCCAGGCAAAGCGCCTCATGCAAGACAGCGCGAACGGGCTCGCTCTCGCGCCCCCCAGACGCATCGGCCTCACCCCCGACTACTCAGGGAGGCAGATGCCTTCCTGAGCCAACACTCACACAGTGCGTGAATGCCTGGGTCGCCCCAGGACCCATCCCCTGCGGGAAAGCGACGGAGTCCGTCTACCTTTCCCGGCCAGCGTTGTCGTCGCCGGCAGCCGGTCGTCTATCGAACAGTGCGACAACTACTTCGTCTCGTTCGGATGGCTGGTGTGCACCTGCTCAAGGTGCACCACTTGCCCCTCGATGTAGAACCAGAGCCGTGCCGTCCCGCTGGGCGTGGGCTTGTGCTGCCATCGCTGGTAAGAGACGCCACCTCGTGTGACGACGCCCAGCTCGCCCTTCAGCCGGTAGTTCGTCGGCGTCGTGGCGTCAGGGGTACGGGTGAGAAAGTCCCAGGCATCGGCCATCGGGTTGCGGATGGTGGCGACGAGGTCCTTCCATCCCTTCTGCGCACCAGAGCTGGCGAAGCGGACCTCGTACTCGACCCTCTTGGGCGGACGCGGCACCAGCACCCCCTTCTTGCCTGCCATGCCTACGGGCGCTCCACGACTCTGCCCCTGTCGAGCCATTCGACGTCCACGCTGTGTAGACCAGCTGCGATGGCAGCCGCCGTTTCCCTCCAGGACGTCAACTCGGCGATCGCCAGGTGCGGCTGGTCGGTGGCGAAGGAGGCGCGCGCAGCATCGACGAGCTCCTGCGCACAAGTGACCCGGTCCTCTGGTGACAGCGCGAGCATCCAAGGGAAGGACTTGGTCATCCGCTCCGCGAGGGTGCCGTTGTCCTCGAGTGTCACCGTGATGAGTTGAGCGGCGAAGTTCAGGAGGCGGGCGCGCCCGTCGGCCTCACGCTGAGACATGAGCACCAAGGACTCGCCGTCGCGCCGCGTCACCGTGACGGGGTGGTCCTCGGCCTCGGCGAAGACCTCAGCCGAGTGCTTGCTGAGGTCTGACGAGCGCCTGGTCGCTGCAGGCAGGGCTTTGGTGTTCATGTTCCCACCGTATTCGGAACGCAGTTGGAAGTCCATCCGGGTGGTCAAGCGCCCCCCGGTTGGGCCAAGCGCCTGCGGATGGCCGTCCAGGGCAAGGCTCGGTGGAGCACCATCGCGGCCAGGTCTACCTCGGGTGCCGGGCCCCCTGCACCCAGCGTGCCTGGTCTGGCACGTCCCAGCAGTCGATCCCCAGCCGGTCGCCGGTCGCACCGGTCGGGTCGGTGCAGGACGTGACCCTCGACTGCAGCGCTCAGCTGATCCACGTTGGTGACATGGACCCCAGACTGCAGCTTTGCGTTCGCTTCCCGGTCGACGACGAGGTCCTGACGAATCTGCACGCGAAGGCCTTCGGCGGTATCGCCGGACAGGCGGCGCCCTGGGCGCAGCGCCTCGAGCGTCACTCCGTCACCTGGGTGAGCGCCTTCGACGGCGATGAGCTGCGGGGCTTCGTCCACGCCTGTTGGGACGGCGGAGCCCACGCTCTCCTGCTGGACACGGTCGTCGACCCCGCTCACCAGCGGCGAGGCATCGGCCGACGCCTGGTCCAGATGGTCGCCAGCGAAGCCGCTGCGGCCGGCTGCGAATGGCTCCACGTCGACTACGAGCCGTACCTGTCGCCGTTCTACCGGCAAGCCTGCGGGTTCAAGACCACCGAGGCGGGTCTGCTTCGCCTGTCCGGCTGAGGATCCCGATCTGGTGTCCCACGGCAAGGCTGGATTCGGGATCAGCGGACGTGGCGCTCCGCGTTCCGCAGCCTCCTCGAGACCGGCGGCTTCAGACCGCGACTACACCCTCAATCGTGAAGAGCCCGTGATCGGCCACGGCTGGTCTCCTCAGCTTCTCACCGACCTCCAGGGCAAGGTCACCTCGCGCGAGTCTGTCCGCGATGTAGTGGGTGAGGTTGCGGAAGCCGAGAGCGGATCCGCGCAGGTGTTCCAGGCGACCGTTCACTGCCTCCGTCGGGCCGTTGCTGGTGCCGGGTCGGTCGAAGTAGGCCAGGACGTCCTCAGCGCGCTTGGTCAGCGTCCGCCCGAGGCTGATGAGCTCGGTGAGGGCGGCCGGGACGCCCTGGCTGAGGTCGGTGATCAGGGTGGTCATGAGGCGCTTGCCCTTCGTCCGGTCGGGTTCGCGGTAGGCGCCGATCATGCGCTGGTAGATGCCCCAGGTGGCCCTGACCTGGACGTGGCCGTCGCTCCCGAACAGTGCGGTCAGCCGCTGCAGCTGCCGTTCGGTGAGCAGGTCCGCGCCGGTGTGCAGGGTCCGGCGGACCCGGTAGAGCGGGTCGTCCTTGCGGCCGCGGTGCCCGTGCAGGTCCTGCTGGACCCGGCGCCGGCACCGGTCCAACGCGTCACCGCCCAGGCGCACGACGTGGAACGGATCCATCACCGCGACCGCGTCGGGCAACTCTTCGGTGGTGGCGGTCTTGAACCCGGTGAAGCCATCCATGGCCACGACCTCCAGGCCGTCCCGCCAGGCCTGCGGCCGGTCGGCGAGCCAGGTCTTGAACGCCCGCTTGGAGCGGCCTTCGACCATGGCCAGCAGCCGGGACGGGCCCGTCTTGTCCCGGACGGGGTGGGGGCACCCCCGGCCCCCCGGGGCTGGGGGAAGGTCGATGATCACGGTGACGTACTTGTCGCCGCGGCGGGTGTGTCGCCACACGTGCTCATCGACGCCGATCACCTGCACGCCGTCGAACCGGGCCGGGTCGGCGATCAGCACGCGTTCGCCTTCGGCCAGCACAGCGGTGTTGGCGGTGTCCCATGACACGGCGAGGGCCTCGGCAAGGCGGGCGACGGTGAGGTGCTGACACACCAGCCCGCCCAGCGCCCAGGACAGGGCAGTCCGGGACAGCTTCGCCCGCGGCTCGGCGGCCCGGCGAGTGTCCTGACGCCACACGTGCCCGCAGCCGCCGCACTTGTAGCGGCGAATCCTGAGCAGCAGCGTGGTCGGGCGCCAGCCCAGCGGCTCGTGCGCTAACTGCCGGGTGACGGTGTCTCTGGGGCTGCCTTCGCAGCCGCAGCGCCGGCACCAGTGCTCGTCCGCGGCCGCGTCAACCCGGCAGGCGAGCACCGTTCCTGGTCGGCGCCCGCCTGGGCCCACTGGTCCTGGAACGACTCCGCGACGTACGTGCAGTCGAAGCGCATGCTCATGAACCCGCCGCGCACCGCGATGAGCGGCGAAGGAGCCGGCGACTGGCCGAGCGACGTCCCCCCGGTCGCGGGTGCAGAGGACGTCGCCACGGCAGTCGGTGGTGGTGGCGATGATCTCGGCATCGCCTCGGTGCTGACCGCACCTAACCCTGGGTCGGCTTCGCGTTCGACGAACTGGGGTTGGTCCTCACCGCAGCCGGCTGTCACCAGCACCGCCGCGGCGGTGGCGGCTAGCACCCCCGGGTCGGGACCCAGTGGCGGTGCAGCCACCCAGGGCGCGCGCTGCCTCCGCCCTCTCGCGGGCTCAACGTTCGGGACCGCCGCGCTCCTGGGAAGGTGACCGGCGCGGCGGCCGGCCGAGAGGAACCCCGTCCCCAGGAGCCGGGGCCGTCCCTGCAGCACTCTGCCGGTGCGGGAACATCGCGGCCACCGCGGCCCGCCATGCCGGGTCGACCGCGGCCGAGGACCTGCTCCGGGCCTGCGCCTGCAGGTCCTCGAGCAGGCGGTGGTGCTCGTGCCCGGCGGGGACGAGGCGGTCGACGTTCTCCGCGATCGACTGGAACGCCGTGAGCTCGGCGGTGGTCCATGCCCGGGTGCGTTCCTGCTCGACGACCGCCCGCAGCCTCGATGCCGTGGCGGTGCCCGGGACGTCGGCGATCACGTGGGGGCCGCGGCGCATGATGCGGAACCGGTCGACCACGCCGGCGTCCTGCACGGTGTCCAGGCTGTCGAGCATCCCCACCACCGCAGCGTCATGCGCGGCGTCCACGGTGAACCGGCCGACCCCGAACGCCTCCCGCTGCGCGTGGTAGCGGGCCAGGATCCCCAGCCGTGAGGACAGCGGGTCCACCGCCATCACCCACGCCTCGACCTGGTAGCCCGCGTCACGGAAGGCCCGGGCGGTGGCCAGCGGCACCTCCGGGCGACGCATCGTGCCCTCGACGACCACCGAGCACCCCACCCGGCGGGCGTGCTCCAGGCACAGCTGCACCCACCGACCGGCATCAGCATCGGTCTGCGCCGCCGCACTCAGGTCATCGACCCGCAGCAGCTCCTGGTAGGCAGGGTGGTAGTCCCGCAGGTCGTCCCCCACCACCTGCACCGAAGGCGCCTCCGGCGTGGACAGCTCCCGTTCCGCGGCGTCGAGCAGGCCGCTCTTCCCGCTGCCGGGCTGCCCACCCATGAGCACGACCGTCGGCGTGGTGGCCGGTACCGCCCCCGCGAACTCACGCGGGACGATCCGCTCCCTGAAGATCCGTGCGTGCTCGGCCGCGTCCAGACTCACTCGGCGGACGACGCCACGGCGTGGGCGGCTGCTCGAGCAGCCTTCGCCTCGTTCACCAGCCTCGCCGCGTCGGCCGAACCGACCCGCAGTGCCTTCCGCTGCACGACAGCCTCGTCCGCGACCCGCTCCCACCGCGCACGTTCCGCCGGAGTCGCGGCCGCGTCGGCGTTGACCAGGGCCTCACCGAGGCGCCTGCCCAGCAACTCGCGGGCCACCTCGTACTGGATGACCTCGGCCTGGGTGTGCTGCTCGAACACCCCACCATGGTAGCCCCGCCGCCCGGGCACCCACCCGAGCCTCGTCTGCAGCCATCTCCTGGCGGTCCTCATGCGCTCACTCCCCGTCCTGTCGTTGCGTCTTCCCCCTGCTCGGTCGATGCGTCTGCTCCTGATCGGTGGTGGCCATGTGCCGGTACAGCGTCGCCCGGGACACCCCCAGGGGGGCCGCGACCGCGGAGACGTTGGCTTCGGGGTCCTCGAGCAGGTTCCGGGCGGCGGTCACCTTCTCCGGGGTCATCACCGTGCGCCGGCCGGGCTTGCGGCCACGAGCCCGGGCCGCGGCCAGGCCAGCCAGGGTCCGCTCCCGGATCAGGTCCCGCTCGAACTCCGCCAGCGCCGCGAACAGGTTGCAGCTGCAGCCGACCCCCCGACGTCGTGGTGTCGATCGACTCCCGCAACGACCGCAACCCGATCTCCGCCTCGTTCAGCCGGGCCACCTGGTCGACCAGGTCCCGCAGCGACCGGCCCAACCGGTCCAGGCGCCACACCACCAGCACGTCCCCCGCCCGGCACCAGTCCACCGCCGCCGCTAGCTCCGGCCGATGCGCCCGGGCCCCGCTGGCCCGCTCGACGAACACCCGGCGCCACGGGGTCAGTCTTCAGGCAGCATCGACAAGACGTCGTCCTCGGTGCACACCGTCACGCTGCCGGGCTTTGTCGTGATCGCGCTCCGCGCCGCTCTCGACCTTGCCCTCGACGGAGGCCCGGACGGGCTGATCTTCCCGTCGGCAGAGGGGACGCCGCGGTCACCCGGTCGAGTCCGTGAGCAGCTGCGCCAGGCGCTCGACGGGACGGGCGTGACGATCGCGCCGCACGACTTCCGCCGGACGGTGGGGACGCTGCTCGGGCACGAGGTCGACGCGAAGACCGCTGCCGCGCAGCTGGGCCACTCCTCCGGTGCTGTCACGCTCCGGCACTACATCCGGCGCCGGAACATCGCACCCGACGTCCGGGACGTCCTGGACCTGCTCATCACACGCGGTCCAGCGGGCGCCTCCGTGGCTGCTGTCTCGACCAAAAGTGCGGGTTAAGTGCGGGTTGCCCCCCACGAACGAGCCCCTGACCCGCGTTTCCGCTGGTCAGGGGCTCGTCGTGTGCACGAAGCGCGGTGACGGTGGGATTTGAACCCACGGAGGAGTCTCCCCCTCACACGCTTTCGAGGCGTGCTCCTTAGGCCGCTCGGACACGTCACCGCCGAGAAGGGTACAAGGCCGGCGCGTCCGGCTCGACCGACCGGCCGGCCGCTCCGGTCCGGGTGCCCCGCGACCCTCAAGTCCCGCGCACGAGCAGCCGTAGTCCTGGCATGGACCACCTCGTGAGCGTCGCCTCCACCCCGTCCGACGCCATCCCGCGCCCGGTGTACCGCTCGGCCGCCCGCACGGTCGTCCGGGTCATGGTCCCGGCGCAGCTCGTCCTGCTGGCCCTGGCGCTGGTCGAGGTGGTGACGTCGGGGAACGCGCTGCCGCTGCAGCTCGCCGCGACGACGGTCCTGCTGACCACCCTGCCGGGCATGATCATGGCTACCGAGGCCGTGGCCCGGGTGCGGGTCGACGGCATCCTGCGGCGCATGGAACGCGACCTCGGGTCCATCGGCGAGCCGAGCAGCTGAGCCGGCTGTCCGACCCGGCGGCTACGTTCCCGTCATGCCCCTGGACGTCGAGCTCGCGGACCGGGTCCGAAGCGTCCTGCGGGAGGAGCCGGGCCTGACGGAACGGCGGATGTTCGGCGGGCTGGCCTTCTTGGCCCACGGCAACCTCGCCGTGAGCGCCAGCGGCCAGGGCGGTCTGCTGGTGCGCTGCGACCCGCACCGCACCGACGACCTGCTGGGAGAGGCGGGCGTCCACCCCTTCGAGATGCGGGGACGGTCGATGCGCGGCTGGCTAGGCGTGACGGCCGACGCGGTGAGGACCGAGACCGACCTCACGCGCTGGGTCGACGTCGGGCTCGCGTACGCCCGGTCCCTGCCGCCCAAGGACCGCGACTGATCTCGACCACGCCCCTTGGTCACGCCCCTCCGGGCGCCGTCGCACCATCCAGCCCCAGCCGCGCCCGGACCTCTGGCCGCCGCAGGGGCGGCACGGTCGTGGGCGGCTGACGACGGGCAGGCAGCTGCGCGAGCAGCTCGGCCGTCGCCTCGGGCGACCTGGGCGACCGCGGCCTCGAACGCCTGCGGCCGCGGCCGGCGGAGGCTGGCGCACCCCGCTGACCTTGCGGACGTACTGCAGCGCGGCGGCGGTGACCTCGTCGCTGGTCGCGGGCGGCTCCAGGCCGCGCAGCTCGGTGATGTTCCGGCACATGCCGTCCATCCTGCTCCGGGTGAGGTCCCGGTGGGGCGCCGGTGCTCAGCGGCGCGAGGCGAAGAACCCCCGCAGGAGCGCGCCGGACTCCTCCGCCCGCACGCCGCCCACCACCTCGAGGCGGTGCAGCGACAGCGGGTCCCGGGCAAGGTCCCACACCGAGCCGCAGGCGCCGGCCTTGTCGTCCCAGGCGCCGAACACGGCACGCGCCACCCGGGCGGCCACGAGCGCTCCGGTGCACATGACGCACGGCTCCAGGGTGACGACGACCGTCGCGCCAGGCAGGCGCCAGCCCTGGCCGAGGGAGCCCGCCGCGGAGCGCAACGCCTCGACCTCGGCGTGGGCCGTCGCGTCGCCGGTCGCCTCACGGCGGTTGCGACCCTCGCCGACCACGTCCCCGTCCGGACCGAGGACCACGGCACCGACGGGCACGTCACCGTCAGCCCGGCACCCCTCGGCCAGGGCCAGGGCCTGGGCCATCGCCGCGTCGAACGCCGCCCCTGCCGCGTCAGCCACGGCGACCGCGCCCCCGCAGCAGGTCACGACCCACGGACCTGGACCGCCCGCCACCCATCCCCACGTCAGCGGAGGGACGCCCCACAGGCCACGGACGGACGGTCAGCGAAGCGCCTCGAGCAGGTCGAGGAACCCCACCCGCTCGCCCAGCTCGGTCAGCGCCCGGGCGGGGTCGTCGGCGTCGGCCTCGACGATGGCCTTGAGGCTCTCCCCGCCCACGCCGAGGTCCTCCAGCAGGGACAGGTCACCGGCCCACGGCACCTCGGTCACCTTCGGGCCGTCCTCCTCGGCCACCGGCGCCGAGTCGGCGTAGTCGTCCTCGAACCCCGAGGAGTACGCCTCGTCGAAGCCCCCGACAGGCACCAGGCCCGCGGCCCGCAGCGAGCCCGCGTCGGACCACAGCTCAGGGTCGGCGAAGACGGCGGCGTAAGTGCTCGACGCGCGCGCCGCAGGCAGGTCGGAGACGAACACCCGGGCGTCGTCCTCGCCGTCGACCCGGACGAGCGCGAACCACTCGTCCTCCCGCTCGAGGAGGACCAGGCCGGTCTCGGAGTCCAGCTCGCTGCGGACCGTGTCGACGAGCTCGTCGAGGCTGTCGGGGGCGTCCAGGTCGGCGTCGCGCGCGGACCAGGTGCGGCCGCTGGGGACCAGGAGGGCGGTGAAGTACGACACGCCTTCATCCTGGCACCAAACGGTCACGCAGCGGCACCGCTGCGGGCGACCAACGGGACACCGGGCGCCGAGCGGGCGCCGACCCAGACGGCAGCACCGATCGAGGTCCGTGCCATGGGTAGCGTGCCTCCATGCGCGTCCACGTGGCCGACCACCCGCTGATCTCCCACAAGCTGACGACGCTGCGGGACGTCCGCACCGACTCCCCGACGTTCCGCCGGCTCGCGGAGGAGCTGGTGACGCTGCTGGCCTACGAGGCGACGCGGGAGGTGGCCGTCGAGCCCGTGCAGGTCACCACCCCGCTCACCACGACGACCGGGGTCCGGCTCGCCACACCCAAGCCGATCGTCGTGCCGATCCTCCGCGCGGGGCTGGGCATGCTCGACGGGATGAGCCGGCTGCTGCCGACCGCGGAGGTCGGGTTCCTCGGCATGCTGCGCGACGAGGAGACGCTGCAGCCCAGGACGTACGCCAACCGGCTGCCCGACGACCTCTCCGGGCGGCAGTGCTTCGTGCTGGACCCGATGCTCGCCACGGGCGGCACGTTGGCCATGGCGGTGGACTACCTGCACGGCAAGGGGGCCCGGACCGTCACGGCGATCTGCCTGCTGGCCGCCCCCGAGGGGCTTGAGGCGCTCGAACGGACGGTCTCGGCAGACGTCGAGCTCACGGTCGTGGTGGCCGGGCTGGACGAGCGTCTGGACGAGCGCGGGTATATCGTCCCGGGCCTGGGGGACGCCGGCGACAGGCTGTACGGCATCGTCTGAGGCGCCCCGCAGACGCAGTCCGGCTCCGCACGAGCCGGCTGCGGCGCGGCGTGGCGGGTGGACTGCGCGGCGTCGACGTGTAGATGCTGGAGGCCTCGGGCGCGCGCCCGGTGGTGCGAAGAACGAGCGACGGGGTGAGGCGCACGTGCTCAAGAAGGTCTTCAAGTGGGTCGCGTGGCTGTTCGTCGCCTTCCTGGTGTACTCGATCTTCCGGAGCCCCGAGCAGGCCGCCGAGCATCGTCGTCGGGGGTGTCGAGGGCATCTCCGCCGCGTTCGGGGCGGTGTTCGCGTTCTTCGACGCGATCCTCGTGCAGTCCGGCAGCTCACCGTCCCCCTGACCCGTGGCCGGCAGTCGGGAGTCCGGGAAGGACCCGCGGCCGAACCCCGTGGTGAGCCATGGACGGGTGCCGGGCACGGGCGGGACGTCCCCTGTGCGGGGCGCCCCGGAGAAGACGCCCCGTCGCAGGACGGGGTCCTCCCGAGGCTGGCCCCTGCCGGGGCGGCGTCGTGACCGCGACCCGCTGCCCGACGGCTCTGCCACCCCGCCCGACCGGCCACGCCCCCGCCAGGGGCGACCACCCGGGCCGTCCACGACGGTCGAGGTCTCGGGACCTGCCGGGTCGGGCTCCGACGCGGCCCGCGCCGGGCGCCAGCCGTGGGACGAGCCGGAGGACGGCCGCACCACCTACCGCCCTCGGACGCGCCCGGACGACGACCTGCAGGTCGACCCCGCCCTGGACCCGGCCCTGGTCCCGGGGCTGGAGGCGGAGCTCGACCCGGCCCTGACGCCCGACATCGCCACTGCGCTGCGCGGTCCTGAGCCGGGCCCGTTGCGCGCGGTGCGCCGCAAGCTCGGCAAGGCGCTGGTCCCCGGCGAGCGGATCCTCGTCGCCCAGACCCGCCACCCGGTGGTCCTGGCCGAGCCGGTCCTGTCGTCGCTGCTCGCGCTCCTCGGCATCGCCGCGCTCAGCCCGTACCTGGGCCCCTGGACCTGCTGCGCAACGTCCTGATGGCCGGGTGGGTGGTGCTGGCGGTGCGGGCGGGGTGGGCCTGGCTGCAGTGGGCCAACGACTTCTTCGTGGTCACCGACCGCCGGCTCCTCCGGCTGCACGGCATCTTCGACGTCCAGCGCGACATGATGCCGCTGACCAAGGTCACCGACATGGCGTTCCGGCGGCCGTTCTTCGGTCGGCCGTTCGACTACGGCCGCTTCGTGCTGGAGTCCGCCGGGCAGGACCAGGCGCTGCGGGTGATCAGCTTCGTCCGCGACCCCGAAGAGGTCGACGCCATCATCGGGCGGCAGGTCTTCGCCCGGCCCCCGTTCTCACCGGCACCACCACCCGGCCGCGGTCGGTGAGCGAGCTCCTCCTGCTCGGCACCGGCTCCGCCGACGGCTGGCCCAACCCGTTCTGCCGCTGCGCGTCCTGCCTGGCGGCGCGCGGCCCGCGGCGTGCTGCGAGGACAGAGCGCCGCCCTGCTCGACGGCGTGGTGCTGCTGGACTGCGGCCCCGAGGCACCCCGCGCGGCGCTGCGAGCGGGGCAGGACCTGGCCGGGGTGCGGGTCCTGCTGCTCACGCACGCCCACCCCGACCACACCTCACCCGCCCGCTGCTCTGGCGCACCTGGGCCGACCGCCGCGAGCCGCTGGTCGTGGTCGGACCGGCCGGACGCGGTGAGCCCCCACCGGGACTGGGTCGGCCCCGCCGACCCAGTGACCCTGCGTCCCGCTGGGACCGCCGTGACGGCCGAGGACGGGCTGGTGCTCGACGGGCTACCGCTGCCGGGCCGTGCCCGGGAACCACGAGATGGCCACGGTGCTGTGGGACGTCACCTGCCCCGACGGGTCGCCGCCTGCTCTACGCGACGGACACCTCCGCCCTGCGGCGAGGAGGCGCTGGCGCCGGTCGTCGGCGACCGGGCCTACGACCTGGTGGTGCTCGAGGAGACCTTCGGCGACGTCGGCGACCACGGCACGCGGCACCTCGACCTCGAGACGTTCCCCCGGGCAGCTGGCCAGGCTGCGCGCCGTGGGCGCGGTGACCGGCTCGACCAGGGTGGTCGCGACGCACCTGTCGCACCACAACCCTCCCGCGGACGAGCTCGCCCGACGTCTCGCGGAGTGGGGCGCCGAGGTCCACCCGGACGGCACGACGCTGCCCCTGGCCGCCGGTACCCCCACGGTGCCGGTCCAGGAGCGGCCGCCCCCGCGACGCCGTCTGGTCCTGGGCGGGGCCCGCTCGGGCAAGAGCACGCACGCCGAGCGGCTGCTCGCCGACCACGACGACGTGGTCTACGTCGCCACCGGCGGGACCCGCACCGGTGACGCGGACTGGCAGGCCCGGGTCGAGGTGCACCGGGCGCGGCGACCCGCCGGCTGGACCACCCAGGAGACGCTCGACGTCGCCGGCCTGCTCGGCGTGCCGGGCCCGCCGCTGCTCGTGGACTGCCTGGCGCTGTGGTGCACGGCGACGCTGGACCGGGTAGGGGCGTGGGAGCAGGAGCGCTGGTACGACGGCGGGGCCCGCGAGGCCTATGCGGCGCAGGTCGACGCCCTGCTCGCCGCCTGGCGCGACGCCGCCCGGGACGTGGTGGCGGTGAGCAACGAGGTGGGCTCCGGGGTGGTGCCCGCGACGTGGTCCGGCAGGCTGTTCCGCGACGAGCTCGGCCGCCTGAACGCCGCTGTCGCTGCCGCCAGCGAGCGGGTGGACCTCGTGGTCGCCGGGACGGTCCAGCGGCTCCGGGGCTGAGCGCCCGCAGGACTCGAGTCGCGCCCCGCAACGGCTCGCGCCACGGTGGACGGCGTAGGTACGACGACCGCGCGCGGCCGTCGGCCTCCCGCGGGCGCACCCGCCGGCGGAGACACTGCTGACCCGACACGAAAGGCACACGCATGACTTCTCGCGACGCGAGCGTCCGGTGGACCGGCTCCATCTCCGAGGGCTCCGGCCAGCTGACGCTGGACAGCTCCAACCTCGGCCCTTACGCCGTCTCGTGGCCCGCCCGGACCAGCGACCCGGACGGCCGGACCAGCCCGGAGGAGCTGATCGCCGGGGCACACGCCTCCTGCCTCGCGATGAACCTGGCCGGTGTGCTGAACGGCGAGGGCCTCACCCCGGAGACGATCGACATCAGCGCCGAGGCCACCCTGGACAAGGACCCGGCCGGCGGGTTCCACATCTCCGGGATCGCCATCACCCTGCGGGCCAGCGTGCCGGGCGTGGACGCCGACCGCTTCGCCGAACTCGCCGCCACGGCCGAGCGCACCTGCCCGGTGACCAAGGCTCTGGCCGGCACCACGATCACGCTGGACGCCGCCCTCGAGGGCTGAGCCACCCGGCACCGGCCCGACCGCCGGTCTACGGCGCCGCTGCGCTCGCCGGGGCAGGTGTGCACGTCGGCGGTACCGAAGGCTCGACGGTCGGCCCCGCGCTCGGTCCGCCGCTGTGGGCCACGCTCGGCCCGCCGCTGGGGCGACGCTCGGCCCAGCGCCGGGGGCGACGCTCGGCCCGCGCCGGGGGCGACGCTCGGCCCAGCGCCGGGGACGACGGTCGGTCCGCTGCTGGGCTCGGCTGTCGGCTCTGCCCCGGGTCCGGGGCCGGCGCTGGGCGCACCCGTCGTGCACGGAGCCGGGCACGGCTCCGGCTCAGCCCCGTCGCCGTCGCCGTCCCCGGCAGCCGTCGCGGCCACCGTTCCGCTGGGGGTGGCGGGGGTCGCGGTCCCGGCCGGCGCCGGGTCCGGCAGGGGTCGCAGGTGGGCGACGGGCTCACCGTGACGGGACCAGAGGCCGGGGGGACCGACGGGTCAGCCCCAGGGGTGCCCGACGGTCCGTCCGTCGGCGTCCCGGACGGCTCGGGCGACGCCGTGCCACCCGGCCGGCCCGAGGGCAGGCCCGTGGAGGGCACGGCCGTCGAGGAAACGGCCGTCAAGGGCAGGCCGCTCGAGGAAACGGCCGTCGAGGGCAGGCCGCTCGGCGGTCCGCCGGCCGGAGGGGTCGGGGGAACGGGGCCGCCCGTCGGGCTCGCCGTCGGGTCGCTGGACGGTGCGGGCGCCACCTGGCCCGGACCACCGCCGACGGGGCCACCACCACCCACGACCGTGCCGGGCGGGAGCGACCAGCCGGGCGTGGGCCACGGCGAGGGGTCGAACGGCGGGAGGGACCCGAGGTCGCCGAACGGGTCGGAGGCCCCCGTCGCGGGCGGGCCCGACGCGCCTCCGCCGCCGAGCCCGGGGCCGGTTCCGGTCCGGTACCCGGCAGCGGTCGCGAGCACGAGGTCGACGTAGGCGACGGAGTTGTTGTAGCGGCGGACGGCCGCGCCGCCGCGCCGGGTGGTCCAGGCCGGAGCGTCCGCTCGCAGAGGTAGCGTGCGGCCGCGAGCGCCGCGTCGTCGACGTCCTGGGGGTCGGAGACGCCGTCCCGGTCGCCGTCGCTGCCCCAGCGCCCCCACGTCCCGGGCAGGAACTGCATCGGCCCGACGGCGCGGTCGTAGGTCGGCGTCACCGTCGAGGGTGCCGCCGTCGGTGTCCCGGACGACCTGCGTCCGCGCCAGGCTGCCGTCGAGCCGGGGCCCGAGGATGCGCGGCACCGACACGCCCTCGGTCGCTCACCGAGGCACCGCCGAAGCGGCCGTGGTTGGACTCGACCCGACCGATCCCGGCCAGCAGGGCCCAGTCGATGCCGCATGCGGGTGCCTCACGGGCCAGCACCTCGCGGCCGACCGGTAGGCGCGCAGGGAGGCCGCCGGTATGCCTGCGGTCGCCGTGGACCCACCGAACCCCGCGAACGCGGCGAGCTCACCGACGCGGGGCGGGACGATGGACGCACCGAGGGCTGCGTCGCCGTCGAGGGGCACCTCGACCGACAGTCCTCCGCCGGCGGCGCCAGCGGCCTCGCCGGCCCTCCCGTCCAGGGCGCCGGCCCGGCGGGCGACGTCGGTGACGTCCTCTCCGGTCCAGCCGGTCAACGGGTCGGACGCACCCAGCCCACCCTCCCCGAGGGCGAAGACGTCGAGGGGCCGGCCGGGCTGCCGTGGGTCCAGCGGCTGAGCGGCGGCGGCGGTGAGAGCAGGCAGCCGACGGCGAGCAGGGCGCCGAGGGTCCGGCCGGCTGCGGCAGGGCGGCCTGCACCGGCCCGCCGCCCGCGGTGACGTGGCGTGCCGCTGCTGGTTGCCGCTGACTGGTGCCCCCTGTCGCCGAGACGTCCGGGGACGTCGTCCCGAGCGTAGGACGGCCAGGTCCGGTCAGGGGTGGATCTGCGCAAGGATCCGTGCGTGGTCGTGGACGTCGCCGAGCTGCTCGGCGTCACGGTGTTCGCGCTGTCGGGCGGGCTGCTCGCCGCCCGGCGCGGCATGGACCTGTTCGGGGCGGTCGTGCTCGCCCTGGTGGCGGGGCTCGGCGGCGGGACCATCCGCGACGTGCTGCTGGGCGCGACGCCGCCGGCCAACCTCAGCGACGTCTGGGCGCTCGGCTGCGCCACGGTGCGCCGGGGTCGTGGCGTTCTACTGGGACCTGGGGCTGGACGAAGTTCCGCCGGGCGGTGCTCGTGCTGGACGCCGGGCGGCCTCGGGCTGTTCACCGTCAACGGTGCGGTCACCGCCCTGACCCTGGGCGCCCCGCCCCTGGCGGCGGTGTTCCTCGGCCTCCTCACCGGCATCGGGGGCGGGCGTGCTGCGGGACGTGCTCGCCGGGCAGGTCCCGGTGGTGCTGCAGGACGACATCTACGCCCTGCCGTCAGCCTGGCGGGCAGCGTCGCCGTGGTCCTGCTGTGGCGGGCGGACGCGTTCACCCCCGTGGCGGGCGTGCTGGTGGCGGCGCTGGTGTTCGCGGTGCGGCTGCTGGGCCGGATGCGCCGCTGGCACCTGCGACGGACGACCACCGAGCCGCCGGCCTGGCCGGAGCGTCCAGCCCGCTCCGGCTGAGCGGTGCGACCGTCCCGAGGAGGGCTGCGGGCGCACGGACGTTCGTGACACCCTCTGGCCGTGGGCGGCGCACCCTCGCGCGCCCGAGAACCGAGGAGGCAGGGGTGGCCCTCCGACCGTCAGCGACGGGGCCCGGGCGCGCGGTCTCGGCGCTGCGGCGACGGCTGTCCGGCCGGACCGGCTGGCCGCGTCCTCGTCGTTGCTGGTCGCCACGCTCGAGTCGACCGGCGACGGGATCATCGTCGTGGACCGCGCGGGTGACGTGGTCGGCCGCAACACCACGTTCGCGTCCATGTGGGGCCTGACGGGGGCGTCCGCGGGGCTCGACGGCTACGCCCTCTTCGCGCACGTGGCGTCCCAGGTGGCCGACCGGGCGGCGTTCGAGCAGCGCGTGGCCGCCATCCACGCGCAGCCCGAGCTGGTGGCGACCGACGAGGTGGAGCTGCGCGGACGGCCGTGTCTTCTCCCGCCACTCCCAGCCGCAGCGCATCGACGGCCTCGTGGTGGGGCGGGTGTGGAGCTTCCGCGACCGCAGCTCCGAGCGCCGGATGGAGCAGGACCTCCGCCGGAGGGCCTTCCACGACGACCTGACCGGCCTGCCCAACCGCGCGTCGTTCATGGCCCGCGGCCGGGCGCTGGCGGATGCGGCCGAGGCGACGGGGCAGCCGCTCGGGGTGGCGGTGGTCGACCTCGACCACCTCAAGGTGGTCAACGACCAGCTGGGGCACCGCACGGGTGACGAGGTGCTGCGGATCGCCGCGGCCCGGCTGCGCGCCGCGGCCCGCGCCGAGGACGTGGTGGCTCGGCTGGGCGGGGACGAGTTCGGCGTCCTGCATGCCCGGGCGCCGCGCCCGGGACGGTGGCCGCGGTGCTGCAGCGGATGGCCGACGTCATGTCCGGCGCGCTGAGCCTGTGCGGTCGCACGGTGCGCGCCACGCTCAGCGGCGGGAGCTCGGTCGGCACCGGAACGCGTGTCGCTGGAGGTCCTGCTGCACGAGGCGGACCTGGCGATGTACCGCGCGAAGGCCGACGGCCGTGGCCGGGTCCGCGGCCTACGACGAGCAGGTGTCGCGCTGACGACCCGAGCACCGCGGCGGCCGAGATCCGGGAGCTGCTCACCGAGCCCGACAGCCTGGTCGTGGTGCTCCAGCCGATCTGCCAGCTGTCCACCGGGCGGGCTGGTGGGTCACGAGGCGCTGTCCCGGTTCCCCAGGCGTGGTCACCGCGAGGTGGCCGAGTGGTTCGCGCTGGCCCGCGACGGCAGCCACGGACCGGACCTCGAGGCCCGCGCCATCCGGCTGGCCCTGCAGCAGCGGGGCGCCTCCGCCGGCACCTACCTCACCGTCAACGTCAGCCCGTCGCTGCTGGGGACCGGTCCGGTCCAGGACGCCCTCGCGGGTGACCTGGCCGGCGTCGTCGTCGAGGTGACGGAGGACTCGCGGCTGGACCTCGGCGAGCTCGCCCGCCTGCTCGAGCGGCTGCGTGCCCGGGGCGCCCGGGTCGCGATGGACGACACGGGGGCCGGCTACGACGGCCTGCGGCGGCTGGTGCGCCTGCGGCCGGAGATCGTCAAGCTCGACCGGGAGCTCGTCCACGCCGTCCACCAGCACCTGGAGAAGCGGGCGATGGTCGAGGCGCTGGTGTCGTTCTGCCGGCAGACCGGGGCGGTCATGTGCGCGGAGGGGATCGAGACCGCGGACGAGCTCCGACAGCTGGTCGAGCTCGGCGTCGACCTGGGTCAGGGGTGGTTCGTCGGACGTCCGTCGCTCAGCGCGCCGCCGGTCAGCCGGGCGGCCGCCGAGGCGTGCGGCGGCATCGTCGCCGCCACCGTGGGCGACATGGACCGGCTGCGGACGTACCTGGACCGGGCGGTGACCGCCTTCGACGTGGCGCAGGCGGCGCAGCGGGCCATCGCGGCCCTCCAGGCCGACGACGTCATCGTGTCGCTGCTGGACGGTGCAGACCTCGTGCAGGTCGACCGCCCGGCGTGGAACACCTACGCGCAGCGCTACCGGCTGCAGGACTACCCCGCGACCGGCGACTGCATGGCGCGGGCGTCGGTGCTGGCGGTACGGACCGACGACCCGGACGCCGACCCGGCCGAGGTCCGGATCCTGAAGGAGGCCGGCTACCGGTCCGTGCTCATCCTCCCGCTGATGCGCGACGGGACCGCGTGCGGGCTGCTCGAGGTCTTCTCGCGCGCCCACCGCTCGTGGTCGGACCGGGAGGTACGGGTGTCCCGGTACCTGGCCGACGAGGTGTCCGACGCCCTGGACCGGATCGAGCGGACGACCGGCGTCCTGGCCTGACGGGCCCGCCCGCGCCTCAGCCGCGGGCGAGCCGTCGCAGGTCCGTGCCGAGGTCGCCGAGCGTGTCGGGGTCGACGACGACCGCGCGGTCCACGAGCCGGCGCGCGGCCCGCGCGGTCAGGGCGTCGTCGACCGCCACCGCACCGGTCAGGACGCCGTCGCGCCAGGCCAGCACGGAGAACGGCCCGGGCCCCGGCTCCCCGCGGACGAGGGTGCGCGAGCCTGCCGTCGGGTCCCCCACCACCTCGACGTGGCGGCCGTGCCGGTCGCTCCAGAACCACGGCGCCCCCCGAGCCGGCGGCTCCTGGCCGAGCAGGACCGCAGCCGCGACGAGCCCGTCGAGCCGCGCCGCGTCCCAGTGACCGGCCGGGACGCCCGCCGACCCGTCGGGGGCCCGGCGGCAGGTGCCGTCGCCGACGGCCAGGACGCGGGCCGCGGAGGTCCGTTGCAGACCGTCCACCAGCGTGCCGCCGCCGGGCGCGACCTCGATCCCCGCCGTGCGGGCGACCTCGTCCACCGGTCGCATCCCCGTGGCCACGAGCACCACGTCGGCCTCGAGCCCCGAGCCGTCCGAGAGACCGACCCGGAGCCCGGCCTCGGGCAGCCGCTCGATCCGCTCGGCCGCCGCCGTGACGAGCACGATCCCGTGGCGGGCGTGGTCCTCGCGCAGGACGCCCGCCACGACGGGGCCGAGCGCCCCGGCGACCGGCAGGGGGTCGGGGTCCACCACGGTCACCACGGCACCGAGGCCGACGGCGGTGGCTGCCACCTCCGCCCCCACGAGGCCGGCGCCGAGGACGACCAGGCGTGCCCCTGGGTGCAGCCGCGCCCGCAGCCGACGCGCGTCGTCCAGGGTGCGCAGCACGAGAGCGAGCTCGTCCCCGGGAAGAGGGAGACGGTGGGCCCGCCCACCCTCGGCGAGCACGACGGCGTCGGCCTCGTGCTCCCCGCCGTCGGCCGTCGTCACGACGGCTGGCGAGCCCGGCCCACCGGCGTCGAGGCTCACGGCGCCCTGGCCCGTCCGCACCTGCACGCCCAGCTCGGCCAGCTGCTGCGGCGGGTAGGGCGCGAGCCCGGTGTCCGTGACCTCGCCGCGCAGGAACGCCTTGCTCAGCGGCGGGCGGTCGTGCAGCACGGGACCCGCGTCGAGGACCACGAGCAGGCCGCCGTGCCCCAGGCGCCGCAGCTCGACCGCGGCGCTGAGCCCGGCCACCCCTCCCCCGACGACGACGACCCGCCCCTCGGGCGCGATCACCGCCTGCAGGGTGCCCTCACCCCTGTGGGGCTTCGCCGGGGAACAACCAGACCTGGCCGTCCCTGACCTCGACCCGGTGGCAGCGCGTCGCCTGGGTCGCAGGCAGCGACAGCGCCTCCCCGGTGGTCAGGGAGAACCGGGCGGCGTGCAGCGGGCACTCCACCGTGCCGTCCTCGACCCAGCCCTCGGACAGGGAGGCCAGCGCGTGCGTGCAGGTGTCGTCCAGGGCGTGGTAGCTGCCCTCGTCGTTGAAGACGGCGATGTCGTCGCCGGTCCCGGTGCGGTCGCGACCGACCAGCCGCGCCTCGCCGCTGGGGATCTCGTCGACCCCGCAGACCTGCATGCCCTCGCCCACGCGATCCTCCACTGTCGTCGTCACCGGTACCGGGTCATCCCACCATGTCGCCCCGGGGCGCCTGAGCCCGGGGGCACGGCTCAGCGGGCGACCGCCCCCAGCCGCTCGTGCCGGGTGCGGGGCGCGGGGAGCTGTTCGGCACCGACTGCGTGTCGGACCGGCCGGCCGAGGTGCCACCCCTGGCCGAGGTCGACCCCGAGCTCCTCGGCCGCGACCGCCTGCTCGACGGTCTCGATGCACTCGGCGAGGACCAGGCCCCCGTAGGAGTGGGTGATGCCGACGATCGCCTCGACCACGGACGCCGCCACCGGGCCGGGCAGGGCCTGGACGATGTCCTTGTCGACCTTGACCACGTCCGGCTGGAGCCGGACCAGGGCGTTGAGGGAGGAGTACCCCGCACCGAGGTCGTCCAGGGCGACCTTGCACCGACGGTCGCGGTAGTAGGCGAACACCCGCTCCAGGTGGTCCAGGTCGCTGACCCGGTGCCCCTCGGTCACCTCGAAGACGATCTGCTCGAGGCTGACGCCGGCCGCCTCCGCCGCGCGCTCCGTGGTCCGGAGGCAGACCTCCGGCCGGTAGATGGACGTGGGGATGAAGTTGATGAACAGCAGGTCGTCCCCGAGCCACTCGCCTGCCCCGCGCAGCGCGGTGGTACGACCGACCCGGTCGAGCAGGTTCGTCCAGCCGGCGGCGTCGGCCGCCGAGAAGAGCTCGGCCGGCATGACGGGCGTGCCGTCGGGCAGCACGGCCCGCAGCAGCGCCTCGTGGCCGAAGACCGCGCCGTCCCCCAGCCGCAGGATCGGTTGGTACACCGAGTGGAAGCAGCCGACCTCGTCCTCGAACAACGGCGCCAGGCGGCGGTGGTCGACCCGGGCACCGGCTGCGGACAGGGTGGGGGCCAGCATCGCCGCGGCCAGCAGGTCGTCGTCGTCCGGGCCCTCGCCCGCGACGGCGAGGCAGCGGACCTCGGCGGCCTCGACCGAGGTCAGCTCCTCCAGGCACGACCGCAGGAACGCCTCGACGTCACCGTCCCTGAGCTCGAGCAGCCCGGGAGACCTCACCCGCAGCGGCGTCCCCCGACCCTGGGCCAGGGTGCGCAGCGAGCGGGCGGTGTGGTCCACCGAGGTCGCGAGCAGCAGCGTGCCCGCCGTCGTGGCGGTGCCCCCGCGCTGGGGAGAGCAGGGGCACGTGCGGCAGCCGTCGACCATTCCGTCCTCCGTCCAGGGTGACCCGTCTGCACCGGGTGCCCTCTGGTGGAGTCGGTCGGGGCTGGCAGCTCCTTGAGCGTCGTCGCCCCGCTGCGGCCTCGGGGCGTCAGCCCGCCGGGGCCACGACCCGCAGGACGTCGCGGTACCGACCGTCCCCGGGGTCGCCGAAGGAGTAGGCGCCGGCCTGCTCGGGGGCCACGAAGGTGATGAACGTGCGTGACGGCACGACGGTGTCGAAGCCGCCGTCGTCGGCCCGCAGGACCACGGGGGCGGGACCGGTGTTGTACACGGTGACCGGCGCACCGGGCGCCACCGGGTCACCCACGTGGAAGCGCTCGTCGTCGACCAGGACGGCCACGGACAGCTCGCCGTGGTCGTGGCCGGACATGTCCTCCGCGGCACCGGGCTGGGCGGCACCGGGCTGGGCGGCACCGGGCTGGGCGGCACCGGGCTGGGCGGCACCGGGCTGGGCGGCACCGGGCTCCGCGGGGCTGCCGACGGCTGTCGACGGTCCCGCGGGCAGGGCCGCGGCCGCTGCGGGCCCGGTGGGCGGGGGGGCCGACGACAGCCCGACCGCGACGGCCAGGGTCGCCGCCATCAGGCCGGTCTCAACGACAGCCAGCCGGACGAAGGCCCGGGGGCGCCCGGCGTCGACCCGGGGCAGCGTGCGGCGACGGTGCAGCCACCCCACCGCCACGAGCAGCAGCACGGCGGCCGTCTTCAGCACCAGCAGCGCGCCGTAGCCGCTGCCGAGCAGGACAGGCACCGGCACGTCGGTCACCAGCAGCGCCCCCACCACCCCCGTGCCGGTGACCGCTGCGACGCACGCCAGCGCGAGCCGGCTGAGCCGCCGCACGGCCGTGACCCTCAGCGCCCGCACGGTGCAGACGTGCAGCAGGACGCCCACCAGACCACCCACCCACAGCGAGGCGGCGACCACGTGGACGGCCAGGGCGGTAACGGTGAGGAGGTGGTCTCCGGCTGCGGCCGGGTGCCCGGAGGTGACGACGGGCGCCACGACGGCCGAGGTCGCGACGACCAGCAGCACGCGCGCCTGTCCGGCGCTGCTCGCCCACCGCGCCCCGACGACGAGCACGCCCAGCAGCAGGAGCACCCCGAGCACGGTGCGTCCGGCGGGCAGGGCCACGACGACAGCGGCGACGTCGGCCGGACCGACGCGGGTGACCGGGAGACCGAGCAGGGAGCCGGTGAGCAGGACGAGCCCGACGGCCTCGCAGGCGGCCCAGCCGGCGGCCGCCCACGCCGTGCCCCGGAGGGCGCCCCGGGCGGCCGGGGGGAGCCCGTCGGCGGCCGGCACCAGCGCAGCGGCCACGAGCACCGAGCCGACGGCCACGACCGCGAGCAGCCGACCCAGCAGCGTGACCACGGGCTGGCCCCAGCCGACCACCGCGCCGGCGTCGCGGAGCCCTGCCGTGGCGGGCGGCGGAGCCCCGCCCCCGAGCAGCAGTGCGGCGACCAGCACCCCGAGCAGCGTGGCGGCGGCGACGACCCCGGCCACGACGCCCCGGACGCGGACCTGCTGGGGCGCGGTCCTCGCGACCGGGCCGCGTGCGGTGGCCGGGTCGGACAGGTCGGACGGGTCGGACAGGTCGGACGGGGTCGTGCCCTGGTGAGCGGCGCCCCCGGCACCGCGTGCGGCCCGCGTCACCGGCGTCGGCAGCAGCACGGTCATCCCTGCACCGTGTGGGCGAAGACGACGATGTTGTCGGTGTAGTGCCCGTTGCTCTCGGCGATCGTGCCGCCGCAGGTGATGATCCGGAGCTCGGGGCCCGGGGTGTTGCCGTAGACCTCGAGGGTGGGGAAGCCGTCCTTCGGGAACTGCTGGACGTCGTAGACCTCGAAGCTGACGGTCGTGCCGTCCTCGCGCTGGACGTCGACCCGGTCGCCGACCGCGATCCGCGACAGCTCGAAGAACACCGAGGGGCCGCGGGCCGCGCTGCTCACGTGGCCCTCGATCACGGCGGGGCCGACGTCGCCCGGGCGGGGGGAGCCGTCGTACCAGGCGGCGGTGTCGAAGTCGTCACCCCGCGGCACGTCCAGTGTCCCGTCGGCCTGCAGACCCAGGTGGAGCAGCGGGCTCGCGATCTCCAGCGAGGGGATGGACACCTGCACGGGGGCGGCGGCCGGGGCGGGGCGGGCGGTCTGGACCGGGGTCGGGGTGCCGGCCCGGTCTGCCGGGGCAGGAGGGGCGACAGCGGCCGTGACCGACGGGGAGGGTGCCGATGCGGTGGGCGTGCTGGTCGCACCGGTCGTGGTCGGTGCGGCGACGAGCGGCGGTGGTGCCGCGGCGTCCCGGCCGACCAGGCCGACCGCGGTGGCGACGCCACCCCCCACGATGAGGGCGGTCGCCACCACGACGGTGACCACGGTCCCGGGACGCCGGGTGCGGCGGGAGACCCCCGCCGCACCGGCGTCCGCGGACATCAGCTGTCGGTCGCGGTGCGACGACGGGCGACGACGAGCGCGCCACCGGCCAGGACGGCCACGCCACCTGCGGCGACGAGAGCCAGGTCGGCACCGCCGACGGCGGCCTCACCGGTCTGCACGCCACCGGACGGCATCGCCATCTGCGAGACCTGGACGACGCCGCACAGCGCGGGGTCGGTCGCCTCGGTGGGCAGGGACGGGTCCAGGTCGGAGACCGTGTCGCCGTCGTAGGCGCCGGAGTCGTCGTGGTCGACGCCGTGGACGACCACGACGGCCTCGCCGGAGACGATGTCCTCGGCGACCTCGGCGCTCACCTGGACGTCGCCTCGGGAGTACTTCACGTCCTCACCCACGCCGAACCGGTCGACCGCGAGGCCCGAGTCCGGGGAGGTGTCGCCCGTCGTGGTCAGGGACACCACGATGCCGCCGTAGAACGGCGCACCCTCGGAGGTGTTGATGGTGCCGCTGCCGTCCTTGTCCGCCGCGGCGGTGGGGCACTGGTTCATCGTGTCCTCGCCGTAGTGGATGTGCGCCGCGTGCGGGGCGCCCTCGAGCAGGCCCTCGTAGGCGAGGGTGAAGCTGAGCGTCGTCCCGTCGACCTCCACCATGCCGGAGCCGGAGCCGCCGGCGTCGTTGAGGGGGACCGGCTTGAGGTCGGCCTGCCCGGAACCGGTGGCGGCCATGGCGGGTGCGCCGGCCAGCAGGACAGCGGCGAAGCCGACGGCCGGGGCGGCCATGAGGGTGCGGGAGAGCTTCATGGTGGTGGGTCCTCTCGTCGTGGTGCGTCTCTGGTGCGTCTGCCTGCATCTGTGATGCGTCGACCCCACGTCGCGGTGGGCGGTCCAGGGGTGTTCGGCGCCGACGGGGGCACGGATGGGTCGCGGCGGGCATAGCGCCCAGACCGATCTGCGCGGCGGCCGGAGGACGGACGTCGGGCACCCCTTCCCGAGGAGCCGCGCCTGACCAGCCGGGCAGGCACCGGTTCGTGTGCCTGCTCCCGGGCGGCATGGCGGGCGTGCTCGCCGTCGGGTGACGCCGCACGGCTGCGGGTGCCCCTTCCCCGGCAGCACCGACCTGGAGGCGGCCGGGCCGGAGGTCGTGGCCCCCCTCGCCCACCCGTCACGTGCTCGTGCGTACGTCACAGCCGAGCGGCGGTCCTCGTCCCACGGGAGGAGGGCAGCCGCGGCGCCTGGAACAGCCACGACACGACCGGCAGGTGCCGCGCCCGCGCGAGCAGCGTGCAGAGCAGCAGCGTGACGACGAGCAGCACCGCGAGAAGGGCCTCGGCACTGGTCGCACCCACGACCGCGGCCGCGCTCGCGACCGCGGCGAGGACCGGGTAGTGCACCAGGTAGTAGACGATCGAGTTCCGGCCGACGAACCGGACCGGCCCCAGCACCCTCGCGCCCGCGCTGGCCCGCGCCAGCCGGAGCACGACGACCGCCCCGGCCACGAAGAGCGGCGCGGACCCTGTGCCGTAGTCCAGGCCGAGCCCCAGCGCGCGGTGCACCACGACGAGCACGACCGCGAGGACGAGGGCCCACGGCGAGGTCAGCAGCCAGCGGGTCAGGGCCGCACGGCGGGTGAGCAGGTGCCCTGCCATGAAGACCGCGAACAGGTACAGCCACCGCTCGGCGCTGAACGGGTCCGCCTCCCGCCCGCCGGACACCACCGAGGCCACCGCCGACGCCGCCGCCGCGCCTAGGACCAGCCACTGCGGCGGGACACGTCGCAGCGGCCACGCGACGAGGTAGAACACCAGCAGGTAGAGCATGAACCACAGGTAGCTGCCCCCCAGAGCGAAGCCCACCAGCGAGTACACCGGCCACGACAGCGCCCCCCACAGGAGCACCCACACCGCGTAGGGCCAGGCGACGTTGCGCAGCTTGCCGGACAGGTAGCGGCTGCGACCCTTGGCCAGGGAGGCGGGGAGCAGCATCCCGGACAGCAGCAGGAGCATCGGGATGCGCAGCGGAGCCAGGGCGGTGTTGAACCCCTGCACCCACGGGCTGCGCTCGAGGCCGCCGTACTGGGTGACGAAGAAGTTCGCGTGGAAGACGACGACCAGCAGCATCGCCGTCCCCCTGACCACGTCCATCCACTGCGCGCGGGCCACCCGCGTCGTGGCGGCGGGAGCGGCGGGCCCACGGCCGGTCGTGGCGGGGGTCGGGGCAGGGGTCGGCGCAGCAGCGGCGGCACGGGTCAGGGCAGGGGTCAGCGGCTCGGAGCGCAGGAGGTCCTCCGGTGGTGGGGGGCCGGTCCCCTCATCCCTACCCTCACGTCAGGGTAGTGACTCTGTGACCTGGGTCTCCTCGGGCGGCGTGGTGCCCAGCATCGCTGCCAGCGCCATCGCGTCGAAGGGCGCCCGTACCTTGACGTCGTTGTCGAGGTAGACGACCACGTCGCGCCCGTCGTCGAGCCAGCGGCGGACACGATCGGCCCAGCGCCCGAGCGAGGCGTCGTCGTAACCGCTGACGTACAGCTCGGACTCCCCGTGCAGCCGGGCGTAGGCGTGGTCGGCGGTGGGCTCGTCGATGACGGGCCACCTCCCGGCCGTGTCGGCCACCACGACGGCGACCCCGTGCTCCCGCGCGAGCGCGACGAAGCGCGGGTCCTCGAACGTGCGGTGACGGACCTCGACCGCGTGCCGCAGCGGCCGGTCCGCGTCGGTGGTGGTCCAGGCCCTGCCCTCCAGCCGTTCGTCGTGCTCCCTCGCCAGCGCGGCGGCCGCCGTGGTCGTGCGGGGCAGCAGCGCGAAGAACGCGTCGAGCCGCGTGGCGTCGAAGCCAAGGCTGGGGGGGAGCTGCCACAGCAGGGGCCCGAGCCTGGGGCCCAGCGCCAGGACCCCGGAGGCGAGGAAGTTCGCCACGGGCACCCGCACGTCGGCGAGCTTCTTCATGTGGGTGATGAACCGGCCCCCCTTGACGGCCAGCACGAAGTCGTCCGGGGTGCTGGCCGCCCAGGCGCGGTAGCTCTCGGGCCGCTGCAGCGCGTAGAAGGACCCGTTGACCTCGATCGTCCGCAGCCGGCGCGACGCGAAGCCGAGCTCGTCGGCCTGACGCAGTCCCGGCGGGTAGAAGACACCCCGCCAGGGCGGGTACGTCCAGCCGGAGATGCCGACCCTCGCCTCGGGCACGTGCCCATGGTCCGCGCGGCGGGCGGTCGGCGCACCTGGGCAACGCCGGAAGTGGTGTGGACCCGGGCGAGTACCGTGAGGCGATGAGCAGCGGTCCGGGGGCGGCCAGGTACGGCCTGCCGACCGGCGACCCGCTCGAGGACGCGGACGTCCACGAGGAGCTGAGCGTCGCCACGGAAGAGCTGCAGGTGCAGCAGCAGCAGATCGACCAGCTGCTCGGCATGGTTGCCGACCATCGCACCTGGCGGGTCCAGCTCACCGCGAAGCTGCCGGTCCCGGTCTACGTCACCGACGACCGCGGGTTGCTCACCGGGGCCAACGCCGCCGCAGCCGCCCAGCTCGGCATCGCCCAGCACCACCTGCTGGGTCGGCCGCTGGCCACGTACGTCGCCGCGGCCGACCGCGACGTCCTGCGGGGCTCGTGGTCGAGGCTGCGCGCCGACGGCACCGAGGTGCAGGTCCGGCTCCGTCTGGTCCGGCGGCGGGAGGAGGACCTGGTCCCGGTCCTGCTGCACGGCCTGCCCTACGAGGAGCCGGGCCCGGACGGCGAACCCACCGCGCGCACGAGCTGGTTCGCCTTCCCCGCGCTGCCGGACGCAGCGGCGTCAGGACCTTCGAGCACCGGCGGGGACGAACGGTCCCTGCAGGTGGCGCGCGCACTGTCGGCCCTGGCCGCCCTGACCATGCAGCAGCAGGACGCCCGTGAGCTGCTGGCCATCGCCAGCGGGGTGGTCCGTGCCGCCTTCCCGGGCAGCGACGGCGTGAGCCTCACCGTCGGTCGTCCGGACGCCCCCGCCATGCAGGCGGCCGAGTCCTCATTCGCCCAGGCGGTGGACGGGCTGGAGTACCGCACGTCCGAAGGTCCCTGCGTCGACGCCTTCGCCGACGCCGAGCCGGTGCTGACCGACGACGTGGCCACCGACGGGCGCTGGCCCCGGCTGAGCGGCCCCGCGAGGTCGTTGGGGCTGGCCGCCGTCCTGGCGCACCCGGTGCGCACCCACGACGGTGTGGTCGGCGTCCTCAACGTCTACAGCCGCTCGGCCAACGCCTTCACCGCCGTCGACGTCGAGGCGGCGCGGCTCACCGCGTCCGCGTTCGGGGCCGTTCTGGCCGGCGTGCAGGAACGGCAGCACCTCACGACCCTGGGGAAGCAGCTGCAGGCGGCGCTGGAGTCTCGAGCAGACATCGACCAGGCCAAGGGCATGGTGATGCTCGCCCACCACGACACGGCGGACGAGGCGTTCGCCCGCCTCGCCAGGGCCAGCCGCCACCGCAACGTCAAGCTCCGCACGCTCGCCCGGCAGCTGGTGGCCGGCGCGCTGGCCGTGGACGCGCTGTGACGGGCGTCGCGACGGCACCGCCGGGGGGCGGGACCGCCGGCCGGACGACCGGCCGCTACATCGCGGTGGGTGCGTCCGCCGGTGGGGTGGAGGCGCTGAGCCGGCTGGTGGCGGCACTGCCGGAGGACCTGCCTGCGACCGTCCTCGTCGTCCTCCACGTCCCAGAGGGCAGCCCCAGCGCCCTCACCGGAATCCTCGCGCGGGCCGGGCGGATCACGTGCGTGACGGCGGCCGACGGCGAACCGCTGCTCCCCTCGACGGTGGTCGTCGCCCCGGCGGGCTCGCACCTGCTGGTGGCCGACGGTCACGTGAGCCTGAGCCGGGGCCCGCAGGAGAACGGCCACCGTCCGGCGGTCGACGCCCTGTTCCGCTCCTGCGCGCAGCAGCACGGCGCCCGCACGGTCGCGGTCGTCCTCACCGGCACCCTGGACGACGGGACCGCGGGGCTGGCCGCGGTGCGGGCGAGCGGGGGCGTGGCCGTGGTGCAGGAGCCGAGCGACGCGCTCTACCCGGGGATGCCGGCCAGCGCCCTGGCGGGGGCGGGCGCAGACCATGTGGTCGCCCTGTCGCAGCTGCCCGCCCTGCTGGCGAGGCTGGTGTCGGAGCCTGCCCCCGACGACCCGTCACCCGTCGTGGCTGACCCCGCAGCCGGTCCGTCCCAGCCGCCCCACGCCTCGCCCGCCGCCCCTGCCCGCGCGGCGGTACGACCCCACGTCGCCGGCGACCTCGCGCTGCAGGCAGCCACGGACCCGTCCGGCGCCGCGCAGCCCGCGGGCTACTCCTGCCCGGACTGCAGCGGCACGCTCTACCGGATCGACGACGGGACGCTGCTGAGCTACCGCTGCCGCGTCGGCCACGCCTGGTCGGCCGAGAGCCTGCTCGCCCGCCAGGGTGACGCCCACGAGGAAGCACTGTGGATGGCGGCGCGCAGCCTGCAGGAACGTGCCGCCCTCGGCGGCGAGATGGCACAGCGGGCTGAGCAGCGGGGGCACCGGCTCTCCGCAGCGCACTTCCGCCGGCAGGCCGAGGAGGCATCCCGCGCCGCGGCCCTGGTCCGCGAGCTGGTGGCCAGGGTCGACCTCACCCGGGCCGACCCGCCCGAGGAGGGCACCGCCTGAGCCCGCCGTCGCTAGTCTCCGGAGGTGACACCGGACCCGGGGCTGGACGCCGTGCTCCGGCACCTCAAGGAGGAGCGCGGCTCGGACTTCACCGGGTACAAGCGCGCCAGCCTGGAGCGGCGGGTGCGCCGGCGGATGCAGACCGTCGGGGTCGAGACGTACGACGCCTACCTGGACCGGCTCATGCTGGACCAGGCGGAGTTCGCGGCCCTCTTCGACACCCTCCTCATCAACGTCACGTCGTTCTTCCGCGACGCCGAGGCGTGGGCGTACCTCACCGAGCGGCTCGTGCCCGACATCCTGGACCGGGCGCCGACCGGACCGCTGCGCTTCTGGAGCGCGGGCTGCGCCTCGGGCCAGGAGCCGTTCAGCCTGGCCATCGTCCTGGCCCAGGCGCTGGGGCACGACCAGCTCCGCGACCGCGTCAAGATCTACGCCACGGACATCGACGAGGCCTCGCTGGACCAGGCCCGTCGCGCGGTGTTCACCGACCGCGAGGTGGCCAGCCTGCCGGCGTCGGCGACGCACTACCTGGAGCCCTCGGACGAGTCCGGCCGGTACCGCCTGCGCGGCGAGGTCCGCCGGGCGGTCATCTTCGGCCGCAACGACCTCGTGCAGGACGCTCCGATCTCGCACGTGGACCTGCTGCTGTGCCGCAACACCCTCATGTACTTCGACGCGGAGACCCAGGCCAAGGTGCTGCGTCGGTTCCACTTCGCGCTGCAGCCGCAGGGCGTGCTGTTCCTGGGCAAGGCCGAGATGCTGCTGAGCCGCTCCGCCACCTTCGGGCCGCTGGACATGAAGCGCCGGTTCTTCCGCAAGGTGGACGACGGCCGAGGTCGCACCTCCGGGCGGTTCGCGGACTCGGTGGCGCTGCCTGCCCCGCGCGGGCCGGGGGTCGACGTGATCGCAGCCGCGGTGCAGTCCTCGCCGCTGGCCCAGCTCGTGGTCGACGTCCAGGGCCGCCTGGCCCTGGCCAACCACCGCGCCGAGACCCTGTTCGGCCTGTCGGCCCGTGACCTGGGGTCTGTCCTGCAGGACCTGCAGCTGTCGTACCGCCCGGGCGAGCTGCGCTCGCTGGTCGAGCAGGCCGCCCGGGAGCGCCGGACCGTCTGGCAGCGCGACGTGCACCACGTCCGCGGCCTGGGTCGGGAGGCCTCCCGCTACGACGTCCAGGCGGTGCCGCTGTTCGACGGGGAGCAGGCGCCGATCGGCGTCACGGTCGTGTTCGAGGACGTCACCCACCAGCTGCAGCTGCAGGAGGAGCTCGAGCACGCCAACACGCACCTCAGCAACGCCTACGAGGAGCTCCAGTCCACCAACGAGGAGCTGGAGACGACGAACGAGGAGCTCCAGTCCACCGTGGAGGAGCTGGAGACCACGAACGAGGAGCTCCAGTCCACCAACGAAGAGCTGGAGACCATGAACGAGGAGCTGCAGTCGATGAACGACGAGCTGCAGTCCATGAACGACGAGCTCCGCGGACGCACCGACGAGGTGGCCGCGCTCAACGACTTCATGTCCACGGTGCTGTCCAGCCTCCAGGCAGGGGTGGCCGTCGTGGACCGGGACCTCACGGTGACCGCCTGGAACTCCCGGGCGCAGGAGATGTGGGGCCTGCGGCCCGAGGAGGCGGTCGGGCAGAACATCCTGGCGCTGGACATCGGCCTGCCGCTGGAGCGGATCAGGGCCCGGCTGCGGCGCCAGCTCCGGCATCCCGACGACGAGGCCGGCGACGGCGACGCCGCCGCGGAACCGGATCTCGACGCCGTGAACCGGAGAGGCCGGCCGGTGCGGGTCCGCGTCACCGTGAGCCCGCTGGTCGACGGGTCGGAGGTCCCGGTCGGTGCGATCGTCATGATGGACGAGGCCTGACCCTGGCCTCCAGCGAGGCCGCCGGTGACGAGGGCGCGCTCGAGCCCGGTCGAGCGTCGCTGGTCCCTGACCGCCGCACCGTGTGGATTCCCGCGAAACGCATGCGCCGCCACGCACCTGGGACCCAGACTCGCCGGGTGCCCCCCACCGACGGGCGCACCCCGCTGGTGTCGATCGGGGTGCCCGCCTACAACGCCGAACGTTTCCTCACGCCCGCCCTGGAGAGCCTGCTCGGCCAGACCATGGGCGACCTCGAGGTGGTCGTGTCCGACAACGGTTCCACCGACGGGACCGAGGACATCTGCCGGGACCTCGCGACCCACGACGACCGCCTGCGCTACGTCCGCCACCCCGTCAACCGGGGCGGTGCGGCCAACTTCAACGCGGTGTTCGCGCTGCGCCACCCCGGGGCCACCTACTTCAAGTGGGCGGCGGCGGACGACACGTACGACCCGCGCTACCTGGGTGCGGTCCTGGAGCTGCTCCGCGACGACCCCACCGTGGCCGTCGCGCACAGCCTCACCGACGACATCGGCGCGCGGGGCGAGCACCTGCGGTCCTGGGGGGACCAGGGTCTGGCCGCCGACCACACGGACGTCGCGGTGCGTTTCGCAGCGCTGTCCCAGCGCAACTACCAGTGCTTCAGCATCTTCGGCCTGATGGCGGTCCAGACCCTGGCCGGCACCCGAGGGCTCGGGCACTACTCCGAGTCCGACCGGGTGCTGCTCGCCGAGCTCTCGCTGCGCGGCCGCCTGGCCGACGTCCCCCAGGAGCTGTTCCACCGGCGCCAGCACGCGGGCCGGTCGGTCAACACCCACCCCACCGCCCGCGACCGCATCGCATGGTTCAACCCGGACCTGGTCGGGCGCCCGGTGTTCCCCGAGTGGCGGCTGGGCCGCGGCTACGTGGGGGCGGTGCTCAGCTCGCCACTGAGCGCTCGCGACCGGGCCCGCTGCCTGGCGCAGATGGGTCGCTGGACCGTGGTGCGGAGCCCCCACCTGATGCGGAACGTGGCACGCACGGGAGCCGACGTCGTCGGGGGCCGCACCCCGGTCCGTCGGAACGCATGAGCCACCCCACGCTCCAGGCCCAGCACGACAGGGCGGTCGAGCGGCTGCCCGCCGAGGTGTACGAGTACTACGCGTCCGGGGCGGGCGCAGAGCTCACCGTGCAGGAGTCGGAGGCGGCCTGGTCCCGGTTCCGGCTGCGGCCGCGGGTGCTGCGCGACGTCTCGACCGTCGACCTCACCACGACGCTGCTCGGCGACGGCTTCCGCTCCCCCGTCGTGGTCGCCCCTGCGGCGTTCCAGCACCTGGCGCACGTGGACGGGGAGGCGGCCGTCGCGGCCGGCGCCCGGCAGGCAGGGTCGCTGTACGTGGTCTCGACGCGGGCCTCGCGACCGCTGGAGGACGTGGCGGCCGCTGCGGGTGGCCCCTGGTGGTTCCAGGTGTACGTGATGCGCGACCGGGACCTCACCGCCGCGCTGGTCCGCAGGGCCGCCGCCGAGGGGGCCCGCGCCCTCGTGGTCACCGGTGACACCCCGCTGGTCGGCATCAAGCGGCGGGTGAGCGGCACGAGGATCTCCGTCCCGGACGACGCCTACCTCGTCAACCTCCAGCAGCACCTGAGCGGGGTGCCCCCGACCCGGGCCCGGGCCGCCGCCGAGCAGGACCCGTCCATCACCCTCGACGTCATCCGCTGGCTGCACGAGGTCAGCGGCCTGCCCGTCCTCGTCAAGGGCGTGCTGCGAGGCGACGACGCGGTGGCCTGCCTGGACGCCGGGGCAGCGGGGGTCGTGGTGTCCAACCACGGCGGCCGGCAGCTGGACCGGGCCCTGCCCAGCGCCCTCGCGCTGACCGACGTGGTGGACGCGGTCGGCGGACGCGCACCGGTGCTGGTCGACGGCGGCATCCGCTCCGGCCTGGACTGCCTGGTGGCACTCGCGCTCGGCGCCTCCGCCGTGCTCGTCGGCCGGCCGGTGGTGTGGGGGCTCGCCGCCGGTGGCGCCGAAGGGGTGACGAGCGCGCTGCAGGCGCTGGGCGACGACCTCGCCCACGTCATGGCCCTGGCGGGAACCGCGTCGCTCGCCGACGTCGACCGCACGCTGGTGGCCACGCCGATGTCGACGAGCCGACATGGCTTGTCACTCTGAGTGACATCTAGGCGCTCTTTGACCGCCCGAAGGAGTGGGATGCCCACCAGAGAGGGGGAACGCTGGGTAGGCTGCCCCACACCGGCTACTCAGAGTTGCTGGTCGCGCCGGCTCCTGCGTGAACGCGACCTCGACCGCCCCCTACCCACGAGGACCCTGCCGTGCATACCCACACCCCCGCCCACGACATCCCCGTCGTCATCCTCTGCGGTGGCATGGGGACCCGGATCCGCGAGGTGAGCGAGCGGCTGCCCAAGCCGCTCGTGGACATCGGAGGACGCCCGGTGCTGTGGCACATCATGAAGACCTACGAGGCGCACGGCTTCCGGCGGTTCGTGCTGGCGCTCGGCTACAAGTCCGACCTCATCAAGCGCTACTTCATGGACTACCGGCACCTGGCCTCGGACTTCACGTTGCGCCTGGACGGCGACGAGCCCGTCGAGTTCCACGGCACGCTCGGCGACGTCGACTGGGAGGTCACGTTCGTCGAGACGGGACTGACCACCGCGACCGGGGCGCGCATCCGCCGGGTCGCCCAGCACCTGGACGCCCCGCGCTTCGCCCTCACCTACGGCGACGGCGTCGGCGCGGTCGACGTCACCGCACTGCTGGCCCACCACGAGGCCGAGGGCAGGACCGGCACCCTGACCGGGGTCCACCCCAGCAGCCGCTACGGCGAGATGCGGGTCGACGGGACGTCCGTCGCGGAGTTCAACGAGAAGCCGACCCACGCCGACGGCTGGGTCAACGGCGGGTTCTTCCTCTTCGAGCGGGAGTTCGTCGAGCGATACATCCCGGACGAGCCCGACGTCATGCTCGAGCACGCTCCCCTGCAGGGGCTCTCGCGGGACGGCCAGCTGTCCATGTTCGGGCACGAGGGCTTCTGGCAGGGCATGGACACCTACCGGGACTGGACCGAGCTCAACTCGCTGTGGGACTCCGGCGAGGCCCCCTGGAAGATCTGGAAGGACTGAACGGTGCGCATCCTCGTCACCGGCACCGAGGGCTACCTCGGCTGCCTGCTCGCCCCCACCCTGCTCGAGGCCGGCCACGACGTGATCGGCGTCGACACGGGCCTGTACAAGGCGGGCTGGTTCTACAACGGCTCGCCCCGGACACCGCTGACGCTCGCCAAGGACATCCGCGACCTCGAGGTCGCCGACCTCGACGGGGTCGACGCCGTGGTCCACATGGCCGAGCTGACCAACGACCCCATCGGTGACCTGATCGGGGACGTCACCTACGACATCAACCACCACGGCTCGGTGCGGCTGGCCGAGCTGGCCAAGCAGGCCGGCGTCGAGCGGTTCGTCTACATGTCGTCGTGCAGCGTCTACGGCGTCGCCGACGGCGTGGTCGACGAGACCAGCCCGACCGACCCGCAGACCGCGTACGCCCAGTGCAAGGCCCTGGTCGAGCGTGACGTCACCCCGATGGCCGACGACTCGTTCTCCCCCACCTTCCTGCGCAACGCCACCGCGTTCGGCGCCTCCCCGCGGATGCGCTTCGACATCGTGCTCAACAACCTCGCCGGGCTGGCCTGGACCGAGAAGACGATCGCGATGACCAGCGACGGCACCCCGTGGCGTCCCCTGGTCCACGGTCTGGACATCGCCCACGCGATCCGCGCCGTGCTCGACGCCCCCCGCGAGGACGTCCACGCCCAGGTGCTCAACGTCGGCAGCGACGAGCAGAACTACACCGTGCGCGAGATCGCCGAGATCGTCGCCGCGGAGTTCCCCGGCTGCGAGCTGAGCTTCGGCGCCCCCGGGGCGGACAACCGCAGCTACCGGGTGTCCTTCGACAAGATCCGCGAGGTCCTGCCCGGCTTCGACTGCGACTGGGACGCCCGCAAGGGCGCGGCCCAGCTGCGCGAGGTCTTCGAGCGGATCGACCTGGACACCGCGACCTTCACCGGTCGCGGCCACACCCGGCTCAAGCAGATCGAGCACCTGATGCGCACCCGCCAGGTCGACGACTCGCTGTTCTGGACGGTGCGCCCGTGAAGTTCACCACCACCGCGGTCGACGGCGCCACGGTCGTCGACCTCGAGCCCTTCTCCGACGACCGCGGCTTCTTCGCCCGCACCTTCGACGCGGACGAGATCGCCGCGCACGGCATCGACGCGCACGTCGCGCAGGCGAACGTCTCCTGGAACGTGCGCGCCGGCACGGTGCGGGGCCTGCACCGGCAGGTGCCGCCGCACGCCGAGGGCAAGCTCGTGCGCTGCACGGCGGGGGCGATCGTCGACGTGGCCGTCGACGTGCGCCCCGGGTCGCCGACGTACGGCCGTCACGTCATGGTCGAGCTCACCGCCGAGAACCGACGCGCCCTGTGGGTGCCGCCCTACGTCGCCCACGGCTACCAGACCCTGGTCGACGGCACCGAGGTGGTCTATCAGGTCAGCGGGCCCTACGCCCCCGGCGGCGAGCAGGGCTACCGCCACGACGACCCCGCCTTCGGGCTCGTCTGGCCGTTGCCGGTGGCGGTGGTCACGCGACAAGGACATGTCGTGGCCGCTGGTGGCGTGCTCCGCCGAGCACGGTGCCGCCGCTGACGGTGCCGCCGCTGAGGGTGCCCGAGCGGGGGCACGCCCGTGATCGTGGTCGACACCCTGCTCAGCCGACGACAGGCCGAGGGCAGGCCGGTGCGCGTGGCCCTGGTCGGGGCCGGGTTCATGGGTCGCGGCCTGGTCAACCAGGTCGTCAACAGCGTCCCCGGCATGGACGTGGTCGCCATCGGCGCCCGGCACCCCGAGCAGGGGGTGCGCGCCTACGACGAGGCCGGCGCCTCCGGCGCCCTGGTCGTCGACGACCGTCGCGACGTGGCCACGGCCATCGCGGCCGGCACCCCGGTGGTGTGCGCGGACGTCCTCGAGGTCGTCGCCGCGGACGGCGTGGACGTGGTCGTCGACGTCACCGGCGACGTCGAGCTCGGCTGCCACGTGGCGCTGGCGGCCCTCGAGCACGGCAAGCACCTGGTGCTCATGAACGCCGAGGTCGACGCGACGGTCGGGCCGGAGCTGGCCCGCCGGTTCGACGCCGCGGGCCTGGTCTACACCGGCTGCGACGGCGACCAGCCGGGCGTGCAGATGAACCTCGTCCGGTTCGTCCGGGGCATGGGGCTCACCCCCCTGGTCGCGGGCAACATCAAGGGCCTGCAGGACCCCTACCGCACCCCGACCACGCAGGAGGGCTTCGCGAGGCGGTGGGGCCAGGACCCGCACATGGTCACGAGCTTCGCCGACGGCACCAAGATCAGCATCGAGCAGGCCATGGTGGCCAACGCCACCGGCATGACGGTGCACCGGCGCGGGATGCTCGGCCGCGACCACCGCGAGCACATCGACACCCTGGTGTCGGGCTACGACGTGGACGAGCTGCGGGCCATGGGTGGGGCCGTGGACTACGTGGTGGGCGCCCAGCCGGGGCCCGGCGTGTACGTGCTCGCGACCCACGACGACCCGAGGCAGCGGCACTACCTGGAGCTGTACAAGCTGGGCGCCGGCCCGCTCTACAGCTTCTACACGCCGTACCACCTGTGCCACTTCGAGGTGCCGACCACCGTGGCCAGGGCGGCCCTGCTCGGCGACGCCACGATCCGCCCGCTGGGACCACGCCCGTCGGTGGAGGTGGTCACCCTGGCCAAGACCGCCCTGACCGCCGGCACCGTGCTGGACGGGCTCGGCGGCTACCACTACTACGGCGAGGCCGAGCGGGCGGACGTGACCGCCGCCGACCTGCTGCTGCCGGTCGGGGTCGCCGCGGGCTGCCGGCTGGTGCGGGACCTGCCGCAGGACGCGGTGCTCACCTACGACGACGTCGAGCTGCCGCCGGGTCGGCTGGTCGACGAGCTGCGGGCGGCCCAGGCCGGCTGACACGGGGTCGCGCCGGGCTCCCGGCGGGTTCGCTCGGACGCGCCGCAGCGGCAGCGGCAGCGGCAGCGGCAGCGGCAGCGGCAGCGGCAGCGGCGTACCGAACTCGTACCCGCCGTGCCTGCAGCACCCGTCCTGTCGCCGACACGCTCTCCTGCGTACGAGTTCGGTACAGCAGCCGGTGAGCGTCCCGCCCCGGGGTCGGCGACGGGGTCGTCGGCACGACCGCACCTGCGGTGGCGACACGTCGCCGTCGTGGCCTCCGGCACGGCGGGTCACGAGGCGCGGTGCGGTCCTGCAGCGCGCCCGTACGCCCACGAGCCTGCGACAGTTCTCGGGTCGGCAGGCCGACCCGGAGGAGGCGACGACCGTGGACTGGTGGCTGCTCGCTCTCGCCGTCGCGGCCGGGCTCCTCGTGCTGTGGCTCGGCCTGGTCGGTGCGCTGTGGCTGGCGGGACGCGGCAGGGACCCCATCACGCTCCGCGACGCCGTACGCCTGCTGCCGGACGTGCTGGTGCTCCTCCGACGGCTGACCACGGACTCGTCGCTGCCCCGGGGCGTCCGCGTCCGGCTCGGGCTGCTGGTCGCCTACCTGCTCCTGCCCATCGACCTCGTCCCCGACGTGGTGCCGGTCGTCGGGTATGCCGACGACGCCGTCCTGGTCGCACTCGTGCTGCGGTCCGTCGTGCGCACGGCGGGGCCCGAGGCGATCGACCGGCACTGGCCCGGGACACCCGCCGGCCTCCTCGCGGTCCGCCGTCTGGCCGGGCTCGGCCGGTGACCACGCCGCCGGAGCGCCCGCTCCTGCCCCCCTGGCCCGAGACGCCACCCCGGGACGGGCCCGTCGTGCTGCGGCCGTTCCGCGACACCGACGTCGGCTGCGCCCTCGAGCTCGGCACCGACCCCTACGTCCCGCTCATCGGCACGCTCCCTGCCCATCCGACCCGCGAGCAGGCCGCGGACTGGGTCCGCCGGCAGCAGGGTCGCTGGGCGGAGGGGTCAGGGTTCTCCTTCGCGATCACGATCGCGGACGCGGGTGGCGAGGGTGACGAGGCGCTCGGGGGGATCGGTCTGTGGCTGCGCGCCCCCCACCCCGAGGTGGCGAGCGCCGGGTACGCGGTCAGGCCCTCGGCACGCGGTCGGGGTGTCGCAGGGGCCGCCCTACGGGCCCTGACCAGGTTCGCCTGGACGCTGGACGGGCTGCAGCGGGTCGAGCTCCACATCGAGGCCTGGAACGTCGCCTCGGTGCGGGTGGCGAAGGCAGCGGGCTACCGGTTCGTGCGCGTGCTGCCGCAAGAGCGTGAGATCGGTGGGGTCGTGCGCGACATGCAGCTGTACGTCGCAGGCCGCCCAGACCTCCCGTGACGTCTGTCCGCCCGGGGCCGCCTGGTCGAGGAGGTACGTGGGACGCCGATGACCGCAGCCTTCACTGCATGAGGACGACGACCTCCCGCTCCCTCCGCAGCTCCGCTCCCGGCTCGGCCTCGGGCCCGGCACGGTGTCCGGCCCCGGATCCGCTCCCGACTCATCTCCCGCCTCCGGCCCGCCGGACCCCACCCGTCCGCGCTGGTGGCGGCGCGCCGCCGTCCTGGCCACCGCGGTGCGGGCTCGGGACGCCGGGCCGGGGTGAGACCGGACGACCTCGACGACGACGACGCCCCGGCCCTGCCGACCAGCGGCAGGACCGGGGCGTCAGGTGCGTGGTCGCTCAGCGCACGTCGAACCGGTCGAGCATCATCACCTTGTCCCAGGCGGCGACGAAGTCGCGCACGAAGGCCTCCTTCGCGTCGTCGGAGGAGTACACCTCCACGATGCCGCGAAGGATCGCGTTCGACCCGAACACGAGGTCGGCCGCGGTGGCGGTCCGCACCACGTTCCCCTCGCCGTCCAGCCCCTCGTAGACCCCCTCGGTGTCGACCGAGGTGCGCCACGTGGTGCCCAGGTCGAGCAGGGTGCGGAAGAAGTCCTGCGACAGCACCCCGACCTGGTCGGTGAACACGCCGTGCCTGCTGCCGCCGGTGTTCGCGCCCAGCACGCGCAGGCCACCGAGCAGGACGGTCATCTCCTTGGCCGTCAGCTCCAGCATGTAGGCGCGGTCGACGAGCAGCCGCTCCGGCTCGACCTTGGTGCCCTCGTCGATCCAGCTGCGGAAGCCGTCGGCCCGGGGCCGCAGCCACCTCATGCCGTCGACGTCGGTCTGCTCCTGCGAGGCGTCGGTGCGACCCGGGGTGAACGGCACGGTGACGTCCACGCCGGCGTCGGCGGCCGCCTTCTCGATGGCGGCGCACCCGCCGAGCACGATGGTGTCGGCCAGCGAGACCGGCGTGCCGAACGCCTTCCGGACCTCGTCCAGCCTCTCGATGACCTCCTGCGTGCCGGCGTTGACCGGCCACGAGCGCTGCGGCTCGAGGCGCAGGCGGGCGCCGTTCGCGCCACCACGCTTGTCCGTCCCGCGGTAGGACGCCGCGGCGGACCAGGCGGTGTGGACCAGCTGCGACACCGTCAGACCCGAGGACAGGACCTGCTGCTTGAGGACGGCGACCTCGTCGGGGCAGACGAGCTCGTGGTCGACGGCCGGCACCGGGTCCTGCCAGAGCAGCTCCTCGGCGGGCACGTCCGGACCGAGGTAGCGGCTCCTGGGACCCATGTCGCGGTGGAGCAGCTTGAACCACGCGCGGGCGTAGGAGTCGGCGAAGTACTCCGGGTCGGCGTAGAAGCGCTCGGAGATGGCCCGGAGCTCGGGGTCGGCGATGAGCGCGATGTCGGTCGTCGCCATCATCGGCGGGTTCTTCTTGCCCTCGATGTGGGCGTCGGGGACGAGCTCCTGCGCCTCGGGGTTCTTGGGCTTCCACTGCTTGGCGCCGGCAGGGCTCTCGGTCAGCTCCCACTCGTAGGAGAAGAGCATCTCGAAGTAGGTGTTGTCCCACTGCGTGGGGGTGGGCGTCCAGGCGCCCTCGAGGCCGCTGGTGATGGTGTCGGCGCCCTTGCCGGTGCCGTGCTGGCTCTTCCAGCCGATGCCACCGCTGTGCACGGGGCAGCCCTCGGGCTCCGGCCCGACCAGCTCGGGGTTGCCGGCGCCGTGGCTCTTGCCGAACGTGTGGCCACCGGCGACCAGCGCGACGGTCTCCTCGCTGTTCATGCCCATCCGGCTGAACGTGACCTTGATGTCGTGGGCCGAGGCGAGGGCATCCGGGTTGCCCTGCGGGCCCTCGGGGTTGACGTAGATCA
This sequence comes from uncultured Actinomycetota bacterium, assembly GCA_963759255.1. Taxonomy (GTDB): domain Bacteria; phylum Actinomycetota; class Actinomycetes; order Actinomycetales; family JBBAYJ01; genus Aquipuribacter. The sequence continues at coordinate 693,410 of CAVWYQ010000001.1, forward strand.
GGCCCATGGTCACCGCGGCCAGGTCGCCCTGGTCGAGGTCGAGCGGCGCCCCGTCGGCGTACCGCTCGTCACCCAGCCAGGTGTCCTCCGGGCCCCAGAAGATCTCCTGCGGCTGCCAGGTGTCCTCTCGGCCGAAGCCGAAGCCGAAGGTCGGCAGGCCCATGTCGTCGTGCGCGACGTTGCCCGCGAGCACGAGCAGGTCGGCCCAGGAGACCTTTCGGCCGTACTTCTGCTTGACCGGCAGCAGCAGGCGGCGCGCCTTGTCGAGGTTCGCGTTGTCCGGCCAGCTGTTGAGCGGGGCGAAGCGCTGCGCGCCCTCGCCGCCACCGCCGCGGCCGTCGGCGGAGCGGTACGTGCCGGCGGCGTGCCAGCTCATCCGGATGAACAGCGGCCCGTAGTGGCCCCAGTCGGCCGGCCACCAGTCCTGCGAGGTACGCATGACCTCGCGAAGGTCCGCCTTGAGCGCGTCCACGTCCAACGTGGCGAACGCAGCCCTGTAGTCGAAGTCGCCGCCGAGCGGGTCGGAGTCGGGAGAGGGCTTGGTGAGCACCGAGAGGTCGACCTGGTTGGGCCACCAGTCGCGGTTGCTGCGCGGCCGGTTGGTGACCTGGACGGTCGGCGACTTGATCGCCGGGTTCTCGCTCTCGGTGGTGCTGGCCGTCGTCGGCGCAGCCTGCGGGTCCGTCGCAGAGTCGTAGGGCTTCGGGCTGTCGACGGGGGTGTCGGAAGGCGGCGTGGTCACGTCGGTCCTCTCTCGGGGCGGGACGGGTCAGTGGTTCCGGGCGGTGAGGCACGGGGTGCAGCGGCCCCAGTAGGTGACCTCGGCCTCGTCGATGACGAAGCCGTTGTCGTCGGAGGCGGTGAGGCAGGGAGACCCTCCCACCGCGCAGTCCACGTCGGCGATCGTCCCGCAGCTGCGGCACACGACGTGGTGGTGGTTGTCGCCGGTGCGCGCCTCGTAGCGGGCGAGGGAGCCGGCGGGCTCGATGCGCCGCACCAGACCGGCGTCGGTCAGCGCGCGCAGGACGTCGTAGACCGCCTGGTGCGAGACGGCGCCCACGCTGGCGCGGGCCTCGCGCAGGACGGTGTCGGTGTCGGCGTGCGGGTGGGCGTGCACGGCCGCGAGCACGGCCAGCCGTGGGGCGGTGACCCGCAGCGACGAGCCACGCAGCGCGCGGGTGAGCTCGTCGGTCGTGGGCACCCCTGCACCCTGACCGACAATCTTGAACGAGTCAAGATGAGTGGGCGAGGTGCTGGCCTCCTCAGTGGTGACCGGACGGCCTCAGCGGCAGGTCACCGAGCCGAGAGACCCCGAGTACCCGCCCTTGAACCCGAACCGGGTGCTCTCGCCGGGCGCCAGCGCCTTGTTGTAGTACTCGCCGGTGAACGTGATCTTCGTGCCTGCATCCGAGACGACCTTGGCCCGCCACACGTCCAGCAGCTGGATGTCCTGGGCCAGGGTCACCGTCACGGTCCAGCTGCTCAGCGGCTGTCCGCTGGTGTTGGTCACGTAGATGTCGTTGGCGTTGAACGTGGAGCTGTACGCCTCCAGGGTGCGGATCTGGCACGACACAGGCGGGGAGGTGGCCGGCGGCTTCGGGGCCACAGTGGGCTTGGGGGTCGCTGTGGGAGCCGGGGCCGGCTTCGGGGCCGGAGCCGGGGCTGGCTTCGGGGCTGGGGCTGGGGCTGGCTTCGGCGCCGGGGCTGGCGCAGGCGCCGGGGCTGGGGCTGGGGCTGGGGCTGGCTTCGGCGCCGGGGCTGGCGCCGGGGCTGGCTTCGGCGCCGCGACTGGGGCCGGCACCGGGGCTGGCGCTGGAGCTGGCGCCGGGGCTGGCGCTGGGGCTGGGGCTGCGGCTGCGGCTGGCGCAGGAGCCTTGACAGGAGCCGGAGCCGTGGACCGCGATGCCGCAGCAGGGGCGGGTGACGACGTCCGCGCCTCCGCGGCTGACGACGGTCTCGAGCCGACCGCCCCGGGGGTTCCCGGTGGCACGGCGAGGCTGGACGAGCCTGAAGCGCCCCCTCGGGACGATGCGCCCGCGGACGGAGGGGCAGGCGCGGCGAACAGGTCGCTGACCGGCCCGGGTGAGCGCTCCGCCGCAGGCGTCGCCCCGGCGACCAGCAGCCCTGCGCCGGGCGACACCGACGGCGCCACGCCCTCCGCCAGGACGCCCCGCCCCACGGGGTCGGGAGTCTCGGCGTCGCGGTCCGTCGTCCCGGCCGGGAGGGCGAGGACCGGCGGGCGTCGCACCACAGGAGCGGTGTCGGTCGCCTCGCCATCGAGCACGGCGATGTCGTCGAAGAAGGCGTAGGTGGGCTCGGTCGGCGCCCAGTCCCAACCGTCACCGCCGTAGTACGTGTGGTGCAGGAAGCGGTTGACCATCGACTCGTCGCTGCACCGCGTGCAGAAGGTCACGTCCTCGACCTCGACCAGCTCCTGCCCGTCGACGTTGAGGCTGGCGTACCCGTTGCTCTTGCCGGGGTCGTTGACCCGGACGTACAGGGCCACGTCGTGCCAGGTGCCGGGAGTGAACTGGAAGTCGGCGGCCGGGTGGCTCTCGCCGCAGCGTGTGGAAGGGTCCTGGTCGTAGACGTCGAGCTCGGGGGAGCCGTCCTCACCCCACGTCACGCGCACGCTCCACGACGCAGGGTCGGTCTCGGTGCACTCGACCGCGGGGACCATCGGGCCGAGCCCGTGCAGCGTGCCGCCCTTGACGAACTCGAACTGCGAGCCGAACTGGACCCGGTACCGCAGGGTCGCCTCCTTGGCGGGACGAGACAGCAGCGGCTCCCCCACGAGCCTCGCGCTGCCGTGCTCGTCGGGCACGTACGTCACCTGCAGGCAGGTGCTCTCGTCAGGGCCGCACCCGTCCTGGGTCCGGAGGCGGCGCATGCTCCGGACCAGGCCGAGGTGGTCGATCGGTGCCGCGCGCTCGAAGTCCTCGGCATACAACGTCTGCGCGGACCCGCCGTCGCCGTCCAGGCCGGTGGCGTCGGACGACGAGACGAGCGTCATGACGGGACCGGGGCCGATCAGCGACGCCATCGCCGCACCGGGTCCGGTCGGCGAGGCCACCACGAAGGTCGCGGACAGCGACACCACGAGGGCCAGGGCAACGGCGATGACGAATCCACGTATCCCATCGCTCGGCATGGGACGACGGTGAGCGGATGATGCGCGGTCGGTCAACCAGGGACGGCAAGGGCTGGGCAAATGCGTAGTGGCGTACGGCCGGTCGGACCGAACCGGCCGGGCCAGGCGACGGTCCAGCCCCGACCGTCGCCGATCCGGGGCGTTTCCCCCAGGACCTGACTCACCACCAGTACGGCGGCTGCGTGGTGTAGGGCTCCTCCATCCGGCGCACCTCGTCGTCACTGAGCTGGAGGTCGAGCGCGGCGGCCGCGTCGGCAAGGTGGTGCGGCTTCGTCGCGCCGACGACCGGGGCGGAGACCACCGGCTTGGACAGCACCCAGGCGAGGGCGACCTGTGCCATGGGAACGCCTCGCTCGTCCGCGACCTGCTGCACGGCGTCGACGACGGGCCTGTCGGCGACGGCGTCGAAGCTCTTCGCGACGACGTCGGTCGAAGAGCGGGTGGTCTGCTCGCCCCACGGACGGGTGAGCCGGCCCTTGCCCTGCGGCGAGTAGGGGACGCAGCCGACGCCGGTGTCCCAGCACATCGGCAGCATCTCGCGCTCCTCCTCACGCTTGAGGAGGTTGTACTGGTCCTGCATGGCGACGAACGGCGTCCAGCCGTGCAGGGCGGCGGCATGCTGCAGCTTGGCGAACTGCCAGGCATACATGGACGAGGCGCCGAGGTAGCGGACCTTGCCGGACCTGACCACGTCGTGGAGAGCTTCCATCGTCTCCTCGACCGGCGTCTGGTCGTCGAACCGGTGGATGTACCAGAGGTCGATGTAGTCCGTGCCCAGCCGGGCGAGCGAAGCGTCCACCTGTGTCATGACGGCGGCCCGGGACAGGCCCTGCCCGCCGGGCCCGTCGTGCATCTTGCCGGACAGCTTGGTGGCCAGGACGATCTCCTCCCGGCGGGAGTAGCGGCTCACCGCTCGACCGACGATCTCCTCGGAGCTGCCGCCCTGGTACACGTTCGCGGTGTCCCAGAAGGCGATGCCGAGCTCGACGGCCTGGCGGAAGAAGGGCTGCGAGGCGTCCTCGTCCAGAGACCAGGAGTGCATCCCGCGGGCGGGGTCGCCGTAGGTCATGCACCCCAGGGCCAGGCGGGGGACCTGAAGGCCGCTTCGTCCGACGCGGGTGTGCTCCATCCCAGGCAGGCTAGCCCCCCGGGCACGACGAAGGCCCAGGTCGGGGCATCCCCTGACCTGGGCCTTCCTGTCTCAACCGTACGTGCGCCCGGAGGGACTCGAACCCCCAACCTTCTGATCCGTAGTCAGATGCTCTATCCGTTGAGCTACGGGCGCCCGATCGTCGCGAGGCGACGTGCGGACCGGACGAGGATACCGGACGCCCGAGGGTGCCCGGGCACGGTCAGGACCTCTCGTCGAGGCGACGGTGGCGGCTGAGACACCAGCCGAGGTGCGTCGCCCCCTTGTCCAGGTCACCCAGAACCATGCGCAGGTTTCTTCCTGGCCGCCAGCAGCGCGCATCCGGGGCCCGGTGCGCGGGTCTGGGGCGGCGCGAGCACCCCGCCAGCGGACTGTGAAGCTGGTGCGCGTACCGAGGTCTCGGCGGCATTACCACGAGACCTCAGTGATCGACGTCAACTTGGCGGTGCCAGCAATGTCGTGTTTGCGTGGGCCCTTCTGTTGTCGACCCCCCAGGAGATCCTCCCGATGCACGGCTCGAGAACACACACGTCTTCTACGCCCCGTCGCGCCCGCCGGGGCCTCGCCCGCCTGGCCCCCGCGCTCCTGCTCAGCGCCGCTCTCGGTGGGTCGCTGGCCGTGGGGGCTCCGGCCCAGGCCGCGTCCGGTGAGGTCTGGGACCGCCTGGCCATGTGCGAGTCCAGCGGTAACTGGGCGATCAACACGGGCAACGGCTACTACGGCGGCCTTCAGTTCTACCAGCCCAGCTGGGAGGGCTTCGGTGGCCTGGAGTACGCGCCTCGGGCCGACCTCGCCACACGCGAGCAGCAGATCGCGGTCGCCGAGCGTCTCCTGGTGCGGCAGGGCTGGGGGGCCTGGCCGGCCTGCTCGCGCAAGCTCGGGCTGACCGAGGCGGACAAGGGCGGCGCACCGGCTCCCGCACCGGCCGCGCCCGCACCGGCGCCCGCGCCCGCGCCCGCTCCCGCACCGGCGCCCGCTCCCGCACCGGCGCCCGCGCCCGCACCGGCGCCCGCTCCCGCACCGGCGCCCGCCGATGCCGTGTACACCGTGCGCTCCGGGGACACCCTGTCCGTCATCGCTCGGGCCAACGGCACCAGCTGGCAGGCGCTCTACGCGATCAACCGCGACATCATCGGGGCCGACCCCGGCCTGATCCGTATCGGCCAGCAGCTCCGGCTCGTCGGCAGCACCGCCGCGGCCGCACCCGTCCCCGTCCCGGCCCCCGTCCCCGTCCCCGCCGCCCCGTCCACGGCGGGCGTGTACACGGTCAAGCAGGGAGACACCCTGTCCGCCATCGCACGGGCGAACGGCACCTCCTGGCAGACCCTCTACGCGATCAACCGGGACGTCGTCGGACCCGACCCCGCGCTGATCCGCATCGGTCAGCAGCTCCGCCTGGGCTGACCCCGCGCCCACCGCCCACGTCGGCGCCCCTGGTCTCCGGATCAGGGGCGCCGACCGTTCGCCTGGGGCTCACGCCGTGCACACGGCGCGTCAATGCCCTGTTACCGCAGGTCAGAACCAGTGCGTCGAGTTGGCGAAGGAACGACGGCGTGCTTCGGTGGCACGTCCCGAACCGGCGGGACGCCAGTCCGTGGAGGCGCCCCGAGGGTGCCGCGGACGTCCGTGGAGGAGCCGCCGCATGTCAGCACGACGACCAGCACGCCACCGCGAGGACGTGGGACGACCTACCTCGCTGCGCCGTCGCCGAGACCGTCGGGCCCCGCGGCGTCTCGGGCCACCTCTGCTCCTCACGGTGCTCCTCGCCGTCGCCGCTCTGACCGTCACCGCGCCCTCCGACGCAGCGGACCTCCACGACCGGGCGCCGTCCCCGGCGCCCGAGCCGGCCGACCGCTGACCGCTGACCGCTGACCGCCGCGAGCGGTCCGCGCGGCCGCACGCCGAGCGAGGAGCGAGGACCGAGGACCCGCCTCGGGCGAGCTGGTCTGGTACATCCCCCGTGTCGCCGACACCAGCTGAGGCGCGACGGCCACGGGGGGCCCGCCGCACCCCATGCGGAACCGGCGCCCGCGCTCCCGCACGAACCAGTCCCACGGCACACCGCGACGAGCACGTAGCCCAGGAGCACACGTGCCAGCAGCGGAAGCCACGCCATGAGCGTGCTGCACGTGCCTGCGCCGATGGGTCCCCCAGGCGGGCGGCGAGCAGCGCTCGACCGACCTGAGAGGCAGCCGAGCGCGGCGCCGTGGACGGTTGCGTCCCGGGCCCGTGGCAGCATCGCGCGGGTGCAGGGGAGACGGGGCTGGCTGTGGTGGGTCGTCGGGGTGCTCGGTGGTGCTCACGGGTGGGGCGGTCGCGGCCTACGTCGTGGCCGTCGTCCCGCAGCAGCGGCAGGCCAACCAGGACGCGGCCGCAGCGGCCGCGGTGGACGAGCTGGCGCAGGCGTGGCAGGACGGCGACCTCACCACGCTCGAGGCCTTGGGCGACGGAGTCGACTACACCGCGCTGACCACCGGCCTGGCCTCCCTGCCCGGCGCGGGGACCGAGGACGTCGCCGACGACGCCCGGGCGGTGTGGCCGGAGCAGGTGGACGTCGTGACGGTCGACCGCGACGGCGGGACCGCCACGGCCAGGCTGGAGGTCCGCTGGCCGTTCGGTGCCGACGGCTGGACCTACGGCACCACGGTCATCGCGCAGGAGGTGGAGCCGGCGCCGGTCGGCAGCGTCCGCGCCGCCTTCGACACCTCCGGCGGGCGGTGGCAGGCCGAGCTCCGCACCACCACGGTGCACCCGGGGCTCACCGGCGGAGCCGTCCTGGAGGCGCAGCGCCTGCCCGCGACGCGGGGGACCGTGCTGGGCCGCGACGGCGAACCGCTCGTCGTGGACCGCGCCGTGGTCGAGATCGGCCTGCAGCCGTCCGCCGTGGTCGACCTCCCTGCGGTCGCCGCCACCTTCGCCGACGTCCTCGGCATCGACCGGCGCGCGCTGGTCGAACGGGTCGGCGCGGCCGGACCCGACGAGTTCGTCCCGGTGCTGACCCTGCGCCGGGAGGCCTACGAACCGGTCCGCGACGTGGTCCGCGCCCAGTCCGGGGTCGTGTTCCGCGAGGGGGTGCAGCCGCTGGCGCCGACCACCGCGTTCGCCCGCGCCACCCTCGGCCGCAGCGGACAGGCCACGGCCGAGCTCGTCGAGGCGTCCGAGGGCCGCATCCGGCCAGGTGACACGACGGGCCTGTCCGGGCTGCAGCGCGGCTACGACGAGCACCTCGCCGGCCAGGCCGGGTTCACCGTCGTCACCAGGAAGGGTGAGCAGACCACCGGGGTGTTCACGCAGGACCCGGTCGCCGGCGCCGACCTGGCCACCACGCTGGACGAGGCCGTGCAGGTCGCGGCCGACCAGGCCCTGGCCAGCGTCGCCGAGGGCAACGGCAACGCCGCGCTCGTCGCGATCGACGTGCCTACCGGCGACGTGGTGGCGGTCGCCAACACCCCGGCCGCAGGGGTCGACCGGGCGCTGACCGGGACCTACCCGCCCGGGTCGACGTTCAAGACGGTGAGCTCGTTGGCGCTGCTGCCGACCGGCCTCACCCCGGAGGAGGTGGTGCCGTGCCCGCGAACCGCCACGGTGCAGGGCAGGGCGTTCGGCAACGTGGAGGACTCCGAGCTGGGCGACGTGCCGTTCAGCACCGACTTCGCCCGCTCCTGCAACACCGCCTTCATCGGGCTGTCCTCGCGCCTGGACCCGGGCGACCTGGGGGCCGCAGCCGCCGCCGTCGGGATCGGCGGGGAGTGGGCGCTCGGCACGCCGGTGGCCACCGGCGGCGTCCCGGAGGCGGAGTCCCCGGTCGAGCTGGCGGCCGCCACCATCGGCCAGGGCCGGGTGCTGGCGAGCCCCGCCGCCATGGCGCAGGTGGCGGCCACCATCGCCCGCGGTTCGTGGCTGGCTCCCCGGCTGGTGACCGACCCCGCCCCGGAGCCGGCACCCCCGCCCGCCGCGGCGGTGGACCCGGCCGCCGCGGCGACCGTCCGCGACCTGATGCGCGGCGTCGTCACCGACGGGAGCGCGAACGCCCTGCTCGACGTGCCGGGCGCCCCCGTGCACGCCAAGACGGGCACCGCCGAGTACGGCGAGGAGGTCCCGCCGCGCACCCACGCCTGGGTGGTCGGCTTCCGGGGCGACCTGGCCTTCGCGGTGCTCGTCGAGGACGGTGGGAGCGGGAGCCGGGTCGCGGTCCCCACCGCCGAGACGTTCCTGCGGCTGCTGCCGTGAGAGCCGGCGGCGCGGGGCCGACCAGAGGGCCGGACCACTGAGGGCTCCCGCGTGAGGACCGACCGGTGATCGCCGACCTGCCGTGGAGCACCGACGGGATGGCCGCCGGGGAGCGGGTCCGGCGGGCAGCCGTGCTCCTGGCCGGGCTCGCTCAGGACGGGCTGACCTTCGCGGGCGACGACTACGAGACGGACCGGTACGGCAAGGTCGCCGCCCTGGCGGCAGAGCTGATCGCCGCCGTGTCGGGCGCCGACGCCGCCGAGCTCGCGGTCGAGCTCGGCCGCGACTCCGGCTACGCGACCCCCAAGGTCGACGTCCGGGGTGCCTGCTTCGACGCCGACGAGCGGGTGCTGCTCATGCGCGAACGCGCCGACGGCCTGTGGTCGCTGCCGGGCGGCTGGGCGGACCCGGGCGACACCCCCAGCGGAGCGGTGGTCCGGGAGCTGCGTGAGGAGGCGGGTGCGGTGGCCGAGGTCGTCTCGCTGGTCGGCTGCTGGGACCGTGACGCCCGCGGCCACACGCCACCGCTGCCCGTCGCGGTGGTCAAGCTGTTCTTCCTGTGCCGCGTGGTCGAGCTGGGCGAGCCCGACCCGCTGGAGACCCTGGGCGTGGGCTGGTTCTCCCTGGCCGACCTTCCACCGCTGTCCACGGGACGGGTCACCGAGGACGAGCTGCGCCGCTGCCTGGCCCACCACCGGGACCCGTCCCTGCCCACCGAGCTCGACTGAGAACCTTGGTGGACCTCACCTGGCGGCCCGTGAGGGTCAGACTGTCCTGAGCGAGAGCAGGAACTGCCCGCCGCCCGGTTGTACGTCCGACTCGACGGCAAGGTCGGGCGACAGCCGGGACAGCCGGTCCACCAGCCACGCCCCTGCCTGCTCGGCGTCCTCGCGCGTCGGGCAGCGGCCGACCACCTCGCGCCCGCCCTTGCGGCTGAGCCGGTCGACGACCCCGACGATGGGCGCCGGGTCCCCGACGAACAGCTCCGGCGACCACGGGACCACGGGGGTGACCGCGCCCTTGCGGGTGTTGCACCCCCGGTGGGCCAGCCGTTCCTCGCCCTTGGCGGCCTTGCGACCCTTGACCGACGCCCCGATGCTGTCGATGCTCGGGCCCCGTGGGTCGTTGCTCGACAGGGCCGGGTCCACGGGCTCGTCGCACAGCCAGCAGCGCCAGCCCCACCGCTCGCCGACCTCGCTCAAGGTGCTCATCGCCCAGACGCTACGGGGTCTGCGCCGGCACCGGCCGCGGGGACGCGCATGGTCGCTGCCATCAGGTCGGGGTCACAGCCGTGGTGACGCAGGCGGGCCCGGTGTCCCGAGGGACACCGGGCCCCGGTGCGGAGGCGGCGGGATTTGAACCCGCGAGAGGGTTCAAACCCTCAACCCGCTTAGCAGGCGGGCGCCATAGGCCACTAGGCGACGCCTCCAGTGCCGTGCCAGCGTAACGGGTCCAGGCGCCCGCGACCTCCCTCACGACCTAGGAGCAGATGTCGTCCACGGCCGCGCGGACCTCGATGCTGGGCTCGGCCGCGGCCGGGGCGGTGCGTTCGGGCAGCGGCTCGGTGCCGAGCCGGTTCGGCACCTCCTGCACGAAGCCCGCCCCCGCACCGAGCTGCACCGTGATGTCCGGCACGGTGTCGTCCCGCACCAGCACCGACCCCGCGAAGGCGGCCTGCACGGTGAGGGCGGCCTCGTCCTTCCCGGCGGGGACGAGGATGCGGATGCCCGTGACGTCCTCGTCCCCGTTGGTCACGGCGCCCACGTCGAAGCCCTGGGCGAGGAGGTCCTCCGCGGCAGCGCCGGCGGAGCCACCCGGGCCGCCCGCGTTGACGACGTCGAGGGTGATCTGGTCCGGCGACACCGTGAGGTCCGCCGGCGCGGGCGGCGCGGACTCGCTGGGCGCCACGTCGGGCTCCTGTCCCGGCAGCGGCTCGTCGGTGCGCAACGCCTCCCACACCAGCTCGGCGTCGTCGGTCCACACCAGCCGGTTGGGGTCGCGGGGCCACGGCTCGTTGGGGATGGTCAGGAACGACACCGCCTCGGGCGGCAGCCCTTGGACAGACCGGGCGACCGAGGCGAGGGCGGCCACGCTGTCCAGGCCGGGATCGGTGGTGAGCGACTTGGTCCCCGCGTCCAGCACGCCGATGAGCCGGTCCGGCCGGGCGAGCAGACCCGTGCTCGTGACCTCCTGCACCATCGAGGACAGGAACGCCTGCTGCCGCGCGATGCGCGCGGTGTCGCTGCCGTCCCCGAACTTGCGGGCGCGCACGTAGGCCAGCGCCTGGTCGCCGGCCACGGTCGTCGTCCCGGCCGGCAGGACCAGCCCGGAGTCCGGGTCGCTGATCGGCTCGCTGGTGCACACCTCGACACCGCCGAGGGCGTCCACGATCGAGCGGAAGCCGTCGAAGTTGACGACGGCGTAGTGGTCGATGGGGACTCCGGTCAGCTGCTCCACCGTCCGCTGGACGCAGGCAGCACCTCCGATCGAGAACGCCGCGTTGAACTGCTTGAGGCCGCCCTCCACGGTCGTGCCGTCGTCCAGGATGCAGTCGGGCATCTGCACCATCGAGTCGCGGGGGATGCTGACGAGCTGCGCCCGGTCCCGCTCCGCCGACAGGTGCAGCACGATGGTGGTGTCCGCCCGTTGGCCGGCGACGACGGCGGCGTCGCTGTCGTCCTCCAGCCCCTCCCGGGTGTCGGAGCCGATCAGCAGGATCGTCAGGGAGTCGAAGCTCTCCTCGACCGCCTCGGGACGGTCGTCACCGAGCTGGCCGCTGATGTCGACAGCGGTGATGTTGCCCTCGAGCCGGCGCACCAGGACCGCGCCGGCGGTCACGCCCACGACGAGGAGCGCGGCGAGGGCGGTCGCCACCCCCCGCAGGAGCAGGGTGGCCAGCGGGTGCCGGGGGTCGCGGACGTGCCGACCCCTCGCGATCGTGCTCATGCCCACCGCCGTCTGCTCGCAGGTGCCGGGACGTCCGGCCCGCGTCTGCTGCAGGGTAACGACCGTCCGTCGCCCCCACTGGTGAGACGAGCAACCCTGGACGACGGTTCCCGGGGCACGCGGACCCACTCGACGCACCGGGCGCGGCCCCCTCGCGGCCGCGCGGTTCCCCCTGACCCGCACGCCGGTGCCCTGCTCGGGGCTCGAGCTGAGTGACGACACCGTCCCGGCCACGGGGACGCGCACGCTCAGACCGGGACAGCTCAGCCCGGGACGGCTCCGCCACCGGAACGCCGCCGTGCGGGACCGGGCGGTGGAGGCCTCGACGTTCGACGTGCGGGTGGGCGGGAGCTCGACGGCCGCCGTCGGGACGACGTTCACGGTGACCGGCTGACCGAGCACCGACCAGAGGTGATGCCGGCGGGCGTGCCGAACCCGTACCTGACCGCCCGCATGGGCGACATGCAGCGCCGTGGCGGGCTGTCGGGTACGGGTTCGGTACGGGCCCCGCCCCCGGACCCGTCCGACGGGTCCGGCAGCGCCGCGCGACCGCAGGCCCCCGCGAGCAGGTAGATGCCGCGGCTCCCTGGCCGCACGCCACGTCCCGGTCGGTGGCGAGGAGACGGAGCCCGTGCCGCCGGCGCCTCTGGTCACGAGGCTGCACGGCCCGGCGAGGATCAGACACGGCTAGGAATCAAGGCCGCGTTCGCACCATTCGGGCCCTGAGCCGGAACCGCAGCACGAATCAAGACGAAGTTCGCACGAGCCCACCGCGACCGGGGACCGCACGTGTCAGCAGGGCCGGGTCCGCACCAACCGGGCCCCCAGCGCGACCCGCGCCTGGAGTCACGGCCGAGCTCGCGCCGCCGCCACCACCCACGGGCCCCGAGCCCCCGTACCCACGGGCCCCCGAACCCACGAGCCCCCGAACCCACGAGCCCCCGAACCCACGGGCCCCCGAACACGCCCCCCCCCCCCCCGAACCCCCGAACCCCCGAGCCCACGGCCCCCGAGCCCCCGGCTCCCTCTTCGTCCGGGGCACGACCCCGGTGACGTTCACGCTGTCGTCACACGTGGTTCACCTGGCTGACGCATACGTCGTCCACCGTGCCCCTATGGACAGTGTTGTCTGCCGGCAGTGCGGCGACCCCACCGTCGTTCTCAGCTCGACCCTGGACCTGCCGTCGGGTGCGATGACCAGACGGTGGCACGAGTGCAGCCGGTGCGGCTGGGAGTCCGACTACGAGGACGCCGTCACGCGCTGAGGACGGGCGGCTCCGTGCGCCCGACGGGCGGCTCCGTGCGCCCGACAGGCGCCGGGGGTCCGGGCCGACGCCATGGTGCTGCTGCGTCATACCGGCTGGCGCCCGTGCACGAGCGTCTGCGCGCGCTCGAGCCCGCCGGGCTCGTCCCGCGTGGGACCATCGCAGCGGATGCACGTCTGCGCGGAGGGGGCGCCATGAGCACGCTCGGCGCCGTGGAGTCCTCCGGACCGGACGACGTCGTGACGCGTCGGGTGCTGGAGCTGCCCCCCGACGCCTCGGCGGCGCGGACCGCGCGACGGATGCTGGCCGAGGTGCTGACGGGAGTCGGCCGCGGCGACTGGGCCGAGGCCGCACAGCTCGCCTGCACCGAGCTGGTCACGAACGTGGTCCTGCACGCCCACACCGCGGCCACCGTGACGGTCGAGGTGAGGCCGGACGAGCTGTTCGTGGCCGTCGCGGACGGCAGCCAGGACCTCCCCCGCCAGCGTCCCGGAGACACCGTGGCGACGACCGGGCGCGGCATGCTGCTCGTCGCTCGACTGGTCACCGAGCACGGGGTCCGACGGGACGACGCCGGCAAGACCGTGTGGTTCGTCCTGCGGTCGGGCCCGGCAGCCACGCCTCAGGAGAGCTCTGCGGAGGACCTCGTGTCGATGTGGGGCGAGGACCCCGTCGACGAACCGGTCACCCCTCCACCCGGTGACGGCACCGCAACGGGGACGACGAACCCGGCGGCTACCGACGACGCCACCCGCGTGCTGCTCCTCCGGCTGCCGGCCACGCTGTGGCTGGCCGGCGCAGAGCACCACCAGACCGTGCTGCGCGAGCTCGTGCTCTACGCGGCCGAGCACGAGGACGTCTCGGTCGACATGGCCCCGGTCGACTCCGCCCGGACCATGCTCCACGACGCCGTCGAGGCTGCCGTGGAGCAGGCGCGGGCCAGCGGCACGGCGCGACGCCCGCTGCCGGACGACCATCCGGGCGAGCTGCCCTGGGTCCCGGAGTCGGTGATGCTGACCCTTGACGTGACGCCCGACGTGGTGCCCCACTTCGCGGCCCTGCAGGATGCGCTGGACGTCGCCCAGCGGCTGGCCGACGACGGGCTGCTGCTGGCCCGACCGGCCCTGCCCGAGGTCGTCGCCGTCAGGGACTGGGCCTGCGAGCAGGTGCTCGCCCAGGTAGGTGGGGCACCTGCCGCACCCTGGCCCGGCACGGACCACGAGCGCTTCCTGACCCGCGACGTACGGCTGGACCGCACCGCCTGGGACGGGGACGTCGTGCGCTCCGCCACGCGGCCCGTCGTCGCGGCCGACGACTCTAACCGGATCGTCGCCGTCAGCGACGCCATGGGGGCGCTCGTCGGGTGGGACGTCGACGACCTGGTCGGCCGACGCGTGGTCACCCTCATCCCCGCGAGGCTGCGCGAAGGGCACGTGGCCGGCTTCAGCCGTCACCTCAGCACCGGTGAGGCCCGCCTCCTCGGCGTCCCGCTCGTGCTGCCCGTCCTGCGCGCGGACGGCACCGAGGTGCGCTGCGACGTGGTCATCGAGGAGGTCCCGGGCGGGGCCGGGCACCGGATGTACCTCGCGTGGTTCGACCCGGTCGACGCATGAGGCCCTTCCCTCGACCAGGCCTACTCCTGGCCGCCTGCGGCCCGTAGCCTCCGGGGGTGGCTGCCACCGACGCAGGCGAGGCCCCGCCCGGGCCACCGCCGCGCCTGCCCCCCGCGGGCGGGTGGGGGCTCCAGGTCGTCCGGCAGCTGGTCGACCAGGGCCCGGTGGAGCAACGGCTCGTCAGGCTGGTGCGCTACGCCGCGCACCGCCTCGGGGCGGCGAGCGGGCAGGTCAGCCTGGTCGGGGAGCAGGACCAGGTCATCGCGGTGACCCACGGCTTCGAGCTCGTCGACCTACGCCGGTCGGGACCGACCGCGGACAGCCTGTGCACCGTGACCGTGGCCCACGGCGCGCCCCTGGTCGTCACCGACGCCGCCACCCACCCCTGGGTGGCGGGCCTGCCGCCGGTGGTGTCCGGAACGGTCGGCTCGTACCTGGGGGTCGTGCTGCGGGACCCGGACGGCGCGGCGCTGGGCTCGCTGTGCGTCTTCGACGCCACGCCTCGCACCTGGTCCGACGAGCAGGTGCGAGAGCTCGACGCGGTGGGAGAGCTGGTGTCGGCGGAGCTGATCGACCACCTCGACACCGGCCCGGGTGACGTGGTGCTGGCGCGGCTCGCGGCCGAGGCCGCCGACCTCGGCCGGTTCCGCGTGGACCTGCTGGGGGCCGGCCGGGTCGAGTGGGACCACCGCATGCTGGCCATGCACGGCCTCACGGCCGACACCTTCGACCGCTCCGTGCAGGCGTGGGCCTCGCGGGTGCACCCCGCCGACCTGCCCACCGTGCTCCAGACGCTCGCCGTGGCAGGGGGCGCGCCGGGAGAGGTGGTGTGCGAGTACCGGGCCAGGGCCGGCCAGCAGGACGAGCGGTGGGTCCGCCTGCGCGGCCGCGTCCTGCCGGACATGCTCGGGCGGTCCTCCCGGCTCGTGGGCGTCGCCTACGACGCGTCCGCCGATCACCGGCGGGAGGACGAGATCGTCCGGCTGACCGAGACCATGCCCACCGCCCTGGTGCGGGTCGGCCGCGACTGGACCGTCACCTACGTCAACGCCCTGGCCGAGCGGCTGGTCGGCCGTGGCCGGGACGAGCTCGTGGGCACCGGCGTGCACGACGCCTTCCCGGGGCTGCGGGGCAGCGACGCCGAGCAGGTCTACGCCGAGGCCATGCAGACGGGACGCCCCCGGACCACGGAGGTGCACGTCGCCGCGGCGGAGGCCAGCTACGAGGTGAACGTGTGGCCCGACGAGCACGGCCTCACCCTGTTCTTCCACGACGTCAGCGGGCGGGTGCGGGCCCAGGCGGCGCTCGAGCGCGCCAACCGCCGGCTCGAGGTGCTCGCCGACGCCGGGGCCCGCCTGGCACGCAGCCTGCAGCCGCACGAGGTGCTCGACGTGCTGGGTGACGTGCTGGTGCCGCAGGTGGCCGACGGCCTGACCCTGGCGGTGACGGCGCGTGTCGCGGAGGTCCTGGGTGAGCCGGTCGTCGCCGACACGGAACGGCTGTACCCGGTGCGCGTCCGGCACGTGGACCGCTCGACGGAGCGGGAGCTGCGTGACCTCATCGCGGGCCTGGTCCTGCGCACCGACGCGACGACCGGGCTGGGTGCCGTCGTCAGGACCCGGACGAGCGTCCGCATGGACCGGGTGCCCGAGGACGTCATGCGGGCACGGGGACGGGACCAGCAGGAGTACGAGCGGATGGCGCGGCTGGACACCGGCCCGCACCTGGTCGTGCCCCTCACCGCCCCCGGTGGCGTCCTCGGCGCCTTCACGGTGTCCGGCCACGGCGGCGACGACCTGGACGAGGTCCTGGTCAAGGACCTGGCCGTGCGGGCCGCCGTGGCGCTGGAGAACGCGCTGTCCTTCGCCGGCCAGCACCAGGCGGCCACGGTCCTCCAACGGGCCCTGCTGCCCCGCCGCTCCCCGGCGCTCCCCGGGGTGGAGGTCGCGACCCGGTACCTGCCGGCGAGCGCGCAGGCGCTGGCCGGCGGCGACTTCTTCACGACGGTGGACGTCGACGGGGTCCTGGTCTGCGCGCTCGGTGACGTGATGGGGCACGGGACGCAGAGCGCGGCCCGTGCCGGCCAGCTGCACGGCCTGGTGGCGGCGCTCGCGCTCCAGGGGCTGGGGCCGGGCGAGCTGCTCCTGCGCCTGGCCGGGGGCATCGACCAGATGATGGACCTGGGGATGGCCACGCTCCTGGTCTGCTCCTACGACCCCGCCACGCGCACGCTGACCACGGCGAGCGCCGGTCACCCACCACCTGTGCTCGTGCCCCCGGACGGGGCGCCCGGCTACGTCGAGCTCGACCCCGGGCCCCCGCTGGGGGCGGGGACCGGCGAGTACGACGAGACCGTCAGTGCACTGCCCGCCGGGTGCACGGTGCTGCTGTTCTCCGACGGCCTCGTGGAGCGGCGGGAGGAGTCGCTCACCGACGGCCTGTCCCGGCTTCAGGACGCCGTGGCCCGGCTGAGCGGCGAGCCGGAGGCGCTCTGCGACGGGGTCCTGGAGGCGCTGCGGGCCGGTGCGGCGGTCGCCGACGACATCGCCCTGCTCGCGCTGCGCCACCGCTGAGGACCGCCCCAGGACACACGCCGTCAGCGGCGGAGGTCGCCGACGAGCTCCTCCAGACGCTGAGCGGTCCGCGCCAGACCCTCCGCGGCCAGCTCAGGCGCCGCCCAGCAGCATCGCCGCCAGCGCGAGCATCACGCACGCGATCACCGCGTCGAGCACCCGCCACGTGCCGGGGCGCACGAAGAGCGGGCGCAGCAGCCGGGCCCCGAAGCCCAGCCCCGCGAACCACAGCACGCTCGCGGTGACCGCGCCCGCCGCGAAGTCCCAGCGCGAGGTGCCGTGGGTGGCCGCCACCGAGCCCAGGAGGACGACCGTGTCGAGGTACACGTGGGGGTTGAGCCACGTAAGGGCGAGCGCCGTGGCGACGACGGCCAGGGCGGGCGCACCCCTGGCAGCGGTGGCGGCGTCCAGGCCGGAGGGTGCCGGCGGGTGCAGGGCCCGCCGGGCCGCGAGCACGCCGTAGGCCAGCAGGAACGCCGCACCGCCGAGGCGCGTCACCACGAGGACCGCGGGGGCCCGCTCGACCAGCGACCCGAGCCCGGCCACCCCGACGACGATGAGCACGGCGTCGGACACCGCGCAGACGCCCACCACGGGCAGCACGTGACGACCCAGCAGCCCCTGCCGGAGCACGAAGGCGTTCTGGGCGCCGATGGCGACGATCAGGGACAGGCCGAGACCTAGGCCGGCGAGGGCAGCGGGCAGGTCGAGGTCCACGCCGGCGACGGTACGAGGTCACGGACCGAAGGACGGCGCGTCGTCCGCGGCTACGTGCTCCGCCCGTCGCGGGCCCCACCCGGGCATCTGCGCCGAGCTCCCTGCCTGGGGCCGGCCGAGCCCGCTCAGCCCCCGCCGGGGGCCCGGAGCGCGGGCACCGAGCTGCCGGTCGACGGCACGGCGGGGGCGCGCTGCACGCGCTCGCCGCCCACGTTGGCGAGCACGACCGCGACGTACGGCAGCACGACGGCCCCGGGCACGAAGAGCCACGCCCACCAGTGCGGGAAGGACAGGACGACGGCCAGGACGCACAGCGTCCGGACGCCCATGCTCAGGGCGTAGGTGCGCATCCGCCGCCCGACGTCGTCGGAGTGCGACCCCCGCGCGGCGGTGACCCGCTGCACGGTGGGGTGGGCGCGGGAGCCACGGTCGTGCACGTCGAGCACCCGGATGTCGTCGGCAGGAAGCACGAAGACGTCGCCACCGCCGGAGACCCGGGGGCCGTCGGGGTGATGGGGGTGCCGGTCGTCGCGGGGCTGGTGGCTGGACGAGGAGGTGCTGGTCGACACGTGGCGCTCCGTTCGCCGGCGGCGCACCGGCGGGTGCTGCGGAGGACGGCTGCCTGGCCGTCGCGCTGTGGTGGTCCGACGGGCTCGCTCGCTGCCGCCGGACGCATCTCCTACAGCGTCCTGCGGGCCCGGTACCTTCCCCGGCCTGCGGCCGGACCCTAGCCCAGCCGGACAGCCACGGCCGCAGGATGGTCGGCAGCCCTCGGTCCAGCGGCAGCCGGGCCGGTGCGGTGGTCGGAGCCCGAGGACCCCGACCGGGCCGGCCAGACCTGCTCCACGACCCGTCGGTGGGCGTGACGTGGTCCCGAGCAGGCGTCTCGCGCTGCGGCACCGACATACTCAGGGCCTCGGCTGGGCAGTGGACCACAGGTGAGCGCATCAGCCAGGTCGGTGGTCGGGACGGTCGGCGGCACGCAGCTGCGCGAGAGCCGGTACGCCGTGCTGTCGCGCGTGGTCCGGCTGTGGACCGCCGGCCCGTTCGTCGACGTGCGCGTGACCGGTCGGGAGCACCTCCCGGCGACCGGGAGCGCGGTGGTCGCCTGCAACCACCCCTCCATGCTCAACACCCTCGTCCCGTGGGCGGCCGTCGGGCGGAACCCGGCGGTCCTCGTCGTCAGCCACGCGTTCCGGGTGCCCGTCCTGGGGGCCCTCCTGCGGGCGCTCGGCAACATCCCGGTGCGTCGCGACGTCGTGGGCCGCTGGTCCCGCCGCCAGGACCACCGCCTGGACCGGGCGGCCTCGGCCAAGGCCGCCGTCGACGTGCTCGCCGCGGGCGGCGTGGTGCAGCTGTACCCCGAGGGCAAGATCGCCACGGCACGGCTCCGACGGGACGGGGTCATCCAGGACCTCGCCCCTGGGGTGGTCCGGATCGCCCGGGTCGCCGGGGCGCCGATCATCCCGTTCGGGATCCGGCTGGGCTGGCGGGTCGGGCGCCGGGGCGTCCAGCACACCATCCGGATCTGCGTGGGCCCGGCCATCACGACGGCCGGACCGTCGGACGACGCGGACGTGCTCGACGAGGTCCGTACCGCCCTGACAGCGTTGGCGGGGCGCTGCCGGGGCCCGGGCGACAGCGGCGACCGGTCTGCTCAGGTCCGGGCCGAGCGGTCCCTCGCCTGACAGGCTCACCGACGCACGGCCAGGGCTGCTGAGCGGCGCGGTCCAGCCGCGATCCAGCGACCCGCAGAGGGACCGACCGGCGTTCCGGACCGGTGGCATCGCGCCGCAGCGCGTACGGTTCCCGCGTGCCCGCCACCAGGACAGCGATGGACACCCTGCTACGGCAGCAGTGGTCGGCCCGGCGCGCGTGGCTGGACACCGTCGAGGCCACCCGCGTCAGCGACCTGCCCAGCGGGCTGGCGCCGTGGACCATGCGTGAGCGGCCCGGGTCACGGCGACGACCCCCGTCTGCCGCTGCTGCGAGGGCGTGGTCGACGTGATGACGGTCGCCCTCGACCTGCCGCCCGAGCCCGGCGCGGCAGGGTCTGCACGGCGGTGGGCGCGCACCCTGCTGGGGCCGTCGGTGCACGAGGACACCGCCGAGTCCGTCGCGCTGGTGCTCACCGAGCTCGTCCAGAACGCCGTCCTGCACGCGAGCACCCCGATGCGCGTGGAGCTGCTCGTCGCCGGTGACGGCGTCCGCGTGAAGGTGGCCGACGGCTCCCCGGTCCTGCCGTCCTCCGGCCTGACCAGCGCCCAGGCGATGTCGGGTCGGGGGCTGCTCATGGTCGCAGCGGTCGCCTCGGCGTGGGGGGCCGAGCCGCGACCGGGCGGAAAGGTCGTCTGGGCCCACGTCCAGCACGGCCGTGGTGCGGACGAGGAGGTGACCGTCGACGAGCTGCTCGGACGCTGGTCCGACGACGGCGACCAGCACGTCCGCACGGCAGGACCTCCGCTCGTGGTGCCGGACCTGCCGACGACGACGATGCTCGCGGTCAAGACCCACAACGACGACGTCTTCCGCGAGCTCACGCTCTGCGCCATCGGGCAGGACTCCCGCACCGCCGAGGACGTGGCCGAGCTGGCCGGACGGGCCCGCCGGGTGCTCGCGACGTTCGCGCAGGGCCGGCAGCAGGTCCGCAACCAGGTGCTGAGCGCCCTCAGGTCCGGGGCGGAGACGTTCGACCTCGTCCTCGGCGTGGACGACGGCGCCCTCGGCGTCCTGGGGGACTACCTCGACATCCTCGAGCGGGCCGACGAGTGGGCGGCGAGCGGGCGCCTGCTCAGCGAGCCACCGGATGCCGACGTCCTGGCTGTGCGGCGCCACTACCTGACGCGCCTGATCACCGCGGCGCAGGCCGGTTGACCCGGCCGCGGGCCGGCGAGCGGGACCCACGGTCGTCACCCCAGCCGGCGCTGTCGGCCCCCGACGGCAGGATCCCGCCATGAGCAGCGACCCGAACCCCCTGGTCCCCGCCCACGTCGTCCTCGTCCCCGGTTTCTGGCTGGGCGCCTGGGCGTGGGACGACGTCGTGGCCCACCTGCGCGTGAGGGGCGTGGCGGCCCTCGCCCTCACCCTGCCCGGCCTCGAGCCGGACCACCCGGACCGCGGCGCCGTCCGCCTGGAGGACCACGTCGCGGCCATCGAGCAGGCGCTGGCCCTCGCCCCGCCGGGGGCGCGCACCGTGCTCGTCGCCCACAGCGGCGCCGCCGTCCCGGCGACGGTCGCCCTCGACCGGCACGTCGGGCAGGTGGACCACGTCGTCTGGGTCGACACCGCACCGGTCGTCGACGGCTACGCGATGGACCCGGGGGTGGCAGGCGACGAGCACCCGCTGTCTGCGCAGTACGACGACGAGCTCGCGCAGGGGGCGATGGCCGGCCTGAGCGACGAGCAGCTCGCCACCTTCACCGGACGCGCGGTCCCGCAGCCGGCGTGCTCCCTGCGGGACGCCGCGTCGCTGACCGACCCCCGCCGCCTGGACGTCCCGGGCACGGTCGTGTGCACGGCGTTCCCCGCAGCCGACTACCGGGCCTACGCCGAGCGGGGGACGCCGTTCCTCGCCGGTCTGCTGGAGCACCGACGGCTGGACCTCGTCGACCTGCCGACGGGTCACTGGCCGATGTGGAGCCGCCCGGTCGAGCTGGCCGACATCATCGCCTCCGTCAGCGCCGACGGCACCGACGTGGGCGTCCGGGCCTGACCGCCCGCGGCGAGGCCGCCGCCCGGGTTGCGGACCGGAGCAGGCCCGCCGCCTCAGCGCCGGTCGCCGATCCGGACCCCCACCCCCGGGCTGACCAGCGCGGTGGTCCTGGCGCCGCGTGCACGAGCAGCGCCGCTGGCTCAGCTCAGCCGCGCAGCCACCCGAGCAGCGCCTCGGTGCAGGCGACCAGCTGGGCCACGGGGACCCGTTCGTCGTCCGCGTGCGCGAGCTGCGGGTCACCGGGGCCGAAGTTGACCGCCGGGACGCCCAGGGCGGAGAACCGGGCGACGTCGGTCCAGCCGAGCTTCGCCCGCGGCTCGGCGCCGGACCCGGCCCCCACGGACCCCACGAAGGCACGGGCGGCAGGCCGGTCCAGACCTGGGCGTGCACCCTCGGCCACGTCGACCAGCTCGAGCTCCACGTCCAGGCCGGCGAACACCTCACGCACGTGCGCGAAGGCCTGCTCGGCGTCGCGGTCGGGCGCGAAGCGGTGGTTGACGCTCACGGTGCACACGTCCGGGACCATGTTCCCGGCGATGCCACCGACGATCCCGACCGCCTGCAGCCCCTCGTGGAACTGCAGCCCCTCCACCACGGGACGGCGGGGCTCGTAGCCCTGCAGCCGGACGAGCACGTCGGCCGTCGCGTGGACGGCGTTGACCCCCCGCCACGCCCGGGCCGAGTGCGCCGTCCGCCCGCGCGAGGTGACGTCCACCCGCAGCGTCCCCTGGCAGCCGCCCTCGACGAGGCCGCCGGTGGGCTCGCCGAGCACCGCGAGGTCCGCCGCGAGCCAGTCCGGCACCGTGCGTGCCAGCCGACCGAGCCCGTTGCGCTCGGCCTCTACCTCCTCGCAGTCGTAGAAGACGTACGTGACGTCGCGCACCGGCTCGGGCACCGTGCACGCCGCCACCAGCGCCATCGCCACCCCGCCCTTCATGTCGGTCGTGCCCCTGCCCCACAGCACCGGTCCGCCGTCAGGGTCGTCACCCTCCCCCGGGGCCTGCAGCCGGCCCGGCACGTTGTCCACGACGGGGACGGTGTCGATGTGCCCGGCGACCACGACCCGCTCGGGGCGACCCAGCGACGTGCGGGCCAGCACCGCGTCGCCGTCCCGGACGACCTCCAGGTGCCGCTGGTCACGCAGCAGGGCCTCGACCGCGTCCGCCACGGCCGACTCCTGGCCGGACACGCTGGGGATGTCCACGAGCGCGCGTGTCAGGGCGACGGGGTCGTGGGCGGGCAGGAGGGCGGCGGGCACGGGTCCGGGCACCGAGCGACAGTACCCAGCAGTGCCGGGACGCCGCTGCGGCCCACCCGGTCGGCATCGGGGGCCAACGACCGCCTGGCGCCCGTCAGGCTGCTGGCCACCCGGTGGCTGGCCTCGTCGAGCCCTTCCTCCCGCCGTTCCGCCAGGCCGGCGGTGCTCAGGTGCGGCGCGCAGGGCCGGCGCCTGCGGGGCTCACGCGGACCCGCGCCACGCGGAGCCCGTCCATCCGGGTGACGACCAGCTCGTGGTCGCCGACCTCGACCCGGTCGCCCACGGTCGGGATGCGGTGCAGGCTGGCCAGGACGAAGCCCGCGATGGTCTCGTAGCCCTCCCCCGCGTGGTCCGCCCCCAGGTCGAGGCCCGGGACGTGGTCGCGGATGTCGTCGACGTGGGTGAGCCCGTCCAGCTCGACCGTGCCCTCCGGGAGGGCGGGCGCGGTGCTCGGCGCGTCGTCGTACTCGTCCCGGATGTCACCGAGCACCTCCTCCACGAGGTCCTCCAGGGTGATGATCCCGGCGGTCCCGCCGTACTCGTCGACGACGACGGCCAGGTGGACGGCGGCCCTGCGCATGACGCTCATCGCGGTGAGCACCGGCAGGCTCTCCGGCAGGAACGGCACGGTGCGCAGGACCGCCATCAAGGGCTCGTCGCTGCGACCGCGGCGCACGGCCCCGTACAGGTCGCGGACGTGCACGAACCCGACGACGTCGTCCGCGTCGTCCCGGGTCACGGGGTAGCGGGAGTGGGGGCGGTCCACGGCGACGTCCAATGCCCGACCGACCGTCTGGTCGGCCTCGAGGAACATCACCTCGGTGCGTGGGACCAGGACGTCGCGCACGGACTTGCCGGCCAGGTCCAGCGCCTCGCTGACGATCCGCCGCTCGTCAGGGTCCAGGCCCTGGTGCTCGCGCACGAGCGACCGCAGCTCCTCCTCGCCGATCTCCTCACGGCTGGCCCCGGGGTCGCCGCCGAGGAGCCGGACCACCAGGTCGGTCGCCGTGGACAGCAGCCAGATGACCGGCCGCAGGATCCGCGCGAGGACGTCCAGCGGTCCCGCCGCGAGCAGCGACACGCCCTCGGCCCGCTGCAGCGCCAGCCGCTTGGGGGCCAGCTCGCCCAGCACCAGCGACAGCGCCGCGACGACCAGGGTCACCCCGACGAGGGCGACGGTGCCGGCTGCGGCGTCGCCCAGCCCGAGCCGGACCAGCGACGGGACCAGCGCCGGGGCGAGGGCGGCGGCACCGAAGGAGGCCGAGAAGAAGCCGGTCACGGTGACGCCCACCTGCACCGCCGACAGGAACCGGTTGGGGTCCGCGGCCAGCTCGGCCACCCGGACCCCGCGACCGCCCCTGCGTCGCAGGCCCTCGATCTGGCTGCCCCGCAACGACACCAGGGCGATCTCGCTGCCGGAGAACAGGCCGCCCACGAGGATGAACAGCAGGACCAGAGCCACGTCCACGCCCGTCCCGCTCACCGCGCGTCCTCGACCTGTCGTCCCGGTCCGGGCGCGGGTCCATGGCGCGGCGGGCGGTGTCGGGCATGTCGTGAGGGCACGTCGACGATCGTAGGTTCGCCCATGACCGGGACGCCGACGCCGTGTCCCGGGGTCAGGTGCCGATCCCGGCGGGGCGGCGACGCGGCCAACCGGGCTCGACCAGCGCGTCCTCCTCGGGGGTGGCGACCCGGAAGGGCGGGTCGACGGGCGCCGGCGGACCGGCGTAGCCCCCGCCGCGGGTGCGCCACAGGCTCGCGGCGACCGCGCCACCGATGAGCAGGGCGATGACCGTGAGCGACACCGTGGTGGGGATCTTGTAGACGTCCACCTGCAGGGCCATCTTCACGCCGACCCACACCAGCACCAGGGCCAGGCCGAGCTTGAGGTACACGAAGCGGTGCATCAGGTCGGCGAGCAGGAAGTACATCGCGCGCAGGCCGAGCAGGGCGAAGGCGTTGGCGGTGAAGACGAGGAACGGCTCGGACGTCACCGCGAAGATCGCCGGGATGGAGTCGACCGCGAAGATCACGTCGGTCACCTCGACCAGGACCAGCACCAGCAGCAGCGGGGTGGCCAGCAGCACCCCGCCCCGCCGGACGAGGAACCGCTGGCCGTGGAAGGTGTCGGTCATCGGCACCGCGCGCCGGAACCAGCCCACCACCCTCGACCTGCTGGGGTCGATGTGGGCGTTGCGGGTGCGGATCATCTGCACCCCGGTCCACAGCAGGAACGCGGCGAAGACGTAGAGGATCGCGGAGAAGGCGTCGATGACGGCGGCACCGGCGGCGATGAACGCGCCCCGCAGCACCAGCGCCCCCACCACGCCCAGGAACAGCACCCGGTGCTGGAGCTCACGAGGGACGGCGAAGAACGTGAAGATGATCGCCCAGACGAACACGTTGTCCACGGCGAGCGACTTCTCGATGAGGTAGCCGGCGAAGTACTGCTGGCCGAGCTCGGCGCCGTAGACCTGCCACACACCCACACCGAACCCGACGCCGATGCCCACCCAGACCGCGGACCAGGCCGCAGCCTCCCGGACTCCGATGACGTGCGCGCGGCGGTGCGCGACCAGGTCGACGGCGAGCATCGCGACGATGCCGCCGAGGACGGCGAACCACACCCACAGGGGGACGTCCATGAGACGAGAACCTTCCGGTCGGTCGACCGAAGGTCTCCCCCGACCACGGGCGGGCGACAGACGGCCGGCCGAGCGGTCCACCGCGCCGGGCCCCGATGGCGAGGCCGTAGTGACGACACGGTGCGAGGGGGTACTCCCCTTCACGAACACCACGAGGATGCCGGCTGGTGGTTGCCGCGTCAACTCTTCTCGTGCGGGGTCCTCACCGCGTCACTCCTGCGGAGGTGCCATCGTTCGAGCTGCCGGGCGACCGGAACGCGCACGTCGCCGGCCCGCCCGGCCAGATCCTCGTCCGCGCCGACCGGCTCGGCGGAGCACTCGACCCCAGGAGGACCCCATGACCGGCACCACCGCCAGCGACCGCCCGACGGTGCTCTTCGTCTGCGTGAAGAACGGCGGCAAGTCCCAGATGGCCGCGGGACTCATGCGCCGGGCCGCCGGCGACCGGGTCGGCGTCACCTCGGCCGGCACCGCGCCTGGTGAGGCGGTCAACGGCCTGGCGGCGCAGTGCCTGCTCGAGGTCGGCGTCGACATCCGCGACCAGGTGCCGCGCGCCCTGACCACGGGGCTGACAGCGGCGGCGGACCTGGTCGTGGTCCTGGGCCGGGACGCCGTGGTCGACCCTGCCGGCGCGACGCCCGTGGTCGTGTGGGACACCGACGAGCCGTCGGAGCGCGGCATCACCGGGATGGACCGGATGCGCCTGGTACGCGACGACATCGCCGCCCGGGTCGATGCCCTGCTCGCCGAGCTCGCTCAGCACGGGAGCGGTCTCACCGACGTGTGAGCACGACCTTGAGGGCTCCCGTCTGGTCAGCCCTGGCGAAGGTGTCGTAGGCGTCGAGGAGGTCGTCGAGGGCGTAGCGGTGGGTGACGAGGGCGCCGACGCCCAGCTGGCCGGAGGCCACCAGGCGCAGCAGGGTCGGTGTGGAGAACGTGTCCACCAGGCCGGTCGTGATGGTCACGTCCTTGATCCAGATCTCCTCCAGGTGCAGCGTGGCCGGAGCCCCGTGCACCCCCAGGTTGGCCACCCTGCCCCCCGGGCGGACCGCCGACACCGCCGCCTCGAAGGTCTCGGGGAGCCCGACCGCCTCCATCGCCACGTCGGCACCCAGCCCGTCGGTGAGCTCGGCCACCACCTCGCGCAGGTCCCGCGTGGTGGGGTCGACGGTCACGTCGGCACCGAACGCCTTGGCGGCCTGCCGACGACCGGCGGCCGGGTCCACGGCGACCACGTGCGAGGGGCTGTACATCCGGGCGGTGAGGATGCTGGCGAGCCCGATGGGCCCGGCACCGACCACCACGACCACGTCCCCGGGCGACACCCGGCCGTTGAGGACGCCGACCTCGTACCCGGTGGGGAGGATGTCCGCGAGCATGAGCACCTCCTCGTCGGCGACCCCGTCGGGCACGCGATGGGTCGAGGTGTCCGCGAAGGGGACGCGCACCAGCTCGGCCTGAGTGCCGTCGATGCGGTGGCCGAGGATCCACCCGCCGCCGCCGAGGCACTGCCCGTACCGCTGCTCGCGGCAGAACCGGCACGCGCCGCACGCGGTGATGCACGAGACCAGTACCCGGTCACCGGGCCGCACCGTCCGGACCGAGGCCCCCACGGACTCCACGGTGCCGACCGCCTCGTGACCGAGCACCCGGCCGTCGGTGACGGCGGGGACGTCGCCCTTGAGGATGTGCAGGTCGGTTCCGCAGATCGTCACCGCGTCGACCCGCACGACCGCGTCGGTGTCATCGACGAGGACCGCGTCGGGGACCTCCTGCCAGGACGGACGACCAGGTCCGTGGTAAACCGCTGCGCGCATTGCGTTGCTCCTTCGTTGGTCGGGCCGACGGACGGGCGGACCGGCGGCTAGGTGCGGACGCCGGGCGGCTGGAGGACGGGGCGCTCGCGCCCCCGAGGGCTGCCCGAGGCCGTGGCGGCGGCACGCCGCTCGGCCCTCAGCAGGAGGATCAGGCCGAGCAGCACGGGCAGGGACCACACCCAGAAACCGAACCCGAACACCATGAGGGCGACGTGGAAGGCGGCCGCCGCCAGGTACGCCGCCCTCATCGCCCGGCCGCCGAGGGCCACGGCGACGCCGATGGCCGCCTCCCCGAGCACCAGGAGCCAGATGAACACGGCGTGGTGCGGGACCACCAGCGACTGCCACGTGTCGCGCACGAGAGCCACGGGCGAGCCGGCTGCGAACCCGTCGTAGTCGGCACCGGTGAGCAGGAAGAGCGCGTTGACCGCGGCCCCGGC
Organism: uncultured Actinomycetota bacterium; assembly: GCA_963759255.1. Taxonomy (GTDB): domain Bacteria; phylum Actinomycetota; class Actinomycetes; order Actinomycetales; family JBBAYJ01; genus Aquipuribacter. Next base: position 720,927 of record CAVWYQ010000001.1, read on the forward strand.
GAGCAGGAACAGCATCGCGACGGCCGCTCGTCCCAGCGTCCGCGCCCATGGCCGCTGCTCGGCCAGCAGGCCCGAGACGACGACCGTCAGACCGAGCGCGACCCACGTCGTGGCCAGGACCGCCATGAGGACCGGGTCGTCGCCCATCACGAACCGCCCACGTCGGCGTCGTCCGTCCCCGGCCACGCCACCACGTGGAACCGACGCCCCGTGACGCTGGCAGGCTCGATACGGACCAGGTGCGGCTTGGTCTGCGGGTGCGACCGGGTCAGCGGGAGCTGGAGGGCCTCGAGCACCGCGTGGAGCTGCTGGACCTCCCTGGCGCGGCCCTTGACGACGACGCTCCACGCCTCGCGGCTGACCGCGTCGTAGCCGTCGACCTCGAAGGCGACCGGGCCGGCGGTGGCCCCGGCGAGCTTGGTCCCGTCGGCGGTACGGAAGACGAGGCTGCCGTGGTCGACGACATGGTTGACCGGGAAGAGGTCGGGGGCCCCGTCGACCACCACCGCGAGCCGCCCGATACCCGCCTGCCGCAGGAGCTGCCAGCACTCGTGCTCGGCGAGGTCGAGCGGCGCCGACGGTGCGTTCGTGTCCATCCCACGACCGTCCGCCGCCGAGGTCGGGGCGACCAGAGACGAAGGTCCTGCCCGGGACGACGTCGGCGCCTCGCCTGGTCAGGGTGGGGACCTTGGTCCCTGGGGGCGGAGGAGCCACCGGCGGAGGCTGGCAGCAACCAGGGAGGTGGCACATGACCTACCGACCGACAGGGGCGGGTCCCTCGGGCCGCGCCGAGCCGTCGACAACCGCAGCTCCGCCCAGCATCACGGCCCCCGCGCCCACGTGGTCCGCCGGGTCCACCTGGTCCGCCGGGTCCGCCGGGTCCGCCGGGTCCGCCGGGTCCGCCGGGTCGGCGCCGGAGCCACCCGGACCGCCGCACGAGCGCGCCGCGGTCCTGCGCCGGCCGCGGGAGGGTCGCGTCGTCTTCGGGGTCGCGGCCGGGCTCGCGCGGTATCTCGGCATCGACCCGGTCGTCGTCCGCGTGGCGTTCGTCCTGCTCGCCCTCTTCGGCGGGTCCGGGCTCCTGCTCTACCTGGTCGGGGCGCTGGTCGTCCCCGTGGAGACGCCCGGCGACCAGGTCGGACGGGCGACCAGCGTCTCCCAGCACGACACCGGCATCGTCATCGGCGCGGTCCTGGTCGTCACCGGCACCCTGGCCCTGGTCGGCCAGCTCCTCCCGCAGGCCTCCTCGCTCGTCGGCCCCGCGCTCCTGCTCGCAGCCGGGGTCGGGGTCCTCGTGGTGGCAGGCCGACGATGAGCGTCACCACCGAGGCCACGCCTCGTCCGGACACGGCGCCGGTGGGTGCGATCACGGTCGGGACGCTCCTCGTCCTGGCCGGCATCCTGTGGCTGCTGGACGAGGCCGGCGTCATCGACGTCTCGTGGCCCGTCGCCGTGGCGCTCGCCGTCGCGGCGGTCGGGATGCTGATCCTGGCCACCGTGCGCTCGCCGCACGCCGGCGGCCTGGTCCCCGTGGGCATCGTCCTGTCGGTGCTGCTGGTCCTGACGGCGGTGGTCCCAGGCGTCCCGACCACCGGCGGCGCCGGCGACCGGAGCTACCGACCGACCAGCGCCACCGACCTCCGCGACCGCTACGAGCTCGGCGCCGGGACCCTCGTCCTCGACCTCACCGACCTCCCCCCGGGCACGACGGGCAGCGGGGCCACCGAGGTCTCGGTCGGGCTGGGGGAGATCTCGGTGCTCGTCCCCGACGGCATGGCGGTGGACGTGACGGCGAGCGCCGGCACCGGCGAGGTGGACGTCATGGGCACCAAGGAGCAGGGCACCGGGCCCGTGGTCCGGGAGCAGCTCGTGGGCCGTGGCGACCCGCTGGAGCTGCAGCTGCACGTGGGCATCGGGTCCGTCGAGGTGAGGAGGTGACCGCGCCCGTGGGTCGCGGCGCGGTCGGGCTGCACCGGGGCCGGCTCGTGCTGGGCGTGCTCATGGTCCTGCTCGCGGCCCTGTCCCTGCTGCGGCAGGCGGGCGTGGTCAGCCTGGAGCTCAGGTACGTCGCCCCCGCGCTGGTCATGGCCGCCGGGCTCGTGCTGCTGCTGTCGAGCGCGTCCGTCCGGACGCGGACCTGAGCCGGGGCAGGCATGGCTGCCCCGGCGGACGTCATCGAGGTCGCGGGCCTCACCAAGCGGTTCGGCAGCACCGTGGCCCTGGACGGGCTGGACCTGCAGGTCCAGCAGGGCGAGGTCCACGGGTTCCTGGGGCCGAACGGGGCCGGCAAGACGACCACGCTGCGCGCCCTGCTGGGGCTGGTGAGCCCGGACGCCGGCTCCGCGCGCGTGCTGGGGCAGGACCCGTGGGCCGACCCGGTCGACCTCCATCGTCGGCTGGCCTACGTCCCTGCGGACGTCACCCTGTGGCCGAACCTGTCCGGCGGGGAGGCGGTGGACCTGCTGCTGCGGCTGCGCGGCGTGGACCCGGCCCGTTCTCGCCGTGACGAGCTCCTCCAGCGGCTCGCCCTCGACCCCACCCGCCGGTGCCGGGCCTACAGCACAGGCAACCGGCAGAAGGTCCTGCTGGTGGCCGCCCTGGCCGCCGAGGTCGACCTGCTGCTGCTCGACGAGCCCACCTCCGGCCTGGACCCCATCGTCCGCGACACCTACGTCCGGCTGCTGCGTGAGCAGGTGCACCGGGGGGCCACCGTGCTGCTGTCCAGCCACGTCCTCAGCGAGGTGGAGGAGGTGGCGGACCGGGTGAGCATCATCCGGGACGGGCGCCGCGTCCTGGCCGGCACGCTGGAGGACCTGCGGCAGCTGCGCGCGACCCGGGTCCGTGCCCGCGTCCCCGCCCCGGCGGCCGCCGTGGCCCGGCTGGGCGCCGTCGCCCACGTCAACGACGTCCGCCTGGACGGGGAGGACGTGGTGTGCACGGTCGACCCGGCGGGCCTCGCGCCGCTGCTGGGCGTCCTGTCGGCTGCCGGCGTGGTCGACCTCCGCAGCGACCCGCCCTCCCTGGAGCAGGTCTTCCTGGAGGCCTACCAGCCCGGCAGGGCGGTGGGTGTGACATGAGCGCCGGTGCCGCCGCGGACCTGCGCCAGGAGGACCGGGGCCGGGTCGAGCGCCGCGGGAGGTGGCGTGCGTGGGCGAGCCAGGGACCGGGCCTCCGCCTGGCGGGCCCGGAGGACCGGCGGGCCGTCCTCCTGCTCGTGCGGCTGGCGCTCCGCCGGGACCGGATCCTCCTGACGGCGTGGGCTGCCGTCCTGACCGCGCTGTGCCTGGTGTCGGCCCTGTCGGTGCGCCTGCTGTACGTCGACACCACCACGGTCGAGGCCACCTCCGCGGTCCTGGACGACACCCCCGCCGTGGTGGCGCTGTACGGCCCCGTCTTGGTGGCTGGCAGCGTCGGCGAGCTGGCCATGGCCAAGCTGACCGTCCTGTACGCCGTCGCGGTGGCCCTGCTCGCGGTGGTGGTGGTCCGGCGTCACACCCGGGCCGAGGAGGAGGAGGGGCGTGCGGAGCTGGTCGGCGCAGGCGCCGTGCCGAGGTGGGCCGGTCTCGCGGCCGCGGTGACCGTCGCCGCGGGGACCAGCGTGGTCGTCGGCGTGCTGGCGGCAGCCGCCGACGTGGCCGGGGGGCTGCCCGTGGCCGGGTCGCTGCTGTTCGGCGCCGGCTGGGCGGGCATCGGGCTCATCGGGACCGGGATGGGGGCGCTGGCCTGCCAGCTGTCCAGCAGCGCGCGCACCTGCCTGGGGGCGGCAGCGGGCGGGGTGCTGGGGCTCTACCTCCTGCGGGCCGTGGGTGACACCGTGGTGACGGGGCTGTCGTGGGCCACCCCCTTCGGCTGGTCCACGCGGCTGCTCGCCTGGTCGGACCACCCACGGTGGTGGCTCCTGGTCGCCGACCTGGCGGTGGCAGGCGGCCTGGTGGCAGCCGCCGCGCTGCTCCAGGCCCGCCGGGACCTCGGCACCGGCGTGCTGCCGACCCGGGCGGGCCCGGCCACCGGCTCCCCGCGGCTGCGCGGGGCCTGGTCGCTGGCCTGGCGCTCGCACCGGGCCGGGCTGCTGGGCTGGAGCGTCGGCACGCTGGTCCTCAGCGTGCTCATGGGGGCGATGGTGCCCAGCGTCGGCGGGCTCCTGGACAGCGCCGGTGCGCGGGCGGCCGTGGCGCAGCTGGGGGGAGTCGGGGCCCTGGAGGACATGGTGGTCGGGGCGCTGCTCGGTGTCGTCGCCGTCGTGGTCACCGGCTACGCGCTGTCCGTCGCCGCCTCGGCCGCCACCGAGGAGCTCCGCGGCCGCACCGGGCTGGTGCTGGCCGCTCCGGTCGGACGTCGGCGCTGCGGCGGGGCGACCGCCGCGGTCGCCCTCCTCGGCGCTACCTGGCTCCTCGTGCTGACTGGCGTGGGCCTGGCCATCAGCCTCGCCGTGGCGGGGACCGCCCTGGGCCGCGACCCCGCATCGGTCCTCGGGGCCGCGCTGGTGCGTTCTCCTGCGGTGTGGCTGACGGCCGCGGCAGGGCTCCTGGTGGTCGCCGCCTGGCCGCGCGCCGCCGGTGCGGTGTGGGCACCGCTGGTGCTGTTCGTGCTGGCCGAGCAGGTGGGCGCACTTCCCGGCGTGCCCGCCGCCGTCGCCTGGGCCTCGCCGTTCTCCCACGTGCCCGCCATGCCCGCTGAGCCCTTCGACCTCGCGGCCTCGACGGGCCTCGTCCTGCTGACGGCCGCCCTGCTGACGCTGGCCGCGCGCGTCTACCACCGGCGTGACATCGGCGGCTGACCCCCGCGCAGCCACCCCCGCACCACCCGGAACCGGCACGGCACCGCCGCAACCCGCGGCACGACGGAGGAGGACGGCATGAGCACCACCCTCGACAGGAACCACCCGGAGCAGGGCATGGTCCACGTGTCCCGTGTGCTCGTGGGCTTCGACGGCTCCCCGTCCGCGCAGGCGGCGTTGGCCCACGCCACCGAGGAGGCTCGTAGGCGTGCGGTGCCGCTGACGCTGCGCACGGCGGTCGCGATGGACCTCACGCTGCCCCAGGAGCTCGCCCGGATGGACGCACGGACGTCGGCAGCGGTCGACGCCGCCATCGCCCGAGGACGCGCGGCGCTGGGCGAGGACCGCGTCAGCGCCACCTACGCGGCCGGCGACCCGGCGAGCACCGTCATGGACGCGGTCCGGCCTGGCGACCTCGTCGTCCTGGGCAGCCGGTCGCACGGCACCCTGGGACGGGTCTTCATGGGCTCGACGAGCACCTACGTCGCCACCCACGCACGGGTCCCGGTGACCATCGTCCGGCCCCGGACCGTGCTCAGCTCCCCGCCGACCGGCGAGCGGGTGGTGGTGGGCGTCGACGGCTCCGAAGGGTCCGCAGCAGCCACGCGGTTCGCCGCGGAGGAGGCCGAGCTGCTCGACCTGCCCCTGCGGGCCGTGCTCGCCGTGCCCGAGCCGAACCCCTTCGGCATCGTCACGGGCCCCGACGACCCCGAGGTCCAGCAGGCGGAGGCGCTGCTCGGCGAGGCGGTGGCGGGCGTGGTCGTGGACCACCCCGGACTGGTGGTCGAGAAGCTCGTCGTGCAGGGCCCCCCCGCCGAGGCGATCCTGGACCACGCCATGGGCGCCCGCCTGCTCGTGGTGGGCTCTCGGGGTCGGGGCCTGGTGCGCTCGACGTTGCTGGGGTCGGTGAGCCGGTACCTCCTGCACCACGCCCAGTGCGACGTCACGGTCGTGCACTGAGCACCTGGCGCCCGGACGCGCTGGTGCCTACGCTGAGCCGGGTGACGTCGCCAGACGTGAGGGTCATGGTGATCGACGACCACGAGGTGGTCCGCCGAGGCGTGGTGGACCTGTGCGCCGCGGCCGACGGGCTCACGGTGGTGGCCGAGGCCGCGACCGTCGCCGAGGCCCTGCGCCGAGGTGCCGCCGTCCGACCGGACATCGCCCTGGTCGACCTGGTGCTGCCCGACGGCTCCGGCGCGGACGTGATGCACGGGCTCGGCACGTCGTCCCCCGCGACCCGGTTCGTCGTGCTCACGACCTACGACGACGAGGAGCTCTACGCCGGGTCGCTCGAGGCCGGCGCACGGGCCTTCGTGCTCAAGACGGTCCGGGGCGAGCACATCGTCGAGACGGTGCGTGCGGTGGCGTCCGGACGGGTGCTGCTGGACGACATGGTCCTCCAGCGGAACCGTGCGCACGTCGAGGACCCGCTGGCGGTGCTCACCCCCAGCGAGCGCCTGGTCCTGGGGTGCGTCGGGGAGGGCCTGAGCAACCGCGAGACGGGGAGCCGCCTGGACATCACCGAGAAGACGGTCAAGAACCACATGACCTCGATCCTCGCCAAGCTGGGCTTCAAGCGCCGGACCCAGGCGGCCGCCTGGGTGATCGCCGGGTCCCGAGGTGGCCCTGCCGGTCCGCACGACGCGTCCGTGGCCCCCGCGCGGCCACCGCTGCCGTGGTCCGCCCCTGCCGCTGTGCCGTCCGCGCGGACCCGACGCCCCGCCGGAGGGTGACGGCGCGACGCCTCACCGGACGGGGCCCGCCCGCACGACGGGCCGTCCGCTCGCGCGCCGCGGAGGAGGGACGGTCCTGGTCTGCGGGGGGACGAGGAGCACCGGGGACGGAGAGCCGACGACGAGCCGCGCAGCGTCCCGCGGGCCCAGCCCGTCGCGACCACGTCGCTGGCTGTGCGCGGCCACGACCAGGGAGGGGACCGGCCCGCCGTCCACCGCGCGGGTGACGGCGGACACGGCCCCGACCACGCACAGGCGCGCGGACCGCCGCCGGCACTCCTCGATGGCCGCCTCGAAGGCCCGACCGGAGGTGGAGGAGCTGAGCAGGAGGACCACCGGACCGTCACAAGGGACCTGCCGCCCCGCCTGGACGACCAGGACCGGCACGGTCGACGCGCGCAGCAGGCGCACCCCGACCCCACCGAGGCCCTCGTGCAGGTCCGCGACCACCCCAGTCCACCCCAGGACGAGCAGGTCGGCACCCCCGATCGCCCCCGTGACGGCGTCGTCGGACATCACCACGGTCGCTCCGACGTCGAGCGACGGGTGACGTCCCATGAGCATCCGTCGAGCGCCCCCGATCGAGGCCGTGACGTCCCGCTCGGGGGCCGGCCCGGGGACCGCGAGGAGCTCGAGCGACGTGGTGCGCCACGGCGCCTCCTGCTCCACCCACCGCATGGCGACCCACGACCGGGGCGTGCCGTCGAAGCCCAGCAGGACACGCCCCCTCCGGTCTGCCTCCTCGCTGCTGCCGGCGGCCGGGGTCGGCGCCCCGTCCGTCACGAGCGCGTCACGGGGATGCGGCGGGCGTGGTCGCCGGGGCCGGGTGCGGGCAGGCGGACCTCGAGGATCCCGTCGCGGTAGGAGGCGGACACCACGTCGGCGGTGGCACCGCGAGGCAGCGGCAGACGCCGGGTGAAGCTGCCGTAGCGGAACTCGCTGCGGCGCTGCCCGCCCCGGGTGCGGGCGGTGCTGGCCTCCTGACGGTGCACGTGGATGGACAGCATGCCGTCGTCGACCGTCACCTCCACGTCCCGCTCCGGGTCCACGCCCGGGCACTCGGCCCGGACGACCACGAAGCCGTCCTCCACGAGCTCCTCCACCGCGAACCCGCCGTCGGCCCGGGGGGCCGCGACCTCGCGCAGGGTGTCGGGGAACAGGTCCAGCAGCCGGCCGCCCACCACGGGCCAGCCCGGCCACGCAGACCGGCTGTCGGGGGTGCGCGCCTCCGGGGTGTCAGGGGTGTCCGGGGTGTCAGGGGTGTCAGGGGTGCGGGCGGCGGGCCGGTCGGTGGTCTGCGTCGCCGCAGGACGCGGCTCCGGTGGGGCAGCAGGCTTCTCGGACGACCCCTCGGCAGGCGGTGCCGGGGCTGTCGTGCGCTCGGGGACGGTCGTCATCGGTGTCTCCTCGTGAGAGCGGGAGCCGTGCTCCCGGGCGGTGACGTCGGCCCGGGACGAGCCGGCGACGCGACCTGCGGAGATCGTGCCCACAGGGTGCGCCGTCACGCCCCGGGGCGGGTGGGACCTAGGTCCCCGCCGGGACCTTGGACCTGGTCCGTACGGCCCTCCGGCACCGCACAGTGGCTGTGCCGGACGTACGCACGAGGAGGAGGTCGTCATGACCACGACGCTCGACCAGCGACCGACCGGACCGGCGCACCGGTCCCCCGACGACCGCTTCCTGCGCTGATGCCGGGCACGGCTCCCCCAGCAGGCACGGCGCGCACGAGCACGCTCGTGGTCGTCGAGTCGATGTGGGGCAACACGCGCACGGTGGCCGAGGCCGTCGCCGAGGCGGTGCGGGAGCGCGGCGGCGACGTGACCGTCCTCGACGTCGCCGACGCGCCGTCGACCCTGCCTGCCGACGTCGGCCTGCTGGTCGTCGGCGGGCCGACCCACGCGTTCTCGATGAGCCGCCCGTCGAGCCGACGGGACGCCGCCGACCGCGGCGCGGACACCTCTCGCTCCGCCCCCGGGATCCGGGAGTGGCTGGCCGGGCTCGAGTCGCCGGGCGACGTCGACGTGGCCACCTTCGACACGCGGGTGGGCTCGGTCCGCCGGCTGCCCGGGTCGGCAGCGAGGGCGGCCGCCCGGGCGGTCCGACGCCACCACCTCGGCCACCCGGTCGGCACGGAGAGCTTCTACGTCGCCGACATGACCGGCCCGCTCCTGGACGGCGAGCTCGAGAGGGGCCGCAGCTGGGGCAGGTCGTTGACGGGACGACGGGACGCCCGGCCGACCTGAGGGCGGGAGCCACGGCCCTGCTCGACCGCCTGGGCCCGGACCGTGCGTCAGCCCAGGCCCTGCCCACGTGCCGGCCTGCTCCCGGCACCTCGGCCGTCCACGCGCACGATCCGCTTGTGCACCCCGTCGACGACCGCGACAGCCGCACCGGTCGCCACGGCCCCGACCCAGCCCGCCACGCCGGGCAGCGTGCCGCCCAGCACGTGCGACACCCCGGGGACGGCCACCGCGAGCACGCACACGGCGGCCTGCACCAGCAGGGCCCGCAGCAGCAGCGGGTTGCCCCGGAGCCCGGTGACCCACACCGGTCGGGTCGTGCTGCGGCAGGCCAGGGCGTTGACCAGCTGGCCCACGGCGACGGCCGTGAACGCCGACCCCGACGCCGTGGCCAGCAGCGCTGCGGGAGGGACCTCGCCCCAGGCCCAGCCGCCGAGGAGCAGGACGGCGGCGAACGTGGCCAGGGAGCCGACCGCCTCCGTCGGACCGAGGACCCCCAGGGCTCGCGCGAGCACGCGGCGGTCGACGAGCGTGCGCCAGCGTGCCGGCCCCTGCATGGCCCGGCGACCTGCGGGCTCGGCGCCCAGCGCCAGCGCGGGCAGCATGTCGGTGCCGAGGTCGAGGGCCAGGACCTGCAGCACCCCCAGCGCGAGCGGGAACTGGCCGCCGGTGAGCGCCCACACCACGAAGGGGGCGACCTCGGCCACGTTGTCGGTGAGGTGGTAGGTGAGGAACCGGCGGATGTTGGCGGTCGTGGCCCGTCCCAGCTCCACCGCGGCGACGATCGAGGGGAACGCGTCGTCGAGCAGGACGACGTCTGCGGCCTGCCTGGCGGCGTCGCTGCCGGAGGCGCCCATGGCGACCCCCACGTCGGCCGCCCGCAGCGCCGGTGCGTCGTTGACGCCGTCGCCGGTCATCACCACGACCTCCCCGCGGGCCATGAGCGCCTCGGCGATCCGCAGCTTGTCCTCGGGGCTGACCCGGGACACCACGGCCCCGTCGTCCCCGAGGAGCCGTGCGGCGAGCTCCCCGTCGTCGGCGGGAAGCTCGGCCCCGCCGAGCACGCAGCCCTCGGGACCGAGCAGCCCGACCTCCCGTGCGACAGCGGCGGCGGTGCTCGGATGGTCCCCGGTCAGCATGACGAGCCGGATGCCCGCACCGCGGCAGCGGTCGATCGCCTCGGCGACGTCGTGGCGGGGCGGGTCCTCCAGGGCGAGCAGGCCCAGCAGCCGGGTCCCGTGCTCCAGGACGTCCGGTGACGCGGTGGCCCAGTCCGGCGGGGCCGGTCGTGCCGCGACCGCCAGGACGCGCAGACCCGCGGTGGCCAGCTCCTGCAGCGCCGACATGGCCCCCGCGCTCCCGGCCGGGTCGAGGCTCTCCGGCACGACGGCCTCCGGCGCCCCGAGGACCACGACCTCGGGTCCGTCGCCGCCCGCCCCGGACCGCACGACCGAGGACCGACGGCGCCCGGCGGTGTAGGCCATCCGGCGCAGGACCGTCGGGTCGTCCCCCTCCGGCCGGCTCACGCCCGCCCGGCGCGCGATGACGTCGAGGGCCACCTCCATCGGGTCTCCGACGGGCACCCAGCGACCGTCCGGGGCCCGCTCGACCCGCCCGCGCACGCACACGGCCGCGGCCTCGGCCAGCCGCCGAACCCCCGGTGCCGGGTCGGCCAGGACCAGGCCGGCGTCGTAGCCCTCGCCTCGGACGTGCACGGTGCCGCGGCCCGGGACCCACGCGGCGACCACGGACATCTGGTTCCTGGTGATGGTCCCCGTCTTGTCGGTGCAGATCACCGTGGTCGCGCCGAGCGACTCGACCGCGTCCAGCCGGCGGACCAGCGCGTGCCGGGTGGACATGGTCTGCGCGCCGAGGGCCAGGGCCAGCGCCACCGTGGGCATGAGCCCCTCCGGCACCAGCGCGACGGTGACCCCGATGGCGAGCAGGAACGCCGCTGCGGCCGGGACCCCGAGCAGGAGGGACACCACGAACAGCACCGCGCCGGCCCCGACCGCCAGCACCGACACCACCGACACGACCCGCTGGAGCTGCCGCTGGAGCGGGCTGGGCCGTCGGGAGGTCCTGGTCGCGAGGTCGGCGATCGACGCCAGGCGGGTCCGGGCGCCGGTCGCCTCCACGCGGGCGTCGGCCTCCCCCTCCACGACCACCGTCCCGGCGAGCAGCCGGCCCCCCTCGACCGGCCTGACGGGCACGCTCTCCCCCGTCACGAGCGACTCGTCGACCGCCAGCTCGTCACCGCTGACCACCCGGGCATCCGCCGGCACCCGGTCGCCGGCCTGGAGCCGGAGCGCGTCCCCCCGCACCACCTCGGCGGCCGGGACGCTGATGGTGCCACCGTCCCGCCGGACCCGGGCGCTCGTCGGCACCAGCCTCAGCAGCTGCGCTGCCGCCCGGTCGGCGCGGTACTCCTGGGCCACCGCGAAGGCGCCGTTGACGAGGACGACGACGACGATCGCCACCGTCAGCTGGGGCATCCGGGCCACCAGGGACAGCAGCGCGGCCGCCCACAGCATGAGGGCGAAGGTGTGGGTGACCTGACGGACCGCCTGACGTGCCAGCGACGGGCCGTGGTGGACCGGGAGCACGTTCGGGCCGTCCTGCTCCAGGCGACGCGAGGCCTCCGCCGAGGACAGCCCGAGGTCCACCGGGGACACGGTCAGAGCCACGTCGCCCGCCCGGACGGGACGTGGGCGGCGACGGTCAGGAACCCGGTCACGCTCCCACGCTCCCGGGCACTACCGGTCCACCACGACGCGGAGGCCGGCGGCCTGGGCGGCGTCGAAGTCGTCGTCCACGAGGACGACGTGGCGCCCGGCCCGGTCGAGCAGCGCGGCCGCGATGGACGCACGGTAGCCGGACGCGCAGTGGACCCAGACCTGCTCGCCGGCCGGGACGTGGTCGAGCCGGGCCGGCAGGAGGTGCAGCGGGACGTGCTGGGACCCCTCGACGTGGCCGGAGCGGCGCTCGTCGTCGCGGCGGACGTCGAGGACGCGGGGCGCGGACCCGGCGGCTTGACGCGCAGCCAGGGCGGCGAAGTCCTCCCGCGGGTAGCCGGCCAGGGGCTCGCCGCCCGCCCACTCCTGCGCGGTGCCGGTCGCGGCCGCGGCGGGGCGGTCGATGCCGATCCGGGCGAGGTCGCGCTGGGCGGCCTCCAGCGAGGCCATGTCGGCGGCGAGCAGGGTGACCGGGGTGCCCCAGGGGAGCAGCCAGCCCAGGTAGGTGATGAACGACCCGTCCTGGCCGAAGCTCAGGGTGCCGCGGACGTGGCCGCCGGCGAAGGCGGTCCGGTCGCGCAGGTCGACGACCCACTCCCCCGCCTCGACGCGGCGGCGCAGCCCGGCCGCGTCCGCCGGGGCCGGCGGTGACAGGTCCGCAGGGCCGGGACCCGCGGCGTTGGCCGGGCCCATGTGCACGTAGTACGACGGGTAGGCGGTGAGCGCGGCGAGCGTCGCCTCGACCCACTCCTCGACGCCCTGGGTGAGCGCGGGGTTGTCGGTGCGCTGGGAGCCGATCGTGGAGGAGCCGCCCGAGGTGGGGGTGGCGGCGCAGAAGCTGCCGAAGCCGTGGGTGGGGTAGATCTGCGTGCTGTCGGGGAGCTCGTCGACGAGCCGTCGCGCGGAGGCGTGCTGGTGCCGGGCCAGCCGTTCGGCGTGCTCCGGGCCGAGCAGGTCCGGGCGACCGGTCGAGCCGTGCAGCAGGGACCCGCCGGTGAGCACGACGGTGTCCTCGCCGGCGCCCGCGCCGGCCCCGCGGTCGTGGCCGGCGGGCCGCACGACGTAGGACAGGTGGGTGAAGGTGTGCCCGGGGGTGGCGAGGACGCTGACCGCGAGCGAGCCCGTGGTGATCACGTCGCCCTCGCGCACCGGGGTCCGCTCGAAGGAGACGTCGTCGAGCGCGTTCACGCAGTACGCGGCGCCCACCTGCCGGGCGAGGGCGTACCCGCCCGTGACGTAGTCGTTGTGGACGTGGGTCTCCAGCACGTGCGTGATGCGCAGGCCCCGCTCGTCGGCGAGGGCGGTGACGCGGTCGGTGTCGCGCTGGGGGTCGACGACCACCGCGACCTCGCCGTCGGTGACGAGGTAGCTGCGGTCCCCCAGGGACGGGGTCTCGATGGTGAGGACGTCGATCACGGCTGCTCCTTCTCCTCGTTCGTACCGGGTGAGCGGGGCCGGTGAGGCCGCCGCGGGAACGGCCCACCCTCCCCGGCCGTCTACCGGGCGAGGCTGAACACCTCCTCCTCCTCCTGGGCGGCGTGGAGGCGCAGGACCGAGTAGAGCCCGTACAGGACGCGTCGCAGCTCGACGACGTCCTCGGTGGCGTGCCGGGACTGCTCCGGCCCCCCCAGCAGACGCCTGAGCACCGCGACCTGCTGCTCGATCTCGGCGTGGGTCCGGCTGAGCCCGACGGTGGCCTCGGGCGTGCCGGCGGCCCGGGCCAGCACCGGGAGCAGCTCGTCCTCCTCGGCCTGCTCGTGCGGCACCAGGACCCGGTCGAGCTCGGCCAGCAGGCGCCGGGCGGGGGTCAGGTCCTGGGTGCTGTCCAGCAGGGCGTCGGCGGTCGTCCGCAGCTGCTCGACCAGCCCGGCCACCGCGTCGTGCTCACGGCGCAGCCTGGCCAGGGTGTCGAGGTCCGCTGCGTCCAGGCGGGCGGGACCGCCCGCCGGCAGCAGCGCCCGCAGCGCCACGGCGAGGGCCAGGACGTCGATACCTTCCTGGGCCAGCGCCCCGGCCGCAGGGGCGAGCAGCCCACCGGCCGCAGCGGCCATCGCCACGAACGACAGCCCCATGCCGAGCCAGGCCGCCTGGAGGGCGATGGTGTGCGAGCGCCGGGCGACGAGGACGGCGTCGGCCAGCGCGTCGACCCGGTCGACGGTGAGGACGACGTCCGCGGCCTCCGAGGAGGCGGTCGCCCCCCGGGCGGCCAGGGCGACCCCGACCTGGGCCGCTGCCAGGGCGGGCGCGTCGTTGACCCCGTCGCCGACCATCACCGTCACGCCCCGGGCGGCCTCGGCCCTCACCGCGGCCACCTTGGCCTGCGGGTCGTGCCCCGCCAGCACCTCGTCCGCGCCCACCAGCCGCCCCACCCGGCGCGCCTGGCCGGAGCGGTCCCCGCTGAGCAGGACGACCCGCTCGAAGCCCGCCGCCCGCAGCGTCCGGACGGTGCGCGGGGCGTCACCGCGCAGCGGGTCCTCGAGCAGCAGGACCGCGGCCGGCCGGCCGTCCACCGCCACGAACACCGTGAGCGAGGAGTCGAGGTCCGCCCGCCGACGGGCCCGCACCACCCAGTCCTGGCCGGCTCCGTCCGCGCCGGCCCAGGTCGCCGAGCCCACCCGCACCAGGTGCCCTTCCACCTCGCCCTCCAGGCCGTAGCCGTGCTCCTCCCGGACCCCGGCCGGGATGCTGAGGGACAGCCCGCGGTCGGCTGCCGCCCGGACGACGGCGCCGGCCATGACGTGCGCGGAGGCCTGGTCCAGCGAGGCTGCCAGCCGGAGCACCTCGTCGGCGCCCGGCCCCCCGTCGGGGGCCACCACGCTGCTCACCGACGGCCGGCCCCGGGTCAGGGTCCCGGTCTTGTCGAGCACGAGCACCCGGCCCGCCGCGAGCGCCTCGAGCGCCGCACCGTCCTTGACCACCACACCGGTCCGCGCCGCACGGGAGAGCCCCGACATGATGGCGACCGGCGCGGCGAGCAGGAGGGGGCAGGGCGTGGCGACCACCAGGACGGCCACGGCGCGGACCGGGTCCCCCGCCCAGGCCCAGGCGAGCCCCGCCACGAGGACGGCGAGCGGCACGAACCCCACGGCGTAGCGGTCGGCGGCGCGCACCAGCGGCGCGCTGTCGGCCTCGGCCTGCTCGACCAGCCGGACGACCCCGGCGTACGTGGACTCCGCGGCCGCCCGGGTGACGAGGACCTCGACCGGGGCCCCGGCGACCACCACACCGCTGCGGACGTCCCCGCCGGTCCCCCGTTCCACCGGCAGCGGCTCACCCGTGAGGACCGACTCGTCCAGCAGGCCCGGCCCGCAGAGGCGACCGTCGACGCCCAGCACCTCACCGGTGCGGACCAGCACCCGGTCACCGGGGCGCACCTGCTCCAGCGGGACCTCGACCACGCCGCCGTCGAGCAGCAGGGCGGCGGTCCGGGGCACGCGTGAGGCGAGCAGGCCCAGGTCGTGACGCGCCCGCGCCGCGGCCCGGGCCTCGAGCAGCTGTCCGCTGGACAGCATGAGGGCGACCACGGCACCGGCCAGCCACTCCCCCACGGCCATCGAGCCGAGCAGGGCGAGCACGGCGACGACGTCGACCGAGGGTCTGCGGCGGGCCAGGGCCCGGACCGTCGTGCTCGCCGCCACCACCAGCCCGGCCACCGTCGCGACCGCCCACGGCAGGGCAGCCAGCCCCGAGCCCGCCAGGCGCAGCCCGCCCCCGACGGCCAGCAGCACGCCCAGCCCCACGAAGACCGCGACAGCACGACGACCGCTGGCCTGGTCCATGACCCGACGGTAGAGCGGTCCCCGTCGACCAGCCCGGGACCTACCTCCTGGCCGCAGCGGCCCGGCCCCTGGCAGCTACGTCCGAGCCGCCCGGCGCTCCGCCCGGCGCCGGCGCCGTCGCAGCACCCCCAGACCGATCCACACCAACGACCCCAGGACCGCCGAGACCATGACCAGGAACCACAGCGGCCACGTGAAGTCCCAGAACAGGAACGTCAACGTGACGTCGTCCCGGTTCTGGGCCATGAAGACGGCCAGACCGACCACCCCTGCGACCATGGCCAGGGTCCCGCCGCTCACGGTCGCCCCGTCCGCTGCGGCCGAGCCCCGGGGCGGCTGGGGTGCCACCGTGCCGGATGCGTCCATGTCGTCCTCCTCAGGTGGTGCGGATGTCTCGTGGCCGTCTCGTGGCAACCTCGGAGCAGCACTGTCCGCGTGCTTCGCTCCGCGCGCCTCACCCCTGGCAGATGAACGGGTCCTGACGACGGCCTCGGCGCGTCCGCGTTCCGGTCAGGGCGTGACGATCGCGAAGTCGGGGTCCGGCTCGTCCATGGCGGCGAGCAGCCGACCGAGGGCCGCCGGGTCCCCGTCCACGCTGACGCCGGCCGCCACCAGGTCCGCCGGGTCCTGCAGACCCGACACCACGGCGGGGAGCGCCGCGGCCGGCAGGCGGAGGACGACGTCCGGGTCCGAGGACCAGGCGGCCGTGGTGCGGCTCAGCACACCGTTGCGGAGGGTCAGCCGGTACGACGTCCCGATGTCGACGAGCTCGACCCCGACCCTGATGTGCTCGTCCCAGCAGCGCGGGCCGTCCACCCGTACCGCCATGGCGTCGAACAGCTGCTCCGGGGTGAGCTGGGCCAGCACGTCCGGGGACGCGGGGGTCACCGGGGTGCCGAAGCCGCCGGAGCGGAGCTCCGCGGCACCCGAGAGGTAGGCGCAGCGCCAGGTGCCGTTCTCCGCCCCGTAGCCGAGCTGCTCGTAGGTGTCGGCCAGGAGCCGGCGCGCCTGCGGGTGGTCCGGCTCGGCGAAGACCACGTGGTTGAGCACCTCCGCCACCCACCGGAAGTCCCCGGCGTCGAACGACTCCTGCGCCTTCGCGACGACGGCGTCGGCTCCCCCCATGAAGGACACGTACCGGCGGCCGGCTGCCTCCGGGGGGTGCTGCCACAGGTGCGCGGGGTTCCCGTCGTACCAGCCCATGTACCGCTGGTAGACGGCCTTGACGTTGTGGCTGACGGAGCCGTAGTAGCCGCGCGCGTGCCAGGCCCCCTCCAGCGCAGGAGGCAGCGGCAGCACCTCCGCGATCTCGGTCCCGGTCATGCCCTGGTTCATCAGCCGCACGGTCTGGTCGTGCAGGTAGGCGTAGAGGTCACGCTGGAGGGCGAGGAACTCCCCTCCCCGCTCCCGCCCCCAGGTCGGCCAGTGGTGGGAGGCGAAGAGCACCTCCAGCTGCCCTCCGAACAGGTCGATGGCCTCGGAGAGGTAGCCGGCCCAGGCGTGGGCGTCGCGGACCTGCGCACCCCTGATGGTGAGGATGTTGTGGAGCACGTGGGAGGCGTTCTCGGCCGTGCAGAGGGCTCGCCACCGTGGCAGGTAGAGGTGCATCTCGGCCGGCGCCTCGCTGCCCGGCGCCATCTGGAACACCATCTGCACACCGTCCACCACCTCCTCCTGGCCCGTCGTCGTCACCTCGAGGGTCGGGGGGACGAGGCCGAACGTGCCGGTCGACGTCGTCTGGCCGAGCCCCGCGCCGACCTGACCCCGGGGACCGCGCGGCAGGGCGGCCCCGTACATGTAGCCGGCGCGCCGGGCCATGGCCGTACCTGCGTAGACGTTCTCGCTCACGGCCTCCTTGACGAAGTCCGCCGGCGCCAGGACGGGGACCTGGCCGGAGTCGACGTCCTCCTGCCGGACCACGCCCCGGACGCCGCCGAAGTGGTCGGCATGGCTGTGCGTGTAGACCACCCCGGTCACCGGACGACCACCGCGCCGGCTGCGGTACAGGGCGAGCGCGGCCGCCGCGGTCTCGGCCGAGATGAGCGGGTCGATGACGACGACGCCGCGGTCACCCTCGACGAACGTCACGTTGGACAGGTCCAGACCGCGCACCTGGTAGATGCCGGGGACCACCTCGAAGAGCCCCTGGATCGCGGTGAGCATGCTCTGGCGCCACAGGCTGGGGTTCACCGTCGTCGGGGCGTCACCGGTCAGGAACCCGTAGCTGTCGTTGTCCCACACCACACGCTCACCCGCGCGCACCACCGCCGGTTCCAGCGCCACCATGAAGCCACGCCGTGCGTCTGCGAGGTCGGCGGTGTCGGAGAAGGGCAGCGTCGACGACAGCCGGGCGTGCTGCGCGCTGATCGCCGGGGTCGCCGCCCTGGGTGCCGTGCCTGTGGTCGTCGTGGCGGTCATCTCGGACCTCTCCTTGATCGTCACGTGCCCCGGCTGCCTGCCCGACGAGCACACCGAAGTCAACGACCGGACGCCGTCCCGTGCCTCATCCACCCGGGATGAGGTCCTCCCCGTCCAGGCGGCACCACCCTGTGACGTCTCCGACCGAAAGGTGAGTCGCATGTCGTTCTGGGACGTGGTCTGGCTGCTCCTGCTCTCCTACCTGTTCCTCGCGTACCTCACGTTGCTCTTCAGCGTGCTGAGCGACCTGCTCCGCGACGACGAGACCGGCGGCGTCGTCAAGGCCCTGTGGGTGGTGTTCCTGGTCTTCCTGCCGTTCCTCGCCCTCCTGGCCTACCTGGTGGTGCGCGGGCGGGGCATGGCTGGCCGCTCGGCGGCGGCCGCCGGGCGCAACCGTGCCGCGGTGGACTCCTACGTCCGCGAGGTCGCCGGCACGACGTCTCCGTCACGGGAGGTCGCGGAGGCCAAGGCGCTCCTGGACCAGCAGGTCATCACGACCCAGGAGTTCGAGCGGCTGAAGGCCCGGGCACTGGCCTGAGAAGAGGTGCGGCCGACCGGGGCGAGCCGGTCGCAGGCCTCGGGCACCCCCGGTCGCGACCGTCCCGGTGCGGGACCTTGGTCACTGGGACGTCCGGGGGCGGCAGCGGTTGACTGCCAGAGCACGACAGGCTCCAGCCGCCGTGGAGACCAGGAGGACGCCGTGGCCGTCGACGGTAGGACAGTGACGGGCCGGGGGGCCGGGGCGCCCGTCCCACGGCGGGCACCCGCTCCGCTGCTCCCGGACGTCGCCATGCCCGTGGAGCCCCTGACGGCGCGCGAGCTCGAGGTGCTGGGGCACCTGGCGGAGCTGATGTCGACGCAGGAGATCGCCGAGGCGATGTTCGTGTCGGTCAACACCGTGCGGACCCACATCCGCGGGCTCCTGCGCAAGCTGTCGGCGGCTCGCCGCAACGACGCCGTGCGGCGCGCCTGGGACCTGGGGCTGATCCAGAGGCACAGCGACTCGCTCCTGCCTCCTCCCCCGCTCCCCGTCGGCCTCTCGGTCGTCACCGGGTCCGGATGAGCGCGCGAGGGACCGGGCTGGGTCGCCTCACGCGAAACGGGTGAGTGCGTGCGCCGCCCGGCCCGGCACCATCCGACGTCTGAGCACCACGTCGCCTGAGCATCGTGTCGCCTGAGCATCGTGTCGTCTGAGCATCGTGCACCGGCGACCCACCCAGCAGCGAGGAGGCACATGTCCCGGCGTGGGCTGGAGCTCGTCGGCGTGCTGCTGCTGTCGCTCACGACCGTGCTCACGGCCTGGACGGGCTACCAGGCGAGCCGCTGGGGCGGGGCGACGTCGATCGCGTTCAACCAGGCATCCGCCACCCGGGTCGAGGCCTCCCGGCTGGACTCGGCCGCCGACGTGCGGCTGTCGAACCACCTCGGCCTGTGGACCCAGTGGGTGGTGGCCACCGGCAGCGGTGACAGGGCGCTCGCGGGCTTCATCGAGGACCGGTTCCCCCCGGAGCTGCGACGGGCGCACCAGGCGTGGCTGGCGGAGGGGGGACCAGCGGCGGAGGCGGACTCACCCTTCTCGACCGCGGCCTACGTCCTGCCCGAGCGGCGCGGCGCGGCGCGGGCGTCGCGGCGGGCGGACGAGCTGGTGCAGCGTGCCCTGCTCAGCAACGTGCGCGCTGACGACTACACGCTCCTGACAGTCCTGTTCGCCACCGTCCTCTTCTTCGTCGCCATGTCGGGCCGCGTCACCGCTCTGCGGTCCCAGCTGCTGCTGCTCGCCCTGGCCGGACTGCTGGCCACGTCAGGGATCGTCCTGCTCGTGACGTTCCCCCGGCTGCTCTGAGGTGGCCCTCGTGCCCAGCAGGACGGGCGTCCACCATCGGGACGTCGCTGCGCGGACAGGCGGGCGTGCGCCGGCCCGGGCCCGCGGGGCTGCTGGGGTGCCCGACGGCCGTCGAGGGGGACGTCGGGGGCGCACGCCGGCGGGTCCCGCGGCACCCTGGCCCGGCTCACCTCGTCGTCGAGGCAGCCACCCGGGGCGGGTGATGCCGGACGGCGGGGTGGCTGGGACCTTCACCCCGTGATCTTCTGGAGCTCGTCGTGCGTCGGGTGGTCGTCAGAGGTGGGCCTCAGATGAACCCTGTGCTGGCGTTCGCCGTGGTGATGCTCGTGTGGACGGTCAGCGACATCGTGGCGAAGAAGACGAAGTCGCTGCTGTCGTCGCTGTTCGTCGCCTCGATCATCTTCCTGGTGGGGTTCCTCACCGGGATCTTCCCCGACGACCTGCTGGCCAGCTCGTCCCTGCTCGGCCTCGCCGGCGTCGTGGTCGGCTTCATCATCGTCCACCTGGGCACCATGATCAGCCTCGACGACTTCCGCAAGCAGTGGAAGACGTTCCTCATCGGCCTCTCCACCGTCATCGGCATCGGGATCACCCTGTGGGTGGCGAGCCTGCTGTTCGGGAGCCGGATCTCCGGCGCCGCCGAGGACGGCTACGCCCAGGCCCTCGACTTCGTCGCCGCCGGCACCGGCGCCCTCAGCGGCGGCACGATCTCCGTGCTCCTCATCCAGGAAGCCGCCCTCGGCGTCGGCCTGACCAGCATCGCGATCTTCCCCGTGCTCATCGCCGCCCTGCAGGGACTCGTCGGCTTCCCCCTGACCTCGATCATCCTGCGCCGGGAGGCAGCCCGGCTCAAGGACCAGTACCGCACCGGGAACCTCGGACCCGTCGTGGACGTCGTCCACGAGGAGGAGGCGTCCACGGGCCGGCTCCCCGCCGCCCTGCGCACCACCGCCGGGACCCTGTTCGTCGTCGGGATCGTGGTGCTGGTCTCCACCGGCGTCAACAACCTGACCGACGGGATCCTCAACACCTTCGTCGTCGCCCTCGTCCTGGGCATCGCCCTGCGCACCGCCGGCATCTTCAAGCCAGCCATCCTGTCCGGCATCGACTCCTTCGGGATCATGATGCTCGCCATCATGATCCTCATCTTCGGGCCCCTGGCGACCGTGGAGCCCTCCGACGTCGCCGACCTCGCCGTCCCGCTGCTGCTCGCGTTCCTGTTCGGGGTCGCCGGGATCGCCCTGTTCTCCGGCGCCGTCGGCACGGTGCTCGGCTACTCCGTCCCGATGTCCATCGCGATCGGCCTCACCTCCCTGTACGGGTTCCCAGGCACCATGATCCTGTCCCAGGAAGCCGCCAAGGGCGCCGGGGAGTCCCCCGAGGAGATCGCCGCGATCGAGCACGAGATCCTGCCCAAGATGATCGTGGCCGGCTTCTCCACCGTCACCATCACCTCCGTCGTCGTCACCGGCTTCGTCGCCGGCTGGATCGGGCGCTGAGCGGAGCCCGGATGGCGACCTCGACCCGTGACCGGGGGCTGTCGGCCCACGTGGTCGACGTCTTCGTGTACGTGACCGTCCTCAACCTCGCGGTGGAGCGCCTGCCGGGTGTGATCAGCGAGACCTTCACCCTGTCGCTGCTGACGGCCCTCCTGCTCAAGGTGGTCCTCGAGGTCGTGGTCGCCGTCAAGGCACGTGTCCTGGCACGGCTGCGGGGGGCCGGCACGGCGCTGCAGCGGCTCGCTGCGGTGGGCCTGCTGGCCCTCGTGCTCCCCGGGTCCAAGCTGGTGGTGCTCTGGGCCGTCGACCTGGCCTTCGGGGACTCGGTCCAGCTGGGAGGGTTCGTCCCGGTGACCGCCCTCGTCGTGGTCCTGCTGCTCGCCCGGCTGGGGGTGCGCCGGCTGCTCGACGGCTGACGAGGGCGCCTCTGCCGCGCGGTGAGGCGCAGGAGCCCCACCGACGCACTGCCCCGGGCACACCGAGGTCGGGACCTGGGCGGGCAGCAGCGCCGGGGGTCCCGCCGCCGGTGAGGAGTCACCCGTCAGTGGGTGGACACCACCTCCTGGTACCTGGCCAGGTGGGCGAGCGTGGCGTCGAGCTCCTCGGGCGTGGGGGCGGTCGGGTCGGCCGCGGGGGGCGGCGCCCCGAAGCGGAGCAGGCAGGCCATGAGCAGGAGCCGGGCCTTGGTGGCGGTGAGCGTGGAGCCCGCGACGAACAGGCTGCCGGGCACGGTCGGCACCATGCCCTCGGCGTTGCCGCGACCCACGTTGACCACCGGCATCCCGCTGAGCACCGCTCGACGCAGCACCGTGGTCATGGACTCGTCCGTGCGGCCGAACGGTGCGTTGCCCTCCAGGACGAAGCCCGACAGGGGCGAGCGCTCGAGGTTTCGCCGCATCCGGGCCAGCAGCTCCACCTCCTGCTCGGGGTCGTCGGAGGCGTCGTCCATGCCGTACCGCGCGTACTTGCACAGCGTGACCTTGGGCATCGCCGAGGCCAGCAGCCGCCCGCCGGACAGGACGGGCACCGGCACCTGCGCGACGCCGGACTCGGTCGCGGTCGCCCCCAGCACCTCCTCCGGCAGGGCCCGCATGTTGACCGCGGAGGTGTGCGTGTGCCGCTTGCTGGGGCGGAAGGTCAGCATCGGGTCCCCCGGCGCCCCGATCGTCGCGACGATGCCACCGTGCCCGCCCGTGGCCACGTAGCCACCGGGTCGGGCGTCGCCCTTCTGCACGTCGCGGGAGGTGAACACCTGCTCCTCCTGCACCATCACCGCACCGACCGTGTCCTTGCCGTCCTGGTCGGCCCAGATCCGTGAGCCGATGTAGGCCACGCTGTCGACGATGTTCCGGTCGCCGTCGTTCGACAGCGCCCCGTGCGGTCGCTGCGAGCTGTTCCCGCACAGCGGGACGGTGGTGTCGATGAGCAGGTTCAGCCAGTACATCGTCTCCTCGGTCGCCGGGCTGCCCTCGAGCCAGATGGCACCGTCGTAGGAGCCGTCGTCCAGCGTCTGCTGGACGGTGTTCGTCAGCCGGGCCAGGACCGGCAGCGCGGGCGCCTGGGCGAGGTGGCGCGGGCTGTAGAAGAAGAAGTCCTCGCCGCGGACCTCGGGCGCGATGTCACCGGTGCCGCTGTCGGTGCGGTCCGACTCGGCCAGACCGCGCTCGTAGCCGCCCGACGGGGCCGCCCGCACGAAGGTGAAGTCCGCCGCCCGGCTCAGCAGGCCGTTGCGTCCGGTCGCGTCCAGGCCGAACCGGTCGATCTCCTCCACCAGGCGGGAGGCGTCGGGCAGGAACGTCTGCCGGGCGAGCGCGTCCGGGGCCGCGGGGTGGGCGCAGTCACCGTCCCACGCGCTGCCGTCGGCCTGCCGGGCCATGTACGGCAGGGGGTACAGGCCGTCCTCCGGGGACAGCACGGCCTCGTGCACCGGGACGTCGTGCTCGGACCGCCGCTCGGCGCTGACGGTCCCGTCGGGGGCCAGGTACCCGTCGGGCTCTGCGTACAGGTGCGCGGCGTCCCGCTCCAGCGGGTGGGCGGAGAACGCCTCGATGTAGACGGTGACGGGAGCGGCGAGGCGCTGGGGCCGCAGCGCGTCCCCGTGGGGGCCGACCGGGGGTGTCGGCAGCCCGTGCCGCCGCCTGGCCTGGTCGCTGGTGATGAGCGGTTCGGTGTTCTGGATGGTGGCGGTGGCGCCGGAGAACACGACGACGGACAGCCGGGAAGGGGCGGGCGGCAGGGGGACGGGGCTGGTCATGGGGACCTCCAGGGTCAGTGGCCGGACCTGCGGCCGGTGGCGAACGCGATGACGAGGACGGTGGTGGCGAGCAGGAGCATGGCGGTCATGGTGAGGAAGGCGCCCTGGATCCCCAGCAGGGCCAGCAGCAGGCCGAACACCACCGGGTCGACCAGCTGGGCCGCGCGGTTCGCGGCCGAGCGCAGCCCCGCCGCGAGGCCACGCCGGTCGGCCGGGGTGTGCTCGGCCATCAGGGCCAGGGTGAGCGGCTGCGCGAAGCCCAGGGCGAACCCGTTGACCGCGGCGAGCACCAGCAGGACCGCGAGGTCGTCGGTGAGCACGACCAGGCCCACGCTCACCGCACCGATCCCCAGGGTCAGCCCGACGAGCACGGCCGGTGCCAGCACGCGCATGAGCACGCCGAACAGCGGCTTGGCCAGGAACGCGAACGCGGCGCCGGTGCTGAGCAGGGCCCCGACGACCAGCGGGGAGTAGCCGATGCCGCCGAGGTAGATCGGGTGGAACGCGGTCCGCAGGTCCAGGACCACCAGGACGAGGAAGCTGGCGGAGACCGTGACCAGCACGGCGCGGACGCGCAGCAGCCGCCAGGCGTCGGCGTAGGAGCGGACCGCGCCCCGGCCGAACCCGAGCCGAGGGGCGGCGCCCTCGTGGGCCGGCACCGCGGGGCGACGCAGGCTCAGCAGCAGGACGGCCAGCGAGAGGGCCATGAACACCCCGAAGCTCGCCCGGAAGCCCGCGGCCTCCGCGACCGCGCCACCGAGGAACGGTCCGACCAGCTGGCCGACGGCGACGAACAGGGAGAACGTCGCGATCCGTCGGTCACGCTCCGCGCGGGACTCCTCCTGGACCGAGCGCGTGGCCGTGGCCTGCAGGGCCACCCACACCGCCAGGGTGCCGACGCCCAGCACGAGCTGGCCGGCCACCACGGCCCCGAGCGACCCCGGCAGCAGCAGCCCGCCGCCGACGATCATCCCCGCGGAGCCGACGAGCAGCAGCCTCCGGTCACCGAACCGGTCCGCCAGGGACCCCAGCGGTACCGCGAACAGGGTCGGGAGCACGGCGAACGACGCGAGGGCGACGCTGGCCTGGGTGGCGGTGCCCCCGGTGCCGATGACGAACGGTCCGACCAGCGGCCGGAGCATGGTGTGCGCTGCCCAGTAGAGGATCGACAGCGACGCCAGGGTGGCCGCCCCTGCCGCCCTGGGCCTCAGCGCGGCAGCAGCTGTGGTGACCACTGCGCCGCGATCTCGGCACTGCTCGCGACCCGCCCGAAGTAGTTCTCGACGGTGCGGACCGTGGCGTCGTGGGACTCCTGGTGGTAGCTGGCGCAGCAGTCCTCCACCAGGGTGACGTGGTAGTCCGCGAACAGGCCGTCGCGCAGGGTCGACTCCACGCAGACGTCGGTCGCGACGCCGGTGAGCAGCAGGGACGTGCGGCCGGCGGTCCGCAGCACCACGTCGAGGTCGGTGCCGGCGAAGGCGGAGTACCGGTGCTTGACCACGACGGCCTCCCCCGGCTCGGGCGCGAGGAGGTAGAACTCCGCCCCCCAGCTGCCGCTCTGGCAGGTGCGGACGGCCGGGGCCCCGCCCTCGCCGGGCCAGCCACCGCGCCGGGCCAGCCACACCGGGCTGTCGGTGCTGGCGTCGTGGGTGGTCTGGATCCAGACCACCGGGGTCCCGGCCTGTCTGGCCGAGGTGAGCAGGCGGCCCAGGCGCGGCACCATGGCGATGGCCGCCGACGGGTCGTTGCCGGCCTGGGCGCACACCCCGTCGGGGTGGCAGAAGTCGTTCTGCACGTCGACGACGACGACGGCGGCGATCGCGGGGTCGAACCTCGGGTCGGGTCCGTTGTCAGGCATGGCGTTGCTCCTCCAGCGTGGCGGGGTGGGTGGGGTGGGGCGCCGGTCGGGCAGCGGGGCGGGTCACGGCAGCTGGTCGACGAAGCTCATGTCGACGACGGTCTCGAAGGTGACCGGGACGGCCGAGTCGTCGAGGATCTGGCCCGAGCGGGCCACCTCCAGCGCGGTCTCGGCCGCCTCGGGGGTGATCACGGACCCGTTCCACAGCGAGTCGGCGTACGCGCGGTCGAGGGTGGCCTGGATGACCGCCGGGTCCAGGGTGGGGAACTCCGCCTGCGCCAGCTCGAAGGCGGCGTCGGGGTCGGACTCCACGAGCTCCTGGCCGCGGGCCAGCGCGGCGACGAAGGCCTGCGTCGTCTCGGGGTCGTCGTCCACGGTCTCCTGCTGCACGACGATCACGGAGTAGGCGTAGGGGCCCAGCAGCTCCAGCGGGTTGAGGAACGGCTCCGACCAGATCCCCTGCTCGATGCCCTGGCCCAGCAGCGGCTCGCTGGTGACGGCGACGTCCGCCTGGCCGGCCTGCATGATCGACAGGACGGCGCCGGAGTCCTCGCTCTCGATGAGGGTGACGTCCTCGTCGGGGTCCAGGCCCGCGTCGATGAGGATGTAGCGGAGGATCGCGTTCGGCGTGCCCCCGAACCGGCCGCCCGCGATCGTCTTCCCGCGCAGGAACCCGCCGAGGTCGGTGCCGTCCCACTCGACGCCCGGAGGGGCCGTGAAGTACACGTTGCCCCGGTCCACGACGTTGGCCACGGACACGAGGTCCGCGCCGCGGACGTTGGCCACGCCTGCGGACTCGGGGCCGCCGATGAAGCCCCAGACCTCGCCGGAGAGCAGGCCGTTCACGTGGCCGCCACCGGTCAGGGTGGTGACGGTCACCTCCAGGCCCTCCTCGGCGAAGTAGCCCTCCGCCGCGGCGGCGTACAGGGGCAGGTACCCCAGGCTGTGGACGGGCTCGGCGATGGTCAGCGAGGTCAGCTCGCCGTCGGCCGCTGCGGCCTCGGCGTCGGCCACCGGCTCGAGCGCCGCCAGGGAGGCGCCGCTGCCGGCGGACGTGCTGCCGCCGCTGCTGCCGCACGCGGCCAGGGCGAGGGCGGCCGCGCAGGCCAGGAGCAGGGATCCGGGACGGGTGCGGGTGCGGGTCATGTCAGCGCCTTTCGGACGAGGAGTGGAGGAAGCCACGGAGCAGGCGGCGCTCGACGGCGGCGACGATCAGGTACAGGCCCATGGACAGGGCGGCCAGGGTGAAGATCCCGACCCAGATCAGGGCGATGTCGTAGGTCGAGCCGGCGTACTGGATCATCCGGCCGAGCCCGGCCGTCGAGCCGATGTACTCCCCGACGATGGCTCCGGTCAGCGCCAGGCCGATCGCCACCCGGAGGCTGCCCGCGACCCAGGGCAGGGTGGACGGCACGACGACGGTCCGGAAGACCTGCCACCGGGTGGCACCCAGGGAGTACAGGAGCGTCACGAGGTCGCGGTCGACCGCCTTGACCGCCGCGTAGGTGTTCAGGGTCTGGATGACGATCACCAGCGCGGTGGCCATGGCGATCTTCGAGCCGATCCCCAGGCCGAGGACGAGGACGACGATCGGGGCCAGGGCCAGCTTGGGCATCGCCTCGAAGGCGATGATCAGCGGCTCCGCGGTGAGCGCGTACCGCCGCGACCACCAGAACGACAGCCCGATCGTGACCCCGCCGACGATCCCGATGACGAACCCGCCGATGGTCGAGGCGAAGGTGAAGAGGGTGTTGTCGAGCATGTCGCCGTCGGACCAGGCCTGGACCGCCGTGGACCAGATGGCCGTCGGCTGGCTCCAGAAGAACGGGTCGATGGCGCCGGCGCGCACACCGACCTCCCAGCCGACGACGATCGCGACGAGCACCCCGAGACGCGACACCGTGAGCTGGAGCGCGCTCGGGTCCTTGCCCGCGAGGTCGCGAGGACGGCGGTCGGGCTGGTGGCGCGGGAGCTCGTCGAGCATGCGCAGGCTGTCTGCGGCGGTGCCGGGACGCGGTGGCGCGGGGGTCGTGGACAGCGCACCGGAGGTGGGGACGGTCGAGGTCATGCTCGCCTCACCCGCTCGCGGTGGCGGCGTGGTCGAGCAGGGCCCGGGTCTCGGCCTTGAGCGCGACGAACTCCGGGCTCGTGGTGACCGACGGCTTGCGCGGCCTGGCCAGGGGGACCTCGAAGGAGGAGACGATCCGCCCCGGGCGGGCCGACATCACGTAGACGCGGTCGGAGAGGTAGATCGCCTCGTCGATGTCATGGGTGACGAAGAGGACCGTCTTGCGGAAGTCGTCCCACAGGTCGAGCAACCACTCCTGCATCTTCTCGCGGGTCTGCGCGTCCAGGGCCCCGAAGGGCTCGTCGAGCAGGATGACGTCGCGGTTGAACAGGATGGTGCGCAGCAGGGCGACCCGTTGGCGCATCCCGCCCGACAGCTGGCTCGGGTACCGGTCCTCGAACCCGCCCAGGCCGTAGGTCTGCAGCAGCGGCCGGGCGATCGCCTCGGCCTTGGCCCTGCCCACGCCGGAGATCTCCAGGCCGAGCACCACGTTCGCGAGCACGGTGCGCCACGGCAGCAGCAGGTCCTTCTGGAGCATGTACCCGACCAGGCCCTGCTGCCCGGACCGGTCGGTCCCGTCGATGAGGACGCGGCCCTCGGTGGGGGTGTCCAGCCCGGCGATCAGGCTGAACAGGGTGCTCTTGCCGCACCCGCTCGGGCCGATCAGCGAGATGAACTCGCCCTTCTGCACGTGCAGGTCCGCACCCACGAGGGCGTGGACCACACCGGAGTCGGCGCTGGTGAAGGTTCGGGAGACCCCCTCGACGGCGAGCTGGGGGGTGGCGACGGACAGGGATGTGGGCGCCTCGGCAACCGCCTGCATGGCAACTCCTCTCAGACATCCTGTGATCTATAGGATGCGAGGAGCGTGACGCAGCGCTGTTTCTCCCGGCCGCGTCCGGGGTGAACTCTGGGTTACGGGCGCTGCCCGCCGAGCCGCTCCCGGGCGGGGTTGAGGTGGTCGAGCATGAACCGCGCCGCGGCGTCCTCGTCGCCGGAGGCCAGCGCGTCCAGCAGCGAGCGGTGGCCCGCGTGCGGCGCGCTGACGTCCAGGTGCTCGCGGATGACGGCGGACTGGAACGGCCCGCTGGCGTTGCGCAGGTTGCGAAGGATCTCTGCCAGGCGGGGCGACCCGCACGCGTCGATGAGCACCAGGTGCAGCGAGCGGTGCAGCTCCAGCCACCGGGTGTGGTCCTGCTCCGCGTCCAGCCGGTCGTGCAGCCGCGCGGCCTGCTCCAGCTGCGCCGGTGTCGCGCTGCGGGCGGCCCACCGCATGGCCAGCGGCTCCAGGACCAGCCGCAGGTCCCAGATGTCGCGCGCCTCGTCGACGTCGACCACCCGGACCGTGGCCCCACGGTGCGGGTCGAAGGCGACGAGACCCTCGTTGACCAGGTCGCGGAGGGCTTCGCGGACGGGGGTGACGCTGACGCTCAGCTCCTCCGCCAGCTCGGTCTGCACCAGCCGTTCCCCGGGAGGCAGCGCGCCCAGCACGATCGCCTCGCGCAGCGTGTCCCGGACGTGCTCGTGCGTGGTGCGTCGCACCCCGTCGTGCAGCCGGGCCAGCTCGAAACGCGCCACGGTGGCCTCCTTCCCGGGCGCCGACCCTACCCAGGGCCGCTGAGTCGGCGTGTCGTGGTCGTCCACGCGATCTCGACCCCGCCGAGGCCCTGGTGCGGGTGCGGCCGACGTCGCCTCGGGGCCGGGCCGGCAGGCGCCGGCGGCCGTCAGGTGTCGCGGCCCGGCAGTCCGGGCGGCGGGACCAGGCCGTGCTCGTGCGCGAAGACCACGACCTGGACGCGGTCGCGCAGCCCGAGCTTGCGCAGGACGGCCCCGACGTGGGTCTTGACGGTCGACTCCGACGCGAACACCTGTCCGGCGACGTCGGCGTTGGACAGGCCCCGCGCGACGGCGTCGAACACCTGACGCTCCTTGTCGGTGAGGGTCGCGAAGGCCCCCGGCGGCGGTGCCGGTGCCCGGAACTGCTGCTCCAGCAGGGCCGCCAGGTCGCGGGGAGCCAGGACGGCGTTGCCGGAGTGCACCGTCCGGATGGCGTCGCGCAGCTGGAGCGGGGTGGTGTCCTTGAGCAGGAAGCCGCTCGCGCCGTGACGGACCGCCGTGGCCGCACGGTCGTCCAGGTCGAACGTGGTGAGGACGAGGACCCGGACCGGGGACGACCGCCTGGCCACCCGGGCCGGGGAGCAGATCTGGCGCGTCGCCTCGACCCCGTCCATCTGGGGCATGCGGATGTCCATGAGCACGACGTCGGGGGACAGCTCGTCGACGAGCCGCACCGCCTCCCGCCCGTCGGCCGCCGACCCGACCACGCGCATCCCCTCCTGGGCGTCGACGATGACGCGGACCCCCTCCCGGAACAGGTCCTGGTCGTCGACCAGGAGCACCGTGATCTCCTCGCTCACCGCGGCATCATGTCGCCCGTCACGTCGCCCGTCACATCACCCGTCGAGCCGCCTCGTGGTCGCACCGGGACCCACGCCGTCACGGTGAACGTCGGACCCTCCGACGTCTCCCGGGGTCGCACGTCCAGCCGGCCGCCGACCGACTCCAGACGCCGGCGCATCCCGTCCAGACCCTGGCCGCGGACGGCCCCGTCGTCGGTGTCCTGGCGCTCCGGGTCCACGCCGTTGCCGACCTCGATCCGCAGGTCGTCGCCGTGGCGCCCCTGCGGCCAGTGCCGCTCGACGACGACGGGCTCCCCGCGACGGCCGTGCCGGACGGCGTTGGTCAGCATCTCCTGCAGGACGTGGAACGCGACGACCTCGAGCTCGGGGGGCAGCGGCTGGGCGGTGCCGGACTCGTAGGACACGATCTCGTGGCCGCTGGCGCGCACCCCCTCGACGAGCTGGTCGAGCCCACCGGGGCGCGGCACGGGCTGCGTGGCGGTGAGCACGGCCCGCACGTCCTGCAGGGACGTGCGCGCGGAGGTCGCGACCGTCGCCAGGGTGGCCTTGAGCGCGGCAGGGTCGTCGTCGGGCAGGAACTGCGCCGACTCCGCCTGGGCCAGGATCACGGCCAGCGAGTGCCCCACGACGTCGTGGACATCGGTGGCGAGCCGGGCCTGCGCCTCGCGGAGCCGGGCGATCTCCCGGGCCTGCTCCGACTCGCGGTGCGCCCGCGCGGCGTCCTGCTCGGCCGCGACCCGCGAGCCCTCGGAGCGCCGGGCCCGGGAGACCGCCCGCACCACCAGCCCGCCCAGCCAGGGCAGCGCGAGCAGGGACGCCCCGAGCACGGCCAGCCCGCCCACCACCCCGGCACGGCCGGGGCCGGGCACGCTCAGCACGAGCCCCCGCAGGACGCCCAGGTCGGCGACCACCGCGACCCGGCCCGTCACCAGCAGCCACCCGCCGACGAGGGCCGCGACCGGGATGGACACGCCGCCGAGCACCACGGTGGCGGGGCTGCCCCAGCGGGCGCACCCGAACGCCACGACGGCCACCGCGAGCTCCACGGTCAGGACGGGCACCCCGGCCACGACGTGGCCGAGCGCCACCAGCCAGACGAGCACCAACGACGCACCGGGGGCCCGGCGCACCAGGAGGAGGGCTGCGGCAAGCCCGAGCAGCAGCACGAGCACGGCCAGCACCGAGACGAAGGGGCGGTTGCCCGACGCGGCCTGCAGCAGACCCAGGACCAGCACCGCAGCGGCACCACCGGCCTCGGGCGCCCACGCCCGCCACACCGTCGGGTTCACGCCGGCACCCGGGAGCCGGAGACCGCCGGCACGGCGTGCGGCGCCTCGGTCAGGCGAGCGATGGCAGGACCTCCGGCCGGACGGGGACGGGGACGTGGCCGCCAGCGCACCAGGTGGGTCGTCATGGTCACCACCGTGGGGCGGACACGCTGTCAGGACCTCCCCCGGGGGTACCGGCGGCCGGTACCTCAGGTCAGGGTCTCCAACCGTGCGGCGGAGGCATCGACGTCGTGCGGAGGCGAGGCTGGCCGGCGTGACCCCGACCCTGCCCTCGACCCTGACCAGCGTGACCGCGACCCGCCCCGCACCCGTGATCGCGACCGCCGCTGCGGCCACAGCCGTCGGCCTGGCCGTCGGCTCCGCCACCTCGTTCCTGCAGACGGTCCTGCCACCCCCCTTCGAGGGGCTCGCCAACGCCGTGTCCCCCTGGCTGATGGCGCCGACCGCCGTCGGCCTGCTGCTGGCGCGACGACGTGGGGACGCGGTGCTGCTCGGCGTCCTCACCTGCGCCGCCCAGGTGGTGGGCTACTACGTGACCGCCGACCTCCGCGGGTTCGGGGTGGGCAGCGCCTACGTGATCGTGTGGACGGTGGCCGCGGTCGTCGGCGGGCCGGTGTTCGCGCTGCTGGGACGGCTGACGCGTGTGGCCGACGGGCGGTGGCGAGGAGTGGGTCCCGCCGCCGTGGCCGCGCTCTGGGCCGCCGAGGCCCTGGTCCAGTACCTGGTCGTGCTGGGCTACCGCGACGACGCGGCCGTCTTCGGCTGCGTGTCCGTGGTCCTGCTCGTCGTGCTCGGCCGGTCCGCCCGTCAGCTCCGGCCGGCGGTGCTGTGGTTCCCGGTCGCCCTGGCGGCGGGCGCGCTGGCGTTCGCCGGCCTGACGGTCCTGCTGCAGGCGGGGCCGCCGAGCGTGTGACCTCCCGGTCAGGACGTCGCCGCGCGGTGCGTGGCGGCGGGTGACCGGGACGCGGTGACGTCCGTCGGGTCCGCGGCGACCAGGACCCCTGGGCCGGCCGCGGGCCAGGTCAGGCCGCGGCGCTGCGACGGCAGCCCCGGGGTGGTCGGCCGGTCGTCCGTCCTCGGTAGGTGGCTGGGGACGGCCAGCACGGGGCACCCGGCCTGCTCGAGCAGCCGCGCAAGTGGGTCGTCGGGGTCGCCGCGCCGGCCACCGGCCCCGTCGACGTCCACGTCCCTGACGACGAGCCGCGACCCGAGCCCGGCCACGACACCCGGCTCGTCGCCCTCGACCACCAGCTCGTCGACGTGGCGGTACGCCAGGACCCCCGCCTCCCTCAGCGCCCGGTGCAGGACGGAGCCGGCATGGGAGTACAGCTGGCTGGGCGGGTACACGCCGGCAGGGACGACGCGGACGACGCGCAGCGTGTCCGCCGTGGGGGCGGCCTCGTCGACAGCCAACCGGGCCGCAGCCTGGTAGAGGGGCACCGAGGCCGACAGCACGACGGTGTGCGACGCCGCTGGCGCAGCGTGCAGACCGGGGTGGACGAGCAAGGCCGGCCGCCCCGCCTGGAACCTCGCCTCGATCACCCACCGCCGGGCGTCGACGACTGCACCCGGAGCCTCGTGCGCGTCTGGTAACGACGCCACGAGCAGGCCCGGCTCGGCCAGCAGACGCTCGGCGCGGGCGACGTCGGGGGCGACGAGCCTGAAGAGCAAGACGGGGCCGCGTGCGTGCTGCTGCAGGGTCGCTGCCGCTTGTGCGGCGGTCACGGTCCCTGGCCGGAGCGGCGGACGGTAGTCGCGGAGGGCGACGTCGGCGACGAACGCGTGGCCCGGGTGACCGTCCAGGCGCTGGACAGCTGCCGCGACGACCGCCTCGTCGTCCGGGGAGCCGTCCAGGAGCACGAGCAGGCGGTCCTCCGCCCAGGCCGTCATGTCCGCGCCGCGATCGTCGCACCGGCGCCCGGGAACACCAGGCTGACGCGACCGTCGCTCGACCACCGGACGAGGTACGGCGGGCCGCCACCAGGACCGCGCACCTCCAGGATCTCCCCGTCTCGCGCGGGGACTCCGGCGACGCAGCTGTGCATCACCAGACGGGACCCCGGGTGCACCGCGCCGCCGGCGACGTCGGGGACGGGTGCGGTCGCTCCGGTCCGAGGTCCGGTGCCGTCGGACCCGCTGCGCGTCATGTGCGGGCCACCGGGACGCGGCGGGCGTGGTCGCCGGGTGCGGGCAGGCGGACCTCGAGGATCCCGTCGCGGTAGGAGGCGGACACCACGTCGGCGGTGGCACCGCGAGGCAGCGGCAGACGCCGGGTGGGGCTGCCGTAGCGGAGCTCGCTGCGGCGCTGCCCGCCCCGGGTGCGGGCGGTGCTGGCCTCCTGACGGTGCACGTGGATGGACAGCATGCCGTCGTCGGTATCGGGGCACAGGTCCAGCAGCCGCCCGCCCACCACGGGCCGGCCGGGCCACGCAGGCCGACCTTGGGAGGTCCGGGCGTCGGCGGGCTGGTCAGGCGACCCCTGGGCGGACGAGGCCGAGGAGCGCGGTGCTGGGGCGGCGGGTTGGTCGGGGAGGGCGGTCATGCGTGTCTCCTCTGGAGTACGGGAGCCGCGCTCCCGGCGGTGACGGCGGCCCAGGGGCGAGCCGGCGACGCGACCTGCGGAGATCGTGCTCACAGGGTGGCCCTCACGCGCCCCTGCGTCGGGGGACCTAGGTCCTCGACGTGCGTCGTGACGAGCGACCAGGGGCCGAGGCCACGCAGCAGCCGGTCATGCCGACTGCGTGGCGAGGCGCACCCGGTGCTCCGTGCGCGGGCACGTCCCGACCGACGACGGGCTCGGGCTCGTCGTCGACGTGGTCCTGTCCGGTCTGGACCGGGGCACGAGCACCCTGGAGCTCGGCCCTCGCATGCGGTAGGCATGCACCCAGGTCGCGGCGCCGGGCCGCGACCGGAGCGGCGGCCGTCTCCGGTCGCTGGAAGAGGTGCCCGATGACCGACGGCAACGACTGGAACGCCCGGGTGATCGCCGAGTTCCGGGCCACCGGGGGGACCGTGGAGATCGGCGGGTTCGGGCGCCGGCTGGTGCTCGTCCACCACGTCGGCGCCTCGAGCGGCACCCACCGGGTCAGCCCCCTGTTCGCGCTCCGGAACGGAGCGGACGAGTGGTTCGTCGCGGCCTCCAAGGGCGGGGCGCCCAACGACCCCGCCTGGTACCGCAACCTGCTGGCCCACCCGTCCACCCGGATCGAGACCCCGGAGGCGGGCACCGTCGACGTCGAGGTGACGGAGCTCGAGGGCGAGGACCGCGACCGGGTCTGGGTGCAGTTCACGCAGGCCAGCCCGGGGTTCGCCGAGTACGAGCGGACCACCGACCGGACGATCCCGGTGCTCGCCCTCAGACGTCGATGAGCCGTCCCACGCGTCCCCGCTGACCACGACCTCGTGGCTCCTGCCCGGTCCTCCCCGGCCGGGCCGCCACGCCCGACGCCTCGACACCGGTGGATCATGGGGTGGTGACCGGTACCCGCCCCGACGTGACGACCGCCCCGGACCCCAGCGCAGGCCCGGCGCAGGCGCGTGCCCGCGGGCCGCAGCGGGCGCTGCCGTGGGTGCTCACCGCCGGCGGGGCGGTCGGCGTGGTGGCGGCGACCGACCTCACCTACGAGCGGCTGCGCCTGGCCCTCGACCCGGCCTACGTCCCGTCGTGCTCGTTCAACCCGCTGCTGGACTGCGGCGCGGTCGCCAGCAGCGCGCAGGCGAGCGTCCTGGGCGGCGGCTTCCCCAACACCCTGCTCGGCGTCATCGGGTTCTCGGTGCTGCTCACCCTCGGCGTGCTGATGCTGCTCGGGGTACGGCTGCCGACGCCGGTCCGCTGGGGGCTGCAGGTCGGTGCGGTGGCCGGGCTGGGGTTCGTCCACTGGCTCATCGCCGTCAGCGTCTTCCAGCTCGGGGTGCTGTGCCCGTGGTGCATCGCGGTGTGGGTGGTGGTGGTCCCCGTCGCCTGGTGCACGACCCTGGTGAACGCCCTGGAGGGGCTCTTCGGGACCCGCCTCGCGGGCAGCGGCACGGTGCGCGCCCTCGCCGCGGTGCCCCTCGCCCCGGTCCTGGTCTGGTACGCGGCGCTCCTGGCTCTCCTCGGGGTGGTCTTCGCCGAGCAGTGGGCGCTGCTGCTCGGCCTGTGACGGCCCGGGCTCAGCCGGCGGCCGCAGCCCGGGCGACGGCGTCCTCGAGCTCCTCGGGGGTGCGCGCCTCCGTCGGTACCCCGTCCACCCAGATGGTGGGGGTGCCGGACACGCCGAGCTGCTGGGCCTGGGCCGTGCTGCGGGCCACCCAGTCCAGGTACGTGCCCGCCTGGATGCACGCGGCCGTGTCGTCGCCTGCCCCCACCGACCCGGCCAGCCGGGCGAGCGCCTCGTCGTCGGGTCCTGGGCCGCCCTCCGCGGGCTGCGCCGCGAACAGGGCGTCCTTGTAGGCCGCGAACGCGGCCGGGCCGTCCAGCTCGGCGACGCAGACCGCCGCCGCGGCCGAGCGGGTGGAGTACTCGCTGCCGGCGCTCAGCCGGTCGAGGATGGCGATCGGCCGGTACTCCACGGTGGCCTCGGACCCCTCGGCGAGCGAGCCCAGGTACGCCCCGCTGACCTCCTCCAGCTGTCGGCAGGCCGGGCAGAGGAAGTCCTCGTACACGGTGAGGAGCACGTCCCCGCTGCCACCCACCACGATCCCGCCCGTCTCGTCCAGCCCTTCGGCGGGGGAGCCCGGGAACGCCTGCCGCTGCGCCACCGCCGGGACCGCACTGTCCCCGTCCGACCGGTCGCGACCGGCCGCGACCACCGCGGCGACGGTCACCCCGACCAGGACGAGGACCACGGCCGCGGTGACCACGAGCAGGACCGGCACCGCCCTGCCCCGGTCGTCCCGGAGCAGGGCGGTCTGACGAGGGCGACGAGTCATGGGCTGTCCTTTCCTGCGGGCACCGCGGGCGCCCGGGCCGAGGGGTCGGCAGCCCAGTGTGCCGAGGCCCCGCGGCGCCGCAGCGGGCGGACCCCCCGTCACACCCCCGTCACACGCCCCAGATACCGGTGTAGATGTCGCGGTAGCCGCTGTCCGGGTCGTAGAGGTCCCCGTCCTCGGCGTTGGTCGTGTCGGTGACGTGCACCGGGGCGAAGTAGTCGGTGGCGGGCTCTCCGGCCAGCGCCCGGTTGAGCTCGTCCACCAGCTGCCAGCCCTGCTCGTTGAGCGGCTCGGGCACGGTGACCGTCTGGAACTCCCCGTTGCGGATGCGGTCGAAGGCCGCGGACGACCCGTCTCCGGCCCCGACGTTGAACGGCGCGCCGGTGCCCTCCCGACCGGCCGCACGCAGGGCAGGGGCGGCGTTGTCGTAGTAGAGGTCGTTGATCGCGACGGAGTGGGTCCAGTCGTCCGGGAACTCCCCGAGCAGCGTGGACACCTCCTGCGGGGTCCGCGTGGCCGCGTCCGGGATCGGGATGTTCTCGGTGGACAGCACCTCGACGGACTCGCAGGACTCCAGACCGGCCTGGATCATGTCGGACTTGCCCTTGGCGAACGGGATGCTCGCGTCGGTGAAGATGACCGCCCCGGCCGTCCCGCCGGAGTCGACGATGATCCACTGGGCGCTGATGAGGGCCACGTCCTCGACCCTCGTCGTCACGTTGGTGAACAGCTTGGGGTTCTCGCTCGGGCCCGGCGTGCCCACGGCGTGCCAGCCGGCCACCGGGATCCCCTGCGCCTCGGCCTGGTCGAGCTGCGCCTGCGTCGTCAGCGGGTCGAAGCCACCGATGATGATGGCGTCGGGGTTGAGGGTGAGCGCCTGGCTGAAGGCCGCCTGCTGCCCGGCGGGGCTGCCCTGCCCGTCGATGACGCGCGCCTCCCAGCCGATGACGCCGGCGGCCTCCTCGACGCCGTCGGCAACCCCCGTCACACCGGGGTTCGTGAGGTCCGCGGCGACGTAGACAACCGACTTCCCCTCCTGGGCGGCCGGGCCCTCGGTGGGTCCGGACCAGTCGGGGCTGGTGTCCCGGGCGGCGGCCACGGCGGTCTCGGCCTCGGCCAGCACCTCCGGGCAGGCGGGCTCCACGCCGGGGCGGCCGTTGCCGGTGGCGGGTGCCGCCTCGCCGGTCGAGGGGTCCGCGTCCGCGGAGGGAGACAGGTCGGCGGACGCGGCGGGCTCCGGGTCGGGCGCCGCCTCGGTCTCGGAGCCGCGCGAGCACGCGGCCAGCAGGGCCAGCGGGACGAGCGATCCGGCGAGCAGGGCGGTCCGGCGCGAGCGCCGCACGGGGGGGACCAGGGACATCAGGACTCCTTGCTCGGGCCCGCGGCGTCAGCGCCGTGGGAGGGGGTGGGGGACGCAGACGTGCGCTGTGGGCCGGCGGCCGAGCCGACGGGAGGCGACCCGTCGGGGGACGAGCCGGGGCCGGGGCCGGGAGGACCGGAGGGCGGGGGACCGCCGACGGAGCGTGCTGCGGCACCGACGGAGGAGCCGGACCGGGCGCGGCGGCGGGCGGCGTAGCCGGCGAGCCCGACGGCGGCCAGCAGCGTGAGGCCGTTGAACAGCGGCGTCGCCCAGAACTCGGCCCCGAGCTGCTGGATCCCCGAGAGCCCGACGGCGAGGACCGTGACGGCCACCAGCGTGCCCAGGGCGTTGGCCCGGCCCGGGCGGATGGTCGTGGATCCCAGGAGCGCGCCGACGAAGGCCGGCAGCAGGTAGTCCAGTCCGACACTCGGGTTGCCGATGCGCTGCTGGCTGGCCAGCAGCACCCCGGCCGCCGCCGTCACCACGCCGGAGCCGATGAAGGCGTAGACGACCACCCTCCGCTTGGGGATCGCGACCAGCTCCGCGGCCCGCGGGTTGGCGCCCACCACGTAGAGCCACCGCCCCAGGGGAAGGTGCTCCAGGACCACGTACAGGACGACGACCAGGACCACGACGTACCAGAACGCGACGGGGAGACCGAGCAGCTCGGAGTTGACCAGGTCGGTGAAGGCACCGGGCAGGCCCTCCGTCCCGGGGACGATGCGACCGCCGCCGGTGATGGCCCCGGACACCGCGAACAGGACGCTGCCGGTGCCGAGCGTCGCGATGAAGGAGTCGATCTGCGCGAGCTCCACGAGGAAGCCGTTCACCACGCCCACGACGAGCCCGAGGACCAGGGTGGCGAGCACCGCCACGGGCCAGGCCACCCCCTGCTGCACGATCAGCCACAGGCACAGCACGTGCGCCAGGCCGAAGCCGTACCCGATGGACACGTCGAACCGGCCGGTGACGATGGGGATCGTGGCCCCCAGCGCCAGCAGGGCCGGGATCGACTGGTTGGCCATGATCGAGCGCACGTTGGCGAAGGTGGGGAAGGTCTCGGGCCGCAGCACCGAGAAGACCACGAACAGGACGACCACGAGGGCGGGGATCCCCCAGGTGCCCACGACGGCGCCGACGCTGCGCCGCGACGAGGACCGCGGGGTCGGGGCGGCGGTCGTCGTGCTGCTCATGCGACGTCCCGCGCGCCGGAGGACAGCGCGACCAGGCGCTCCACGGTGAGCTGGTGCCGGGCGAGCTCCTCGACCACCCGTCCGTCCTTGAAGACCAGGGCGCGGTGGCACACGTTGACGACCTCTTCCACGTCGGTGGAGATGAGCAGCACACCGACCCCGCGGGACAGCGCGTCGTCGAGCAGGGCGTACAGGTCGGCCTTGGCACCCACGTCGACACCGGCCGTCGGCTCCTCCAGGACCAGCACCCTGGCGTCGGTGGAGAGCCACCGACCGATGACCACCTTCTGCTGGTTGCCGCCCGACAACGCCGTGACCAGCAGGTCCGGGTCGGTGGGCTGCACGCCGTAGGTGTCGATGAGGTCTCGCGCCTGGCGCTCCTGCGGCCGCGCGAACATCGGCTGCAGCATGCCGTGGCCGCGGATCTGCGGGTTGGGGACGAGGTTCTCCAGGACCGTCAGGGTCGGCCCGAGGGCCTCCTCCAGCCGGTTGCTCGTCACGAAGGAGATGCCCGCCCGGACCGCCGCCCGCAGCGTGCCCGGTCGGTGCGGCCGGTCCCCCACCCGCACCTGCCCGGAGTGGAGCGGGAGGGCTCCGGCCACGCCGCGACCGAGCTCGGTCATCCCCGCACCCGCGAGGCCGACCAGGCCCAGCACCTCGCCCCGCCCGACCGTCAACGACACCGGGCCGACGCGTTCGCCGACCACCTCGCGCAGCGTGAGGGCCGCGCCGGCACCGGTGGGGGCGGGCGCCGAGCGCGGTGCGGGCGGGGTCCGCCCGACGATCAGCCGGACCACCCCCTCGGGGCTCTGGTCGGCGATCGTCCCGGTGCCGACGACCCGGCCGTCCCGCAGCACCGCCATGTCGTCGGCGATCTCGAAGACCTCGTCCAGGCGGTGCGAGACGTAGACGATGCCCAGGCCGGAGTCGCGCAGCCGGCGGACGACGGAGAACAGCCGGTGGGTCTCGTCGACCGGGAGGCTGGCGGTCGGCTCGTCGAGGACGAGGACCTCGGCGTCGACCACGAGGGCGCGTCCGATCGCGACGAGCGAGCGCTCCGTGCGCGACAGGTCGGCGACCGGGGTGGCCGGGTCCAGGTCGGCCCCCACCCCCGCCAGGGCCCGCTCGGCGAGCCGTCTCACCGCCGGCCACGAGATGAGGCCGCGCGAGCGGGGGAAGCCGGTCCCGAGGGCGACGTTCTCCGCGATGCTGAGCTCGGCCACCAGACCCAGGTCCTGGTGGATGAAGGCCATCTTCGAGCGGGCACCAGGGGCCTCCAGCGGCAGCCCACCGACGGTGACGACGCCGGAGTCGGCGGTGTACACCCCGGCGAGCACCTTGATGACGGTGGACTTGCCCGCGCCGTTCTGCCCCAGCAGCGCCAGGACCCGGCCCGAGGTCACGTCCAGGTCGACGTCCGCCAGCGCCTGCGTGGCCCCGAACCGCTTGGACAGGCCGCGGACGCTGACCGCGGCCGTCACCGGCCCGCACCCCCAGCACCATCGCTCATGGACAGCACTATGAACGGCGTCCAGTATTTTGACAAGCAGCTCGGACGAGTCAGGGGGCGGGGATGAGGGGGTTGCCCATGCCCTCGGCGATCCCCCTCAGCTCCGACAGCAGCGCCGTGCGGGTCGCGTCGTCCAGGCGGGCCGTCAGCACGGTGACGCTGACCGCCATCGCGGTGGAGTCCGTCCGCTGCCCGGGGGCCGCCACGGCGAGGCAGGTCACCCCCGGGGTGGTCTCCTCGTCGTCCACCGCCCAGCCCCGCTCGCGGGTGCGGGCCAGCTCCGCCCGCAGCGCGGCGGGGGTGGCGATCGAGCGGTCGGTGAGCGTGGGCAGGGCGTGCACGCCGGACAGGCGGTCGTCGAGCACGTCGTCGGGGAGCCGGGCCAGCAGGGCCTTGCCCGTCGCCGTGCACGACGCCGGGAACCGGTCACCGATCCCTGCGGTCAGCCGGAGCGGCTGGCGGCCGTCGTAGCGGGCGAGGTAGAGCACGTCCAGCCCGTCCATGACGGCCACGCGAGCCGTCTCCTGCGAGAGGTAGGGGCTGGCTGCGCACAGCTCGTAGAACCGGCGGACCTCGTCCACGCCGGACAGGTAGGCGCCGCCCAGCTCGACGGTCTTGCGCCCGAGCGCGAAGCCGCCGTCGGAGCGGACGAGCAGGCCGGCGTGCTCGAGGGCGAGGCAGATGTTCGCCGTGGAGGACTTCGGCAGCCCCAGCCGGCGGGCGAGGTCGGACAACGGGACGGCGGCCCGGGCGGCGGCGACGACGTCGAGGATCGCCGCAGCACGGGTCACGGCGGGCGCCGAGCTCACCGCTCGACCCGGGTCGTCGACGTCGTCGGTCACTGGCTCGGTCCTCCTCCACGAATCCTTTCTCGGCCAGCCTACTGGCTGATGTCCAGACGGTGGTACGTTCTGCGCTACCCAGGCCGCGCCTGATCCTGGCCCCCGGCAGAGAGGCCGCCACCGTGCCCCGTGACCTCAGTCAGGCCGGGCCCGACAACGGCCCGGCCATGAGCCGCGCCGAGTTCGACGAGCTGTACGACGAGCTCCGGCTGCGCGCCTGGCCGCCCGCCGACGCCACCGGCTACGGGGCCCTGTCCCGGAGCGGGGCCGCGGACCGGACGCACGCCGCCTCGCTGGTGCGCAGCGGCCGCTCGGTCAGCCTGTCCCTGCCGGTCAACCGGCACCCCGCCCCGGACAACGCGAGGCCCGCCCTGCACCACATGGTGGACCGCGGGGACGTGGAGACGCCCGAGCCGACCGCC
This sequence comes from uncultured Actinomycetota bacterium, assembly GCA_963759255.1. Lineage (GTDB taxonomy): Bacteria > Actinomycetota > Actinomycetes > Actinomycetales > JBBAYJ01 > Aquipuribacter. The sequence goes on from CAVWYQ010000001.1 coordinate 762,081, forward strand.
AACAAGGACTTCATCGGGCTGGACTACCACGGCAAGGCGGTGACCCACCTGGACGCCCTGTGCCACATCGCCTACCGCGGCGAGCTGTTCGGGGGCGCGGTCAGCGCCGACGTCGTGGGGTCGCACGGCTCCCGGCACCTGCCCGTCTCCGGGCTGGCCGACGGCATCGTGCTGCGCGGCGTCCTCCTGGACCTCGCGGTCGTGGCCGGCAAGGAGTGGCTGGAGCCCGGCCAGGCGGTCCACGAGCACGACCTGCTCGCGGCGGCCGAGGCCCACGGGGTGCGGCTGCGGGCGGGGGACGCGGTGCTGCTGCGCTCCGGGCAGCAGGCCCGCCGCGCGGCGCTGGGCCCCTGGGACCCCGACGTGGCCGGGGCCGGGCTCCACCCTCGGGCGATGCGGCTGCTTGCCGACGTCGACATCGCGCTGCTGGGTGGGGACGGGGACTCCGACGTCCGGCCGTCCCCCGTGGACGGGGTCTCCTCCCCCGTGCACGTGCTGTCGCTCACCGCGCTGGGCGTCCCGCTGCTGGACAACCTCGACCTGGAGCGGTTGTCGGTCGCGTGCCGCGAGGAGGGCCGCTACGAGTTCATGCTCGTGGTGGCGCCGCTGGTCGTCCCGGGCGGTACCGGCTCCCCCGTGAACCCGCTGGCCATCCTGTGAGCGGCCGGGCGCACCCCGCGACCCCTCCCGGTCCCTGCGCCGGGTTCTCCGTCGGCGTGACGGCCGACTTCCGGCCGACCGGTGCCGGGGGCGCCACGAGCTGGGGGGACATCGGCCTGGCCGAGCTGGAGGACGCCGGCATCGGGTGGCGGTTCCTCGAGGACACCGGCGACCGCCTGGGTGCCGCGGACGTCGCCGGCCTGGACGCGGTGCTCGTGGGCGCCCCCGCCGTCGACGCCGGCACCGTCGAGGGGACGGACCGGCTGCGCCTGGTGGCCCGCTTCGGCGTCGGCTACGACCAGGTCGACGTCGGGGCCTGCACCGCGGCCGGCGTGGCGGTGACCATCACCCCGGACGGGGCCAGGCGGCCGGTCGCCGGCGCCGCGCTCGCGATGGTGCTGGCGCTGCAGCACAACCTCGTGGTCAAGGACCGGCTCGTCCGGCAGGGACGGTGGCAGGACAAGACGGCCTGGCACGGGCGCGGGCTCAGCGGCGCCTGCGTGGGGATGGTGGGCCTGGGGAACATCGGCACCGAGACGGTCGCCCTGATGCGGCCCTTCGGGGTCGAGGTCCTGGCCCACGACCCCCGGCGCAGCGCCGAGCACGCTGCTGCGGCCGGCGCCCGGCTGGTTCCCCTGGAGGAGCTGCTGCGGAGCGCGGACGTCGTCGTGCTCACCGCCGCGCTCACCCCCGAGACCCACCACATGATCGACGCGGCTGCGCTGGCGCTCATGAAGCCCACCGCCCTGCTGGTCAACATGGCCCGCGGCCCCCTGGTCGACACCGACGCGCTGGTCGCCGCGCTGGCCTCGGGGACGATCGCCGGCGCGGGCCTGGACGTCTTCGAGGTGGAGCCGCTGCCGGCCGACCACCCGCTCACCGCGATGGACACCGTCGTGCTGGCACCCCACGCGCTGTCGTGGACCGACGAGATGGCCCTCGGGAACGGTCGCAGCGCCATGGCGGCGGTGCTGGCCGCCGCAGGCTGGCGGGCCCCGGCGCACCTGGTCGACCCCGCCGTCCTGCGCCACCCGAGGTGGCTGGACGGGGCCGCTTCCGAGGCCGACGGACGATGACGGCCGACGCCGGGCCAGGCGGGGCTGACGGTCCGCCCGCGGCCGAGCCGCCGGTCGGCCTGGTGGGCGCCGGCCGGATGGGGACGCCGATGGCGGCGAACCTGGCGCGCTCCGGCCGGCAGGTGCTCGTCTGGACCCGGTCGGGCCGGCTGCCCGACGACCTGGCCACGACGGGCGTGGTCCGGGTGGACAGCCTGGCCCGGCTGGGTGAGCTGTGCCCGGTCGTGCTCACCGTGCTGCCCGACCTGGCGGAGGTGATCGAGGTCACCGACGGCACCGACGGCCTGCTCGAGCGGGCTGCTCCGGGAACGGTCGTCGTCGTCATGGGCACCGTGTCGCCGCCCCGGCTGCGGGCGTGGGCGACGACGGTGGAGGCCCGTGGGCACCGGGTCGTCGACGCGCCGGTGAGCGGCGGCGTCGAGGGCGCCCGGGCCGCCGCCCTGTCGGTCATGGTCGGCGGTGCGCCGCAGGACGTGGACCCGCTGCTCCCGCTGCTCGGCACCCTGGGCACGACCGTGCGGCACCTGGGCCCGCTGGGCTCCGGCCAGGTGGCCAAGGCCTGCAACCAGGCCGTGGTCGCAGGGACGCTCGCGGTCCTGGCCGAGGCCGTCACCCTCGGCGGGCACGCCGGGCTGGACACCGCCGACCTGCTCGAGCTGCTGGGTGGCGGGCTGGCCGGCAGCCGCGCCCTGCAGGACAAGACCCCCCGCTACGTCGACGGCGACTTCCGGCCGGGTGGGGCCGCACGGTTCCAGCACAAGGACCTGGGCTTCGTCCTGGAGGCCGCGCGCGAGCTCGGGGTCGCGGTCCCCGTGACCGCCGTGGTGGACCAGCTGTTCGGGGCGATGCGGTGGACCGGCCGGGGCGACCTCGACCACTCCGGGGTCATCGAGGTCGTCCGGCTGCTGTCGGGGGACCCCACGAGCGGTGACGCCACGACCGGGAGGACACGATGAGCGGCAGCGGGCACGGCACCGTGGGGGACGCCGGGGACGGCACCACGAGACCGACGGGACCAGCGCTGTTCTCCCTGGCGGGGCGCACGGCGCTGGTGACGGGCAGCTCCCGCGGGATCGGCAACGCCCTGGCCGTCGGGCTCGCCGCCGCGGGCGCCCGCGTGGTCGTGCACGGGCGTGCTCCGGCCAGCGCCGAGGCCGGTCTGCCCGCCGTGGCGGCAGCGGCGCAGCAGGCCGGGGCACCGGCGCCGGTGGCGGAGGGGTTCGACGTCACCGACGAGCAGGCGGTGCTCGACGGGGTCGCCCGGATCGAGTCGCAGCACCCCGTCGACGTGCTCGTGTGCAACGTGGGCGTGCAGCACCGCGAGCCGTTGCTCGAGGTGGCCTCGTCCGACTTCGAGCGGGTCCTGCGGACCAACCTGACGGCCGCGTTCCTCGTCTGCCGGGCCGTCGCCCGGGGGATGGTGGGCCGGGGCACGGGCAAGATCGTCACGGTCTGCTCCGTCCAGACCGACCTGGCCCGCCCCGGCATCGCCGCCTACGCCGCCAGCAAGGGCGGTCTGCGGAACCTGACCCGCAGCATGTGCGCGGAGTGGGCGCCGCACGGCCTGGGCGTCAACGGGCTCGCGCCGGGCTACATCGTCACCGACCTCACGCGCCCGCTCGTGGCCGACGAGGCGTTCGACACCTGGGTGCGCGGCCGCACCCCGGCCGGGCGGTGGGGCCAGGTGGAGGACCTCGTGGGTACCTGCGTCTGGCTGTCGTCGGCGGCCTCCGACTTCGTCAACGGCCAGGTCGTCTTCGTCGACGGCGGCATGACGGCGGTGGTCTGAGTGCCGAGGACGGCGGTCGTGGCCCACGGGGCCGGCGACCTGCGGGTCGAGCAGCTGCCTGACGTCGAGCTGGACCGGGGGCAGGTGCGCCTGGGGGTGCGGTGGGGCGGCGTCTGCGGCTCGGACGTGCACTACGTCCGTCACGGGGCGGTCGGCGACTTCCGGATCCGGGAACCGCTGGTCCTGGGCCACGAGGTGTCCGGCGTCGTCCTGGAGGTCCACCCCGACGTGACGGGGGCCTCGGTGGGTGACCGCGCCGTCGTCCACCCGGCCACCGTCGACGGCACCTGTCCCCGGTGCCTCGCCGGCCGTCCCAACCAGTGCGCGAGCACCCGCTACCTCGGCTCCGCCGCCTCGTGGCCGCACACCCAGGGCGGCTTCGTCACCGAGCTCGTGGTGCGCGCCGACCAGCTGGTCGCGGTGCCGGACTCCCTCGACCTGCGGACGGCAGCCCTCGCGGAGCCCCTGGGTGTGGCTGTGCACGCCCTGCGACGCGCCGGCGCCGCCTCCGACCGCGGCCCCTCGCTCGCCGGAGCAGACGTGCTGGTCGTCGGTGCCGGGCCGATCGGCGCCCTCACCGTCGCTGCGGCCGTCCGGGCGGGTGCCAGGGTGACCGCCACGGACCTGTCGGCGCGTGCGCTGGGGGTGGCGACCGCCGTCGGCGCCCACCACGTCGTCGACGTCTCGGGCCTGGACGCCGAACCGGCCGCGACCGCCGCGCAGGAGGCCGGCGGCGGACCGCCGGACGTCGTCGTGGAGTCCTCCGGGTCCCCGGCCGGCCTGGCGATGGCCCTGCACGCCGCCCGGCGGGGCGGGGTGGTGGTCCTGCTGGGGCTCCTGCCGCCCGGCGCCCACCCGGTCCCGGTCGGGCTGGCCGCGGTGCGGGAGCTGACGCTCGTCGGGTCGTTCCGCTTCGTCGACGGCATCCGCGAGGCCGTCGACCTGCTCGCGGGAGGCCTGCCGGTAGGTGCGGTCCTCAGCCATCAGCTGCCCCTCCGGGACGCGGTGGCCGCCGTCGCGCTCGCCTCGGACCCGTCGGCCTCCACCAAGGTGCTGCTCGATGTGGGCGGCGGCGACGCCTGAGCGCGGGTGGCCTCGGTCGTCGTCCGCGCGTACCCGGGGCGTCGCTGCCCGCGCCGGGGTCACGGGCGGGCGCCCCGGCGGGAGGGTCGCCTCGGCCTGACCGGGCCGGTCGACCGGCCGCGCTGCTGCCGCCCGGTCACCTCACGCGAGCGCGCCGAGGACCGTGCCCGCCATGAGCCCGAGGCCCAGGCTGGCCACGGCGGCCAGGACGGCAGCCACCTCCGCGAAGCGCCGGGGGCTCGGCGGGGCCGCGCCCGACGCGGTCCGTGCGACGGTCGGGGCGAACCAGCGAAGGTAGTAGAAGAGGCTGACCACGCGTGTTGACGAGACGGCGACCGCGAGCCACGGCAGGCCGCCGTCCCAGGCGGCGCTCGCCACGCCCAGCTTGCCGACGAACACCGCCGTCGGTGGCGTCCCGAGCAGGCCCAGCAGGCTCACCAGCAGCGCGCCGGCGAGCCAGGGGCGCTGCCGGCCGAGGCCCCGGTAGTCGGCCAGGCTCCGGTGCTCCGGCAGCGCGGCGACCACGGCGAACGCGGCGAGGTTGGTGACGGCGTAGGCGGCCAGGTAGAGCAGCAGGGACGGCAGGGCCAGGTCGCGTGCGGCCCGCGACGGCGACCGGGCACCAGCAGGTAGCCGACCTGGCTGACGGTCGACCAGCCCAGCAGGCGACGCGGGTCGGTCTGGGCGAAGGCGGCGAGGTTGCCCAGGGTCATGCTGAGGACCGCCACCGCCGCCACGAGGGCGCTCGTGCCCGCGGCACCGCGCGAGCGCCTCGACGAGCCGGTAGGTCGGCGACCAGCGCGCCGACCTTGGGCACGGTGGTGACGAAGGCCGCGGCGGCGGTGCCCGCGCCCTGGGCGGCGTCCGGCACCCAGAAGTGCCCAGGCACGCCCGCCGGCCTTGAACAGCAGCCCGGCCAGGACGCGCGACCACACCCACGGCGACGGCGGCGCGGCGGGGCGCCGGCAAGGCCCGCGGCCAGGCCGGCGTAGGTGGTCGTGCCGGCCACGCCGAGCAGCGACGGTGACCCCGAGCAGCATGGTGATGCCGAACAGGGCGCCCAGCAGGTAGGTCTTGAGCGCCGCCTCGGCCGCTGCTGCGGTGCGGGACATGCCGATGAGGCCGTACATCGGGATGCTGGCCAGCAGGAACCCGACCGCCAGGACCAGCAGGTCGGCCGCGCCGGCCATCACCACCGCGCCGAGCGTCGACAGCAGCAGCAGCGTGTAGGTCTCGCTCTCCTGCCGGCCGCCGGCCAGCTCGTCGACGCCGAGCCCGATGACCAGCAGCGTCGCGGCCGCCGCGACGACGGCGGGCCGCCGCGGTGGCCTCGTCGACGGCGAAGGTGCCGGTGTAGACGAGCCGGGCCGGCTCCGCCCAGGCGACGGCCGGCGGCGAGGGCCGACGGCGAGCAGCGCCACGACCGCGACCAGCCGGGCCACCCACTGCCGGCGGCGCGGCAGGAAGGACCCGCCCAGCAGGGCCGCGAGGGCGCCGAGCAGCAGGCAGAGCTCGGGCAGCAGCGCCAGGCGGCTGCATCTGCGTGCCCATGGACATCCGGCTACCGCCCGACCAGGCGCACGACGACCTCGGCGGCGGGCTCCACGACGTCCAGCAGGGTCCGGGGCAGCACCCCGACGAGCAGGGCCAGGAGCAGCAGCGGGGACCACCGACCACAGCTCGGCGGCCGCGCAGGTCGGTGAAGCCGACGGACCTCCCGGCCGTCGGCCCGGTCAGCAGCCGTTGGACCGCCCGCAGGAACAGCGCGGCCGTGACGAGGATGCCGGGCAGGGCCAGCGCGGTGACGGGGGCGGCGGCGATGCTGCCGGCGAAGACCTGGAACTCGGCGATGAACCCGCTGAACCCGGGCAGCCCGAGCGAGGCGAACGCCCCCACGGCGAAGCAGCGCCGCGAAGCGGGGGCGCGGGCCGGGCCAGGCCGCCGTAGGACGCCATGTCGTAGGTGGCGGCCCGGTCGTGCAGCACGCCCGCCAGCAGGAACAGCGCCCCGGTGATGAGGCCGTGGCTCACCATCTGCGTGACCGCGCCCGTGACCGCCACCGCCCGGGCCTGCTCGTCGCTGCCGCCGACGACGCCGGCGGCGCCGACGGCGAGCACGACGTAGCCCATGTGGTTGACCGAGGTATAGGCGATCATCCGCTTGAGGTCGGTCTGGGCCAGCGCCACCAGCGCCCCGTAGAGCACCGACACGATCCCGACGGCGACGATGACCCAGGCCCAGTCCCGCCAGGCGTCCGGGAGCATCGGCATCGCGATGCGGACGAAGCCGTACGTGCCCATCTTCAGCAGGACCCCGGCCAGCACGGCCGAGCCGACCGCCGGGGCGTCGGTGTGGGCGGGCGGCAGCCAGGTGTGGAACGGGACGGTCGGGGTCTTGACCGCCAGCCCGAGCAGCACCGCGGCCAGCACCAGACCGCCCACCCAGCCGGAGCCGAGCAGCGGCGGGTCGGCGGCGAGCGCGACCATGTCGAACGTGCGGGGCCGGGAGGCCACGTAGAGGCCGATGAAGCCCAGCAGCAGGGCCAGCGAGCCCAGGAACGTGTAGAGGAAGAACTTCAGTGCCGAGCGGGCCGCCCGGCCGTGGCCCCAGCCGACGATGGCGAAGTACATGCCGACGATCGACAGGTCGAAGAAGACGAAGAAGAGGATCAGGTCGGCGGCCACGAACAGGCCGAGGCAGGTCGACTGCAGGAACAGGAACAGCGCGGCCTGCAGCCGGGGCCGGTCCTGCTCACGCAGCGCGTACGACCGCGCAGGCGGCGAACACGACCGCCGTCAGCGCCACCAGCGGCAGGGAGAGCCCGTCCACCCCGACGTGGTAGCTGCTGCCCACGCCGGGGATCCACGGCACCTGCTGCTCGAAGGCCAGCGACCCGTCAGCGGGTGCGTCGAAGCCGGCCCACACCACCCCGACGAGGGCCAGCTCGACGATGCTGACCACCACCCAGGTCCAGCGCGCCGACCCGGTCGCCCGACCGCGGGCAACGCCGCGAGCACGGCGGCGGCCACCAGGGGAAGGAACACGATGATGCTGAGCACGGGTCACCTCACGACCAGGAGCACGACGATGCCGACCGCGAGCGCCGCGGCGACCTGGAGGTAGTACTGGTGCAGCTGTCCGGTCTGCGGGGTCCGGGCCAGGCCGCCGAGGCGTCTGACCTGCCGGGCCAGCAGCTCGACCGCACCGTCGACGACGTGGTCGTCGCCGCGGGCGGTGGCCGCGGCCGCGGCGTCACCGCTGCGTGCGGCGGCCCGCACGGCTCCGTCCACGTACCGGTCGTCGAGGACCGCCGACGCCGACCCACCGGCGACCACCGCAGCCGCGGTCCGCTCGACCACGCGGTCCAGGACGTGGTCGTCGAAGCGGGCGAGCGCCTCGGCCAGCCGGAGCACCGGTCGGACGACCAGCGCGCCGGTCGACCTCCTGCAGGTGCAGCCAGCCCCGCAGCACGCCCGGTTCCGGCAGCCCCCAGCGGGCGGCCGCGGCGAGGACGGCGAGCGACAGCAGCGCGGAGCCGGCGAGCTCGACGACGCCGGCCGTGGGGCCCGTGCCGGCGCCGGTGCTCAGGCTGTCGCGGAGCACCTCGCCCAGCGGCGGCAGGGCGAGCACCCCCAGCGTGGCGGCGCCGAGGGCCAGCACCACCAGCGGTGCCTGCTCGAGACGACCGACGCGGCGGGTGCCGGGCTCCTCGGTGTCGAAGCCTGCCGCCACGTCGTCGGGGGCCCGGCGCCACAGCACGAGCAGGACCTTGCCCGCGTAGGCGGCCGACAGCCCCGCCGCCGGCCAGCCCGACGACGTACAGGGCGGGCGAGACGGCCGAGCGCGGCGGCGAGCACCCCGTCCTTGGTCGCCCACAGCGACAGCGGGCGCGACCCCGGCGAGCGCCAGCGCGCCCACGGTCGGCGCAGACGCCGACGACGGGCCAGCGGCGGGCCACCCCTGCCAAGGGCGACAGCTGCTTGGTGCCCAGCGCCGACAGCCACGCCCCGGCGGCCAGGAACAGCAGCGCCTTGGTCGCGGCGTGCGCGACCAGGTGGGCCGAGCCGGCCGCGACGGCCGACAGCCCGGCGCCCATGCACGACGAAGCCGAGCTGCGCCGCGGTCGAGGCGGCCAGCAGCTGCTTGAGGTCGCCGCTGCGCCACGGCGACGGCCCCCAGCAGCAGGGCGGTCAGCGCGCCGGCCCACGCCGCGGTGGTCGCGGCCCAGCCGCTGGCGGCCAGCAACGGGGCCGTGCGCAGCAGCAGGTACCCGCCCATGGCCACCATGGCCGCGGAGTGCAGCAGCGCGCTGACCGGGCTGGGGCCGTCCATGGCCCGGGACAGCCAGAACGAGAACGGCAGCTGCGCGGCCTTGCCCAGCGCGGCGAGCGAGCACCCCGGCCGCGGCGACGTGCAGCCACGGGCCCTGCGCGCTCGGCAGGTCGGCCAGGGCGCATGCCGCCGGTACCGGCCAGCGCGGCGGCCGCCGCGGCGTAGAGGCCGAGGTCGCCGGTGCGGGTGGTCAGGAACGCGACGGCGCCGGAGGACGACCCGGCGCTGCTCGTGCCAGGCGTGGCCGATGAGCGCGTACGGAGGTCGCGCCCATGACCTCCCAGCCGAGCAGCAGCGCGGGCAGCGTGGTCGCGGTCGCCGTGACGACGACCGCGGCGGCGAACAGCAGCATCAGCCCGTGGAACCGGTGCCGCCCGGTCCGGACGTCCGCCGGCCGCGAACGAGGAGCACGAGCAGGGTGACGACCGCGACGGTCGGCAGGACGAGCGCCGACAGCGGCGTCCACCGCGAGGCCGAACCGGCCGCCGGCGACGAACGGCACCGAGTGCTCGCGGCCGTCGGCCGGCCACGGCACGAGGACGCGGACCGCGAGCACGAGCCCGACCCGCGACGGCGACCGCCGAGCGGGGCCGCGGCCCGGTCGGCGCGGCGCCCGGCGAGCACCAGCCCGGCACCGCACACCGCCGGCACCGCGGGCAGGGCCCACAGCGCGGTCTCGCCCGCCGTCACCGGGACAGGTCCGTGGCCATGTCGGTCATGTCGCTGCCGCGGGAACGGTGGAGCAGCGTGGCCACCGCGAAGCCCATCGCCATCTCCAGCGTCATCGCGGCGATGACGACCAGCAGCAGGACCTGCCCGGTGGGCTCGGGCGACAGGAACCACCAGAAGCCGGCGGCGGCGAGGATGACGCCGTTGAGCATGAGCTCCAGGCCCATCATCACCATGACGACGACCTGCTGGGAGACCGCGCCGTAGAGCCCGACGCGAACAGCGCCGCCGCGACGACGAGGACCGCCTCGAGGCGTCATCGGCCGACCCCCCCGGCTGGGGGTCGTCGGCCGGCCGCCGGTCGCAGGTCGTCGCCCAGGCGGTCGTAGCGGCCGCGGGCGCCGGCCAGCACGACGCCCGCGACGATGCGTGGCCACCATGGCGGGGCTCAGGTCAGCATGACGAGCATGTGCGGGCCCATGACCGCCTCGCCCAGCGCCGCCGCGCGCGGTGGCGGCGTCGCGCCCACGGCCGCGCCGGGGTCGGCGCCGCTGCCGTCGCGCCGGGACGGGCCACGGGACCAGCAGCGCCCCGCCCGGCCAGCACGACGAACGACGCCACCGCCGCGACGACGGCGGCGCGGTTGTCGTGGACCATGCTCATCGGCATCAGGGCAGGGTTCATCCCCATGAACATGACCATGTAGACGGCCATCACGGCCATCTCCATCACCATCATGAGCACGACGACGACGCCCGACGTAGTGCAGGTCGACCAGCAGCAGGGCCAGCCCGACGGCGACGAAGGAGACGGCGAGCGCGTACGTGGCCCGGGCCATCGAGTCCACCCGGAACACCATGACGCCCGGCGACCACCGCGACCACGGCCAGCACCCAGAACACGACCGCCGTCCAGCACACCGGGGTCCGCACCTCGCACGCTCACGTCAGTGCCGCCAGACCGCGACGACCGACACCACGAGCACCTGCAGCAGGACGGCGGGCAGCAGGACGAGCCAGCCGACCTCCATGAACCGGTCGGGGCGCAGCGCCGGGCACGCGGCGCGCGGAGCGCGAGGAGCACCGACAGCAGCAGCACCGCCTTGAGGGCGAACCACAGCCAGCCCGGCAGCCAGCGGACCGTCCGCACCGCCCAGGAACATCGGCACGGCGAACGCGGCGCCCGCCGCCAGCAGCGCGTAGCGCCCGGCGAGCACGACGAGCCGGTCGACCCCGGACAGCTCGGCCAGCACGCCGCCCGCGACGTCGACGCCGGCCGCGACCGACAGCGGCCCCCACACCGAGAAGCCGACGACGCCCAGGCAGTACACGGCGAAGGCGACCGGCATCCACTACACGAACCACGCCCCGCCGTGCCTGCGCGGCCTCCACGTCGACCAGGCGCAGGCTGCCCGCGGCCACCGCAGGGGCGGTGAGGGCGAACATCAGCGGCAGCTCGTAGGCCAGGGCCTGCGCCAGGAACCGGTACCCGCCGACGAGCGCGTGCGCGGAGTTCGCGCCCCAGCCGGCCAGCCACACCGCCGCCCAGACCAGCACGTCCATCGCGTTGAACCACACCACGCCGACGTCCAGGTCGGCCAGCGCCCAGCCCGTCGACGGGCACCACGACGACCATGAGCAGGGCCGCGACCAGCAGGCCGGCGCCGCCGGTCCGCCACAGCAGCACGTCGGCGGCCACCAGGGTGCGACGACGCTGCCGCATCAGCCGGGCGGTCTCCGCCCACGGGGCGGACCCGCCCCTGGCGGCACCCCGGGCGCCGCGTCCGCGCGCCGCCAGCACACCGTCCAGCGACGCGGCGGCCGTGGCCAGCCCGCCCAGCAGCAGCGCCGCGGCCAGCGACGGCAGCAGCAGCTCAGCCATGCGACACCTCCGCCGGTGGACCCACCCGGGCGGTGTCCGGGGCAGCGGCCGCCACGACCAGCCTCGCGGCGGCGAGGTCCAGGCCGAGGACCATCGACGGCAGCCCGTCGAGGTCCGTGGTGGTCCCCCAGGAGCCGGGTGGCCGCCCCGCCACCAGGTCCCCGGCCGCTCGGAGCAGGCCCACGAGACGGCCGAGCACGTCCGGGCGCCCACGAGGCTGCCCGCCGGCCGCGTCGCCCGGGTCCCCGGCCGGCCCGGCCCCACCGGGGGCGGCGAGGTCCCTCAGCGACCAGCGCAGGAGCCGTGACCTGGTCACACCGGCAGTCAGCAGCGACAGGTCCGCCTCGCACCTGCGCAGGTCGTCCCCGGCCAGCAGGGCGTCGCGGACGGCGGTGGCCCGCTGGGCCGCCGCGCCCCATCCGGCGAGCTCCAGCACCTGCCCGGCCTGGTCGCAGAGCCACGCCGCGGCCACCTGCGGCGGACGGTCCTCGGCGTGCCGGACGGTCTCCACGCATCACCTCGACGGCTGCGGCGACCACCACGTCCCCCTGCAGGGAGCACCGCAGCACCAGCCCTGCCGGCCAGCAGCGCAGGACCGGCCCCAGCGGCACCTGCGAGCACGTCCATCTCCAGGCCGTCGCGGTCCTCGCCGCCCCGCCGGCCAGCGGGATCCCCGCCGGGGCCATCTCCATGTCCATGTCGCCCATGTCGCCCATGTCGCCGTCGCCATGTCGTCCATCGTCCGTCGCCATGTCGTCCGTGTCCTGGTCGTCCGTGTCCTGGTCGGCAGGCTCTCGCTCCTGCACGTCGGAACGCTGGCGGGGCAGGTCCGTCAGGGCCACCGCGGCCCGGTCCAGGGCGTCCGCCACGTCCGGGCGGCGTCGTCGACCTGCTCCTGCGCACGGGGCCCCGGCAGCTGCGCCCACACCTGCCTCCACCGCGCCGGCCAGCTCGTCACCAGGGGTCCCGCAGACCAGGAGCACGTCGGCGTCGGCAGGCGACGACGCCTCCACCCACCCGCGCGCGGACATCTCCTGCTGCGCCGCCACCCGGGTCGACCACCAGCCGGGCACCTCCACCAGCAGCACGTGCACCCGACGCACCGACAGGGCGGCCAGCCACCGCCTCAGGCCCACCGGAGCGCACCTTCTCGCCACGCCCAGACCACGGCCACCATGAGCACGCCGAGGAAGGCGAACATCTCCACCACGGCCGCACTGCCCGGACGCGGCCACCACCACCGCCCACGGGTACATGAAGAGCATCTCGACGTCGAACGCCAGGAACACCAGGGTGACGGGGTACCAGCGCACGTGGAACCGGGACAGGGCGTGCTGGGCCGGTCCGTGCCCGGACAGGAAGGGACGCGACTCCACCGTCCGGTGGTCGAGCGCGGTCACCCGGTGCAGCCCGTAGGCCGCCGCCACACCGAGGGCGGCCAGGACGAGCATGGCGAGGACGCCCGCGTACTGGCTCACCGGGACCGTCCGGCAGCGGCGCCCGTGCCGCCCGTGCCGCCCGTGCCGCCCGTGCCGCCCGTGCCGCCCATGTCCAGGTCACTCCGCTCGCCGCCGTCCCAGGGTGTCGCGCCGACGACCGTACGCGGGGCCCGGAGATGTCGACAGCCGACGCGGTCGGGCACCCTCCGAGCGCCTCCGTGACCTCCGTGGCCTCCGTGGCCTCCGTGGCCTCCGTGGCCTCCGTGGCCTCCGTGGCCTCCGTGGCCTCCGTGGCCTCGTGACAGGAAACCGGCACGGTGGCCGCCCGTGGAGCACGCTGTCCCCGGTCACCAGCCGTACGCTCCGCCCATGGACACGCAGCTCCGGAACGGCAGGTCCTGATGCCGGGTGGCCTCGCGGCTCTGCTGGACGACATCGCCGTGCTCGCCAAGCTCGCGGCGGCGTCGGTGGACGACGTGGGCGCCGCGGCCGGACGGGCCAGCGCGAAGGCCGCCGGCGTGGTCATCGACGACACGGCCGTGACGCCGCGCTACGTGCACGGCTTCACGCCCAACCGCGAGCTGCCGATCGTGCGGAAGATCGCCGTCGGGTCCCTGCGCAACAAGGTCCTGTTCATCCTGCCGGCGGCCCTGCTGCTCAGCGAGCTCCTGCCGTGGCTGCTCACGCCGATCCTCATGCTGGGCGGGACGTACCTGGCCTTCGAGGGGGCGGAGAAGGTCTACGAGGTCCTCACGGGCCACGCCACGCAGAAGCAGGAGGAGGCGCTCCCGGTCGGCGCGCAGGGGGAGGAGCAGGAGCGCGCCATGGTGCGCGGCGCCACCCGGACCGACTTCATCCTCTCGGCCGAGATCATGGTCATCGCGCTGAACGAGGTGACCGACGAGCCGCTGCTGTCGCGTGCGGTCATCCTGCTCCTGGTGGCCGTCGGCATCACGGTGCTCGTGTACGGCGTGGTCGCCCTCATCGTGAAGATGGACGACATCGGCGTGCGCCTGGCCGCGACGCGGCAGGGGGCGGTGGCCTCGTTCGGCAGGCTCCTCGTGAAGGGCATGCCCACGGTGCTGTCGGTCCTGTCCACGGTAGGGATCGTCGCCATGCTGTGGGTGGGCGGGCACATCCTGCTCGTCGGGGCGGACGAGCTCGGCTGGCACCTGCCCTACGACCTGGTCCACGCCGTCGAGGAGCGGGTGCACGCCCTGCCCGCGGTCGGCGGCGTGCTGGCCTGGCTCGCCACCACCCTCGCCGCTGCGCTGGTGGGCCTCGCCGTCGGAGCCGTGGTGGTCGGGCTCATGCACCTGAGGCCACGGCGCGCAGGCGCCGGGCACGCCTGACCGGGGCAGCCAGCGACACGTCGAGCTGCGACAGGGACGAGCGGCGACAGGCAGACCGTGGTCGGGGCAGCGCGCGCCCTGCTCCCCCGGGTGGCACCCCGGGTCCCGGCCGAGCCCGACGGTGGCCTCGGGCGTGGCCCGGCGCAGCCCTTGTGCCATCCGTCCTGGACGGGCCACCATTCAGGCGAGCCCCCCGACCGAGGAGGTGGGCGGCATCGTGGACATGCCGACACGAGGCAGCCATGCTGCCGTCCCGCGCCCGAGGGCCGGGCTGCTGCGTCGTCCGCGACCGGAGGCCCTGCTGGACGCCGCGGTGGAGCGGCCCCTCACGGTCGTCGTCGCCGCCGCCGGCACGGGCAAGACCAGCCTGGTGACGGCCTGGGCCGTCGGCCGCCCGGACGTCCGGTGGCAGGCGGAGGCGGGCACCCCCACCGTCCCCGACCGTGACGAGCGGTCGCCCGCCGCGCACCCGCAGGTCGTCGTGGTCGACGACGTCGACACCGCGGACCCGGGCACGGTCCGTGAGCTCGTCCGGCTCGCCTACAGCGGGCAGGGGCCCCACGTGGTGCTGCTCGGCCGGGACGACCCACCAGGTCCCTGGCGTGACGACGGGGCACCGGACCTGGTCTCGCGCCTGACGACGGAGGACCTTCGCCTGGACGACGACGAGTCGACCGCCCTCCTCGCCCGGCTGCTGCCCGTGAGCCCGCCCCCGGGCGCCGGGGCGACGGGGCCCCACGCCCCGGTCGGCCCCGACGTCCAGGCCCTGGTGGACCGCTGCGGGGGCTGGGCCCAGCTGCTGGTCCTGTCGGCCCGGTCCTGGCGGTCGACGCCGGGCGACCGGCTGGTCGAAGGGCCGCTGCTGGACTGGGTGGACGAGACGGTCCTCGCCGCGTTGCCCCTGCGCTCCCGCCTGGCCATGCTCGTGGCTGCGGTGCCCTCGGGCGACCCCGCCCGGGTGGCGGCGGTCCTGGCGGACGACGTGACCGCCCCGGACACCCTGGACGGCCTGGTCCGCCGTGGCCTGCTCCGGCAGCAGGGTGACGGCTGGGCCTGCCACCCCGTGCTCGCGCAGGCCCTGCTCCGACGGACGGGGCGAGGTGGCCCGGACCACGCGGCTGCCACCCGCGCGCACGCCCGGGCCGCCGCGCACCTGCACCGCCACGGCGCACCGGCCCCTGCGCTGCACCACGGCGTGCGCTCCGGCGACCGTCGGCAGGTGGCCCAGGTCCTGCTCGCCCACGGCATCGCCCTCGTCCTGGGCGGGGAGGAGGACCTCGTGTCCGCCGCGCTGGAGGTCGTGGACGCCAGCTCCGAGGACGACCGCCCCGCGACGCTCCTGCTCGGGGTGAGCGGGATGCTGCTGCGCGCCCGGGGCGACACCGAACGGGCCACCCACGCCGCCGCGCGCGCCATCGCGGCGGCCCGGCAGCTGGCGGCGGACCTCGCCGCCGCAGGCCGGGGACCGGACCTGGAGGAGGCGGCGCTGCTCGTCGACGCCGCGAGCCTGCAGGCCTGGTCGGCCCGGTTCGGCTGGTCCGACGTGCCAGGCGCCCTGGCCGCGACCGCCGGGGTGCTCGGGGAGCTGGACCCGCCTGCCACCCACCCCCGTGCCGTCGACGGGGCCGACCTGACCCGGCTGTGCCTCCTGCTGCGCGAGACCGCGGCGCTGGAGACCTGGGCGGGGCGCCTGGACCTCGCGGCCGTCCACACCGACCGGGCCCTCGTGACGGCCGAGGCCATCGCGAACCCCCGGCTGCGGGCGGCCGCGCTGGCTGACCGGTCCCTGGTCCAGGTGATGCGGGGTGAGCTCGGCCTGGCGGCGCGGACCGCCAGGGAGTGCCTGCACCACGCCGCCCGGGCCGACCGCCCGTCGGACGGGTACCTCGCCCGGCCGCACCTCGCGCTGGGCCTGGCCGCCTTCTACGACCTGCGCCTCGGGGAGGCCGCGGAGGAGCTGGTGGAGGCCCGGAGGATCCTCGCCCGGGCCCCGGAGCCCCTGCTCGCCGGCCTGGCGCTCCTGCTGGAGGTGTGGCTCGAGGCGGCCCGGGGGGACGTCGGCGCGGCCCGCAGCCTGCTGGCGGACAGCCCACCGTTCCCGGAGGCCGCCCCACCCCTGCTGGCCGGCGCCGAGGCGTTCGTCGGCTCGCAGCTGGCCCTGCTGGACGACGACCTCGACGTCGCCCTCCGGCTGGGGGAGCAGCTGCGCTGCCTGGGCAGCACGCTCGGGGCAGACGTGGTCGTCTCCGGGGTGCTGGAGGCCCGCGGCGACGTACGCGCGGCCTCGGCCCTGCTCACCGACGCCCTCGGTGTGGTGCCCTCGTGGGGCGGGGAGGAGGTCGCCGCGGTGCTGGCGGAGGCGCGCCTGGCCCGCCTCCTGGCCGCAGCGGGCGAGAACGACGCCTCGCGGCGCCGGCTGCGGTCCGTGCTCGGCCGGGCGTCACGCCACCAGCTCGCGCAGCCCGTGCTCATGGGCCTGGGGCCCGCCGCCGGACGGCTGCTGAGCGACCTGCGCGACGTCGACGCGGCCCTTCCCGTCCGGCCGATGGTCGACGCGCTGCTCGCGCGCGCCGCCGCCGTGGGTCCGCCGGTCGCGCTGGGCCCACGGGAGCACGGGCCCGGGCGAGCAACCGTCACGGTGGACCTGCCGCTGCAGGGCGAGGTCCTGCGGACCTCCGTGTCCCCCCGGGCGGTCCCCCCTGCCGCGATGACCGTGGACGCCTACGTCCCCCCGCTCACCGAGCGCGAGCAGGACGTCCTCCGGGGCCTGGCCCTGGGCGAGTCCTACTCCGACGTGGCCGCCTCGTTGTACCTGAGCGAGAACACGGTCAAGACCCACGTGGCCTCGCTGTACCGGAAGCTGGGGGTCGGGCGTCGTTCCCTGGCCCTGCGCCGCGCCCGGGAGCTCGGTCTGATCTGAGCCCGGCGACGCGGCCAACCACCCGGGGCGGGTGAGGCCAGCCCGCTCGCG
Source organism: uncultured Actinomycetota bacterium (assembly GCA_963759255.1). Lineage (GTDB taxonomy): Bacteria > Actinomycetota > Actinomycetes > Actinomycetales > JBBAYJ01 > Aquipuribacter. Next base: position 779,333 of record CAVWYQ010000001.1, read on the forward strand.
GGGCCGCAGGGTGGCCCCGGTCGCGACCCGCGACCGACGAGCAGCCAGGAGGCCGGACGACATGTCGACGATGACCGTGTGGAAGTTCCCGACGGCGGACAGCGCCGAGCAGGTCTCAGCCACCCTGCGAGACCTCCGGTCGCGCGGGCTGCTGACCGTCCTGGACGCGGCCACCGTGACCTGGGAGCAGGGCCGCAAGCGCCCCACGACCAAGCAGCTGCACAACCTCGCCGGTGCCGGCGCCTTCGGGGGCATGTTCTGGGGGGCGCTGTTCGGCCTCATCTTCCTCAACCCGCTCCTCGGTGCCGCCGTGGGCGCGGCGGCCGGCGCACTGTCGGGCTCCCTCGCCGACGTGGGGATCGACGACGACTTCATCCGGACGGTCCGGGAGGGCATCGAGCCCGGCACCTCCGCGATCTTCCTGCTGACCGCCGACGTGGTGACGGACCGGGTCGCGGAGCACTTCGCCGGTCAGCCCGTGGAGCTGGTCCGGTCCAACCTGTCGCGCGAGCAGGAGGACGAGCTCCGCCGCGTCTTCGACGCCGCCTGAGACCCGGCCCGAGGTGAGCGACGCGACGCTGGTCCTGCTGGTCCTGCTCGCCGCGGTCGCCGTCTTCGTCTGGAACCGCCTCGACGTGGGGCTCGTCGCGCTGCTCACGGCGCTGGCGCTGGCGGCGACGGGCGTGATCGACGCGGGCACCGCCCTGAGCGGCTTCGGCGACCCGGTGGTCGTCTTCATCGCCGCCCTGTTCGTGGTCAGCGAGGGCATCGACTCCTCCGGGCTGACCGCGTGGGCCGGCAGCGCCATGACCCGGCGGCTCGGGGACTCCCCGCGGCGGCTGTCCGTGGGGCTGCTGCTGCTGGTGGCCCTGCTGGCGGCCGTCATCACCCCCAACGGCGCCGTCGCGGCGCTGGTCCCGCTGGCCGTCCTGCTCGCGGCACGCGGGGGCCAGCACCCCGGCGAGGTGCTCATGCCGCTGGCCTTCGCCGGGAGCGCGGGGGCCCTGCTCGCGCTCACCGGCTCACCGGTCAACGTCATCGTCCTCGACGCCGCCGGCGACGCCGGTGCCGACGGCTTCGGCTTCTTCTCCTTCGCCGTCGTCGGGGTGCCGCTGGTGGCCCTCACCGTGGCGGCGTCGGTGTGGCTGGGACCCCGGGTCCTGCCGCGGCGCACGTCGTCGCACCTGCCGCAGGACCTGAGCGGCTACGCCCGGTCGGTGGCCACGAGCTACGACGTCCGGCTCGGGGTGACCCGCCTCGAGGTCGGCCCGTCCTCGCCGCTGGCCGGCAGCCGCCCGGGCGCCCCGCTCGACGGCGCCCCGGACGTCCTCGTGCTCGGCGCCCAGGCAGCGTCCAGCATCCCCGTACCGCTCGAACGGGACCTCCAGGTAGGCGACGTGGTGGTCGTCAGCGGTCCCCGCGAGGCGGTCCGGGCCGCGGCGGACGGCTGCGGGCTCCGGGTCGTCAGCCACAGCGTGGGCGGTCTGGACGGGTCCCGGCTGCTGAGCCGGTCGGCGGGGGTCGTGGAGGTCGTCGTCCCGCCCCGCTCGGACCTCGTGGACCGCCAGGTGTTCTGCGGCATGGCCTACGGCCCGGACCTGCAGGTGCTGGGGGTCCGCCAGGTCGGGCAGGAGATCGGGGCCCGCACGGTCCGGCTGCACGAGGGTGACGCGGTGCTGCTGCGCGGGTCCTGGGACGCCGTGGAGGCCCTGCAGGAACGGCGCGACGTGCTGGTCGTCAGCGCACCGGACCAGCTCCGCCGGCAGGCCGCCCCGCTCGGGCCGGCGGCGCTGCGCGCGGCGGGGGTGCTGCTGGCCATGGTGGTCCTGCTCGCCACCGGCCTCACCTCGCCCGCGGTGGCCGGGGCCCTGGCGGCGGCGGCGATGGTCCTGCTCGGCGTGGTCGCACCCCGGCGGGCCTACCGTGCCGTGTCGTGGCAGACCGTCATCCTCATCGGCGGGCTCATCCCGCTGTCGACCGCCATCCGGGAGTCCGGGGCGGCTGACCTGGTGGCGGACGCCCTCGTCGAGCTCGTCGGCCAGGGCCCGCCCGTCCTGCTCCTGCTCGCGGTGTTCGTGCTCACCGCGGTCCTCGGCCAGCTGATCAGCAACACGGCCACCGTCCTGGTCGTGGCCCCGGTGGCGGTGGCCGCGGCGCTGGAGACCGGGGTGTCCGTGGAGCCCGTGCTCATGACCGTCGCCGTGGCCGGGGCGGCCGCGCTGCTCACCCCGATCGCGACCCCGGCGAACACCATGGTCATGGGGCCGGGCGGCTACGCCTTCGGCGACTACTGGAGGCTCGGGCTGCCGCTGCTGCTGGCCTGGCTCGGCGTCACCCTGCTGGTGGTCCCGCTCGCCTGGCCGCTGTAGCCGGCGACCGTCCCGGCACCCTCCCCTCCCGGCTTCACCGTCGACGGGTGAGGCGGGCGGGTCCGCGCCTGCGGAGCATGGGGCCGCCGCGCCCGCACGGGACGGCGCCGGTCCGCATGCCGTAGGAGCCCACCATGGAACAGGTCACCGTCACCTTCTGGGGCTTCGTGCTCCTCCTGCTCGTCTACGTCCCCCTGGTCCTGATCTGGGGAGCCTCGCTCGTGGACGTCTTCCGACGCGACGACATGGGAGGCGTCCGCAAGGTCGTGTGGCTGGTCGTCATCGTGGTCCTGCCCGTCCTGGGGACGCTGCTCTACCTGCTGCGGCGTCCGCAGCAGCCCGGTGACGCGCAGGCCGCGTCCGGCCGGGCGCCCAGCCCCGCAGAGCAGGTCCGGGAGCTCAGGATGCTGACCTCCATGCTGGACCGGGGGACCATCGAGCCGGCCGTCTTCACGGCTGAGGCGCGCCGGGTGGTCGCCGGGCAGCCTGCCGCGACCGTGCCGCCACAGCCGACGGCGAGCCTGCCGACCAGGGCGTGAGCGAGCCGCCCTTCGTCTCCACCGGCTCGCTCCCCCCGGCGCCGGAGGTCCGGGCGCTGGTCGAGGAGGCGTGGGCCCGGTTCCTCCCCGACACCTCGGGGACCCTGTCCACGGTGTACCCGGCGCTGACCGCCGCCGACCCCGACCGGTTCGGGGTGGCGGTGGTCAGCGCCGCAGGCGCCACCGCCGTCGCGGGCGACGCGCACCAGCTCATCCCCGTGATGAGCGTCATGAAGCCGTTCACGTTCGCCCTGCTGTGCGAGGCGACCGGTCCCGCGGCGGCCCGTCGGACGGTGGGCGTCAACGCGACGGGCCTGCCGTTCAACTCCGTGACGGCGGTCGAGGCGAGCCCCGACGGGCGCACCAACCCGATGGTCAACGCCGGCGCCCTGGTCACCGTCGCGCTCCTGCCCGGAGACACCGCGTCCCAGCGGTGGGACGGCACCCTGCGGGGCCTGTCCGCCTTCGCCGGTCGCGAGCTCTCCGTCGACGAGACCGTGCTCGCCTCCGCCCTGGCCACGAACGCCCGCAACCGCGCCCTCGCCGTCCTGCTGCACAGCCTGGGCGTGCTGCCGGGCGACCCGTCCGAGGCCGTCGGGCTGTACACGCGGGCGTGCTGCCTGTCCGTCAGCGCCGTGGACCTCGCCGTGATGGGCGCCACGCTCGCCAACGGCGGGGTCAACCCGGTCTCCCGCCGCCGGGTCGTCTCGCCGCTGACGTGCCGGGCGGTCCTGTCCGTGATGGCCACGGCCGGGCTGTACGAGACCAGCGGCGACTGGCTGTACGAGACGGGGCTGCCGGGCAAGAGTGGGATCTCCGGCGGGATGGTGACGGTGTCCCCGGGCAAGGGGGCCCTGGGCACCTGCTCGCCTCGGCTGGACCCCGCCGGCAACAGCGTGCGCGGCCAGCAGGCCGCCCGCTTCCTGTCAGGCGCCCTGGGGCTGGACCTGTTCGCCTCCACCCCCGTCCCGTAGGGGACCCGCGACCGGCACGCACCCGGGCCCGCCGCCGTTCACGAGGTGACCGCCCCCGGGGAGGGGCACTGGAAGCCGGTGGCGAGCTCGAGCAGCAGGCGGGTGCCGAAGCCGGTCGGCCCCTTGGGCCGCCAGGTGCGCGCGGCGTCGGCCTGGGCGGTCCCGGCGACGTCGATGTGCACCCACGGCCTACCCGCCACGAAGTCCTCGAGGAACAGCGCTGCGGTGATGGCGCCGGCGTGGGCGCCCCCGAGGTTCGCCACGTCGGCGATGTCGGAGTCCATCCAGCGCCGGTAGCGGCGCACCATCGGCAGCTCCCAGACCGGCTCGTCGGTCGTCTCGCCCGCCGCCACCACCTGCGCCAGCAGGCCCGGGTGGTTGCCGAGCACCCCGGCGACCTCCGGGCCCAGCGCCCGCAGGCAGGCCCCGGTGAGCGTGGCGATGTCGACGATGGCGTCGGTCGGCTCCTCCGTGGCCAGCACGAGGGCGTCGGCCATGACCAGGCGCCCCTCGGCGTCGGTGTTGAGGACCTCGACCGTCGTCCCGCCGTGGACGGTGAGGACGTCCCCCATCTGGATCGCACTGCCCGAGGGCATGTTGTCGGTGCACATCAGGTACCCGGTCACGGCGGTGGCGCACCGGAGCTCGCCCAGGGCCGACATCGCCGCCAGCACCGACGCGGCGCCGGACATGTCGTTCTTCATCGTGGCGTGGACGCCGTCCGGCGGCTTGAGGCTGATCCCGCCGGAGTCGTACATGATCCCCTTGCCCACCAGCGTGAGGTGCCCCGCGGTGGCGGCCGGGTCCTCGGGCACGTAGCGCAGCCTCACCATCCGCGGCGGCTCCACGCTGCCCTGGTTCACGCCGAGCAGCCCGCCGCAGCCCAGCGCCTGCAGCTCCTCGCGGCCGAAGACCTCCACCGACAGCCCCGTCGCGGCGGCCACCTCGGTCGCGACCTCCGCCATGCGGGTGGCGGTGAGCACGCCGCCCGGGCAGTGCGCGAGGTCCCGGGACAGCCGGCACGCGGCGGCGCTCGCCTCTCCCCAGCGGGCGCCGGCCTCGGCCTCCGCCACCTCCCCGCTGCGGACGAGCAGGTGGAGGCTGTCCACCGGGGTCGCCGGGGTCGTGTGTCCGCGCAGCCGGAACTCGTACCGGGACAGGAGCACCCCCTCGACCACCGCGAGCGCGGCCTCCTCCACGTCGGCGCTGTGCTCGGGCAGGGCGAAGGCCAGCCGGGCGCAGCCGGGCACGGCCGAGGTGAACGTCGCCGCCGCGTCGCGCAACGCGTGCACGTCGAGGTCGTCCGGGTCGCCGGCGCCCACCGCGACCAGGAGCGGACCGGGTGGCCGCGGCAGCAGGAGCACCTGACCCGGCCGGCCGCCGAAGCCGCAGCCCTCCAGGGCCGCACGGTCGATCCCGAGCTCGGGGGGGACGGGACCGCTGCTGCCCACGAGCACGGCGCGCGCCTGCGGCCCGGCATGCTCTGCCGGGCTCGGGCCGTCCTCGTCGACCACGGTGACCGTGGCGCGCCTGCGCCACGAGGGCACGGGGTCGAACCGGTGGGAGTCGAAGGGCATGAGGGCACTCCTGGTCGCTGGTCGGCCGCCCGTGCCGCGGGCAGGCCCGTACCCCGGACCGTAGGAGCGCACCGCCGCCGGCGGCTCACCCCTGGCAGGTGGCTGAGGTGCCGACGTGCTCGGCGCGCGCCCGGCCGCAGGTGGGCGCCGCGCCGAGGACGGGCACCCCTAGCGGGGCGGCCCCTGGTCCGGGAGGGCTGAGCCGGAGGGCCGGCGCGACCGTCCGGGAGCGACCACGTCCTGGCCGGCCAGCCAGGCACCGGTGGCCAGGCCGAGCAGCACGCCGAGCGTGATGAGCACCATGGACGTCCCCGTGGTGACCAGGGCGGCGACGCCTGCGACGCGGTCGTCGTCGAGGATGCGGGTCAGGCCCACGAGGCCCACCGCCCCCGGGACGAGCAGCCAGAACCCGGGCAGGAAGCTGACCAGCGCGGCCGGAGCCGACGGGCGGCGGGCGACGGCCGTGGCCACCGGGGTCATCGCCCACGCGCCGAAGAACGCGGACAGGCCGGCCCCGAAGAACAGGCCGCCGAGGACCTGTCCGGCGTAGGCCACGTGGAGGACCACCAGCAGCCAGGGGAGCGCCGAGAAGCGTGTCCCGACGAACAGCACGACCCCGACCGCGAACACGCTGACCCCGAGCCACGACGCGGCGGCGCCGACGACCCCGCCCCCTTGGCCGTCCAGGCCCTGGGGCCCTTCCAGCCCGGACACGGGGACCCCCACGAGCTGGGTGCCCGCGAACAGGCCGAGCGCCAGCAGCGCGAGCCGGAGCCCACCGGCGGCGAGCCGGGCCGCCCCGCTGACGACCGCACCGGTGGCGAGGTCCAGCACCGCCGTCGTGAGCAGGGCCCCGGGCAGCAGGACGGCCAGCGGGGCGATGAGGGGCGGCAGCACCTCCAGCCGGGGCACCTGTGCGGCGACCGCGAACACCGCGGCCGACACGCTGACGGCGGCAGCGACGGGCAGGAACGCCTGGTACCCCTGGCGCATCCGGTCCGACCCCTCGTGCAGGGCGCCGACGAGCACACCCAGCGCCGCCGCCAGGACGAGCTCGCGCCACTGCCCACCCAGGATGAGGGTCAGGCCGAGCGTGAGGACGACGTGGCCGAGCAGCCGCGCGACGGGACCGAACGGCGGCGCACCGCCGCGGATGCGCGCGAGCTCGGCGACCCCGCGGGCGGGGGTCACCTCGCCCGACAGCAGGCCGTCGACCACGCCGAGCACGGCGTCCACCTGGTCCAGCCGGAGCCGCCCGGTACCGGCCGCCGTCACCTCCGTGTCGACCGAGGCCGGGCCCGGGACCGACACCAGGACCGCGGTGGGCAGCACGACGACGCCGAGGACCGGTACCCCGTGCACCGCCGCCACACGGCGCAGGGTGGCCTCGGTGCGCAGCGTCGCGTCGCCCGCGTCCACGAGCGCCTCGCCCAGCTCCAGCAGCAGGTCGAGCACGTCGGGAGGGGCCGCGACGGCCACCGCGGTCGGCGCCGCCGGCACCGGGCTCGCGCGGCGCTCGCGGGACCGGAGGGCCAGCCAGGCCACCACGGCCAGGCCCAGCAGCACGGACGCCAGCACGGCCGAGGGCGGCGAGACCTCCGTCGGGGGGACGAGCCGGGCGGCGTCCACCACCCAGGCACTCGCACCCGGCACGGGTCAGCGGCCGTCGCGTCGCGCCGGGCGTCGCGCACCCGCGGTCGGCAGCGCCCTCACGACCGGCCCCCGGGGGTCGTCGTCGGTCCACCGCCTGCCCGGCGACGCCGTCCAGCAGGCTGGTCACGACGGCCCCGACGACGACCACGGTCCCGGCCCTCGCCACCCGGGCACCCAGCGGGCTGTCCAGCACGAGCACCGCCGCGCACCCTCCGGCGCGCCGGACCCCCGGGACGGCTCCCGCCGGAGACGGGGTCGACGGTCATGGGTGCTCCTCGCTGCCGGCCCGGGCGCGCGGGACGGGGCGGCCGGTGCGCGGGAACCGTAGGAGCCCGGACCGGGCTGCGGCCTCACCCGCCGCAGGTGCCCTGGACGACGCCACCCGGCGCGGGTGAGGGTCCTGGCCGGCGCGGCGGGAGCGGGCCCGCAGTCCAGGGGGTCCGGGGCCGCCGGTCGTCGGCTCACCCGGGCACGGTGAGCCCCGCGGCCGGGCACGTCCCTACGGTCCGGGCATGCCGCGCACCCTGACCGTGCACCTCCACACGCCGCAGGAGATGTTCGCGGTCCCCGAGGGGGACCCGTTCACGGACGTGCCGACCGTCGACGTGGGGATGGAGCAGCTGCAGCCTCGCCGTCGACGCCGGGACCACCAGGTGCTGCGGCGGCTGACCCTGGAGGTGGCACTCGCCGGGGAGCCGCCCCGCCCCACCGCGGTGCGACCGTGAGCGGCTGCTCGTCCCCGCCGCGCACCGGTGGCGCATGAGCGGCGCTCCCGTGTGGACGGGCTACGCCCTGCTGCTGCTGCACGTCGTGCTGGGCACGGTGGCCGCCGTCCTGGTCTCCGCCAACCGTCGCCCGTCGGCAGCGATCGCCTGGGTCCTGATGATCATCTTCGTGCCGTTCCTCGGCCTGGTGGCGTTCGCGCTGGTGGGCCACGGGCGGCTCCCGGAGTCCCGGCGCGCGAAGCAGAGGCACGTGAGCGCGCTCCTGGTGGACCGCACGCCCGGCCTCACCGAGGTCGGCCACCGCGTCGAGTGGCCACCCTGGCTGGCCTCCACGGTCCGCATGAACCGCCGGCTCGGGGCCCTGCCGATGGTCGGCGGCACCACGGCCGTCCTGGTCGAGGACTACACCGGGTCGCTGGAGGCGATGGTCGACGACATCGACCGCGCGCGGCTGTTCGTCCACGTCGAGTTCTACCTCCTCGTGCTGGACGAGGCGACCGCGCCGTTCTTCGACGCCCTCGAACGGGCGGTGCGTCGTGGTGTGACGGTCCGGGTGCTGTCCGACCACGTGTCCGGGTTCATGTACCCGCACCGGCGGGCGACCCGGGAGCGGCTGGCCCGGGCGGGGGCGGAGTACCACCCGATGCTGCCGCTCAGGCTGTTCCGGCGGTACTGGCAGCGCCCGGACCTCCGCAACCACCGCAAGCTCCTCGTGGTGGACGGCACGGTGGGGTTCACGGGGTCGCAGAACCTCATCGACGCCACCTACCTCAAGAGGAAGAACCTGGAGCGGGGGCTGCACTGGCACGAGCTGATGGTGCGGCTGGAGGGCCCCGTGGTCCGGGAGCTCGACGCCGTCTTCGTCACCGACTGGTACAGCGAGACCGAGGAGCTGCTGCCCCTGGACACCACCCCGGTGGTGCTGGGGCCGGAGCCTGAGCTCCTCGACGCCCAGGTGCTGCCCAGCGGGCCGGGGTTCGACAACGACAACAACCTCAAGCTCTTCACCAACCTGGTGCACGTGGCCCAGCGGCGGGTGAGCATCACCAGCCCGTACTTCGTCCCCGACGAGTCGCTGCAGCTGGCCATGCTCACCGCCGGCGCCCGCGGGGTGGACATCGAGCTCTTCGTCTCCGAGGTCGGTGACCAGTTCTTCGTGCACCACGCCCAGCGCTCCTACTACGAGGCGCTGCTGCGGGCCGGGGTCCGGATCCACCTGTACCGGTCCCCGACCGTGCTGCACGCCAAGCACATGAGCGTGGACGACGACGTGGCCGTCATCGGCTCCAGCAACATGGACATCCGTTCCCTCAGCCTGCACCTGGAGGTGTCCGTGCTGGTGCACGGACGTGCCTTCGTGGACGCGGTCCGCGCGGTGGAGGACGGCTACCGGGCACGCAGCCGGGAGCTCACCCTGCAGGAGTGGCTGGCACGGCCGAGGCGCCAGCGGGTGCGGGACAACCTCGCGCGGCTCACGTCGTCCCTGCAGTAGCCACCCGGTGCGGGTGAGGCCCGCGCGCGGCACGCCTGCCACCGTCGGTCCGTGGACGGCAGGAGCGGTGCGCGGCGGCACGACACCGGTCGCGCGGGCGCCCGTCGGCTGCGGCCGGCGGCGCTCGTCCTCGTGGCCCTGCTGACGGCGTGCGGGGAGTCGGGGTCGACGGCGGGCACCCCGGACGCCGACCTCGCGGACCGGGTGTTCCTGTCGACCGAGGCCCGGGGCCGCACGCTCGTGCCCGGCACGCAGGTGCAGGTGACGTTCAGCCGGGACTCGGTGTCGGTCCAGGCCGGGTGCAACACGCTGGTCGGGCAGGCCACCTGGGACGGCGGGGTGCTCGCCGTCGCTGCTCCCATGGCGAGCACGATGATGGCCTGCTCGGAGGAGCTGATGTCCCAGGACGAGTGGCTGGCCGGCTTCTTCGCCGCCTCCCCGCGGGTGCGTCTGGACGGCACGACGCTGACGCTCGGCGACGGCTCCGAGGGCCTCGTCCTGGCCGAGCAGTGACCATGCCAGCAGGAGGCCGGCCGTGAACCCTGTGCTGGCGTTCGCCGTGGTGATGCTCGTGTGGACGGTCAGCGACATCGTGGCGAAGAAGACGAAGTCGCTGCTGTCGTCGCTGTTCGTCGCCTCGATCATCTTCCTGGTGGGGTTCCTCACCGGGATCTTCCCCGACGACCTGCTGGCCAGCTCGTCCCTGCTCGGCCTCGCCGGCGTCGTGGTCGGCTTCATCATCGTCCACCTGGGCACCATGATCAGCCTCGACGACTTCCGCAAGCAGTGGAAGACGTTCCTCATCGGCCTCTCCACCGTCATCGGCATCGGGATCGCCCTGTGGGTGGCGAGCCTGCTGTTCGGGAGCCGGATCTCCGGCGCCGCCGAGGACGGCTACGCCCAGGCCCTCGACTTCGTCGCCGCCGGCACCGGCGCCCTCAGCGGCGGCACGATCTCCGTGCTCCTCATCCAGGAAGCCGCCCTCGGCGTCGGCCTGACCAGCATCGCGATCTTCCCCGTGCTCATCGCCGCCCTGCAGGGACTCGTCGGCTTCCCCCTGACCTCGATCATCCTGCGCCGGGAGGCAGCCCGGCTCAAGGACCAGTACCGCACCGGGAACCTCGGACCCGTCGTGGACGTCGTCCACGAGGAGGAGGCGTCCACGGGCCGGCTCCCCGCCGCCCTGCGCACCACCGCCGGGACCCTGTTCGTCGTCGGGATCGTGGTGCTGGTCTCCACCGGCGTCAACAACCTGACCGACGGGATCCTCAACACCTTCGTCGTCGCCCTCGTCCTGGGCATCGCCCTGCGCACCGCCGGCATCTTCAAGCCAGCCATCCTGTCCGGCATCGACTCCTTCGGGATCATGATGCTCGCCATCATGATCCTCATCTTCGGGCCCCTGGCGACCGTGGAGCCCTCCGACGTCGCCGACCTCGCCGTCCCGCTGCTGCTCGCGTTCCTGTTCGGGGTCGCCGGGATCGCCCTGTTCTCCGGCGCCGTCGGCACGGTGCTCGGCTACTCCGTCCCGATGTCCATCGCGATCGGCCTCACCTCCCTGTACGGGTTCCCAGGCACCATGATCCTGTCCCAGGAAGCCGCCAAGGGCGCCGGGGAGTCCCCCGAGGAGATCGCCGCGATCGAGCACGAGATCCTGCCCAAGATGATCGTGGCCGGCTTCTCCACCGTCACCATCACCTCCGTCGTCGTCACCGGCTTCGTCGCCGGCTGGATCGGGCGCTGAGGCACCTCCCTGCCACGCCGGGTGCGTCGGCCGCTGCACCACCGGGACGCAGGAGACGACGCGGGCCCGGGGGGGACACCTGCCGGCACCGGGTGCGGCTGGGGCCGTCACCGACCCTGCTGGAGCCCCCGCCGCAACGTGCCCGCCGCCGCGGCGAACCAGCGCCGGCCTCGCTGGTCGCGCTCCTGCGCCTCCGGGGTCCAGTACCGGGCGTAGCCGGGCTGCCCACGGTCGGCACCGGCGCGGACGATGTCGTAGCACCAGCCGTGGCTGTCCCACGCGGCCTGGACGAGCCGGTCCCGGTCGGCCGACGGCAGGCCGTAGGCGTCCACCGCGAGCGCGAGGCGTTCCAGCGTCCGTCCCGCCACGGCGTCGGGCACGTCGGCGGGGTCTCGCAACGGGACCCACAGCCGCACGAGCAGCGCCAGGTCCCACAGGGTCGAGCCGGGGCTGGCGAGGTCGAAGTCGATGAGGGCGACCGCCCGGCCGTCGCGGAACACGAAGTTGTCCGGGCTGGGGTCGTGGTGGCCCACGGGTCCACCCCGGTACGCGGCCGGGACCTGGGACCCCCAGGCGTGCCCGGCCGGGTCGAAGCCGGCGGCGGCACGGTGGTAGCTGCGGAGCAGCTGCGCGACGCTCGCAAGGGCCTCGTCCGTCATCGCCCACCCGGGGTAGGGCGCCGTCGGGACCGCGCCCTCGACGAAGCTCAGCACCTCACGGCCCCGCTCGTCCTCACCCAGGTGGCGCGGGGCCCCCTCGAACCCCTGCTCCTGGAGGTGGCGCAGCAGGGCGTGCACGGCGGGGCTCGCCCCCGTCTGAGGCCTGCGGACGGTGTCGCCGACCCTCACCACCAGCCCGTCGTTCGACGTCCCCCCGGCCAGGCGCTGCTCCCCCGAGGACGGCGGGTCCGCCGGGCCCAGGTGACGGCCCGGGTCCGTGCCGGGTGTCACGCCAGCGCGAGGAGCGCCTTGGCCACCGACGTGTGCGTGACGATGCCGGTGACCACACCGCCACGCATCGCCGCGCACGCCGCCGGGGCCTTCTGGACGCCGTAGACGATCCCGATCACCTCGTCCATGGCCAGCAGGTCCTCGTAGCCGACGCAGATCATGCGCTGGCTCAGCGGCGCCTCGACCTTCGCCCCGTGGCGGTCCAGCAGCACGCCGGAGACCTCGGCCCGCACCCCGAGGGCGTGCAGCTGCCGCCGTTCCTCGGGGGACAGCGCCTCCCAGACCGTGGAGAACGGCGGGTCCCAGCTCCCGAGCCCCACGACCGCCGTGGTGACCGACGCGAACTGCGCGAGGGCGCGGGCGACCTCCGGCTCGGCGCGCAGCACGGTCGCCGTCTGGGGGTCGGGGAGGATCATCGGGTAGTGGTAGTAGAACGCCGTCCCTCCCCCGAGCCGCGCCACGTCACGGACCAGGTCGATGGAGCTGTCGTGGAGGTCGTCGCGCGACAGCGCACCGGAGAGCTGGACCACGGAGCACGGCGCCAGCTGGGTGAGCGACTTCTTCATGGCGAGCAGGGACCGCGCCCAGCCGAGACCGAGGACGTCGTCGGCGGTGACGATCTCCTCCAGCAGCTCCGCCGCCGCGCGGCCGACCTTGTCCAGCAGGGCGGTCGGGTCCTGGTCGGGGGTCTCGACGACGATGGCGTGCCGGAGCTGGAACGCGTCCTGCAGCTCGGCCGACAGACCGGCCGCGACCATGGCGTCGGGCCGGCCGATCTCGATCCGGACGAGCCCGCTGGCCAGGCCCTCGTCCAGGAGGCGGGCCACCTTGAACCGGCTGATCCCGAACTCGTCGGCGATCTCGCTCTTGGACCTGCCCTCGAGGTAGTACCGGCGTGAGATGGACGCGGTCAGGACGGTCTTGGCGTGCCCAGCGACGGGCCGTACGGTCATCGTCTGCCTCTCAGTACGCGTCCGGCGGGCCCCCGCGGGGGACCGCCTGCCGACCCAGGCCGACCCGGACGGGACCAGATCGTGCCACGGCGGCAGCGCCCACGACCCTCGCACCCCCCGTCCCGTCCCCGGCCCCTCCGCGGCCGTCGCCGCGGAGGGTGCGCTCACTTGACGGCACCCAGGGACAGCCCCTGGACCAGCTTGTCCTGCGCGGCGAACCCTGCGATGAGCACGGGCAGGGAGACGGCGAAGGCGGCCGCGCAGACCTGGGCCAGGAACAGCCCCTGGCTCGTCGCGAAGCCGGTGAGGTAGACGGGGGCCGTGCCTGCGACCACCGACGTGAGCGTGCGGGCCAGCAGCAGCTCGTTCCAGCTGAAGATGAAGCAGATCAGGGCGGTGGCGGCGATCCCGGGCAGCGCGACCGGAGCGACGACCCGACGCAGGATGGTGATCAGCCCGGCACCGTCGAGCTGCGCGGCCTCGAGCATCTCGACCGGGACCTCGGCCAGGAAGGACCGCATCATCCAGACCGCGATCGGCAGGTTCATCGTCGTGTACAGCAGCGTCAGCAGCATGATGTTGTCCAGCAGGCCGGTGAACCGGGCGAACAGGAACAGCGGCAGCAGACCGGCCACGATGGGCAGGAACTTGGTCGACAGCAGGAAGAACAGCACGTCGGTCCACCGCTTGACCGGCTTGATGGACAGCGCGTACGCCGCGGGGATCGCCAGGAGCAGGACCAGCACGGTCGACCCGATCGACGCGGTGGCCGAGTTGATGAGCGGGGGCCAGGGGTTGCCGCCCCCGGTGATGCCGAAGAACGTCCGGTAGCCGTCCAGGGTGAACGGGGCGAACAGCGACGGCGGGTTGGTGGCCGCGTCCACCTCGGAGTGGAAGGAGGTGAGGATCATCCACAGCACGGGGGTCACGAACAGGAGGCCGATGACCCAGGCGAGGACGCCCCACAGGGGCTGACCGCGCCCGTCTGCCCTGGTCCGCCGGGGCGGCCTCCTGGCGGAGGCGACGGACGGGGGGGTGGTGGGGGTCGACCCGGGCTCACGCACGGTGCTCATCTGGCGTTCTCCTCGTCGAACAGGGACGACACCACGCGCAGGGCGAACGTGGCGATGATGATGGTGCCGATGACGACGACCACGCCCTGGGCGGAGGCGAGGCCGTAGTCCTGCCGCTGGAAGAACGTCGCGTAGATCGTGTACGGCAGGTTCGCCGTCCCCAGCGCCCCCGCCGTCATGATGAAGACCGCGTCGAAGTTCTGGACGATGTAGATGCTGCCCAGCAGCCCGCCCAGCTCCAGGTAGCGGCGTAGGTGCGGGAACGTCAGGTACCGGAAGATCTGGACGGCGTTGGCGCCGTCCATCCGGGCCGCCTCCACGACGTCCAGCGGCTTGGACTGCAGCCCCGCCAGGATGATGAGCATCATGAACGGGGTCCACTGCCAGATCAGCGCCATCTCGATCGACAGCAGCGGGTAGGCCTGCAGCCAGGCCACCTGAGGCGGGCTGGACGACCCGAACAGGCTCCAGACCCAGGTGAGCACGCCGTTGAACAGGCCGAACGACGGGTTGAGCAGCGCGTGCTTCCACAGCAGGGCCGCCGCGACCGGTACGACGAGGAAGGGCGCGATCATCATCGTGCGCACCAGGCCACGGCCGAGGAACTTCCGGTCGAGCAGCAGCGCGATCAGCGTGCCCAGGACCAGGCTGACCCCCACCACCGTGACGGTGAGCACGACGGTCGTCCACACGGCCGAACGGGTGGTCGGGTTGCTGAACACCGACACGTAGTTGTCGACGCCGGCGAAGCCGCGCTCGTTCGGGCGCAACGCGTTCCAGTCCATGAACGACACCACGATGGTGGTGAGGAACGGCAGCTGGGTGGCGAGGATGACCAGGACCAGGGCCGGCAGCAGGGGCAGCCGCCGTCGGCGGGCCTCACGCCTGCCCCGGGCGGGGTCCCCCTTGGCGGGCTGGTAGGTGGTGCGCTGTCTCGGCGTGAGGTCCGGGGCGTGCCCCGTGGTGGCCTCGGTTGAGCTCATGGGCACACTCCTTGGTCGCGGTTGGCCCCACCCCCGCCGTCCGGTGAAGGACGACGACGGCGAGGGTGGGACGACACTGCGGGAGGGGGCCACCATGGCGGGACGCCTGCGACCGGGGGCCAGGCGGCCCGCCGTGGGGCTACTCCTTGTTGGCCTCGCCGGCAGCCTGGGCGAGCGCCTGCCCCTGGGCCAGCGCCTCCTGGACCGTGGTCTGGCCGGCGATGGCCGCGCTGACGGCCAGCGAGACCTCCGTCGCCATCCCCGCGAACTCCGGGACCGCGACGAACTGGATGCCGGGAGCCGGCCTGGGCTGGACCCCCGGGTCCAGCGGGTCGGCGGACAGGATGGCGTCCTCGGTGGCCTCGTAGAACGCCGACGCGGCCTGCTGGTAGTCGGGGTTCGCGTAGGTCGAGGCACGCTTCCCGGCCGGCACCCGCGCCCAGCCCCGCTCCGCGGCGACGAGCTCCTCGTACTCCTGGGACGAGGCCCAGGACACGAACTCCCAGGCTGCGTCCTTGTTGTCCGAGGACGCCTGGATGCCCCACGCCCAGCTGTACAGCCAGCCTGAGGACTCCGTCTCCTTGACCGGGGCGGCGACGTAGCCCATCTTGCCCGCCACCGGCGAGCCCTCGGCCTCCAGCGAGCCGGCCGCGGACGTGGCGTCGTACCACATGGCCACGCCGCCCTGGGTCATGGCGTTCAGGCACTCGGTGAACCCGGCGTTGGCCGCACCGGGCTCGCCGTAGGACGTGACCAGGTCGACGTAGAACTGGGTGGCCTCGACGAACTCCGGCGAGTCCACCTGGGCGTCGAAGTTCTCGTCGAACCAGGTACCCCCGAAGGTGTTCACGACGGTGGTCAGCGGCGCGAAGATCTGGCCCCAGCCGGGCTGGCC
This sequence comes from uncultured Actinomycetota bacterium, assembly GCA_963759255.1. Taxonomy (GTDB): domain Bacteria; phylum Actinomycetota; class Actinomycetes; order Actinomycetales; family JBBAYJ01; genus Aquipuribacter. The sequence goes on from CAVWYQ010000001.1 coordinate 795,260, forward strand.
GCGCAGGCAGATGCCGTCCATGCCCGGCCGGACGCCGTCAGCCTGCTCGGCGAGGGCGGCGACCTCGTCCCAGGTGGGGTTCTCGGGCATGGTCAGGCCGGCCTCGTCGAAGACGTCGGTCCGGTACATCAGGAACGAGGACTCGCCGTAGAAGGGCTGGGCGTACAGGGACCCGTCCTGTCCACGGAGGCCGTCCGCGATGGGCGGGAGGATGTCCTCCTGGTCGAACTCCTCGTCGGCCTCCACGTAGGTGTCCAGCGGGACCAGCCACCCGTTCTTCGCGAAGAAGGGCACCTCGTAGTTGGAGATCGTGGCCACGTCGTACTGCCCCGCCTGGGCGGAGAAGTCCGTGGCGATGCTGTCCCTGACGTCGTTCTCCGGCAGGACCGTGAAGTTGACGGTGATCCCGGTGTCGGCGGTGAAGTTGTCCGCGGTGAGGGCCTGGAGGTCCTCCATCTGGGGGTTGTTCACCATGATCACCGAGATCGAGTCCCCGGCCCCCCCGGAGGCGTCCGGACCGGCCTGGCCGGAGCTGCTCCCCCCGCCGGCCCCGGCGCAGCCGGCCAGCGTGATCGCGAACCCGGCGACGACCGCGACCGGTGTGACCGCACTTCGACGTGCTGTCATGCGCTTCCTCTTTCCGTCTCTGGCGCCGACTGGGTGTCCTGCGCCGTTCCCTAGCGGTCGGGCTGTCGAGCGTGTGCGCACCTGGGGCGTCCGGTCGATCACTCGTCGTGGGCCCGGCTGGCTGCTCGCCTCGCACCGCACGTTGTGCTCGCTTGAGACTCCCTGGTGCTCATATGTGCACGCTATGTCTAGGACGTGAGGGGGCCGGTGTCAAGGGGTGAGAGCGAGGTCGCCGTCGGTTCGTGACCGGCCTCGGCCACCCCCGGCACGACCGGGGCACGACCGGCCACCGGCCACCCGCCAGGGGTCGCCGGTCTTGTGGCCCGGTGGGCTCAGGCGTCGCCGACGAGCGCCTCCAGCGTCGCCCGGGCGCCTCGCTCGCGCAGCGACTGCAGGCCCGCGGCGTAGGCGCTGGTGAACCGGGCGTCGTCCACGAGGTCGCCGAACAGGTCCCGGTCACGGACCAGCGCGAGCGGGTCCTCGTCGTGACGCGCCGCCGCAGCCATGACCTGGCCCTTGAGCCGGTCCACCACGTCGATCGGCTGGCCCTGCTCGTCGACGCCCTCCGCGTACCGGGCCCAGGACGCGACCACCAGCGCGCTGAGCGCGACCTGGCCCCCGGACCGCAGGTTCTCCCGGATGACCGGAACCAGCCAGGTGGGGATGCGGTCGGAGCTCTCCGCGCACAGCCGCGCCAGGGTGTCCCGCACCTCCGGGTTGGCGAAGCGCTCGACGAGGCGGTGCCGGTAGGCGTCCAGGTCCACCCCCGGCACCTCGGGGAGGGTCGGGCTGCCCTCCTGCTCCATGTACCCCATCAGGAAGCGGCGGAAGAGGGGGTCGGCGCACACCTCGTGCGCGTAGCGGTAGCCGGCCAGGTACCCCAGGTAGGCCAGCGCCTGGTGGCTGGCGTTGAGCAGGCGCAGCTTCATCAGCTCGTAGGGCTGGACGTCGTGCACCAGCTGCACCCCCACGTCCTCCAGCGGGGGCCGGCCCTGGGGGAACTCGTCCTCGACCACCCACTGCGTGAACGGCTCGCAGACCACCGGCCAGCCGTCGTCGACGTCGAACTCCTCCACCAGCCGCGTGACGTCCTCCGGCGAGGTCACGGGGGTGATGCGGTCGACCATCGAGCTGGGGAACGCGACCTCGGCCTGCATCCAGTCCGCGAGGTCGGGGTCCACCAGGCGGGCGAAGGCCCCCAGCATCCTGCGGGCGACCTCGCCGTTGCCGGGGATGTTGTCGCAGGACAGCACGGTGAACGGCGGGGTGCCCTCGGCGCGACGTCGGGCCAGCGCCGCGGTGACGTAGCCGAAGGCGGTGGACGGCGTGGCACCGGGGACCAGGTCCGCCGCGATGGACTCCGCCCTGGCGTCGAACTCACCCGTGACCTGGTTCACCAGGTAGCCGCCCTCGGTGATGGTGAGCGACACGATGCGGACCGCGGGGTCGGCCATCTGGTCGAGCACGGCCTGCGGGTCGTCCGGCGCCAGCAGCACCCGCGCGACGGAGCCGATCACACGGGGCTCCCGGCGGCCGTCGGGATGCTTGACGACCAGGGTGTAGAGACCGTCCTGGCGGTGCAGGGTCTCGATGATCCTCCGGTCGTGGGGCAGCACGCCGACCCCGCACAGAGCCCAGTCCAGCGACCCCCCCTCAGACATCAGGGCGTCGAGGTACATGGCCTGGTGGGCCCGGTGGAAGCCGCCGACCCCCAGGTGCACGACGCCGACCCGCAGGGCCGCGCGGTCGTACCCCGGCACCGGCACCCGCTCGCCGAGCTCTGCCAGCGCCTGCTGCGACAGGGCGGGGCTCATGCTCCCGACCTCCGGACCAAGATGCTCAGATGAGCGAGACAATGCATAGATGAGCATATTGGCGGGCGCGGACGCGAGTCAATGACACGGTCCCTCGCCGTCGATGTGCGCCCCCTCGGCCGGCGGGCGGGTCCGGCGCCGGCCCCCCGTCAGGTCGGCTCGGGCACCGCAGGCGCAGCCACCGGTGGTGGCTGGGCGGCAGCGACCTCCCCCGGCCCGGCGCCCGTGCTGCGCGCGAGCGCCTCCGCGTCCCGCCACGTCCTGAGCCGGGCGACGACCCGCCGGCCGGCGGCCACCACCGGCACCGCCAGCGAGGCGCCGAGGATGCCGGCGACGGCGGCCCCGACGATGGTGGCGGAGAACGTGACGATCGGGTGCAGGTCCAGGGCGGCCCCGGTGAGCCTGGCCTGGACGACGGCCTGGACCACGTTCTGGACCGCGAGGACCACGAGCAGGAGCACGACGGCCTCGGTCGGTCCGGCCGCCCCGAAGGCGATGAGGACCGCGAACGCGCCCGAGACGATCGCCCCCAGGTACGGCACGTAGGAGGTGACGAAGGTGACCACCCCGATGGCCAGGGCCAACGGCAGCCCGAGCAGCCATGCGGCGACCGCGATGACCACGGACACGAGGGCGCTGGAGGCCGTGAGCGCGCCGTAGTAGCGGCGGAGCGGGTCGACGACGTCGCTGATGACCCCGGCGCCCACGTCGGCCGGCAGCCACAGGCGCTGCGACACCCAGCCGGTGAGCCGGGGCCAGTCCGCGAGCAGCAGGAACAGCAGGAACAGGGAGATGCCGGTGCCCACCGCGAACGCGGTGACCGAGGCCAGCGCACCGGTGATCGCGCTGGTCGGACCGGCCGCCAGCTGTCCCAGCAGGCCGAAGATGCCCTGCAGCAGCTCCAGCGGCGAGGCGATCTCGACGCCCCGCTCGCCCAGCCAGCCGGTGAACGACCGCAGCCCGGCGCGCAGGTCGGCCGTCACGACGGACCACTGCGACACCACGGCCGCCACGGCGAGCGCACCCACGAGCACCAGGACCCCGAGGAACCCGACGAGCACGAGCAGCGACCCCACGGCACGCGGCACCCCACGCCGCTCCAGCACGTCCACGAGCGGCACGAGCAGGACCGCGACGACCACGGCCACCACGAACGGGACCACCAGCCCGGCGACCGCCGACAGGGCGACCACGACGACCGCCGCGAGGGCGAGGAGGCCGAGCCAGGACCAGGACGCCACGCCGAGCCGGCGCAGCACCGACCCCCCGGAGGGTGGCGGCAGCGGGCTCGGGACCGGCGTGCTCATGTCCGTGGACGCTAGGCCCCAGCAGCGGCACTGTCATCGCCCCTGACCGGCACACGGCCCCGCTCACCCCCGACGGGTGAGGGGCCCTGCCGGGGCGCCTCCGCGAGGTGCTCGACGACCAGGGGTGAGCCCCGGGCGTCCGCCCCGACGAGGACCTCGTCGCGGCGACCTGCGACCCGTCAGGCGAGGATCCGCGCCTTCTCGGCCGCGAGCTCGGCGTCGGTGAGGATCCCGGCCGAGTGCAGCGCGGCCAGCCGTTCGAGCTGGGCCAGCCGCTCCTCGGTCGACACCGCACCCGGGGCCGGGGTCGCAGGAGCGGGCGGGGCGACCGGCACCTGCGGCACGACCGGCGCGGCCTGCTGCGCGGCGAACCGCTCGGCCTGCCGGTGCGCGACCCCGCCGCTGACCCGGGTGGCCGTCCCGCTGATCACGGCCGTGCGCGCCACGGTGCCGAGCAGCCCCGGCCGACCGCGCCGCATCAGAGGTCCCCTGCCGCGAGGGCGACCTCGAGCCGGTCGTGGGGGATGCGCTGGAAGGCCGTGAGGCGTCCCGCGGAGGCGCGGACCGTCTCGGCGAACCGCGCGGCCCACAGGTTCTCGACGACCAGGACCAGGCCGGACGTGCCGGCATCCAGGCTGTCGGCGACGTCGGCGAGGTCGGTGTCGTTGAGGAGCTCGTGGCGGTGCTGGCACAGCGCCGCGTACGCCTGGCCCGTCTCGCTGTCGGCCAGCTCCATGAAGCCGGCTCGACCCTCGTCGTCCTTGGCCACGAACGCCCCGTCGAGCAGCCTGACGGTGCCGCTGTCCTGCAGCGTGGCCAGGGCCGGGGCGACGTCAGGGTCGGGCTCGGGCTGGGCGAACACGATCACGGCGACGTCGACCGGGCCGCGGACCTCTCCGGCGTCGGGCGCCTCTGCCTGCTGGCTGGTCACCTGGGTGCTCCTCACCTGCTCGGTGTCCGACGGCTGGGTCGGCACGACGTGACGATGCCGCCCCCGCGGGGCCCGGGACTCACCCGCGGCGGGTGAACGGCCCTGGCCGCGGGCCGACGACGCGGGCTCAGGGTCGGGCGAGCCCGCAGCGGTACGCGTGCACCACCAGCTGGGCGCGGTCGCGCGCACCCAGCTTGGTCAGCAGGTGGCTGACATGGGTCTTGACCGTGGAGTAGCTGACGTACATCTCCGCGGCGATCTCCACGTTGGACAGCCCGCGTGCCACGGCAGCGAGCACGTCCGTCTCCCGTCCGGTGAGGGCCGGCAGGGTCTGGGCCGGCTGCGGACCATCCGTCGTCGCACCTTCCGTCGTCGCGAGGAAGCGCTCGATCAGCCGGCGGGTCACGGCCGGTGCCAGCAGGGCCTGCCCGGCGGCCACCGTCCTGACCGCGGCCACCAGCACGGCCGGCTCGGCGTCCTTGAGCAGGAACCCGCTGGCCCCGGCGCGCAGCGCGTCGTAGACGTGCTCGTCGTCGTCGAAGGTGGTGAGGACCAGGACCCGGACGCCCGCGCCCTGCGCGCCCGACACCAGGTGACGGGTCGCCTCGATGCCGTCCATGCGGGGCATCCGCACGTCCATCAGCACGACGTCCGGCCGGAGGCTGCGGGCCATGGCGAGGGCCTCGACGCCGTCGGCCGCCTGCCCGACGACCTCGATCCCGGGGGCTGCCCCGAGGATCATCGCGAAGCCGCTGCGGACCAGCGCCTGGTCGTCCGCGACCAGCAGCCGGATCACGTGGGGCCGACCGTCCGGGCGCGCGCCACCGGGATGTGGGCCCGCACCCGGAAGCCGCCCCCGTCGGCGGCGCCGGTGGCCAGGTGCCCGCCGTAGGCGGAGACCCGCTCGCGCATCCCCGTCAGCCCGTTCCCCTGGACCGCGGAGAGCGGGCCACCCCCGTCGTCCCGGACCTCCACCGCGACGACGTCCCCGTCGCGGGCCACGGACACCCACGCCATGGACGCGCCCGCGTGCTTGAGGCAGTTCGTCAGCGCCTCCTGCACGACCCGGTAGGCCGCGAGACCCACGCCGGGGGGCAGCGCGTCGAGGCCCGGGTCCAGGTGCAGCCGGGTGGGCAGCCCCGCCGCCTCGACCCCCGCCACCAGCACCGGGAGGTCCGTCAGCGACGGGGACGGCACCGGGGCCGCCGGGCTCTGCTTCCTCGCGCAGCCGTCCCAGGACCTCTCGGATCTCGGCCAGGGACTCCCGGCCCGTTCGCGAGATGTCCCGCAGGGCCTGGCGCGCGGCGCCGCGGGTCGACCTCGAGCAGCTGCTCGGCAGCCCCCGCCTGCACCACGACGACGCTGAGGGAGTGACCGAGCACGTCGTGCAGCTCGCGCGTGATGCGCAGCCGCTCCTCGGCCGCGGCCCGGGAGGCCCGCTCGTGCGCGAGCTCCGCCTGCCTGCGGGCGAGCTCGACGGACGCCCTGTCCTCGCTCTCGCGCACCGCTGCCCGCTCACGTCGCTCCCGCACCCCGGTGCCCAGGACCCAGCCCCCCAGGTAGAACGTGAGGTGGAACAGGGTCCCCTCGGTGGACAGGTCGACCGGTCGCAGGAGCACCACGGCCACCACCCAGGCGCCCAGCACGGGGACCGCCAGACGCGCCTGCCGCCGTGTCCCCCACGCGACGCACGTGTAGAACGCGATCACGCCGCCGATGCTGGCGGCCCCCATGGCGTAGTGCGCCCCAGGTGAGCAGGCGGGTCCGGCGAGCGAGGCCACCAGGACGGGCAGGGGGTGACCCGACGCCAGGGCAGCGGGGCCGACGCGGTGACGGTGAGGAGGACCGCGTAGCCGTCCGGCCGCCGGTTCCCGGGCGACAGGTCGACCGCCTCGACCTGCACCCACACCGCCACGGCGGTGAGGACGAGCGCCAGCACGGCGTCGACGGCGACCTGTCGCGCCGGCAGGGCCGGGACGCCCGGACGGAGCCGCGTCCACGGCCGACGTCGACACGGTGCTCCTCACCGGCGTGGGTCCCGCGCCTGCCCGACTGTAGGACGCGGACGGCCGTCCGCTCCTCCGTCTGCAGAGGGAGATCGGCGGGGCGGGGACGGGTCTGCGGAGCGGCCGGGATGGCCTGCAGGGTGACGCCCGCGGGTCCGGGCGCGCCGAGGCTGGAGGACATGAGAACCCTGGCCGCACGCCGCCCGATGGTCCTGTTCCTCCTGCTCACCGCCCTGCTGTCGTGGTGGCCGTGGCCGCTGTACGAGCTCGGCGTCTCGCCTGTGCCCAGCGCCGGCTTCGGGCCGTTCCTGGCCGCGGTCGCCGTGCTGTGGCTGCGGGAGGGCCGCAGCGGCGTGGGGCGCCTGCTGCGCAGCATGGTGCGCTGGCGCGTCCCGGTCCTGGCGTACGTGGTGGCCATCGGGACGCCGCTGCTCATCAGCGGGACCGCCGTGGCCGTCAACCTCGCCCTGGGCGCGGACCTGGTCGCCTCCATCGGCCTGGCCGCCGGTGTTCCCGTGATGATCCTGGTCGTCCTGCTCGTCCCGGTCTTCGGCGGCGCCTGGGAGGAGCCCGGGTTCCGCGGGTTCGCCCTGGGGCGCCTGGAGGCACGCTTCGGCCGGATGGTCGCCCCGCTCGTGCTGGGCGCCATCTGGGTGGTGTGGCACCTGCCGCTGTTCCTCGTCGGGCAGATCCTGCCCACGGACGTGGTCTCGATCGTCGCGGCGAGCGTGGTCATCGCCGCGGTGTTCCACCTCGGCCGCGAGAGCGTGCTGGTCGCGATGCTCCTGCACGCGACCAACAACGCCGTCGGGGGCGAGTTCGCCAGCCAGCTGTTCTCCGGTGCCGACGACGCCCGGCTGGGCTGGCTGACCGCCGCGGGCTGGGTCACGGTCGCGGCCGCGGTGCTGGTGGTCCAGCAGCACCGTCGTCACCAGGTCGCCGTCGGTGCGCCGCTGCCCGTCGCCACCGCGGCGGTAGCGCTGACGGCAGGTGCAGGCGGGTAGGTCCCGTCGGGACCGACGTGCGCCGTCGGCGAGCGAGCACGACACGCCCGGGCCTTCGTCGTCATCCGGGCGGGGGTGCCGTCAGACCTCGCGGCGGAGCCGGAAGAAGTGCGGTGCCGTGCGCCTCACGGGTGCGCTCATGCGGGAGGTGTCCGCAGCGTCGTCCGCCAGCAGCGTCCAGCCCACGAAGGTGGCCAGCAGCTCCTCCGCGGTCGCGCCGCGCGGGAGCGGGACGGGAGGGCGGCGACCCGGCTGGAAGGCGAGCATGAGCATCGTGGTCCCGGGCCTGGTGATCCTCGACACCTGCTCGGCGTAGGCGTGCCGCTGGGTGGTCCTCAGCCCGTGGAAGCAGCCGACGTCCAGGAGGAACGCGACGTCGCCGCCGACCTCCTCGGCCATGGTCGTGACGTCGGCCACGGCGAAGCGGACCGTGACACCGGCGTCGGCGGCCTTCGCGCGCGCGGCCTCGACCGCCCGCGGGATGACGTCCACCGCCGTGACGTCCCAGCCGCGACGGGCGAGGTCCACCGCGTGGTCCCCCGTCCCGCAGCCGATGTCCAGGGCCCGTCCCGACGGCGGACCACCCGCCTCCTCCCGGTCCAGCAGGGAGCTGAGCTGGACGGCGGCGTCGCGGCCGGCCTTCTCCCACGGTGTGATGCCCAGGCGGTAGGCGATGGCGTATCCGGCGGTCATGGCCGCTCCCTGCTCCGAGGTGCCGGGAGCACCGATGTGCTGGCCGGGTCGTATGCTGTCGACAATTCGACCTAGTGAGCATGGAGCGAAATGGCAGACGGTGTCAAGGCCCGCCGGTACGACTCCCCGGTGCGGCGCGAGCGCGCCCGGCAGACCCGCACCGCCGTGCTGACGGCTGCCTACAGGCGCTACCTCGACGTCGGCTACGCCTCGACGACGCTCGCCTCGGTCGCGACGGACGCAGGCGTGTCCGTCGACACCGTCTACTCGCTGGTCGGGAGCAAACGGGGCCTGCTCGACGCCGTCATGGACGCGAACGCGGGAGGCGACGACGAGGCCGTCGCCGTCCTGGACCGCGAGCTGCCGCAGCGGATGCGGGCCGAGCCCGACCAGCGCAGGCAGCTCGCGATGTTCGCCTCCGGGATGGCCGGCCAGCTCGCCCGGATGCGTCCGCTGGACGACGTGCTCCGAGGCGCCGCGGCGGCGGACCCGGAGGTCGCGGCGGCCCGACGTGAGCAGAACGACCGGCAACGCCATGCAGCGATGCAGACGGTGGTCGGCTGGCTCCGCGCCCACGGCCCCCTCCGTGACGGCCTGGACGACGCGACCGCGGCCGACCTCGTCTGGACGCTGACCAGCCCTGAGGTCCACCACATGCTGCTGGACGTCCGGGGGTGGGACCGTCCGCGGTACGAGGACTGGCTGCGCACCACGCTCGAGGCCTCGTTGCTGGGGCCGCCCGGCCCGTCGTCATGACCGGGTGGTCGTGCTCAGCGCGGGTACACGTGGATCTCGGTCGCCTTGACGCTGGCCCAGACGCCCTCGCCGCGCTGCAGCCGCAGCTCGGCCACGGCGGCGGTGGTCACGTCGGCGAGGACGGGCGGGGTGGCGTCGAGGCGGACCCGGGCGGTGGTGCCGTGGTGCTCGAGGCTGCTGATTCGGCCGGGCCAGGTGTTGCGGCTGGAGCCCTCGGGGTGCTGGCGGTGCAGGGCGACCGCCGACGGTGGGTAGGCGAGGAAGACGGCGCCCTCGGCCGGCTGGGCCGTGCGCAGCGTGCTGCCGTCGGTCAGCTCGACGACGGTGCCGCGGCTGTGGCCCCGGTGCAGGTTCAGCCCCACCAGCTGCGCGACGTAGGCGGTACGGGGGGCGCGCGCGAGGTCCGTGGGGGTGCCCTGCTGGACGACGCGGCCCGCCTCCAGGACGACGATGCGGTCGGCCAGCACCATGGCGTCGAGGGGGTCGTGGGTGACGAGCACGGTGCAGCCGGGGTACTCCGCCAGGTGGTGGCCCAGGTCGGAGCGGATGTCGGGCCGGGTGGTGGCGTCCAGCGCGGACAGGGGCTCGTCGAGCAGCAGCAGGTCGGGGTCGGTGACCAGCGCCCGGGCCAGGGCGACCCGCTGGGCCTGACCGCCGGAGGTCTCACCGGGTCGCGCGTCGCCCAGGTCACCCAGGCCGACGCGGTGGAGCCAGCCGTGAGCCTGCCGACGCGCGGCGCGACGGCCCGCCCCGCGGGCGCGCAGACCGAAGGCGACGTTGTCCAGGACGCTGAGGTGGGGGAACAGCAGGTAGCTCTGGAACACCATCCCCACGTGACGGTCCCGCGTGGCCGTGAGGTGGCCTGCGCGGGGGTCGTCGAGGGTGCGCCCCCCAGCCGGACGTGGCCGTCGCTCAGCGGCACCAGGCCGGCGAGGGCGGCCAGCGCCGTCGACTTGCCGGCCCCGTTCGGGCCGAGCAGGGCGACGACCTCGCCCGGGGCGACGCGCAGCGGCAGGTCGAGCCGGAACGAGCCGCGGCCGACGACGAGCCGGGAGTCCAGCCCGCTCATGCCACGGTGCCGCTGACCCAGCGGTCGCGCAGGCTGGCGAGGACCAGGACCGACACGGCGAGCAGGACCAGCGACAGCACGATCGCGGCCTCGGGATCGGTCTCCAGGGCGAGGTACACCGACAGGGGCATCGTGCGCGTCACCCCGGGGAAGCTGCCGGCGAACGTGATGGTCGCCCCGAACTCGCCGAGCGCCCGGGCGAAGCAGAGCACCGCCCCGGCGGTGACGCCAGGGGCGATCAGCGGCATGGTCACACCACGGAAGACCGCCCAGCGGGACGCCCCCAGCGTGGCGGCGGCGTCCTCGTAGCGCCGGTCGGCGCCGCGCAGCGCCCCCTCGACGGCGATCACCAGGAACGGCAGCGCGACGAACGCCTCGGCGATGACCACGGCCGCGGTCGTGAACGGCAGCGTGACCCCGAACCACAGGTCCAGCGACTGCCCGAGCAGGCCGCGGCGGCCCAGCAGCAGCAGCAGGGCGACGCCTCCCACCACCGGCGGCAGCACCAGCGGCACCGTGACCAGGGCCCGGACCAGGCGGCGGCCCGGGAACTCCGTTCGGGCCAGCAGCCAGGCCAGGGGAACGCCCAGCAGCAGGCAGAGGAGCGTGGCCAGGCCGGCGGTCACCAGCGAGAGTCGCAGCGCCTGCCCCACCTCGGGGCTTCTCAGCTGCTCCGGCAGCGTCGACCACGGCGCCCGCACCAGCAGCGCCAGCAGCGGGAGCAGGAGGAACGCCAGACCGAGCAGCGCGGGCGCCAGCAGCACGGCGGGCAGGCCGCTGCTGCGCCGACCGCCCCGTCGGTGGCGCCGCGCCAGGTGACGCCGCTCCCGGGGGGCGAGCGGCCCCGGCAGCAGGTCAGGGGCTGACGAAGCCGGCATCGGTGAGCACCTGCTGGCCCTGCTCGGAGAGCACGTGGTCGACGAAGGCCCGGGCGGCGGCGGCGTGGGGAGCCGTGCGGATGACCGCTATCGGGTAGTCGTTGACGGCCTGCGCCGCCTCCGGGACGTCGATGCCGACCACGGCGTCGCCCGCCGCGACCACGTCGGTCCGGTAGACCAGCGCCGCGTCGACCTCGCCCAGCCGCACCTTGCTCAGCGCCGCCCGGACGTCCTGCTCCAGCGTGTCCGGCGCCGGGGTCAGGCCGGCGGCCTGGAACACCGTCTGCGAGGCGGCCCCGCACGGCACCTCGACCGCGCACAGCGCGATGGTCCTCGCCTCGTCGGCGAGGTCGACGAGACCTGTGACGCGTCCCGGGTTGCCCGGCGGCACGGCGATCTGCAGCGTGTTGGTGACGAACACCGCCGGCGCTCCGTCCGTGCCGGGGGAGTCCACGACCGTCTGCATCGTGGCGGGGCTCGCGGCCGCGAACACGTCGGCCGGGGCCCCCTGGGCGATCTGGGTGGCCAGAGCCGAGCTGCCCGCGAAGCTGAACACCACCGTCACGTCCGGGTTCGCCGCCATGAACTCCTCGCCCAGCCGGCTGAAGCTGTCCGTCAGCGATGCGGCCGCGAACACCGTCACGTCTCCCCCGACGCTCGCTCCGGTCTCGTCGGCCGCGCCGGCGGTCCCCCCGCTCCCCCGGTCGGCGCCGTCCGGGCTGCCGCGGTCGCCCGCCGCCGTCCCCGACGGTCCTGCGGCCGTCCCGCCGTCGCCGCAGGCGGCGAGCAGGGCCGCCAGCAGGGCGAGCGCCAGCAGGGCCGCGCCGGCGCCGAGCGACCTGACGGCGGGGCGGCCCGCAGTCACCGGGTCCCCTCGGGGCGGCTCACGCGGGTGGCACCTCGAGGACCACGTTCGTGGCCTTGACGCTGGCGACGGCCAGGCAGCCGGGCTCCAGACCGAGCTCGTCGGCGGCCTCCCGGCTCATCAGCGACACCAGGCGGAACGGTCCGGCCTGCAGCTCGACCTGAGCCATGACGGTGTCGCGGGTGACCTTGGTGACCAGGCCGCGCAGCTGGTTGCGCGCCGACACGGTGGCGCCCCCCGGCCGCTCGTGGCCGGCCGCCAGCGACTGCGCCAGCGCGGCGAGCCCGGCCCCGGGCACCACCTGCCGACCGTTGGCCGCACGGGTGATGCTGACCCGGCCGGCGTCGGCCCAGCGGCGGAGGGTGTCGTCGCTGACCCCGAGCAGGTCTGCGGCCTCAGACACCTTGAACTCGGCTACCACGGGGCGATAGTACCGAGGATGCGGCACGAAGGTCGCGCGGCACCCTCGTCTGCGTCCGGGCTCTCCGGCGCCGGGTCGGCCGGGCCACGGCTCCGACGGTGGTGTGGGAGGAGGTCGGGGTCAACCCGTCGAACCACCCCCGACCAGGTCCCACGACCACGCGCGGCTGCTCGGGCGCGGGGCGGGGTCAGGAGACTCCCGGCCCGAACAGCAGGCGTGAGGGCCCTGCACGATGTCCGGTGGTGCACCGCACCTGGCGGCTCACCCGGGGACCCGGGCCACCACGCACCTGGCCAGCGCCCCGAACGTCAGCGACCCGGCGGGGGAACCACAGCGTTCGAACAACGCCGCCCGGAGCCGTTCCCGGTCGTCGTCGCCGAGCGAGACGCAGTACGCGCCCGCAGGGCCGATCCCGGCGAGGAACCCGCTCCACAGCTCGTCGAACGACACGTACGTCGACTCGACACCGAGCCTGGACTCGACGACGTCCTGCAGCCCTGCGCAGGAGAGGACCTCGGCGATCTCACCCGGTCGTCCGAACCGCAGCGTCCGGGCCTCGTCGGGAGCGTGCGGGTCCACGGCGAGGGCCGCGTCCCAGAACGCGCGCAGCATCTCCATGCCGTCCGCGAAGTCCCAGACGCAGGCGGCGACGCTCCCGCCGGGCCGGGTGACGCGCGACATCTCGGTGGCGGCCCGGTCCGCGTCGGACACGAAGTGCAGCACCAGCTGCGCCAGGGCGTGGTCGACGAGGTCGTCGGCGAACGGGATCGCCTCGGCTCGGCCCAGCGTCACGACCACCCCCGGGTTCCTGGCTGCGCAGGCCTCACGGAACGGGGGCGAGGGGTCGCACGCGTAGACGTGCCCCGCGCCCAGGCGCGACACGAGGACGCCGGTCAGCGCTCCAGGACCGCAGCCGACGTCGAGCGCCGTGGCACCGGGCGACACGCCGGCCGCGTCGGCGAACAGCTCCGCCAGGGGGACGGAGTAGCGACCCATGAAGGAGTCGTACGCGGAGCCCGGCACGGCGAACGTGCGGGCACCCTCGACAGGGTCCATCGGCACCTCCTGACGTGCAAGGACGGTACGCCGCGGTGGCCGTCCTGGTAAGGCCTCACCCGGTGCGCACGACCGTCCCGTCGCGGAACCGGGTGCCGTCCGCGCAGCGCGCCTCGCCCCTGCCGTGCTGCTCCCGAGCCACCGGCATGCCCCGGCAGCGGCACCGTCGAGCCAGCACGCCGGAGACAGCGGACTACGTCTCCGACGTGGAGGAAGGGTGCCGCGCCCGTGCGGTCACGGCTGCTGCTTGGCCGGCGTCCCCCCCGCCCCCCGGGCGAGAAGGGCCACCAGCTGGGAACGAGAGCCGACGCCCAGCTTGCGATGGATCCTGGTCAGGTGGAACTCCACGGTCTTGGGGGCCAGGAACAGCGTCGCCGCGATCTCGCCGTTCGACGCGCCGCGGGCGACCTCGGCAGCGACCCTCTCCTCCTGAGCGGTCAGGTGGTCAGCGGTGCGGGGCGCCCTCCGAGAGCCTGCCGCGACCAGCTCCTCGTCGGCCATCGCCACCCACGCGGCAGCGCCGAGCGCCTGGAAGGTCGACAGCGCCTCACCGAGCCGGGCCCGAGCCTCCGCCCGCCGCCGGTGCCGGTGCAGCCGCCGGCCGTAGGCCAGCTCGGTGCGGGCCCGCTCGAACGGGACGGGGCAGGCGTCGTCCAGCCGAAGCGCGGTCGCGAAGTGCTCGTCGTAGTCGTCCTCGACGAGGCCCCGGCACCGGGCGACCAGCGCGCACGCGGTCGGCGGGCCGTCGGTGGCCTCGATCTCGACCCGCCCGACCAGTCGTCGCGCGTCCTCGATGCGCCCGACCCGCAGGTATCCCTCGACCAGGTCCGGGACCCAGGGAACGATCGTGAGCTCGCGCACCCCTGAGACGCGGGCGCTCTGCTCGACCCGTTCCAGTGCCGAGACGGCCGCGGCCACGTTGCCGAGCCCCAGCTCCAGGAAACCACGCGCACCGTCCACGAATCGCTGGCCCGACGTGATCGTCGTCCCGGCGATGATGGCGGCCATGACCCGGATGTGCTCGCGGCTCTCCGGCTCCAGCCCCTGCGCGGCGGTCAACCGAGCGCGGATGGCTCGTGCCATGCCGTGCCAGACGTCCTGCCCGGCGTCGCTCGACACCTGGACGGCCTCGGCCGACATCTCGTCGGCGACCACCCAGTCCCCGAGCCGGAAGGCGGCGTCCGCGGCCACGATCAGAGCGCCCGCCAGCGCCGTGACCGCCCCGGCCTCGCGGGCCCGCACGCAGAGCGCGGCGGCGTCGCCGTAGGCCCTCGTCAGGTCTCCGGTGGGCACCCGGGTCCGGTCGACCACGTGCAGCCACGTGCGCCCCGGGACCAGAGGGTCGAGGTCCGCCGTCAGCGCGTCGAGCGAGGCCAGGGCGCGGACCGAGTCGGTGGTGCGTCCACGCAGGGCCAGGGCGTAGGCGAGGACGGCGAGCACGTGCGCGCGCGCCAGCGGATCGTCGGCGTCCCCGAGGAGCACGACGGCCTGCTCGGCCAGCTCCTCAGCCGTGTCGTACTCACTGGTCCCCGACCGGGCGGTGGCCGCATCGGCCATCATCCGAGCGGCCAGCGCGGGCCGCTGCGGCGCGACCCGGTGAGCAGCCAGGGTCAGCAGCTCGGCTGCCTGCTGGATCTGTCCCATCCAGACCATGACCCCACCGCGCAGGTGCTGCAGGGACGCCTCGAGCGCCGGCGACGACGGCAGCTCCGCAGCCGCGTCGAGCAGGGCAAGGGCTCGGTCCGACTGGCCGGCCGCGGCTGCCGTCCGCCCGGCGGACAGCAGCCTGCGGGCCCGAGCACCCTGATCCGGGGAGAGGCGGGCGGCGGACTCCAGAGCCGTTGCGGCCCAGGCGAAGCCACGCTTCGCCGCCGCAGCAACAGCAGCGTGCTCCAGCTCCAGGGCGACCCGCTCGTCCGGCGCGATGGTCGCGCTGCCGAGGTGCATCGCCCGCCGCTCGCCGGTGAGGGCGTCGGCCAGCGCCCGGTGGGCTGCCCGACGCTCGTCCGGGCCGGCGGCGGCCGCGACGGCCGCCCGGATCAGGGGGTGCCGGAACCGCACCCGGCCATGGTCGAGCCGCAGGATCCCCGCCGCCTCGGCCGCCCCCAGCTGGCCGAGGTTGGTGGCGACGTTCGAGCAGGCCGCAGCGACCGTCGTGACGTCGTCGCCGTCGTGCAGGGCCGAGACCAGCACGGCTCGTCGGGCGGCGTCCGACAGCCCGGCGACGCGCCCGGCGAAGACCGACTGGAGCCGCGCGCCCAGGGGCAGCGGGTCGGGCAACGGCTCGAGGCCACGACGTTGGCCCACCGTCAGGGCGACCGGGAGCTCGGTCAGGGCCAACGGGTTCCCCGCGGCCGACTCGGTCAGCGCGTCCGCCACGTCGTCGGCCAGACCGGGGCTGCGGCCGAGCAGCGCCCTGGACGACGAGGCGTCCAGCGGGCCGACCGTCAGCCGAGGGAGCTCGGCCAGCTCGGAGCCGGCCAGGTCGTCGGGGCGTCCGGCCAGCAGCACCGACATCGGTCCGGACGTCCGTCGTGAGGCGTAGAGCACGCACTCGATCGACGATGCGTCGAGCCAGAGCGCGTCGTCGACGACGACGAGGACCGGCCGGTCGGCCGCAGCGAGCTCCAGCAGGCCCGCGGTGGCCACGCAGACCGCGAGCCTGTCCCCGGGCGTCGGGGGACCGAGGGCCAGGGCAGACCTGAGCGCAGCCGCCTGCCGATCCGGCAGCCGCGACAGGTGGCCATGGACGGGGCCGAGCAGGTCGGACAGGCCGGAGAAGGCGATCGCGGCCTCGCTGCGCACGCCCGCCACGCGCAGGACGGCGACCTGGGCGGGCGTAGCCGAGACCAGGTGGTCCAGCAGCGTCGTCTTGCCGATCCCGGCGCCGCCCGCAACCACCAGGCGCCGGCCGCGCCCGGCCTGCAGGTCGCCCAGCAGCGCGTGCAGCCGATCCAGCTCGTCCCGGCGCCCGATCACCTCACCGACCGTGCTCACCAGTCGACGGTAGTCGGCCCTGGCTCGCCACCAGAAGACGTCCCGAAGCCGCAGAAGCCAGGGGTCCTCCCGGTGCGTGGGCCGGTGACGACGGTCCACGGTGGCATGGCGCGGCCGTGGACGAGCCTCAGGTGCGCCAGCGGATGCAGGGACGGGGTGGACGGCCGGTGAGCGAGGACGCGACGGTGGACGACGCAAGGAGGTCGCTGACCGCCGTCCTGGCACTGATCGACTCCTGCCCCGCGAGCGACCAGGTCCCCATGCTGCGCAGCCTGGTGGAGCAGGGACTCGACCAGCTCGAGGACCTGGAGCAGGACGCCAACGGTTTCCTCGCCGAGTGCGTGCTGCTCGCGGCCTCCAACCTGCAGGACGTCCGGCTGAACGACCTCGAGTCCCGTCTGGATGCGCTCGAGCACCCACCGCCGCCCCTGCCCGCGGACTTGCTGGTCGAGACGGCGATCGTGCTCGCCTTCGAGCTGGCCGTCATGGGACTCGTTCCGGTCGGCGTCGATGCGATCGACCACGTCTTCACACGCGTGCGACGGGTTAGGCGCCGGCGCGCCGTCCTCGCCGCGGAGCAGTCGCTGGACAGCGCGTCGGGTGTCCTCGCGCAGTCTTCCAAGGCACTGCGCGCAGCGGAGGCGATGTACCAGCGCCTGGCCCGCGAGTACGCGTCCGTGAGCGCGCGGCGGAGGACACCGGAGGTGACGTCACGGCTGATCGAGGTCGTTCAGGACGTCGTCCGGCAGAGCGTCCACATCACCCTTGTGAAGCGGGCCCACCACGCGAGCGAGAAGCAGCTGGGCCAGGCGATCGCCGCGGCCGAACAGGCCTGGGAGAACGCGTCCGCAGTGAGCGACAAGTGGACCGGCTTCCTCGACGGCGCACTGGCCGCGACGGCGCACGGACGGGTCGCCCAGAACACCGGCGTCGCCGCCTTCGCGGCCATGCAGCAGCGCGGCGGCGAAGGAGCAGCAGCGGCTTCACCGCTGGCGTTCATCAGCTCCCTCGTCGTCGGGGCGATGCTCGACACCCTGCGTGCCCAGCGGATCGCCTCGGCCGAGGAGTACGCGACGCACCGGCACTACCTCAAGACGCTGGACGACGCCGACCTCCTGGACGACAGCCTCGCCCAGCAGGTGGCCGGTGCCACCGTCGAGCTCGTCCCGCAGCAGCGGATCCTCCAGGTGCTGTCCCCGGCAGCCAGGGCGTCGGTGGTCGCCGGGCTCGAGGTCATGCTCTGGCGCGACTACCTCGCCGTGAACGGCGTGCTGACCGATCCGGTCCGGGCCACCGTCCGGTTGCGGCACCGGCTGGAGTCCCCGCAGGGACGCATCGTGGACGGTGTCCTGGTCACGGCGGAGGAGCCGCGGGTCGAGGTCGAGGCATTCGGCAACAGCAAGGTGAGGAGGAGGTTCTACTCCTACGACGGCACCGCCTACCCGGGCCTGCCTCACCTCACCGACGTCCAGACGGCGTACCTGTTCCCGAGGTTCGCACTGCCGTACTTCGAGCGTGGGCTGTCGACCCTGCCGTTCGACTTCGAGCCCTCGGCCTACACCGGTGTGTGGCAGCGACCGACGCAGTTCTACGGCGGCTTCATGGTCAACACGGTCCGGAGCCGGCGCATCGACGAGATGCGGCTGATGGTCGTCCTCTTCTTCGTCCAGTTCGCAGCAGGGCTCGACGGCTCCTCCACCACGTTCGGGGTGACCGTCGACCAGGTGTATCCCCTCAGCGACTGGCTGGACTGGAGCCCCCGGTCCCAGCAGCGCTGGGACGAGTCGCTCGTCGATCCGCTCGAGGCGCTGCAGGCCGCCGGTGGCGCCGAGGGCCCGGCCGCAGCGCTCCTGACCGACCTGGGCATCGGTGTGGACCCCGACACGGTGGCCCGGCTGAACCGGGTGCGCGACCTGGTGGTCGACCTCGACCTGCAGCTGTTCATCGCCACCACCCTCGGTGCGGAGTCGTTCGAGCCCGCAGACCTGCCCCAGGGGCCGACCAGGGCGGAGGTGCTGGAGACGATCGGGAGGCAGCGGGCGCTGCTGGACGTGGAGTACCCGGCGCTGATCGAGTCGCTTGCGGCCGACCCCGAACAGCAGCAGGCGGTGCGCGACGAGCTGGAGGCCCGGGTCCGACGGATCACTGGCTGGGAGCCGGGCGAGCAGCTCCCGGACGCGCGACGACGGGCCACGCCGCAGTGGCGCTGGTACGACCCCGCGCCGTCAGGTCGATGAGATGACCTGTCGACGCACCTGCACGACGAGACCTCGGGATGGATCATGACCAGCACCGTCGAGCTCTTTCGTTTCCTCACCACGCGGCGGGCGGAACGAGTCCTCATGCACCGCATCGACCGTCGCCTCATCCGCGACGTCCGTCCCGTCCGCACGGGCTCGATGCTGGCCGTGCTGTTCGGCCCGGGACCGTTCGCGGACAAGCTCGCTGCCGCCGAGGCGTTCGCCGGTGGAACCGACTTCGTGGCTGCGGACGAGCCGGGGGTCCGCGGCCTGGAACCGGCGGTGGACTTCTTCCGGCGCCGACTCGAAGCGGACGTCGTCATCGCGGACCTGCGTGCCGACTTCGAGCTCGACGTCCCGCTGCTGGCCGCGCTGTGGGCGGCGACCCCGCCGGCAGACCTGGTGGCGGCAACGCTGCGGTTCCTTGCGAAGGCCTGGGACTCGACGTACGCCACCGTGATCCTCGGCTGCGACGACTTCGTGTCGACCAACTACCTCGCCGACTCGCTCCGGGTCTACCACGTGCTGAGGCTGCTGTGGATCGACCTGGTGCTGGGGCGCGAGCGCTGGACCGGGTACGCGTTCGACGAGTACGAGGTGTTCGTCGACCTCGACCGCGCCGCACGCGCCGAGGACCCCCGCCCGGCGCCCGAGCCGGCGCCGGGGCCGGGGCCGGCACCGGTGGCGCGGAGCGGACGCCGCCGCGACGCGGACCCGCTCGCCCGGCTGATCGCGCCGACCTCGGCAGGGCAGGCCGACCTGGGGCTGTCCGTCGGCCAGGTCACTCCTCCGGTGGTCGGCGACCTGATCCTGACCGAGCAGGAGCTGCGTGGCTACAGCCTCGGAGAGCTGGCCCAGATCATCACGATCATGCGGGGCGAGCGACGCGAGCGCACCGTCCGGTCGCTGTCGCGCACCTCGCAGACCACCACCACCGAGACCACCTCCTCGATGGAGGACAGCACCAGCGTGGTCACCGAGGAGCGGTTCCAGCTGGCGGCCCAGGCGCAGACCACCGCGGAACAGAGCTTCGGGATCAGCACCGGGATCAGCGTCTCGGGATCGTTCGGACCGGTCAAGGTCGGTGCGACCGTGAACGCCTCGTACGACACCTCGAAGTCGTCGGCGCACACGACCTCCCAGGAGTACGCCAAGAACGTCACCGAGGAGGCCACCCGCCGGGTGCAGAACAGCTCCCGGCAGCTGACCTCGATCACGTTGCTCACCGAGCTGCAGGACACCGACCTGCAGGGGTTCAACAACGAGGACGGCGCCGACCACGTGAACGGGCTGTACCGGTGGGTGGACTCGAACAACGACGTCCGGCTGCTCAACTACGGACGACGGCTGATGTGGACCTTCACGGTGCCGGAACCCAGCGCGATGCTTCACGGCCAGCTCGAGCAGGCGGCCAGCGGGCTGGAGGCCGACCTCGTGCAGCCGGTCCCGCCCGAGCGCGTCAGCACCTCGACCGGGCGGCCGCTGCCGGACGACTCCACGGCGACCGGCTTCCTCAGCTTCGAGGACGTGACGGAGTACAACGTCGCGGCCTTCGCCGCCCTGTACGACGCCGACGTGGCGCCACCGCCAGCCGAGTCGATCACCGGCGCGAAGGCGATCGCCTACCCGGAGGCGATGGAGGCCAAGGAGATCGAGGACCACTCGAACGACTCGAACGAGCTGTCCTACGTCAGCGCGGACAACACCCTCGCCGTCGACCCGGACTACCGGCTCGCCAGCCTCGGCGTCTACGTCCCGAAGGGGAAGTCCGGGCTGTTCGGCTGGTACGCAGACACGCTGAGGCTCGGAACCGGGAACGACTCGAACCTGATCCTGCTGGAGATCGGCGACCGGCACTTCTACTTCCATGCCGAAGGCGAGGGCGGCGGAGACCGGAGCATCGACAGCAACTTCAACCAGATGCAGCTCATCCACCCGCAGGACGAGCTGGCCGGCGTCGTGCAACCGGCCCTGCCGATCGCGCTGACCACCGACTTCGAGGGGATCCTGGCCCTCAACGTCGTCTACACCGCCACCCGGCGGCCGGAGGCCCTGGACGCGTGGAAGTCCACCGCCTTCGCCGCGATCGTCGACGCCTACACCGCGAAGAAGCAGGCCTACGAGCAGGCGATGGCGCTGGCGCGGTCGACGGCGCAGTCGCAGGCCGACGCCCGCACCTACCAGATGCGTGAGGACCAGTACCGCAGCATCGAGCGGACCGAGCTCAAGCGCGGCTGCATCGACCTGGTGACCCAGGGCACTGCTGCGGGCCACCCTTCGATCGTCCTCGAAGAGGGGGTCCCGCGGATCGTCCACGACGAGGCGGAGGGTTCGACCATCCCGGACTGGCGCTCGCCGCAGGCGAACGGTGTGGTGGTGGAGTACTTCGAGAAGGTGTACGCCTGGGAGGACATGGTCTACGAGTTCTACCCGTACTACTGGGCCGACCGGTCGCGCTGGGGCGAGCTGTCGCAGGCCAGCGGGGCCGACCCCGTCTTCGAGAGCTTCCTGCGGGCAGGCAGCGCCAGCGTGGTCGTGCCGGTGCGACCCGGGTTCGAGCGGGCGGCCATCCTGTTCCTCAAGACCGGTCTGATCTGGCGCGGGACCTACCTGCCGCTGTTCAGCTCGCCGGACATGCTCGACGTGTACGAGGACGTCGAGCTCGGCACCCAGCTGGACCCGCCCGAGCAGGTGGGCGAGCCATGGCAGGTGCGTCTGCCCACCAGCATGGTCATGCTCCAGCCGGACGAGATCCTGCCGCAGTTCCCGTCGCAGGCGTCGATCCGCAGGCCGGAGGCACCGTTCCGTGCTGGAGTCGAGCCGGAGCCGCCATTCTGAGTGCGTCCTGGAACGGCGGGAGGTCGCGGACGTCACACGAAGGGCGTGGTCCCCCCGGACCGCCGGGTAGGTAGCGGCCCTGGCCCGCGACGAGACGCTCGCCGAGGTCTCGGCGCTGCTGCTGCACGACGGCCTGGTCCTCACCCGAGCCCGAGGGCCAGGAGCAGGAGGACCGGCCCGGACAGCACCGTGCTGATGAGGATGGTGTCCCGGGCGACCAGGGTGGGGTGGCCGTACGTGGCGACGTAGACGAACACGTTCTGGGCCGTCGGCAGGGCAGACGTCACGGCCACGGCCAGCAGCGCGGTCCCCTCGAGCCCTGCCACCCAGCGGCCCAGGGAGTAGGCGAGGAGCGGCTGGCACCAGGTCTTCAGTCCGACGGCCAGCCACACCTGGCCGCGAACCGCCCCAGCCGCAGGACGCGGCGCCCCGTGCAGGCTCATCCCGTAGGCCACCAGGGCCGCGGGCACGGCCAGCCCGGCGACCAGCTCTACCGGCGCGAGCACGGGTGCAGGCAGCTCCACGCCCTCGGCGGCCACCAGCAGACCGAGGGCACAGCCGATGACGATGGGGGTCCGGAACGGCTGCGCGGCGATCCGCCTCCACTCCGGCGCCCCGTTCCCCGGTCGTGAGCCGGCCAGCACGGCCAGCCCGACCGGAGCCATGACCAGCACCTGGAACAGCAGCACCGGCGCCACGTACGAGGCGTCCCCCAGGACGTACACCGCCACCGGGATGCCGAGGTTGCCGCCGTTGACGTAGGACGCGGCCAGGGCGCCCGAGGTCAGGTCCGAGACGCCCAGGTCCCAGCGCCACCTCGCCAGCACGACGAACAGCACCGCCACGCCCACGGCACTGCCCGCCGTGGCGACGAGCGCGAGCGACAGCACCGTCGTGGTGTCCGCCCCGGCGAGGGTGAGGAAGAGCAGCGCCGGGGTGGCCACGTAGAAGCAGAGCCGGGACAGCATCCCCGGCGCCCCGCTGCCGAGCAGCCCCGTCCGGCCCACCAGCCACCCGAGACCGATGACGGCACCCAGCGTCGCGAAGCCGCCGAGGACGCCGGTCATGCCGGCGGCGAAGCGACGACCGCACCCGCTACGCCCGCCATCCCGCCTCGAAGTCGGGGTGGTCGGACCAGGTGCACGCCAGTGCCCGCAGCGCGATGGACAGCCCCAGCCGGTTGGCGGAGCCAGGTCTGGCGCGCCGGTAGGCGCTGTGGATCCTGCGCTTGGCCGTCACGTCCCTCAGCACCCGCTCCGGGTCGTGACGCACCACGTGCGCCAGCACCGCCTCCGGGGTGCTCGACCCGCGCAGGACGAGCACGTCGTCGTCGCGCTGGGCGGACCAGGCGGACCCCGCCGACGTCGCGAGCCACCGGTCCCCCCGCTGCCAGATGTCCGGTCCGGCCTCGAGGGCGTGCAGCTCGTCCTCGGCCAGCCGCGCAGCGACGAACCGGTCGAGGCTGTCGGCGCCGGCCACGGGGTCCCGGTCCATGCTCACGCGCGGGACCGTCCTGCCGGGCGCCGACGGCCACGGCGCGGGTGCTGGTTCACGCCGCCTCGATGACCACCTGCGCACCGGCGGTCATGAGCGTGAAGGCCTCGGGCATCCGTTCGGCCACCGCCCGCTGGGCCGCGAAGCCGCTGCAGTGCATGGGTGCCACGAGCTGCAGACCGCGTTCGGCCAGCCCGCCGACCGTGCGGTCGATCTTCTCCTGCGTGATGCCGGCGTGGGCGAGGTGGAAGCCGCCCATCACGCCGTGGACGCCTTCCGCCCCCGTCAGCGCACGCGCGTGGTCGAGCGAGCTCAGCACCCCGGAGTGCCCGCACGGGTCCAGGACGACGACGCCGACACCGGTGACGTCGATGATGAGCGTCATGTAGTCGTCGATCGGGTCCGGCGTGACGCGCCCGTCGCGGACCGAGACACGTCCGACCGGGACCTCGTGCTCGAAGTCGACCGAGATGGGCACCTCGCCGCTCGTCACCACGCCCGGCGCCAGGTCGATCGACTCCCGGACCGCCATGACGGCCGCGCCCGCGTCGGTCAGCTCGCGCTCGGTCAGCCCCCGGTTGAAGTACTGGATCATGATGTCCGGCCGCCGGATGGACCGTGGGAGGAAGGCGGCGGGGTGCACCACCAGCGGCACCCGACGACCGATCGCCCCCAGCGCGGCGTAGATGCCGCCGAAGTGGTCCGGATGGCCGTGGGAGAGGACGACCTGGTCGACGGACGTGAGGTCCACCCCCAGGACGTCCGCGTTGTGCAGGATCGGGACACCGCTCATCCCGGCGTCGAAGAGGATCGTCGTGGTCCGCCCGGCGGTGGTCGCCTCCAGGAGGAACGAGATGCCGTTCTCGGCCAACGGGGTGCCACGTCGGGGCAGGAAGTGCTCTGCCATCCCCTGCCGTCGGATCGTCGGGGTGTTCTGCATGAGCATGTCGATGTAGTTGTCGACGAGGACGGTGACTCTCAGGCGGTCGCACGTCTGCACGTCAGGCCTCCGGGTCCCGGCACAGGACCGCGGTGGCGTGCGCGGCCAGCGTCATGCCCATGCCGTGCACCAGGGACAGCCGGGCGTCCTGGACCTGACGCCTCCCCGCCGTGCCGCGCAGCTGCTGCACCGCTTCGATGATGAGGAACATGGACAGCATCCCCGGGTGGCAGTACGAGAGCCCGCCCCCGTTGGTGTTGAGCGCCAGCCGTCCGCCGGGGGCGACGGCGCCCCCGCCGACGAACTCCCCGCCCTCGCCCTTGGCGCAGAACCCGAGGTCCTCCAGCAGGACGAGCAGGCTGATGGTGAAGGCGTCGTACAGGTGGACGGTGTCGACGTCGGCCAGGCGCACCCCCGCCATCGTGAGCGCCCGCTGCGAGCTGCCCACCGCCTCGGTGGTGGTCAGGTCGGGCATCTGGGTGACGTTGCGGTGGTTCACCGCCTCGCCGGCCCCCAGCAGGTACACCGGCCGCGAGGGGAGGTCGCGGGCGCGCTCGGCCGACGTCACCACGACGGCCCCGCCACCGTCGGTGACCAGGCAGCAGTCCAGCTTGTGCAGCGGGGTGGAGATCATCCGGGACGACAGCACCTCCTCCACGGTCAGCGGCACGTCGTAGGGGGCGTCGTCCGCCAGCAGCGACCACGCCCGGGCGGCGACGGCCAGCTCGGCCAGCTGCTCGCTGGTGGTGCCGTACTGCGACATGTGCCGCTGGGCGATGAGGCCGAAGGCCCCGACGGGGTGGATGAGGCCGTACGGGGACTCGTACGGGGACTGCTCGGCCATGCTGACGAGGGAGCCGGCGTCGCTGCGCTGCGTGCTGCCGTAGGCGACCAGGGCCACCGAGCACAACCCGGCCTGGATCGCGGCCGCGGCGTGCGCCAGCTGGGCCACGAAGGCGCAGCCGCCGATGGCCGTGGAGTCGGTGAACGTCGGCCGGACGCCGAGGTACTCGGCGAGGGTGAGGGTGGGCATCGCGTAGTAGGACGAGGACGTGAAGAGACCGTCGACGTCCCGCAGCGAGAGGCCGGCCTCGGCGAGGGCCCGGACGGCGGCGACCCCCATGAGCCCCACGGGCGAGCGCCCCTCGGTCTTCCACGTGTCCAGCTGGGCGGCCCCGACGATCGCCGCGGCACCGGCGATGCTCATGCGGCACCTGCCCCGGCGTCGAGGACGAACCGGAGCAGGGTGAGGCCCTCCTCCACGTCGTCGAAGGCGACGTCCACCTCCGTACCGACCCGGATGCCGGTGGGCTCCGGCACCGAGGCGAGGACGCGGAAGCCCTCGTCCATGTCCGCCAGCGCCAGCGTCGTCGGCACGGGGAAGGACGGGTGCACGGCCCGGTGCTGGACCGTGAAGGAGTGGACGACCCCGTGACCGGCCGAGCGCTCCAGCGACAGGTCCTCGCCGGAGCAGCCGGGACAGACGGTGCGCAGGGGGAAGACCACGTCCCCGCAGCCGCCGCAGCACTGGTAGACGAGCTCGTGGTCGAGCAGACGGTCGTAGAACACCTTCTCCTCGCCGCGCGGTGTGAACGGGCGGGCGGTCATCGGGTACCTCCGTCGGAGCGAACGGCGTCGAGCACGGCAGAGGTGACCTCGGCCGTGGTGGAGCTGCCGCCGAGGTCCGCGGTGCGGACCCCGGTCTGGCCGAGCACGTGACGGACGGCGCGCAGCACGCAGGACGCCGCACCG
The DNA here is from genome assembly GCA_963759255.1 of uncultured Actinomycetota bacterium. Lineage (GTDB taxonomy): Bacteria > Actinomycetota > Actinomycetes > Actinomycetales > JBBAYJ01 > Aquipuribacter. The sequence goes on from CAVWYQ010000001.1 coordinate 820,948, forward strand.
GTCTCGCCGAGGTGCTCCAGCATCATGGCCGCGGACCAGATCTGGCCGACCGGGTTCGCCACGCCCCGCCCGGCGATGTCGGGGGCGGAGCCGTGCACCGGCTCGAACATCGACGGGTGCTGCCGGGTGGGGTCGAGGTTGGCCGACGGCGCGATGCCCAGGCTCCCCACGACGGCGGCCCCGATGTCCGAGAGCACGTCGCCGAACAGGTTGGAGCCCACCACCACGTCGAGCTCGTGCGGGTGGCTCACCATGCGCGCGGCCAGGGCGTCGACGTGCATCAGCCGACCCTGCACGTCCGGGTTCCGGTCCAGGACCTCGGTGAAGACCTCGTCCCAGAAGGTCATCGAGTGGATGATCCCGTTGGACTTCGTCGCCGACGTGAGCAGGCCGCGTCGGGACCGGGCCTGCTCGACCGCGAACTCGATGACCCGCTCGGTGCCGCGGCGGGTGAAGACGGCCTCCTGGACCGCGGTCTCGTGCGGCGTGCCGCGGCCGATCCGGCCCCCGACCTCGGAGTACTCCCCCTCGGTGTTCTCACGGACGACGAGGACGTCGATGCCGCGCGAGGTGTCGCGCAGCGGGCTGGTCACGCCGGGCAGGAGCACCGCAGGACGGAGGTTCACGTACTGGTCGAAGGCCCGGCGGACCGGGATGAGCAGTCCCCACAACGACACGTGGTCCGGCGTCGAGGGGTCTCCGACGGCTCCCAGGAGGATCGCGTCGTGGTCGGCGAGGACCTCCAGACCGTCGGGCGGCATCATGGCGCCGTGCTCCTGGTACCACGCACAGCTCCAGGGCAGCTCGGTCCACCGCACCTCGAAGCCCGTCCGCGCACCGACGGCCTCGACCACCTCCATCGCCGGTGGCACCACCTCACGGCCGATGCCGTCGCCGGCGATCACCGCGACGCGGTACCCCCTGGGGGCTGATGTCACTTGATGGCCATCGGGTTCACGGGCGAGCCGACGGCCCGGGTGAACGGCAGCGGCGGCGCGCAGAAGAAGAAGTCGTACTGCCCGTCCTCGCGGCAGTCGGCCGCGAGCTCCTCGAGGTCGAAGATCTCCCCGACCCACAGCCCCATGCCGACGATGAACACGCAGTGCAGGGGCTGGAACACGTCGGGCGTCTGGTTGGGCAGCACCTCCATGCCCCAGGTGTCCACCGCCAGGCCTGCGATGTCCTTCTCGGCCACCCAGGGGACGCTCTCCAGCCCCAGACCGGGGGCGGGGCCGCCGGCGTAGTCGCCCCAGGCCCCCTTGCGCTCACCCATCATCCCGGTGCGGACCATGACGAAGTCGCCCTGCCCGACGGTGACCCCGTGGGCCTCCTCGGCCGCCCGCAGGTCCTCGGCGGTGATGGCGTAGCCGGGCTCGAGCGCGTCGACGCCCTTGGTGTGCGCGACGTCCAGCAGCACGCCCCGCCCGGCCATCTGGGCGGTGGCCTGGCTGATGGCACCTCGACGGGCGCCCTTGCTGGTCACGGTGTCGGGGGTCAGGCCGTTGTACATGTGGCCGTCGAAGAAGATGTGCGCGAGGGCGTCCCACTGGGTCGAGGACTGCAGCGCCATGATGATCAGGTCGTCGGTGCCACGCAGGTGGCGGTCGTTGCCGGCGTAGAACTCGTCGACCACGGTGCCCATGGAGATGTCGCCGCCGTCGCGGAACATCAGGTGGATCGGGTTGAAGCGGCCACCGAAGCCACCGTTCACCTGGGGGCCGCTCGCGTCCATCGGCAGCGACATGGAGATCCGCTTGCCGGACCGGATGCAGGCTGCGGCCCGGGCCACGTGCTCCGCGGTGACGTGGTTGAGCGTGCCGCGCTCGTCCTCGGCGCCCCAGCGGCCCCAGTTGGAGTAGGTCGAGCTCAGCTCGCGGACGGTCTCGACGCTGGGCGTGGCGGCGCCGGGGGCGTCGACGGTCTGGGCGGTGTCGCTCATGGCTGCCTCGTTCCTGTGGGTGGTGGGCTCAGACGACGGCGGGCTTGGTGGAGCGCACGCCGGCGTCGTACCGGGTGCCGGCCGGGTAGTCGCCGGAGCGCAGGCGGTGCTTCTCCGGCTTGGAGGTCGGGGTCTTGGGCAGCTCGGCGATCTCCTCGACGTAGCGGGGGACCTTGAAGGCCGCCAGGTGCTCGTCGCACCAGGCGACGACCGCCGCGGGGTCGACGTGGTGGTCCGGCCGTGGGACCACGAAGGCGCACAGCTCCTCGTCGGTCAGCTCGGACGGCACGCCGATGACCGCGGACTCCAGGACGTCGGGGTGGCGGTTGATGACCATCTCGACCTCCAGCGAGGACACGTTCTCCCCGCGGCGGCGGACGATGTCCTTCATCCGGTCGACGAAGAAGAACCGGCCCTGCTCGTCCTGGTAGGCGCTGTCCCCGGTGCGCAGCCAGCCGTCGACCAGCGCCTCGGCCGTCTTCTCAGGGTCCTTGAAGTAGCCGAGCATGAGCGCCGGGTTGCGCAGGGTCAGCTCGCCGACCGTCCCGCGCGGCACCTCCTGGCCGCCCTCGTCAACGACCGTGGCCTCGGTGCGGGGGACCGAGGGGTCGGGGTGGGACCGCGGCACCCCCATCGACCCGGGGACCCGCTCGCCGTCGATCGGCTCGAGCAGGCCGTAGGTGGTCTCGCTCATCCCGAAGCCGGACACGCAGGCGAGCCCGAAGCGCTCCTCGACCTGCATCCGCACCTCGTGCGGCAGGGCCGGCACGCCGTAGGCCACGCGCACGCAGTGGTCGCGGTCCTCCGGTGACGGGGTGCTCTTGGACAGGATCACGGTCATGGCACCGATGAAGTTGAAGACGTTGACCCGGTGCCGGCGGACGTCGGGCCAGAAGCGCGAGGCGCTGAACCGGGGGGCGAGGACCATCGCGCCCTCGGCGCCGATCGCCCCCATGGTCGAGTAGGCCTGCGAGTTGATGTGGAACAGGGGCAGGCAGGCGTAGATCCGGTCACCCCTCTCCATCTTCATCCAGTGCGGGTAGGCCTGACCGGTGAGCACGTAGTTGCGGTGCGGCTGCATCACCCCCTTGGGGCGGCCGGTGGTGCCCGAGGTGTAGATGAGGCTGATGACGTCGTCGCCGTCGATGTCGAGGGAGGGGACGTGGCCGCGCAGCTCGGTGGCCTCGGTGGCGAAGTCGGGCATCCCGTCGACGGTCCCGAGCGCGAGAACCGCGCGCAACGACGCGGACGACTCCTGGATGCGGCGGAACAGGTCGGCGTAGGGCGGGTCGACGAGGGCGTACCGCGCCTCGGAGTGCTCCACGAGGTAGCGGGCCTCCTCGTACTTGAACCCGGTGTTGACCGCGACGAGCACCGCCCCGACCTTGGCCAGGCCCAGCCACGCGTGCAGGAAGCCGGGGCTGTTGTCGGCCATGAACGCCACCCGGTCGCCCTTGCGTACCCCCAGGGCGTGCCAGTAGGCCGCCGCGTCGTCGACGGCCGCGTCGAACGTCTGGTAGCTCTGCTCCTCCTCGCCCCAGATGAGGTACGGCGCGTCCGGGTTCTTCTCGACGGCGTCCTCGAGGAACGAGCGGACGTTGAGGTCGCGAGGGTTCATCGGGGTCCTCCAGCAGGGGCGGGGCCGGCTCCGTGGCCGGGTCCGCGGGCTCGGTCAGGCCGGCGCACGGACCGCCGACCCCTTCGGTGCGACCGCGTCCCTCGCGGTGGTGGCGTCGACGAGGACGGGGCCGGGCGTGGCTGCGGCCCGCTCCATGGCGGCGGGCAGCTCGGAGGCCTTGGTGACCCGGATGCCGGTGACGCCGAGCGACTCGGCCACGACGGCGAGGTCGACGTCCCGGAAGTGCCACAGCTCGGCGTGCTTGCCGGTGAGCTCGCCGCCGTAGGCGACGGTGTACGGGTTGATCTCCTGGTTGAGCGACTGGTTGTCGTTGACGACGACCGTCAGCGGGACCTGCCAGCGGGCCGCGGTCTCCAGCTCGCTCAGGTGGTAGTACAGCCCGCCGTCACCGGTGAACACCACGACCGAGGCGTCGGGGCGGGCCACCTGCGCGCCGATCCCGGCGGGCAGCGCCCAGCCCAGCGAGCCCGCGGCCCGGACGAACCCCTGGCCGGGTCGGGTGAGGTCCAGGTGCCCGGCGGTCCACATCCCCGCGTGACCGGTGTCGGCGACCACGAGCGCGTCGTCGGGCAGCAGCGCGCCCAGCTCGTCGACGAGCCGCTCGGGGCGCATCGGGGAGTCGTCGCAGCGCACGTGCACCGCCACCTCGTCCCGCCACCGCGCGGCGAGGGCGGCTGCGCGCTCTCGCCACCTGCTGGTGGCCCCCGGGTCCACGTCGCCGAGGGCGTCCAGCAGCGCCTGCACCCCGAGGCGTGCGTCGGCCACCACCGGGAGGGTGCCCGCGTAGTGACGGCCGGGCTCGCGCGGGTCGATGTCGACGTGGACCACCCGGGTGCCCGGAGCCGGCACCTGCCAGGTGAGGGTGAGCTGGCTCCCGGTCTGGCTGCCCACGTACACGACGAGGTCGGCCTCGAGGAGGACCTGGTTGGCGCTGGCGCGGGCGTACAGGCCGGGGATGCCGATCGCCAGCGGGTGGTCCGCCGGGACGGTGTCCTTGCCGTTGAGCGAGGTGGCCAGCGGGGCACCTAGCCGTTCCGCCAGGGCCAGCACCTCGGCCTCGGCGCCCGAGGCACGCACCCCGCCACCGGAGACGACCACCGGGCGCTCGGCCCCGCGCAGGGCCTCCACGGCCGCGGCCACCGCCGCCGGGTCCGGGGCGGTACGCACCCCAGGCAGCCGCCGCTCCGCCCGCGACGGGGGCTCCGCGTCCAGCGGCTGGGCCTCCACGACGTCGCCCGTGTGCCCGGCCAGCTCGAGGTGGACCGGTCCTGGCTTGCCGACCGTCGCGTCACGGAGGGCCTGGTCGAGCAGGTCCGGGAGCCGGGCCGCGTCGTGCACCTGACGGCTGGACCGCGTGACCGGCTTGAAGAGCGGGAAGTCCTCGATCTCCTGGTAGTAGCTGCGGCCTCGGCTGTACTCGTAGGGGCCGCCGGTGAGGGCCAGCACCGGGGAGCAGCCCAGGTAGGCGTCGCGCAGGCCGGCGGCCAGGTTGGCGGCGCCGACGTTCTGGGCCATGCAGACGCCCACGCGCCCCGTGGCACGGGCGTACCCATCCGCCATGTACGCGGCGGCCTTCTCGCCGTGCGTGACGACGCGCCGGATCGGCGTCTCCTCCTCCATCGCCACGAGCGTGGCGCTGAGCACCGTCGGGACCAGGAAGACCGCGGTCACGCCGTAGGCGTCGAGTGCCCGAGCCAGGTAGCGGGCACCGGTCGACTCGCTCATGTGGACCGCCTCGTCCTTCGTCGGGTCCGGTCGTCGACCGGACCACCTGCCTCCGAGTGTCTTACGCGATGAGACATCGTCTCGAAAGAATGACGAAGCCATCAGCCGGTGTCAAGTAGCTGGCGGGCGCCACGACCGCCGGGCTGCTCGCCGACCCGCGAGCCGGCTGCGCCTGGCCGCGTCCTCCCCGGGACCTCGGCGCGCGCGTGCGGGGTCAGGACCCCCGCCTCCTCGCCCGCCCTCGTGCCGCGCCGTCCCGGGCGTCGCCGGGGACGCGGGAACGCAGCTCAGCAGGGTGCGCCCGACCGGACCTGGGTACCATCGGCCCACCACTCCGGAGCCACCCGACCTGGCGGTGTCGACGCCGCGCCGACGCGGTCCGCCGCGGTGCCGGACCACCCGACACGGAGCCGCCGATGACCCCGTCCGACAGCCCCTCCGGTACCCGCTCCGGCATGCTCGCCCGGGCGCTCACCCTCTTCGAGCTGGTGGCGATGCAGCCAGACGGGATCGGGGTGCGCGAGGCCGCCCGCCGCACCGGCATCGACCGCAGCGCCGTGAGCCGGATCCTCACCCAGTTCGAGGAGGTCGGCTACATCGAGCAGGAGCACGAGCGCGGTCTCTACCGGGCGGGCCCGCAGCTGTTCTCCCTGGTGGCTGCGCTCGCCGAGCGGGACTCGCTGGGCCGGGCGGCCATGCCGTTCCTGCACGGCCTCGTCGACCGGTTCAACGAGACCTGCTACGCCGCGGCACGCCAGGGCGACCAGCTCGTCTTCCGGGCCAAGGTCGACTGCGAGCACACCATCCGCTACGTCATCGAGCTGGGGAAGCCCTTCCCCCTGGTCAGCGGCGCCTCCGGCATGGCGATCCTGTGCGGGCTCACCGACGAGGAGCTGGAGGAGGTGCTGACCCAGCCGATCCTCGCCAGCACCGCGCAGAGCTTCTCCGACGCGGACCAGGTACGCGCCCAGGTCGTCCGGGACCGGGAGCTCGGGTACGTCGTACAGCCCCGGGCGGTGGGTGCCCAACGGCGCCGGCATCGCGGCGCCGTTCTTCGACGCTGGCGGCCGGTGCGCGGGGGCGCTGACCCTGTCGTGCCCGGCCGACCGGCTGGCGAAGCTGTCGGTGGAGGAGGTCGGGCTCGCCGTCCAGGACGCCGCACAGGGGATGTCGGCCCGGCTCGGCTACGTCGGGGGCTGACCGCCCGGCCCGGCGGGTGCGAGCCGGTCCACGACCTCCGCCCGCGTGGCCGTGCACATGCCGTGGCGGCGCGCCGAGGCGATCACGTCGGCCAGGGCCAGCAGCCCGGCCGGCCGGCACCCGACGTGGGCGTGGACGGTCACGTCGACGTAGGCCGGGCCCTCACCCTGCGACACGGAGCGGGCCAGGTGGTCGAAGGCGACCACGAGGTCGCTGGTGGGCCGGCCGTACCGGACCAGCATGGGCAGGTCGTTGACCTCCAGCCCGAACGGCAGCGCCGTGATCCGACCCGCCGGGGTGTGCAGCGGGTAGGGCAGGTCGGCGTCGAACACGTCGCCGAACCAGTCGTACCCGGCGCCGGCGAGGATCTCGGCGGTGTGCTCGCTCGGGGTGCACCGGGGGCTGACCCACCCGCGGGGTCGCTGCCCCCCGACGCGCTGCAGCGCCTCGGTGCACCGCTGGACGTCGTCGGTCTCCGCCTGGCGCCCACGGACGGCGGGGACCCGGTTCTGCGCCCAGGCGTGGCCGGCCAGCTCGTGGCCACCGGCCACCACCGCCTCCACCGTGGCCGGAGCCGTCTCGGTGAGGACACCGCTGACGTAGAACGTCGCGTGCACGCGCTCGCGGGCCAGCAGCCGGAGCACGGCACCCACCCCCGTCCGCCACCCGTAGTCGGCCCAGCCGACGGCCTGGTGGTCGAGCGCACCCTCGGGCAGCGGGTTGCCCATCGGGCCGAGCCCAGGGGCCACGCCGGGGTCCCACTGCTCGTACATGACGTTGACGACAAGGGCTCCCGTGGCTCCGCCGGGCCAGGCACGCGGTGCCGTGCCGGTCGGATCGAGCCCGCTGGTGGCACCGGACGCCTCGGTCATCGGGGTCTCCCTGGGTTGGGGGCGAGGTGCGGCGCCAGCCGGTCGGCGAGGACCCCTGCCACGTCGACGCCCTCGCCGGCGAGCCCGCGGACCAGGTCGAGCGGCCTGCGGAGGTCGTCGGGGTCGACGAACGGGAAGTCCGTCCCCAGCACGACGCTGCCGGGGGGCAGCACCTCCTCCGCCAGCCGCAGGGTCGCCGCGGAGCAGTTGGCGCTGTCCACGAGCAGCCGGTCCAGCAGGTCGACCCGCGGCATCGGCCGACCGAGCCGCTCGCTCTCCAGCTGCCACCGCCAGAGCATGCGGTGCAGCAGGAAGGGCAGGGTGCCGCCGAGGTGGGGCACCACCCAGGTGAGCGCCGGGTGCTCCTCGAGCACGCCCCCGGCGAGCAGGCGCACCACCACGACCGTGTCCTCGAACGGTGCGCCGAGCGCCCACTCCATCCCGTGGTCGGCGAGCGCCCCCGGCGCGCAGAAGCCGTCGGGGTGGGCCATCACGAGGCACGCCTGCTCCGCCATGGCGGCGTACACGCTGCGCCAGCGGGGCGAGTCGACGGGGACGGTGTCGATGTGGGTCGGGATGCTCCACCCCACCCAGCCGGGCAGGTCGCGCGCGCGCCGGGCCTCGGCGACCGCCTCCTCGACGTGGGGCAGCGGCAGCGAGGCCAGGAAGCGGAACCGGTCCGGGCGGCTCGCGACCAGCTCGGCGCAGCCGTCGTTGTAGGCGGCGACCAGCCGTGACCGGACCTCCGGCTCGGGGTGCCACACGTTGAGCGAGGCGAAGCTCAGCACCTGCACGCCGATGCCCGCCGCGTCCATCAGGCGCAGCCGCGCGTCGGTGGCCCCCAGGAAGGTCGGGACACCGGTGATGAGCGGGTGGACGAGGAAGGCCCGGGCCACGTCGGCGTGCGGGCCGCTGCCGGCGGCCACCTCGCGGACCACGGCCACGTACCCGGGCGGGTAGTGGTGCGCGTGGACGTCGAGCGCACCCGGGTGCAGGTCCGCCACGCTCATGCGGACCGCTCCGCGAGCCACGCCCGTACCGAGCCGTCGTGCTGGCCGAGCGTCGGCGGGGGCAGGTGGTCAGTGGGCGTCCGCTCGTTCCCGTCGCTGTCGAAGAAGCGAAGGGCCGGCCCCGGCAGCTCGGTGGGGCCGAGCGTCGGGTGGTCCACGGTGACCACGAGGCCCTGGGACCGGGTCTGCGGCCAGGCGTAGACCTGGTCGAGGGAGCGGACCGACCCGGCCGGGACACCGGCCGCGGCGAGCCGGTCGAGCAGCTCCGCGCTGCCCGTCGCGGCCAGGGCGGCCTCGACCTCGCGGACCAGGCGGGGGTGGTGGCGCACCCGGTCGGCGTTGGTGGCGAGGCCCTCGGCGTCGGGGTCCATCCCGACCACCCCGCAGAACGAGCGCCACAGCGCCTCCGAGCCGCACGCCACCTGCACCGCCCCGTCCCCGGTGCGGAACAGGCCGTACGGCGCGATCGAGGGGTGGTGGTTGCCCTGGGCCCGCGGCACCTCGCCCGCCACGGTCCATCGGGTGCCCTGGAAGGAGTGGACGGCGACCAGCGACGCCAGCAGCGAGGTGCGCACCACCTGGCCGCGCCCGGTCCGGGTCCGTTCGAGCAGCGCCGCGAGGACGCCCACCACCCCGTGGGTGCCGGCGAGCAGGTCGCCCACCGGCACACCGACGCGCTGCACGTCGTCGGGCCCGGACCCGGTGAGCGACATCAGACCCGCCTCGCCCTGCGCGATCTGGTCGTAGCCCGCGCGCCCGCCCTCCGGGCCGTCGTGGCCGAAGCCGCTGACGGACAGGACGACCAGCCGGGGGTTGAGCGCCTCCAGCGCGGCGGGGCCGAGGCCGAGCCGGTCCATGACGCCGGGGCGGAAGTTCTCGACCAGGACGTCCGCCTGCACCACGAGCTCGCGCAGCACGGCCGCGTCGTCCTCGCCGCGCAGGTCGAGCACGACGGACTCCTTGTTGCGGTTGCACGACAGGAAGTACGTGGACTCCTGGGCGCCCTCGGGTCCGACGAACGGGGGACCCCAGCCCCGGCTGTCGTCCCCGGCGCCCCGGGCCTCGACCTTGATGACGCGGGCACCGAGGTCCCCCATCACCATCGCCGCGTGGGGCCCCGCCAGGGCGCGCCCCAGGTCGAGGACGAGCAGGCCCTCGAGCGGCCCGCCCCGCGGCGCGCTCACGAGCCGCCGCCGCGGTGCCTGTCCAGCGCCCGGCCGACGGCGGCGAGGTCACCGTCGGCGATGGCGTCCACCAGGTCCCGGTGCACCTCCAGGCGGGCGGCCCGGTACCTGGCCGCCGCCTCCTCGCCCCCGGCGCGGGCGCCCTCGTGCTCCGCGTGCTCGGTGTGCTCCTCGACGACCTGCAGCGTGGCGAGGTAGATGGCGCGGAGCAGCTCGTTGGGGGTGACCTGCGCGATGGCCTCGTGCAGCGACCACACGGCCCGGACGAACGTGTGGTGCTCACCGGTCGCGGCGGCCACCGACCGCAGCGCCCGCCGCAGCCCACGCAGCTGGGCGGCTGTGCGGCAGCGCGCGGCGTCGGTCACCACGAGGGGCTCGAGCGCCTCGCGGACGGCGAGGGCGTCGGCGAGGGTCGTCGCCTCGCCGTGCACCGACAGCAGCGTGTGCCGCAGCCGCACGACGGGACCGGTCCGCGCGACGAACAGGCCCCCACCCCGCCCCGGCCGGACCTCGACGACCCCCCGGTCGACGAGCAGCCGCATCGCCTCGCTCACCGTGGCCCGGCCGAACCCGGACCTGGTCCGCCACCCGTCGATGGTCCCCAGCTGCTCACCGGCCTGCAGCCCGTCCACGGTGATGGACCGCTCGACCGTGGCGGCGAGCGCCTGCGCGCGGGTCCCGGGAGCGCCGCTGGTCATCGTCGGACGCTAGCAGCCGGCCCTGCTCGGTACCACCGTACGGTTGCAACGGTTCGAAGGTTTGCGGCAGGGTGGCGGTCGTCGCGGCGCAGCGGCGGACGGGGCGTCCGCCCTCCCCGCGCGACGGATCGGAGGCTCTCGTGCAGCTCGTGGGTGTGGGGGTCGGTGCCGACCGGGCGGTCGCCGTGCGCTCGGGCGCGGACGTGGTGCCGCTGGCGGGCGTCGCAGAGTTCTGGTCCGACCCCGCAGGGACCCTGAGCCGGGCCGGCGAGGCCGCAGCGGTCGTGCCTGCTGGGTCGGTCCGCATCAGCCACCCGGTCCCGGACGGGGCACGCGTCCTGTGCCTGGGCCTCAACTACCGCGCCCACGCCCTCGAGGGCCGCTTCGAGCCGCCGCAGCACCCCGTCGTCTTCGGCCGGTGGACCGCGTCGCTGGTCACCGACGGCACCCCGGTGCAGGTCCCGGTCGACGAGGACGGGCTGGACTGGGAGGGCGAGGTCGCCGCGGTGCTCGGCCGGCCGCTGCGCCACGCGGACGCGGCGACCGCGAGGGCCGCCGTGCTCGGCTACGCCGCCTTCGACGACCTGACCGCCCGGCGGACGCAGAAGCTCACCTCGCAGTGGACGGTGGGCAAGAACGCCGAGGGCTCCGGCCCGATGGGCGACCTGGTCACCGCCGACGAGGTCGGGGACCTGCGGGACGGGCTGCGGCTGCGGACCCTGGTCGACGGCGAGGTGGTGCAGGACGCCACCACCGCCGACATGGTCTTCGAGCTGGGCGACGTGCTCGCCTGGCTCAGCCGGACCATGACCCTGCACCCCGGCGACGTGCTGGTGACCGGCACCCCGGAGGGCGTCGGGTACGTCCGCACCCCGCCGCGCCTGCTGCACCCCGGGAGCACCGTGAGCGTGCAGGTCGAGCGGGTGGGGTCGGTGACCACCCCCGTGGTGGCCGCGGGCACGACCGCCGACGGTCACGTCGCGGGTCACCGCAGCAGCTCCCAGGCGCCGTCGAGCACCGCCACGACCCCGCCTGCGTAGGCCAGCACGATGACCGAGCGCCGGGCAGCCCGCGCGCTCACCACCCCGGCCAGCCGCTCCCCGATGGCCAGGCCGACGACGGTGCAGCCGAGGATGAGCGGCCACAGCCACCAGTCGTAGTCCGGAAGGCCGTCCGGGAGCACGACGACCTTGCCGAGGAACGCGGTCGTCCCGAGGGTGGCGAAGAACGGCTGCATGGTCGCGGCGAACTGCCGGTGCTCCCAGCGGGTGAGCACGGCGTAGATGCTCACCCCCGGGCCGCTGACCCCGGCGGTCGCGCTCATGAAGCCCGACGCGGCGCCGGACAGCAGGCCCGTGGGCAGTCGGGCGGTGACACGGTCGGCCCGGGTGACCAGCAGCGACGCCGTCAGGGCCACCAGCACCATGACCCCGACCACCACCTGCAGCGTGGGCCCCCCCAGCCACGCCGCCACCAGCGCCCCCGGGACGATCGCGACCAGCGCGGGCCCCACCAGCAGCAGGTACTGCCGCCAGTCGACGAGGCGCCACACCCGGGTGATGACGAGGCAGGCCGACGTCGCGCCGCAGATGTTGACCATGAGGACGCCGTCGATCGGCCCGACCGCCAGCACGAGCACGGGTGCCAGGACCAGGGCGAAGCCCATCCCGGACACGCGCTGGGCCACCGCCCCGGCGAGGACGGCGACGGCGACGACGACCGCCACTGCCACCGGGGCGGGGGCCTAGCCGACCGGGACGGGTACGGGGCGTCGGGTGAGCAGCTCGGCCGGGTTGTCCGTCAGCGCGCGCCGGACCGTCTCCGGCCGCTCCGCCAGCGCGGCCCGGAGCGAGCCGACGGGGTCGGGGTCGGCCATGTCGAAGGGGTAGTCGCTGCCCAGGCACAGCCGCTCGTCCCCGACCCGGTCCGCGAGGAACCGGAGCGAGAGCGGGTCGTGGGTGAGCGTGTCGAACCAGAACCGTCCCAGCAGGGTCGACGGGGCGACGTCCAGGTGCTCGCGCGCCTCGGGGCGGACCTTCCAGCCGTGGTCGAAGCGGCCGATCTGGTAGGGCAGGAACCCCCCGCCGTGGAGCAGACCGATGCGCAGGGCCGTGTGCCGCTGCAGCACGCCGCTGAAGATCAGGGAGCCGGCGGCCACGGTGGAGTCGGTGGGGTTGCCGACGAAGTTGTGCAGGTAGTGCTCGTGCATCCGGTCCAGGCCCGCGACGTCGGCGCCGGGGTGCAGGACCACCGCCAGGCCCGAGGCGTCGACGGCCTGCCATACGGCCTCGTGGGCCGGGTCACCCAGGTTGACGCCGGCCACGTTGGTGCCGAGCTCCAGGCCCACGACCTCGGGGAGCGCGACCAGCCGCTCGAGCTCGGCCAGGGCGTGCTCCTCGCTCTGCATCGGCAGGTGGCCGAGGACCACGAAACGCTCCGGCACCTCGCGTGCCATCTGCACCATGGCGTCGTTGTGGAGCCGGGCGGCAGCCGCGGCGGCCGAGGCCTCCAGGCGGTACCCGAAGTGTGGCGGGGGGACGCTCAGGGCCTGCAGGTCGACCCCGGCGGCGTCCATGTCTGCGAGCCGCGCACCCAGGTCGAACATGCCGGGCGGCACCGGGCCGCTCACGCGGCCGCTCGGGTACTCCAGCCACCAGGTGCCGTCACGCTGGACGAGGGCGGGGGCAGCCGAGGGGACCACCCGTCCCAGCTCGGTGACGAAGCCCTCGGGGACGGTGTGGGCGTGGATGTCGGACGTCATGGCTTCTCCAGGTCGGGGCGGGTGATGGCCGCGTGGCGCCAGAACACGACGCGCCGCTCGACGGCCCAGATGAGCAGGTAGGTCGCGAGACCGATGAGGAGGAAGATGAAGATGATCACCCAGTACGCCGCGGTGTCGAAGCCGGAGCGGTAGCGCAGCATGAGGTACCCCAGCCCGCCCGTCGCGCCGATGAACTCCGAGACGATCGCGCCGATGATGGCGGTCGTGGCGCCCAGCTGGAGGCCGCCGAAGATCACCGGCAGCGCCGTGGGGATGCGGAGCCTGACCATGGTCTGCCAGCGGGTCGCCCGCAGGGAACGCATCAGGTTGACCGCGCTCGGCTCGGCGAGCCCGAGTCCGGACAGGGTGGTGATGAACACGGCGTAGAAGCAGGCGATGGCCGCCTGGAGGACCTTGCCCTCCACCCCGAAACCGACCGAGGCGATGATCAGTGGGGCCAGGATCACCGTGGGGATCGCCTCGAGGGCAGACAGGAACGGCAGGTAGGCCCCGCGCAGCCGGGACGAGGAGCTGAGCAGGACGCCGAGGAAGAACCCGACGGTCGCGCCGAGGGCGAAGCCGCCGACGATCTCGCTCAGGGTGCGCAGGGCCTGCCCGGCGAACCCGTCGGCGCCGACCACCCGTGGGGCGGCCTCGAGGACGGCCTGCGGCGAGGGCAGCAGGATGCTCGGGACCCTGCCGGTGACGGTGACGGACCACCAGAGCGCGAGGATGACCGGCAGCAGGAGGACCGTGAGGACCGTGGGGGGGAACCTCCGTCGGCGGGGCGTCGGCAGCCCACGCGGGACGCGACCGGCGCCGCCGGCGGAGATGGGGCCCGCGGCCACCCGGGAGGTGGTCATCGCTGCCTCGCACGTGACTCGTCGGACCAGAACACGACGCGACGCTCGACGAGGTCGGCCACCGACACCAGCGTGACGGCCAGGATCACGACGACGAGCACCACCGAGTAGGTGAGCGGCATGTTGAGCTGGGAGGCGAACTCGCCCGCCAGCTTGCCCAGGCCGCCCTCCGACGCCGACAGGATCTCGGCCACGAGGACCCCGGTGAAGGCGAGCAGGAGCGCGTGCTTGACGCCCACCATGATCATCGGGATGGCCGAGGGCAGCTGCAGCTTGAGGAACACCTGCCGCCGCGACGCCTTGAGCGACTGCATGAGCTTGAACTCGTTCGCCCCCGGGAGCGCGAGCCCGACCATGGTGTCGATCCACACCGGGAAGAAGCAGATGATGACGGCCAGCGCGATCTTGGACTCGGACCCGAAGCCCAGCCACCCGATGAGCAGGGGGGCGAGCACGACCTTCGGCAGGGCCTGCACCGCGATGGCGTAGGGAGTGATCGCCTGCCGGACGAACGGCGAGGTGCCGAGCAGCACCCCCATGAGGAACCCGAACGTCACCCCGACCACCCAGGCGACCGCGACGGCGAACATGGTCTTGCCGAGGTCGGACCACCAGTAGCCGGAGCCGAGGAGCCGGACGAACCCCGCGGCCACGTCGGAGAACGTGGGGAAGAGGATCCGGTTGACGCTCGGCAGACGGGGCACGACCTCCCAGGCGCCCACGAGCACGAGGACGGTCACGGCGCCGATCGCGGCCGGCCCCTCGCCCGCACGACGCAGCCGGCTGCGCGGGACGGTCCGCACCGCTCCGCGCGGGGTGAGGGTCGTCACCCGAGCTCCAGCATGCGGCGGGCCTGCGCGACCATCGCCACGAACTCGGGCGTCGTCTGCAGGTCCGGGGTGCGAGGCCGGTCGAACGGCACCTCGAGAAGGCCGACGAGCCGCCCCGGGCGCGCGCTCATGACCGCGACCCGGTCCGACATGAACACGGCCTCGGAGATGTTGTGGGTGACGAGGACGGCGGTGCTCCCGGAGTACGCCTGCAGGCGGAGCAGCTCCTGGTTCATGGACTCGCGGGTGAACTCGTCCAGCGCCCCGAACGGCTCGTCGAGCAGCAGCAGCTTGGGGTCGCTGAGCAGCACCCGGCACAGCGCCGCGCGCTGCTGCATGCCGCCCGAGAGCTGCCAGGGGTAGCGGTCGGCGAACTCGCTGATGCCGACCATGCCGAGCAGCTCGTGCGCCTTCGGGAGGTACTTCTTCTTGTCCTCGCCGAAGATCTCGATCGGGAGCAGGACGTTCTGCAGCGTGGTCCGCCAGGGGAACATCACCGCCTGCTGGAACATCATCCCGATGTCGCGCTGCGGCTCGGTGAGGGGTCGCCCGTCGAAGGTGATCTCCCCCGAGGTGGGGGCGAGCAGGCCGCCCATGATGTTGAGCGCGGTGGACTTGCCGCACCCGCTCGGCCCGAGCAGCGACAGGAACTCCCCTTCGTGGACCTGCAGGTCGAGCCCCTGCAGGGCCACCATGCTCGCGTCTCCCGCCCCGAACTCCTTGGTGATGCCGGACGTCGTCACCAGGCTCGTGCGCTGGGTCGTGACCATGCGGGCGGCTCCTAGGTCGGGTCGGTCGTCAGTCGTCGTGGAGCTCAGTCGTTCTGGAGCTCGTAGTCCGCCGCGTCCTGCTCGACGCGCTCCCGGTCGAAGTCGTTCGCGTAGTCGATGTACTCGTCGTTGAGCACGGCCTCGGCGTCGACGTCCTGGTACTCGTCGGAGGTGGACCTGATGAGGTCGAGGAACTCCTGCGTGCCCTCGACGTCGTGGGCGCCGATGTTGTCGGGGTCCGGGGACACCTGCTTCAGCGACAGCTCGAAGCGGAGGTCGCCCTGCGAGACGCCTTCGGCGTTCTCCTCGAACACGGCGGGGATCGCGGTCTTCATCATGTCGCGGCAGGCCTCGGTGTTCTGCAGGCAGAAGTACATGCCCATCGCCGTGCCCCGGGCGAAGTCCCCCATGGCGTCCGGCTTCTCCTGGAGGACCTCCGAGGTCGTGATGATGCCGCGGGCCGGGAAGGTGTTGTAGATGTCCGGCGTGAGGTCGAGCAGGTCGACCCCGGCGGTCTGCAGGGCGAAGATGTCGTTGTACGCCGTGGAGTAGGCGTCGACCGAGCCGTTGTCCAGGGCCGCGAGGGTCTCCGGTCCGCCGTCGCCGATGGGGATCAGCTGGACGTCGGTGATGGGGTCGATGCCCTCGGCCCGCAGGGCCGCCTCCAGGAAGGCCACCTCACCGCCGCCGGGCTCCGAGATGCCGATGTTCTTGCCGTCCAGGCCCGCGACGTCCGTGATGCCGGAGTCCTCGGGGGCGAAGATGCCGAAGATGGCGCCGCTGGAGTAGGTGAACATGTTCACCACGTCCAGACCCACCAGAGCCGCCTCACCGAAGGCCGGGGCCGAGGGGTTCCCGGCGTCGATGTTGCCGGCGACCAGCTGCTCCACGACGTCACCGGAGCCACCGGTGGCGACGAAGTCGACGTCGAGGCCGAGCTCCTCGTAGTACCCGAGGGTGTCGGCGGCGAGCCAGCCCCACCACTCCGCGGTGTAGGTGTCCTCGGCTGCCATGCCCATGGTGATCGAGGCGGGCTCGGGCGCCTCGCTGGCGCCGCCGCCCCCTGCCACCTCCCCCCCGTCGGCGTCCTCGCCCGAGCATGCGGCGAGGAGCAGGGCCCCTGCGACCACAACGGTTGCGGCATGACGTGAGCTGCGCATCGCGAGTCTCCTTCGAGTCGGTGCATCGGTGGAGCGGAGCCGCTGGTCGCGGCGGGACGGTCTCGTCATCGAGGGGGTCCCCGGCGCTCGGCGTAGGTCGATCGTACGGAGGGCGGCGCCAAAGTCAAGACACTGTCTCACTTTATTGGTCGGCAGCGGGCAGCCTGCCCTCGGCGCAGGTCTGAGCAGGTGCCTCGTGCCGCCCCGCCCGGTCAGGGGTCGATGGGCGGGCCCGTGTCGGCGGCGCGCGACGCCCACACCGTCGTGCTCATGGACGGCCGAAGCACCTCCGGCACCGTCCTGCAGCCCCGGACCGACGCCGCGGACCGTCCGGCCGAGCCGGTCAGCCGGTCAGCCGGTCAGCCGGTCAGCCGGTCAGCCGGTCAGCCGGTCAGCCGGTCAGCCGGACTGTCCCCCGCGTGCGGCGACGCCGTCGAGCTGCAGCTCGACCGATGGGTCACGGTGGGTGCCGCCCGAGCCGACGTGCGTGTCGCTGATCACGGGACCGTTCTTCAGCACACCGTGGAGGGCCATCGCGTGACCGCGACCGACGCCGTACTCCTCCTTCAGCCAGGTGACCACCTCGCCGGCCCGAGCGCTCGGACCGAAGCCTCGCTCCGCCGCGAGGTCCAGCAGCTCGCGGGGGGTCTTGCCGGTCTTTGCCTCGATCGCGTCGAGGTAGGCCTGGTACGACATTCGCTCCTCCAAGAAGGATGGGTATGCCCGTGTGACCGGTGCCGACGGTGGAACTCACCGGTCGCCGCGTGCCGAGCACCGGGGACCGGGCGGACCGGCCCGGTCGCGGCGCTCCGCCTCAGCAGGTGACCCGCGGGTTCCAGGGCTCGAACACCCCGCGCGGGTTCGCCTCGTAAAGCCACACGTGCAGGTCGTAGTGGACGGGCATGCCCGGGCTGTGCCCGAGCATCGGGCCGTCGAAGCCGCGACCCCACAGGGCCGGGCGGTCGGCGTCGGTGTGCAGGTCCTGGTCGGCGTCCGGGACGAACCACTCAACCCCTACCAGCCGCATCCGGCCGGACGTGGTGGGCTCGTACAGCAGCACCGTCGGCTGCGCGGGGTCGAGGGCGCCGACGAGTGCCGGGTTGAGGTAGTGCACGCCCATCCCGCCGAGGGACGACGTCTCGCACGCGCTGACCGGGACGTACCCGTCCTCCAGCGCGACGCCGACGTCGCGGTAGGGCGCCAGGTCGGCACGCAGCCGCGCCAGCTGGGCTCCGGCACCCCCGCGGCCATGGGCCTCGGCCGAGGTGCGAGGGGGTTGCTCGTGGACCTCGCCGTCGTGGGCCGACGACGGCGTGGCGGCACCGAGCGCCAGGGTGCCGGCCGCCAGGGCGGTCAGGACGGCGGCGACCACGGGGTGACGGGTGGTGGGGGTCGAGGTGCGCATCGGGATCTCCTCCGGTGATGACGGCCCGGTCGGTCCGGGTCCGCGGTCGGCGGGCCGCTCGGCCCGACCCGGCAGACGGTGCCGAGAGGCGCTGACCGCCGGCTGACCGGCCACCGACCTGCGCTTACGCCCTGCCAACCGCGGGCCCTCGGCCCTAGCATCTGCCCGGGAGGCGACATGACAGGTCCGGCGCTGCGCGTGCTCGGCGAGGTGTCCGTCCAGGCGGCGGGCCGGGAGACGGTCGTGGCCGCGCGCCGTGAGCGGTCGGTCCTGGCCGTGCTGATCGCCGCCGGGGGTGCACCGGTGACAGCGGACCACCTGGTCGACGGGCTCTGGGGTGGCTCCCCGCCGGCGCAGGCGGCGGCCTCGCTCCAGGTCGCCGTCTCCCGCCTGCGAACCCTGCTCGAACCGGACCGCGTGCCCCGCACACCCGCCCGCACCCTGACGAGCAGCGCCCACGGGTACCGGTTGGTGCTGCCGGAGGATGCGGTGGACGCCCGCCGGTTCGACCGGCTCGCCACCGCCGCGGGCGACCCCTCGTCGCAGCCGCCTGCCCGGCTGACGCTGGCCGAGCAGGCGCTGAGGCTGTGGCGCGGCCGGCCGTACCCGGGCGTGGAGGAGATGCCCGGCGTCAGGGAGGAGGTCACCCGGCTCGAGGCGGTGCACCTGGGCCTGCTGGAGGCGCGTGCCCAGGCCCTGCTCGACCTCGGCCGGCACGACGTGGTGGCGGCCGAGCTGCCCGCGGTCGCCGTCCGCAACCCCTTCCGCGAGCGGGTGTGGGCGCTGCTCGCGCTCGCGCAGTACCGCTGCGACCGGCAGGCCGACGCGCTGGCGACCCTGCGGCAGGTGCGTGCCGCGCTGGTCGACGAGCTGGGCGTCGACCCCTCGGCCGCGGTCCGCGAGCTCGAGGCCGACGTCCTGGCCCAGTCGCCGCGGCTGGCCGCCGTGGCCCCCTGGCCCGACCCGCAGGTGACCGGGCGTAGCGACAGCGCCCCGCAGGCGGCCGACCCTTCCCCGGCGTCCGCCCCGGACAGCGCCAGGCCGTGCACCACGCGCCCCGAGGTCGTCACCGAGGGCCGGCAGGAGGCGCTGGCGGCGGTGTCCGCCGCCGTGGCGGGTCTGGTCGCCGGAGCCGGCGGGGTGCTCCTGCTGTCGGGCGAGCCGGGTATCGGCAAGTCCGTCCTGGCCGACGAGCTCGCCGCCCGCGCGGAGGAGGCGGGGGCCCACGTGCTGTGGGGCCGCTGCCACGAGGCCGACGTGGCCCCGGCGTACTGGCCGTGGCTGCCCGTCCTCCGTGCGGTCGCCGGGGACGACCCCGGACCCGGGCTCGCGGCGGTGGTCGCCGTCACCGACCAGTCGGCCCCGGCCGTGGACTCCAGCGACCTGCGCACCTACGACGCGGCCAGCCGGGCGCTCCGGCGGGCCTCGGCCGAGCGGCCGCTGCTGGTGGTCCTCGAGGACGTGCACTGGGCCGACACGTCATCCCTCCGGCTGCTCGCCTACGCCGCCGAGGCGCTGAGGGACGACCCGGTGCTGCTGGCCCTGACGCGCCGGACGACCGACGCCCCCAGCCCGCCGGCGCTGGCCTCGACGCTCGCCGCCCTCTCGCGGCTCGGGGCGACGCGGGTCACGCTGCGGGGACTGGCGGTCGGCGGGATCGCACGCCTGGTCGAGGGCGTCGTCGGCCGCTCGGCCCCGGAGCTGTCCGAGGTCGTCGCGGTCCGCACCGACGGCAACCCCTTCTTCGTGCTGGAGCTCGCACGGCTGCTGCACGCCCGGGGTGCGACCGATGCGAGCGACGCCGCCCGGCTCGACGTCCCGGACGGCATCCGCGACGTCCTCCGCCTGCGGGTCGAACGGCTCAGCCCGCCGGAGCAGCGGCTGCTGGCCATGGCCTCGGTGGCCGGCCGCGAGATCGACCCCGGGCTGGTGGCGGCCGTGCTGGAGCAGGACGTCGACGAGCTGCTCGACCTGCTGGACTCCCTGGTCGCGGCCGGGGTCGTGCAGGAGCAGGCCGGGCGGTACCGGTTCACCCACGCCCTGACCCGGGAGACGGTGTACGACGGCCTGCCGCCCTCGCGCCGGCTGCGCTGGCACGCCCGGACCGCCGAGGTCCTCCGCTCGCGGCTCGAGGCGGACCCCGAGCTGGTCGCGGACGTGGCGCACCACTACGCCGTCGCGGCGCGGTCGCGGCCGGAGCTGGTCGAGCCTGCCGTGGAGCACGCACAGGCGGCGGCCGCCCTGGCCGCCGGGCGGGGGGCCCACGACGAGGCGTGCCAGCTGCTGCGGCGGGCGCTGGAGGTGGGCGACCTCGTCCCGTCCGCACCACCCGAGCGGCGGCTGCACCTGCTCGTCGCGCTGGCCTCGGCCCAGCTGCTCGCGGTCGACGTCGCCGGAGCGCGTGACACCGTCTCCGAGGCGGTCGCCGCGGGCAGGGAGATGGGCCGGTGGGACCTGGTCGCGGAGGCCGCCAACAGCCTGCGGTTCTCCGGCGTCTGGCACTGGCGGGAGTTCGGCTGCTCCGACGACACGATGATCGAGGCCCTGCACGGCTGCGCGGACCACCTGCCCGCGGGCCAGGCCAAGGCACGTGTCCTGGCCGCGCTCCAGACCGAGTACATGTACGGCTGGCGCGTGGCGGAGGCGGACCGCTACGGCCGCGAGGCCGTCGAGCTGGCCAGGTCGCTGGGCGACCCGGGAACCCTCGTCTACGCGATCCGGCAACGGCTGCTGGCCCTGTGGGGACCGGGGGGCGCGCGCGAGCGGCTCGCGCTGACGCAGGAGGCGCTCGCGAGCTGCGAGGACGACACGTCGCGGGCGTTCCTGCTGTTCGAGCTCGCGCACTCCCACCACCAGCTGGGCGACCCCGACCGGTCCGACGCCGCGATCGAGGAGGCGTGGCGTCTGGCGGAGCAGCTGCGGCACACCACCGCCGACGTCCCGCTCGCCTGGTGGCGGTACATGCGCGCCCACGACAGGGGGCAGGCGGGCCTCGCGGCGGAGCACGCGGCTGCTGCCCTGGAGCTGCACCGTCGCACGAGCATGGTCGGCCTCGCGGACCTGACGGCCATGGTCGCCGTGCGCCTGGCGCCCGAGGGCGCCGAGGTGCCGGCCGACGTCGTGGCCCTCGCCAGGCGCAACCGGAACCCCGCGCTGCGGGCCCTGGTCGCCGAGGCGGTGGCGTCCTCCGGCCGGCTGGCCGAGGCGGTCGACCTGCTCGGCGAGGCGACCCCGCCCGGGGCGCGCGACTACGCCTCGCTCGCGGCCGACTGCCTGCGCGCGGAGACGCTCGCCCTGGCAGGGCGGACCGACCTGCTCCCGGGAGCGGCGGCCAGGCTGGAGCCCTGGCTCGACGAGGTCGCCACCTACGGCAGCGTGGACTCCCTCGGCTCGGTCCGGTACTTCGCCGGCCACGCCGCGGAGGTGCTGGGGCGTCCCGACGTCGCACGCGAGCACTACCGCCGGGCGGTCGAGACGGACCTGCGGACCCGCCACGTGCCCTGGCGCCTGCGGGCCGAACGCCGGCTCGCCCGGCTGGAGGCGCTGGACGGCAGCGTGGGTGCGGGGGCCGCCGGCCCGCCGGGCCCCCCGGAGGAGGCCCCGTCAGGCGCAGGTAGGTCGGCGGCAAGCCGGGCGTAATCGGGCGCCCGCAGGCTCGGTGGTGACCGCAGCCCACCACACCAGGAGCACGACATGAGCATCGACAGCCCCGCCCGCACCCCCTCCACCGACGACGTCCCGACCACCACCACCCGGACCGCCCACCGGCTCCAGGAGCTGGCCGACCGGGTGCGCGGCCGGCTGCACCGCCCCGGCGACCCCGGCTGGGACGAGGTGCGGGCCCCCTGGCAGCGGGCGGTCGACCAGCACCCCCTCGCCGTCCTCGAGGTCGTGGACGCCGCCGACGTGGCGACCGCCGTCGCGTGGGCCGCTGAGCACGGCGTCCGGGTCACCGCCCAGCCCGTCGGCCATGGCGCCACCGACGCCCAGCACGGGGTCCTCGTGCTCCGCACCCGGGCGCTCGACGGGGTCGTCGTCGACGCGCCGTCCCGGACCGCGCGCGTCGGGGCCGGCGTCAAGGTGGGCGAGCTGTTGCAGGCCCTGCAGGGCAGCGGGCTCACCTTCCTCGCCGGCAGCAGCCCCGACCCCACCGTGGTCGGCTACGTGCTCGGCGGTGGGCTGAGCTGGTTCGGGCGCGCCTGGGGCCTCGCGGCCAACGACATCGTCTCGATCGACCTGGTCGACGCCTTCGGCGCAGCCACCCGGGTCACCCGGGCCAGCGACCCGGAGCTGTTCTGGGCTCTGCGCGGCGGCGGCGGGGACTTCGGCGTCGTCACCGCGATGGAGATCGGGCTGCACCCGGCCCCGGCCCTGTACGGCGGTCGGCTGCTGTGGCCGGTCGAGCGGACGGCGGCGGTGCTGCGGGCCTTCCGGCAGGTCACCGAGCACGCGCCGCGCGAGCTGAGCGTGTGGCTGCACGTGTACCGCTTCCCGCCGCTGCCGGACCTGCCCGAGCCCGTCCGCGGCAAGGCGTTCGTGTCCGTCGCCGTGGCGTTCCTCGGGGGACCGCCGGAGGCCGAGCGGCTGCTGGCCCCGCTGCGAGCGGTCGACGGTGTGGTGATGGACCTGCTCGGACCCGTGCCCAACCACCTGCTCGGCTCGATCGCCGACGAGCCGCTCGACCCGATGCCCTCGCTGGAGCACTCGCTGCTCCTGGACGACCTGTCCGAGCCGGTCGTCCAGGCCCTGCTGGACCAGGTCGGTCCGGATGCGGCGTCACCCCTGCTCTTCCTGCAGGTCCGCCACCTCGGCGGCGAGATGGCCGTGCCCGCCGCCACGCACGGCGCGGCCGGCCACGTCGCCGAGCCCTACCTGGTGTTCGCGCTGGGGGTGCCGGTCAGCCCGGATGTCGCGACCGTCGTGCAGGGCTCGTTCGACGCCCTGGACCTCGCGCTCGCCGGGCACACCTCCGGCCGGACCGTGCCCAACTTCCTCGGCAGCCACGGCGACCCTCTGCGGGCGCGCCCGCACCACGTCCTCGACCGGCTGCGCGCGGTCAAGGCCGAGCGCGACCCGGCCGGCACCATCCGCAGCAACCGGCCGGTCGCCGGACCGGCCTGAGGCGAGAGCCGCCGCGTCGTCGCGGCCCGGGAGGTGGGCGTCCCAGACGCCCTGCCGACTCAGCCGGTGGCCTGGTCGAACACGTAGAACCGGTTGCCGGCGGGGTCGTCGAACGGCAGCACGACCCCGCCGGGGATCTCCTCGGCCGCCCCGGCGGGAGACAGCCCGGCATGGGCAGCGAAGGCGCGTGCGTCCTGGACCAGGTACATGGGCCCGGGCACGTCGCTCGAGGACTCCGAGACCATGACCTGCACGTCGGAGCCGGGCAGGTGGAAGGCGACCGTGGTGTCGCCTTCCCGCCAGGCCTCCCGCCACCCCAGGGCGTCGCGGTAGAAGGCGAGGGCCGGACCCAGCTCGTCCACCGGGGCGTAGAGGAACGTCAGCTTCATCGCGTCTCCGTAACGTCGTTATGGTGGAGCGTGGTGCCACTATAGACACGTGCGCGCTGAGTGGGTACCGGTTCCCGGCACCACCAGGGGTCGCCTGGTGCAGGAGGCGCTGAGGCTGTTCGGGACCCGTGGGTACGCCGACGTGGGGGTCGGTGAGCTCGCCGAGCAGGCCGGGGTGACCACGGGCTCCCTCTACCACCACTTCGGAGGCAAGCCGGGTCTGTACGCCATGGTCCGGACCGACGTGGAACGCCGCCTGCTGGACCGGCTCGAGGGCGCCGCGGCAGCCGCACCGGCGGACCTGGCCAGGGCGCTGCTCGTCGGTTTCGACTACCTCGTGGACGGCGGCTTCGCCCGCATGCTCTCCGAGGCGCGCCCCGGCGGGGACCCGGACCCGGTCGAGGAGTTCCTCGCCCGAGAGCTCGCCGGCGACGGGGTGCCGGTCGCCCGGGTGCTCGCAGCCTCGTGGCGCGCCGCCCTCGGACTGGTGGAGGAGCACCCGGGCACTGCACGGGAAGCTCTGGCCCGGGTGGTCCCCCAGAGCACCGTCGTCCCAGCCACCAGGAGGGGTGACGCGTGAGCCCATGAGCAGGACCGCGGTCGCGGTGACGCCCGCCAGCACCGAGCCGAGGCCCGGGACGCGCTGGCGGAGCTGACGAGGCTGGCCGCCGGACGCACGCCTCGCCGGGGCGCGGACCCGCTCCCGCCGGTGCTGGTGGTCGGCGAGCGGCGGGGCCTCTCCGTCGGGGACGTCGTCGAGGCCCGCGGGACGTACTCGCTGGTCAAGCTGGAGGTCGTCGGGACCGCCCCGCTCTTCCCGGGCCAGGGGTCGGTGAGGAGCCTGCTCGTCGCGGACACCGACACCTACCTGCCCAGCCTGCAGCTGGACGACCCCCGCTACGCCCCGGACGGGCTCCAGTGCCCGCTCACGCTGCAGACCGAGTACTGGTCCTCCCGTCCCGCCGGGGACGTCGCGACCCGGCTCCTCGCGGCGGGCGTCCCGGTCGAGGAGGTGCAGACCGCAGCGACGCGTCGGCTGCAGCCGGGGTTCGTGGCCGCGCTGCTCGCCCTCGTGCTGCTGGTACCGCTGACCCCCGCCCTCGTCGATCCCGCCCCGCGGCTCGCGCCCGGCCTGGACGTCGCCCTCGGCCCGCAGCTGCTGGCCGTCGTCGTCGTGCTCGGCACCGCCGTGCTGCCCTTCGTGGTGGCGGCCGGGGCCCCCCGGCTGCGGGTGTCCCGCTCCCGGGAGGAGGTGGTCCTTCGTGACGACCGGTGACCCCGTGGACGGGGGGCACCCCGCCGTCCGGTGCACGGGGCTGGTGCGGATCTACCGGTCGGCGACCGGCGAGACGCACGCGCTGCGCGGGGTGGACGCGGAGTTCGCCGCCGGGCAGCTTGCCGGGGTGCTGGGGCCCTCGCGGTGCGGGAAAAGCAGCCTGCTCGGCGTCCTCGCGCTGCGTGAGAAGGCCGACGGCGGCGACCTGCAGGTGCTGGGCCACAGCACCGCGGCGGTGCCGGGTCCACGCCTGCGGGCCCTGCGGCGGCGGGACGTCTCCTGGATCGCGCAGCGGCCCTCGCACGGGCTGTTCCCCCACCTGACCGCGGCGCAGCACGTGCTGCTGGCCCGGGCCCGCCGCTCCGGCGGTGGCTCGCGGTGGTCCCGATCGCAGGCCGTGGACATGCTGGCCGGGGTCGACCTGGCAGGCGTGGCAGGGGCGCTCCCCGTCCAGCTGTCCGGCGGGGAGCAGCAGCGCCTCGCCGTGGCCAGCGCCCTGGTCGGCGGCCCCCGGCTCGTCGTCGCCGACGAGCCAACCGCCGAGCTGGACGACACCTCGGCCTTGCTCGTCGTCGACGCCCTCGCCACCGCCGCGCGCGCCGGTGCCTGCGTGATCGTCGCGACCCACGACGCCCGCCTGGTCCAGGGGGCGGACCGCGTGCTGCTCATGCGCCACGGCGTCCTGGCGACCGACCGCGACGCCGGGGAGGCCGACACGGCGGTCATCGACTCCGCCGGCCGGCTGCAGCTGCCCGCGCAGGCGCTGGCGCTCCTGGAGGGCGGACGGGCCCGGGTCACGGTCCTCGGCGACCACGTGCGCCTCGAACGAGGGGACCACGGTGAGCAGGCACCTGCCGGGGACGGAGACCACGAGCGGTGAGGTCGTGGTCGAGGTCGAGGCCCTGAACCACGACGTGCCGGGCCGCCCGCACGTCCTGCACGGGGTCTCGCTCGTCGTCCGCAGGGGCGAGCTGGTCGTGCTCGCCGGACGCTCGGGCAGCGGCAAGAGCACGCTGTGCCACCTGGTCGCGGGGGTGGGTCGACCGACCCGGGGGACCGTCAGGGCGCTGGGTGCACCCGCCCACAGCTGGGCCGACTGGACCAGGGTCCCTCGCCGTGCTCGACGAGCCGACCGGCCACCAGGACGACGCCAACGTCGAGCGCGTGGTCGCCGCGCTGCGAGGTCGCGGCCGCCGCACGGCGGTGCTGGTGGCCACCCACGACGAGCGGCTGATCGACGTCGCCGACCGGGTCGTCCGTCTCGCGGACGGAATGGTCGTGACGTCAGGCAGGCCCCTCCCGCGGTGACCTCCGACCGGCCGACGGCTTGCCCGGCGTCGGAGCAGGCGGCACGGTGGCGCGGTGGCCACGGGCGAGGAGCGCGACGGCGTCCGGCTGAGCAGCCTGGACTCGCCGCTGGGTGACGGGCTGGACGTCACCAAGCGGGACCTCGTCGACCACCTGGACGCCTTCGCCGACCGGCTGGTGCCACTGCTGGCCGGCCGGCCGCTGACGGTCACGCGCGTGCGACCCGGCGCCGCGCCCTTCATCCAGCGCGACGTGCCCAAGGGCGCCCCGGACTGGGTGCGCACCGTGGCCACGTGGTCAGAGCGGACCAGGCGCGAGGTGCATCAGGTGCTGGTCGAGGACCGCCGCACCCTGCTCTGGCTGGCCAACCAGCGGGCGGTGGAGCTCCACGTGCCCTTCAGCCGGGTGGGCGAGGAGGAGCCGACCGGCCTGGTGCTCGACCTCGACCCGCCGGCCGGCGCCCCCTTCGACGTGGTGGTCGCGACGGCGCTGCTGTGCCGGCGGGCGCTGGCCGGGGCGGGGCTGGAGGCGGCGGTGAAGACCAGCGGGTCCAGCGGCGTGCACGTCGTCGTCCCGGTGCACGGCTCCTCCGCCGACGACGTCGCCGCCGCGACCCGGGCGCTGGCCGCCCGGACCGAGAGTCTGGACCCGGAGCTGGCCACCACCGCCTACGTGGTGGCCGAGCGGGGCGGCCGGGTGTTCGTCGACTCCACCCGGTCGGGCCGGGGCACGATCGCCGCCACCTACAGCCCGCGGGTGCGGCCCGGGCTGCCGGTGTCCGCGCCGGTCGGCTGGGACTCCCTGGTCGACGCGCGCCCCGGCGACGTCACCGTCCGCACCGCGGGAGCCCGGTTCGGGGACGACGACCCCTGGGCCGCAGCCCTGCCGGAGCCCCAGGAGCTGCCCGCCGACCTGGTCGCCGAGGGCCATGGCATCCCCGTCGCCCGGGTGCAGGCCATGCACGAGGGCAAGCGACGTGCCCGCGCCCGGGCGGCGGACGGACACCCGCCGACCTGACCGCGATGCCGGCTACAGCGTCCCGACCCAGTCCAGCAGCGCGTCGGCGACAGGTTCGGGCCGGTCCTCGGGCAGGAAGTGACCGGCAGGCCCCCCTGCCTCGGCGACGGTGAGGGTGCTCCACTCCCGACGACAGCGGTCGACCACGGCGCGCGTGACGAGGACCCCGGGGTCACCGACCACCAGCAGCTTCGGCACGTCCGTCGTCGCGACGTGCTCGGCAGCGGCACCGAGACGTGAGGCCGCCTCGACCGGCTGACCCGCCACCGGCACCTCGCGCGCCCACTGCAGCAGCGGTCGCCGGGAGTCCCGGTCCGGGTACGGCGCCCGGTAGGCGTCCAGCTCCTCCTGCGGCACGCGACCCCCCAGGGCGGCGGGCAGCAGGGTCTCGATGAAGAAGTTCTCGTCGAGCACCATGCGCTCGCCGACGCCGGGAGCCCGGAGCCGGCGGAAGAGGGAACGACCGCCCTCGTCCATGGCGTCCCAGTCGGGCAGCGGCCTCAGGTGGGCCTCCATGACGGCGAGCCCACGCACCTCGGCGTGGCCGTGTCGGAGCAGGTCCAGGGCGATCACCGCCCCCCAGTCGTGCCCGACGAGCACGACCTCCTCCAGCCCGAGCGCGTGGATGAGGCCGTCCACGTGGGCGACGTGGTCGGCGAGGTGGTATCCGGAGGCAGAGGGCCCCGAGTCGCCCATCCCCACGAGGTCCGGCGCTATCCAGCGGTGCCCGGTCTCCGTGCGCGCCGCCCGACGCAGGACGTGGCGCCACAGGAACGACGACGTCGGGTTGCCGTGGAGCAGCACGACCGCGCGTCCCGCCCCGGCCTCGAGGTGGTGCATGCGGGCGCCCCGCACCTCGGTGACCACCGCGCGCACACCGTCCATGCCACGCATGCTCGCACCGTGGCGCCCCCAGGTGTCGGTGGGCGGCACCACCATTGGGCGGTTGACGGCGGCCTCCCGGACCGGCGTCGGCGCATCTGCCTGGAGGCTGACCAGCCGCTGAGCCGTCCGGGTCCCCGGGCAGGCCCGGGCAGGGCTGCAGCCCGATGTGCGCTGCTGCGCCGGGTCGCAGGGTGAGGGCATGACCACACCTCAGCTCTCCCGCCCACCGGCAGACGTCCCCGCGGCACCCCGCACCGGCCCCCGCAGCCGCGCGCATCGAGCGCGGCGCTGGGTCGCCCGCTCCGCCGTCGTCCTCGCCGCCCTGCTGGTCGTGTCCGCCACGGCCAACGCGGCCCTCACCTACCGGGAGGGGACGACGCAGTCGTACGGCCGGCTGGTCGAGCTGCCCGCCGGGTCCGTCAACACGTCGGTCAGCGGCACGGGCGAGGAGACCTTCGTCATCATGACCGGGTACGGCGCACCGTCGCCGGTCCTCGAGTTCGCCCCGCTGGTGGACGACCTGGACGACGCGGCGACCGTCGTCGTGGTGGAGCCCTTCGGGTACGGCTGGAGCGACCGGAGCACGGAGGCGGACCGGACGGTGGAGAACATGAGCACGGAGCTGCACCAGGCGCTGGTCGCCCTGGACGTGCACCAGCCGTACACCCTGGTGGCGCACTCCATCGGCGCGCTCTACGCCCTCGACTACGTCAACCGGTTCCCCGGCGAGGTCCGGGCCGTGGTGTCCATCGACGGCAGCGTCCCCGTCGACGAGGTCGTCGAGGGCGGGCAGAGCCGCTGGCTCAGGCTCTGGACCACGACCGGTGTCACGCGCTGGGTGACGAAGGTCAGGCCCGACCTGCTGGTCCAGGCGCCCCCGGACACCTACTCCCCGGACGCCCGCCGGCAGATGCGCACGCTGGTCCTGCGCGACGACTCCACCCCCGCCGTGGTCGAGGAGAGCCACCGGCTCGCCGAGAACGTGGAAGCGGTGAAGGGGCTCTCGTTCCCGGCCGACCTGCCCGTGCTCAGCTTCCTCGCCCAGGACTCGATGGACCACCTGCCGGTCTGGTACCCCGCCCACGCGGCGCAGCTCGAGGGGCTGGCCCACTCGCAGCTGGTCGTCATCGACGACGGCCACTACCTGCACCACCACCACTCCCCGCAGATCGCCGAGACGGCCCTCACCTTCCTCGCCGCGTCCGGCTGAGAGGTACCGGGCACGGCCGACGGCCACCCGCAGGACGCCGTGCCCGCCTCAGGTGCGGGTGCCGGTCCTCGAGGACGAGAGGGTCGCGGCCGCAAGCTGCTCGAGTCCGGCGAGGACTCGGTCGAGGCCGAAGGTGTACGCGTGGGCCGGGTCGTGGGCGCTGGCGTGCGCGGCACCGGCGGCGTCGCCGACGCGGGAGGCCAGCGGGTAGCTGTCGGGTGTGACGAGCTGCGCCAGCAAGGGGCCGGCGACGTCCCACCACTGCTGGTCGTCGCCGGCGGCGTGCTGGGCGGCGCGGCCGTCGGCGGCATCGCGGGCGGCCGCGCGCACGAAGGTGAGCAGGTAGGTCAGGGCGGCGTCGGTCGTGACGTCATCGAGGCCGGAACCGGTGAACGCGGCGAGCTCGTGCTCGTACTTCGCCATCTGCCCTGGTCCGAGCGGTGGGCGCAGGGTCGAGACGTGGGCGGTCCAGGGGTGGCGGCCGAACAGCGCGCGGTTGTCCTCGGCGACGGCACCCACGCGCACCAGCCACGGCAGGCCGTCGGTCGACGTGCGGGGCATCTGGGCGTACACGGCGTCGAGCATGAGGTCCAGCAGCTCGGCGCGGCCCGGGACGTAGGTGTACACGGTCATGGGTCGCGTGCCGAGCCGGTCGGCCAGTCGGCGCACGGTCAGCGCGGCCAGGCCCTCGTCGTCGGCCAGGGTGGTCGCCGCGCTGACCACGGTGTCGACGTCCAGGGTCCGCCTGGGCCCGCGACGTGGTGCGTCGGCGGGAAGGTGCCCGCGCCACAGCAGCCTGAGCGTGGCGGCGGGATCGCCGGAGCCGGTGCGGTCGGACGTCATGCGCTCATCCTCGCCGTCGGACCCGCAGGGCCCGTCGACCCGGACGGCAGGTCGTGCTGGGCGTGCTGGCGTGCTGGCGTGCTGGCGTGCAGCGACGGTGGGCTCACATCTGCTGGTGCCAGCCACCGGCGACCATGGTCTGGAACTTCCAGCCGTCGGGGGTGCGGACGAGCAGGTCGCCGTAGCGCATCTGCGTGGTGTGCCCGTCGACGGTGAAGGTGGCGTCGGTGACGACGAAGCACAGCGCAGGTGACAGGAAGATCGGGTGCCGGGTCGAGTCCGTCCGGACGTCGCCGGCGGCTCCGACGGTCTCGCGCATCTGGGCCAGGAACCTCGGGCGGTCGCAGGGGCCGGCGATGCCGTGGCCGTCGGCGTCGTCGGTGACCTCGTTGATCGGGAACATGGCCGCGTCGGCCATGCCCTCGAGACTGCCGGCGCTGACCATCTCGTCGTAACGCTCGAACCACGCCAGCACCTCGCGGGTCCGCTCGTCCGTCGCGTCGCTGCCGGCAGGTGCTGCCTCCAGGTCGGTCATGGCCGCCTCCTCCGTCGTCGTCGGATCAACAGCGTACGCCGTACAGAGATACAGCCGGTGCCGCGGCACCTCGCGGACGCGTCACCCCCGCGCCCGGCCCGGACTGCGGGCCGGGTCGTGCGCCCACCGCTCGGTGTGCTCCCGGAAGCGCTCGAGCGCCAGGGGCCAGGCCGCGGCGAACTGGTCCCGGTAGCCGGCGGCGCCCGGGCCATGACGGTCCCACGCGTCGTGCGTGACGGTGACCGTCGTCCCGCCGTCGTGCGCGGCGAAGGAGACGCTCACCACGCTCGCTCGGGCCGGGTCGGGCACGGGGACCCGTTCGGCCGAGATCTGCCAGGTGAACGACATCGCCGTCGGCGGCTGCCAGCCCTGGATCCGGCCCCAGTCGACCCGGAAGCCGTACGGCCCGGTCTCGGTGAGCAGCCCACCGGGGCGGCAGTCCATGCCGATGGACGCCAGGAGCGCAGGCTGAGACCAGGTGAACTCGGCCGGCCACCAGGAGCCGAAGCCGTCGGTGAACCTCGCGAAGGTGTCTGGCGGCGCGGTGGGGACGGTGACCGATGCGATGAGTGCGGGTATCTCGACCACCACGCCACGGTAGGGCTCGGCCTGCCCGCCCGCCGCCGACGCGCGGCCCGCCCGCCGACCGCGAACGCCGGCCGGGTTCACCCCGTGTCCTGCCGGCGGCGGCGCTCCCGGTAGGCCCTGGCCTTCATGACGTCGCCGCACTCGCCCATCGCGCACCAGCGCGCCGACCGGTTACGAGAGGCGTCGTAGAACACCCACTGGCACGCGGTGTTGCCGCACGTCTTCAGCCGGTCCCACGTCCCGGCCGTGTGGGACTCGCACACGACCGCGAAGAGCCGCGCCACCTCGGCGGCGACCCCGGACGCCCCAGGCGTCGGCGTGAGGTGGGCGTGGGAGGTGCCGTCGGCCCCCCGCTCGAGCCTGACCGTCAGCGGGTGCCGGGCGGCGAGGACCTCGAGCGTCGCGGTGGCCCCGCTGGTCAGGTACGACCGCACCGCGTCGCGGAACTCCCGCAGGTCGGGCGGGCCGCCCCGCAGACGATCGACCCCGTGGAAGCGGTCGTCGGTGTTGAGCAGGCCGCGCACGGCCTCCAGCGGCGCAGGGGCGACGCCCGGACCTTCGCCCTGGCGGACCCACGCCTCGAGGAGTCCTGCCACGTCGCGCTCCCTGCTCCCTTGACGCACCCTAGGTCTCCCACCATAGTCATCACCACCGTAGTGATTACACCGGTGACGACCGAGTCCAGGAGACACGCCATGCCCTCCACCGAACCGACAGTGTTCCGACGGCAGGGACCGGTGGTGGTCCACCGGGTGCCGACGCGCCTCGGCGTCCTCGCCGTCCACGACCACCCCTCGTCGGACCCCGCGGCGCCCGTGGCCCTGCTCTGGCACAGCATGTTCGCCGACTCCTCGTCCTGGGCCGACGTGGTCCCGCTCCTCACCCCGCACCGCCGCCTGCTGGTCCTCGACGGTCCCGGCTACGGCGCCAGCTCGCCCCTGCACCGGGTGAGCAGCATCGGCGAGAGCGCCGCGGCGGGCGAGGACGTGCTCGACCACCTCGGTCTGGCGTCGGTGGACTGGGTGGGCAACGCCTGGGGCGGGCACGCCGGGATGCACCTGGCCGCCACGAGCCCGGGGCGCATCCGCACCTTGGTGACGATCAGCTCCCCCGTCAACGCGTTGTCGCGCGCACAGCTGCGTCAGGTCCGGCTGCTCACCGCTCTGGTCGCCCTCGCGGGGCCGGTCCGCCCGGTCCGCGACCTCGTCGCCGGGGTGCAGCTGGCCGCGCCCCGAGGCCCCCACCGCCCGGTGCTGGACGCCGCCCTGCGCAGACCGTCGCGCCGGAGCCTGGCCACCACGGTCCGTTCCTTCATCCTGCACCGCACGGACCTGTCCTGGGCGCTGCCGCAGATCGGCGCCCCCACCCTGGTCGTGGCGACGGACGACCGCTACGACTGGACGCCCGAGCTCGCCCGGGCCGCCGCCCTCGCCCTGCCGGACGGCTCGTTCACGACGATCAGCGGGACGAACATCGTGGCCCCGCTGGAGCAGCCGACCGCCACCGCGCACGCCGTCCGCACCTTCTGGGACGAACGTGCGGGAGTCCCTGCGTGACCGGCACGGGCCCGACGGGCGCGCCGGCCCGGTCCGGTGCGCGAACGCACGGTCGGGCACGGCTGCAGGCGGTCACGGACGCGACGTTCGCGGCCGAGGTCCTGCAGGCCGACCGTCCGGTCGTCGTGGACTTCTGGGCGCCCTGGTGCGCCCCCTGCCGACTCGTCGTCCCGCTGCTGGAGGAGATCGCCACCGCAGACGCGGACGTCGTCCACGTGCGCACCCTGAACGTGGACGAGAACCCGCTGACGGCCGCCGCGTACGGCATCCGCTCCATGCCCACCATCCTCGCCTTCGCCGCCGGCGAGGTCGTCCAGGCAGTCGTCGGCGCACGTCCCCGACACGCGCTGCGCGCCGAGCTGGCGCAGGTGCTGCGCTCCCGGTGACCCGGCAGCCGCCGACCCGCTACGACAAGCCGTCCACGTTCACGAAGAGGAGCCAGACATGCCCCCGACCATCGTCCGCGCCGACCAGGTCCGGACCACCGAGACCCCGAACGCCGTCATGCGCACGCTGGCGTCACCCACCCTCAGCGGCACCGAGGCGCTGAGCATGTGGCGGGTCGACATGGCCGCCGGCCAGGTCGGCCCCCACCACCGGATGAGCACCGAGCAGGTGTGGACGGTGCTGTCCGGCAACCCCGTCATCGAGGTGGAGGGCGACGTCGTCACCCTCACCCCTGGGGACACCGTCGTCCTGCCCGCCGGCGCACGGCGTCAGGTACGGGCCCAGGACGGCGCCGACTTCCTCGTCAGCGGAGCGGCGACTGCCGTCGCCGTGGTGGACGGCCCGACGGGCGCCGCACCCGACGCCGCAGCCACCCCGCCCTGGATCCGCTAGGGCTCACGGCGGGGACGGTGCCGATGGAGGGACAGGCAGGGCGGAGCGGTCAGGGCCGGGTGCCGGGGACCGCCAGCCCTGTCTCGTAGGCGTACATCACCAGCTGGGCGCGGTCCCGGCAGCCGAGCTTCAGCAGCAGCGAGCTGACGTGCGTCTTCACCGTGCCGTAGCCGAGGTGGAGCGCCGCGGCGGTCTCCTGGTTGCTCAGACCGGCGGCGACCATCTGCAGCACCTCCCGCTCCCGGGCGGTGACGGACGCCTCCACCTCGCGCAGCGCCGGGCGTGCCGCGAACAGCTCGATCAGTCGACGGGTCACCGTCGGCGCGAGCAGCGCCTCACCCCCGGCGACCACCTCGATCGCGTCCAGCAGGTGCTGGGGCCGGACGTCCTTGAGCAGGAACCCGCTCGCCCCGGCCCGCAGCGCCTCGTGCACCAGCTCGTCGGAGTCGTACGTGGTGAGCACGATCACGCGGGTTCCGGCGCAGCGGGGGTCGGCGACGATCTGCCGGGTGGCCTCGAGCCCGTCGGTGCCGGGCATCCGGACGTCCATCAGGACCACGTCGGGGTGGCTCCGGCGGACCAGCTCGACCGCGGCCCGCCCGTCACCGGCCTCACCCACGACCTCCACCCCGTCCTGGGAGCCCAGCAGCACCACGAAGGCGGCGCGGACCAGCTCCTGGTCGTCGACGACGGCGACCCGGATCACGCGAGGGCCTCGACGGCCTGGGCCGTGGGCAGGTGCGCCGTCACGGCGAACCCGCCGTCGGGGGTCGGGCCGGCGTCGAGGTGACCGCCGAGCGCCCTGGCCCGTTCGCGCAGGCCGATGAGACCGAACCCCGTGCCCCCCGGCCTGGGCGGGTCGGGCACCAGGCGAGCCGTCGGGTCTGCGGCGCACCCGACGTGGACCCGGAGCTCATCGGTCCCGTACGTGAGCACCACCGCCACCGGACGCTCGGACGCGTGCTTCACCGCGTTCGTGAGCGACTCCTGCAGCACCCGGTACGCGGCGAGGTCCACGACCGGGGGGACGTCCCGCACGTCACCGGCCACCGTCAGGTCCACCTGCAGGCCGGCCTCGCGCACCCCGGCCAGAAGCGCCTCCACCGACGCCAGGCCGGGCAGGGAGGGCTGCGAGTCTTCCCCGGTGCGCAGCAGCCCGACCACCGACCGGGTCTGCGTGAGGGCGTCCCGGCTGGTGTCGGCGATCACCTCCAGCGCACGCTCGGCCGCCGCCGGGTTGGTCCGCAGCACGTGCGCGCCCACCCCCGCCTGGACGGCGATCAGCGACATGCAGTGGGCGACCACGTCGTGCAGCTCGCGCGCGATCCGCAACCGCTCCTCCGCGACGGCCCGCTCGGCTGCGTCCGCACCCCGCGCCTGAGCCATCCGGATCGTGCTGTCCTGGTACTCCCGGCGCAGGCGGGCGACCTCACCCACCGCGACAGCCGCCACCGACATCGCGACCCCGCCGACCGCGTCGGTGATCCCCAGGTCGGGGACCCCGGCCAGCGAGAGGCCGAGGTACACCACCGCGGTGACCCCGAGGCCGACGAGCGCCCTCTCACGGCTGCTGTTGGCGGCGACGGCGTACAGCGCCACGAGCAGCACCAGGCTCAACGCCCCGATGAAGTACCCGGCTGCGGAGACGACCGTGCCCGAGACGGCGACCACGAGGAACCCGAGAAGGGGACGCCGACGCCACAGCGTCAGGCCCGAGGCCCCGAGCGCGGTGAGCAGCAGGTAGGGCACCGTCGCGGGGTGCAGCCGCGGATCGATCGCCGCCACGTCCGCGGTCACGGCGACCACCAGCGAGACGGCGACCGCAGCGGCCCCGAGGACCGGGTCGACCCAGCCGGGCGCCCGCCGTGCCGTCAGCGGGACACGGACGGCACCGGTGGGCTCCACCACTCGAATGTACGGAGCCCCGTGGCGGACGTCGCCCGTCTCCAGGCAGAGCCCGGCTCCGCCTGCAGCCGGTGCCCTGGTCCGCCGTGCTGTCGGTGCCGGGCCTCGGCCTGCCGTGAGCGTCAGACCCGTGCCGCGGCCAGGTCGCGACCGGCGGTGGCACGGGCCGGCCGGGGCCAGGTCCACGCGGAGCGCAGGACGTAGGCCAGGAGCAGCACCTCCAGCCCGATCGAGAGGCCGTAGAAGTAGGCGTAGTCCCAGGTCTCCTCCCCGCTCACGTTGTAGACCGAGAAGGGGATGTAGAGCGTCGCCACGACGAGGTTGACGAGACGGTTGGCGCGGGCGGGCAACGTCGTGCAGAGCAGGACCATGAGGATCGGGACGGCCAGGGCCGTGAGCGCCAGCGAGACGAAGGTCGGGCCGGTCTCGAACTCGTGGACGATGCCGGCCAGGATCTCGTCGACGTGGCCGGGCCTGTAGAAGCCGAGGATGTCGACGTAGGCGTACAGGAACATGAAGCTGGTCCAGGCCGCGGCGAGCCTCGCCTGGACCGGGAGCTCCACGTCCAGGAGCGGACCGGTGGTCGTGCTGCTTCTGCTCATTGCATCTCCTCGTGGGCTGGCTGGCCAGGTCGGCTCAGTCGATGCCTCACCCTGACGAGCCTCCGCGGGCCACACCTCCACCTGGGGGCTCCAGCCGTCCTGGACGCAGGGACGGGACGGGCGCAGTACTTTCGGCTGATCCGCCCGAGGCGCGACCCCCCCTACGGTCGCCCGGGAGGGAGAGGCATGCTTGCTGGGATCTGGGCCGAGCCACGCCCCCCGCGCCCGCCGGTGCGGGTGTGGCGGGACTGGGCACTGTCCGGGGGTCTCGTCGCGATCTCGCTCGCGGAGGTGGTGCTGCGCGAGGACAGGTCGTGGGCGCCGCTGCTGGTCGGGGTCGGCGTGGTGGTCGCGGTGTGCCTCCTGTGGCGACGCACACGGCCGCTCGCCGCAGTCGCCGTCGCCTTCGGAACGGTCCTGGTCTTCGACGTCTCGAGGATCGTGGTCGTCGACGCCACCGGTCTGCTGGGGATCGCCGGGCTGCTCGTGCTGCCCTACGCCCTGCTGCGCTGGGGGGCCGGTCGGGAGGCTGCCCTCGGGCTGGGCATCATCCTCGTCTGGCTGCCCGTCACCCTCGTGGTCGACCCGACCTCACCGGCGGAGAGGGTTGCCGGCTACGGCTTCTTCCTGTTCTCGGCCGCGCTGGGCGCGGCGGTGCGCTACCGCACCGCCAGCCACGACCGTGAGATCGAGCAGGTCCGGCTGCGCCAGCGGAACGAGCTGGCCCGCGAGCTGCACGACACGGTCGGGCACCGCGTCTCCGCGATCGCCGTGCAGGCGCAGGCAGGTCGTGCGCTGTCGGCGGCAGATCCCGGGCGGGCGCTGGCCACCCTGGTCACCATCGAGGAGGAGGCGTCGGCGACGCTCAGGGAGATGCGCGCGCTGGTGGGGGTGCTGCGCGACGGGACGGACGCCGACCTCGCCCCCCTCCGGGGCGTGGTGGACATCGAGCGGCTCGCTCGCCCCGGGGGTGAGGTGCCGGGCGTGCACGTCCACGTCTCCGGTGACGTCCAGGCCGTCGACCCGGCAGTCAGCACCGCCCTCTACATGATCGCCGCCGAGGCGGTCACGAACGCCACCCGCCACGCCTCGGGCGCCACCCACGTCAGCGTCGACGTCACCACATCCCGACGCCAGGTGCGCCTACGAGTCCGCGACGACGGGGAGTCAGGTACAGCCGGCTCCCCCAGCGCCGGTCACGGGCTGCGCGGCATGGCCGAGCGGGCGAGCCTGCTAGGGGGCACCCTGCGGGCCGGACCCGACCCGGACGGCGGCTGGAGCGTGGACGCCTCGCTGCCCCTGACGGGTCGCACGTCATGACCATCCGCATCCTGGTCGCCGACGACCAGGACATCGTCAGGGCGGGCCTGTGCATGATCCTCGACGCCCAACCCGGTATCGCCGTCGTGGGCCAGGCCGCCGACGGCCGTCGGGCGGTCTCGCTGGCCCGTTCGCTCCGCCCGGACGTGTGCCTGCTGGACATCCGGATGCCCGAGGTCGACGGGATAGAGGCGACCCGGCAGCTCGCCGGGGCCGACGTCGCCGATCCACTGGCCGTCGTCGTCATCACCACCTTCGACCTCGACGAGTACGTCTACGGCGCGCTGAAGGCAGGCGCCCGCGGCTTCCTGCTCAAGGACGCCGGTGCCCAGCTGCTCACCCAGGCCGTCCATGCCGCCGCCCGGGGCGACGCGCTGATCGCACCGAACATCACCGCGAGGCTCCTGGCCTCCTTCGCCGAGCGCCGCTCCCGCCCGGCGCCACCCGAGCCCGTCGAGCCGTTGACCGCTCGCGAGGAACAGGTCCTCCTGGCTGCCGCCCGCGGGCGCACCAACGGCGAGATCGGCGTCGAGCTGTCGATCAGCCTCAGCACCGTCAAGACGCACGTCGCCGCCCTGATGCGCAAGCTCCACGCCCGCAACCGCGTCGAGATCGCCATGTGGGCCTACGAGACACGCCGCGTCGACACCTGACCGGCCCGCCGACCCGCCCTCCGCCGACGCATGAGGGCGACGGGGTGCCCGGTGCCGCGACAGGCCCGAGGACGCCCCGCAGTGGGTTCCACCACCCGCGCGGGCGGCCTCGCCCTGCCCCGGTACCAGCCCAGCCGCTCCTGCGGGGGGTGACCTTCGTCCCGACCGACGTCGGATGACGCGGCGACACTGCCGGGCATGGTTCCTGACGCTCTGGGGAGGCGGCCTGCCACCGCGTGCACGTCGGCGGCACGACCTCCTCGCCGCAGTGCCGCCGACGGCCCTCCTGGTCACGGGAGCCCCGCGGCAGGGCTGCAGCTGCGGACGCGCCCGGCCTACCGTCGCCCCGGCATGCCGTGAGCTCGACCTCGGGACGCATGCTGGCCCTGGCGACGGCCGGGTTCCTGGTCAACTTCTGGGCGTGGGCGCTCATCAGCCCGCTCGGGGCCGCCTACGGGGACGAGCTCGGACTGAGTCCCGTCCAGCAGGCCTTCCTGGTGGCCGTGCCCGTCCTGGTCGGTTCGGTAGGCCGGATCCCCGTGGGCGCGCTGACGGACCGCTTCGGTGCTCGGCTGATGTTCCCTCTCATCAGCGCGCTCACGATCGTGCCCGTCCTGTTCATCGGCCTGGTCGCGGACACGTACCCGCTGCTGGTGCTGGGCGGGTTCCTGCTCGGTCTGGGCGGCACCACCTTCGCGATCGGCATCCCCCTGGTCACCGGATGGTTCACCCCCCAGCGGCGCGGTCTCGCCCTCGGCGTCTTCGGTGCCGGGATGGGCGGCACGGCCGTCTCGGCGTTCACGACCGTTCGTCTTGCCGACGCCTTCGGCCGAGCAGCTCCGTTCCTGCTGGTGGCCGCCGTCCTGGCCGGGTACGCCGTGGTCTCGGCCCTCTGGCTGCGGGACGTGCCGGGGCGGCTGCCTGCCCCCGGCTCGTTCCTGCGTCGGACGTGGGACGTGGCCAGGCTGCCGAGCACGGGGCAGCTGTCCGTGCTCTACGCGGTGGGCTTCGGCGGGTTCGTCGCGTTCAGCGTGTACCTGCCCACCTACCTGCGCAACGCCTACGACCTCAGCCAGGCCGACGCCGCTGTGCGGACCGCCGGGTTCGTCGTCCTGGCCGTGGGGATGCGGCCGGTCGGCGGCTGGCTGTCCGACCGGGCGGGCCCGCTGCCGGTGCTCGCGGTCTGCTACGCCACCACGGCGGTGCTGGCGGCGGTGGCCGCGTTCAGGCTCCCGCTCGCGCCGGTGGGCACCGTCGCGTTCCTCGGTCTGGCCGCCGCCCTGGGGGCTGCGTCGGGGGCGGTGTTCGCCCTGGTCGCCATCCTCGCCCCCGCGGCCAAGGTCGGAGCGGTGGCAGGCATCGTCGGCGCCGCCGGAGGTCTCGGGGGGTTCGTCCCGCCGCTCGTCATGGGTCTGGTGCTCGGCTGGTTCGGCAGCTACGGCACCGGGCTGGGGCTGCTGTCGCTGGTGGCGCTCGGGACGGCCGCGTTCACGTGGTGGCCGGTCCGCCGGCTCTCAGCCGAGGCACCCGCCGCCGGACCCCCCATCGCGACCCCCGGGCCAGACCCCGTCCGCACACCACGGAGGACGTCATCGTGACCCCCCAGGACCCGCGGACCGGCGCGAGCCCGGTCCCCTCGGCCCCGACCAGCGCCGGCCTCGACGGCCCGGCCACGGAGGCGCTCCTGCGCGCTCGGCGCTTCTTCCGCAAGGACACCGTGTCGCTCGACCTGCGCACGCTGCACAAGGCCGGTGGCCGTGACGCGGACAGCTTCTACCGGGACCGCTGGAGCCACGACAAGGTGGTCCGCTCGACGCACGGGGTCAACTGCACGGGTGGCTGCTCCTGGAAGATCTACGTCAAGGACGGGATCATCACCTGGGAGTCGCAGCAGACCGACTACCCCTCCGTAGGCCCCGACAGCCCCGAGTACGAGCCACGGGGCTGCCCCCGGGGCGCCGCGTTCTCCTGGTACACCTACTCCCCCACCCGCATCCGCTACCCCTACGTCCGCGGCGTGCTGCTGCAGATGTACCGCGAGGCCAAGGCGCGCCTGGGGGACCCGGTGCTGGCGTGGGCGGACATCGTGGGCGATCCCGAGCGCGCCGCCCGTTACAAGGCGTCCCGCGGCAAGGGCGGGCTGGTCCGTGCCAGCTGGCAGGAGGCGACCGAGATCGCCGCGGCCGCCCACGTGCACACCATCAAGGCCTACGGCCCGGACCGGGTCGCCGGCTTCTCACCGATCCCGGCGATGTCGATGGTGTCCCACGCTGCCGGGGCGCGGTTCTACTCACTCATCGGCGCCGCGATGCTGTCGTTCTACGACTGGTACGCCGACCTGCCCGTCGCCTCTCCGCAGGTGTTCGGGGACCAGACCGACGTCCCGGAGTCCGGGGACTGGTGGGACGCCGGCTACCTCATCATGTGGGGCTCCAACGTGCCCGTCACCCGCACCCCGGACGCGCACTGGATGACGGAGGCCCGCTACCGGGGGCAGAAGGTCGTCGTCGTGTCGCCGGACTTCGCGGACAGCACGAAGTTCGCCGACGAGTGGCTGGCGGCGGCGCCCGGCACCGACGGTGCGCTGGCCATGGCCATGGGCCACGTCACCCTCAAGGAGTTCTTCGTCGAGCGGCGCACGCCGTACTTCGACACCTACGTCAAGACGTACACCGACCTGCCGTTCCTGGTCCGGCTCGAACCCCGCGGTGAGTCGTTCGTGCCGGGCAAGTTCCTCACCTCCTCCGACCTGGGGGACACCGGGGAGGGCGCGGACTTCAAGACCGTCCTGCTGGACGCCACCACCGGTGAGCCGGTCGTGCCGAACGGCTCGCTCGGCTTCCGCTTCGGCGAGGAGGGCAAGGGCCGCTGGAACCTCGACCTGGCCGAGGTCGACCCCCTGCTGAGCGTCTACGACGAGGACAGGACCCCGGACACCTCGGTGGCGCTGGACCTGCCGCGCTTCGACGCCCCGGACGGCTCCGCCGACGTCGTGCACCGGGGCGTGCCGGTGCGGCGGGTGGGCGGTCACCTCGTCACCACCGTGTACGACCTGCTGCTGGCCCAGTACGGCGTCTCGCGCCCGGGGCTGCCCGGGGTGTGGCCGAGCGGCTACGACGACGCGTCCCAGCCGTGCACCCCCGCGTGGCAGGAGACGATCACCGGTGTCCCCGCGGCCAAGGCGGAACGGATCGGCCGCGAGTTCGCGGCCAACGCCGAGGAGTCCAGCGGCCGGTCCATGATCCTCATGGGTGCCGGCACGAACCACTGGTTCCACTCCGACACCATCTACCGGGCGTTCCTCACCCTGACCACGCTCACGGGGTGCCAGGGCGTCAACGGCGGCGGCTGGGCGCACTACGTCGGTCAGGAGAAGGTCCGACCGGTGACCGGGCACGCCCAGCTGGCGAACGCGCTGGACTGGTCCCGGCCGCCGCGGACCATGATCCAGACGGCGTACTGGTACCTGCACACCGACCAGTTCCGCTACGACCCCTTCAGCGCGGACACGCTCGCCTCGGCCACCGCGGGCGGGCGCCTGGCGGGCACGTCCACCGCCGACGTGATCGCGCAGTCGGCGCGCATGGGGTGGATGCCCTCCTACCCCACCTTCGACCGCAACCCGCTGACGCTGGCCGACGACGCGGACGCGGCAGGGCTGCCCGTCGCGGAGTACGTGCCCCGGGAGCTCACGGCGGGCCGGCTCCGCTTCGCCGCGGAGGACCCGGACGCGCCGGAGAACTTCCCCCGGGTGCTCACGGTGTGGCGGGCCAACCTGCTCGGCAGCTCCGGCAAGGGCAACGAGTACTTCCTGCACCACCTGCTCGGCACCGACGCCTCGCTGCGCGCCACCGAGTGCGAGCCCCACCAGCGGCCGAAGGACGTGGTCTGGCACGACGAGGCACCCTCCGGGAAGCTCGACCTGCTGCTGAGCCTGGACTTCCGGATGACCAGCACGACGATCTTCTCCGACGTCGTCCTGCCGGCAGCGACCTGGTACGAGAAGCACGACCTCAACACCACGGACATGCACCCGTTCGTCAACAGCTTCAACCCCGCGATCGCCCCGCCGTGGCAGACCCGGACCGACTTCGACGCCTTCGCCACCCTGGGCGAGGAGTTCAGCCGCCAGGCCGCCACCCACCTCGGGGTCCAGCGCGACGTGGTGGCCGTCCCCCTGACGCACGACACGGTGGACGAGCTGGCCAACCCGCACGGGGTGGTCCAGGACTGGAAGGCCGGCGACTGCGAACCGATACCCGGCAGGACCATGCCCAGGCTGGTCACCGTCGAGCGGGACTACGCCGCCATCGCGGACAAGATGGCCTCGCTCGGCCCGCTGCTCGACACCCTGGGCGCGACCACCAAGGGCGTCACGTTCCGTGTCGACAAGGAGATCGAGTACCTGCGCCACGTCAACGGCACCGTGCGGCACGGCGCCGGCAAGGGCAGACCGTCCTTGGCCCGGGACCTGCACGCGTGCGAGGCGATCCTGGCCCTGTCGGGCACCACCAACGGTCGCCTGGCGGTGCAGGGCTTCCACACCCTGGAGGAGCGGACAGGAACCGCGATGGCCGACCTGGCCGCCGAGCACGAGGGCAAGCAGGTCACCTTCAAGGACACCCAGGCTGCCCCCGTCACCGTCATCACCTCGCCGGAGTGGTCCGGCACCGAGCACGGCGGTCGCCGGTACTCCCCGTTCACCATCAACGTCGAACGACTGAAGCCCTGGCACACGCTGACCGGGCGGCAGAGCTTCTACCTGGACCACGACTGGATGTCCGAGCTGGGCGAGAACCTGCCCGTGTTCCGCCCCCCGCTGAACATGAACGCGCTGTTCGGCGAGCCCCAGGTCGGGCACAACGGTGAGCTCGGCATCACGGTCCGGTACCTGACCCCGCACAACAAGTGGTCCATCCACTCCGAGTACCAGGACAACCTGCTGATGCTGAGCCTGTCCCGGGGCGGACCGACGATCTGGATGAGCGTGCAGGACGCGGCCAAGGTCGACGTGCAGGACAACGACTGGATCGAGGCCGTCAACCGCAACGGCGTCGTCGTCGCCCGCGCCATCGTGTCCCACCGCATGCCGGAGGGGACCGTGTTCATGTACCACGCGCAGGACCGGCTCATCGACGTGCCGCGGTCGGAGACCTCCGGCAAGCGCGGCGGGATCCACAACTCTCTGACCCGGCTGCTGGTCAAGCCCAGCCACCTCATCGGTGGCTACGCCCAGCTGTCGTACGCGTTCAACTACCTGGGCCCCACCGGGAACCAGCGTGACGAGGTCACCGTGATCCGTCGCCGCTCGCAGGAGGTGCAGTACTGATGCGCGTCATGGCCCAGATGGCGATGGTGATGAACCTCGACAAGTGCATCGGGTGCCACACCTGCTCGGTCACGTGCAAGCAGGCGTGGACCAACCGGACCGGGGTGGAGTACGTCTGGTTCAACAACGTCGAGACCCGCCCCGGCCAGGGGTACCCCCGCACCCACGAGGACCAGGAGAGGTGGAAGGGCGGCTGGACCCGGACCAGGCGCGGTCGGCTGCAGCTCAAGGCCGGCGGGCGGCTGAAGAACCTGCTCACCATCTTCTCCAGCCCCACGATGCCGTCCATCAGCGAGTACTACGAGCCCTGGACCTACGACTACGAGACGCTGACGAACGCCCCCGCGCAGGCGCACACCCCGGTCGCGCGGCCGAAGTCGCTCATCAGCGGCGAGGACATGAAGATCGAGTGGTCGGCCAACTGGGACGACGACCTCGCCGGGGGACCGAAGCTGATCTCCGCCGACCCGATCCTGGCCAAGCTGTCCACGGACGTGAAGCTCGAGTTCGAGCAGACGTTCATGTTCTACCTGCCCCGCATCTGCGAGCACTGCCTCAACCCGTCGTGCGTCGCCTCGTGCCCCTCCGGTGCGATCTACAAGCGCGAGGAGGACGGGATCGTCCTGGTCGACCAGGACGGCTGCAAGGGCTGGCGCAAGTGCGTCACGGGCTGCCCGTACAAGAAGATCTACTTCAACCACCGCACCGGCAAGGCCGAGA
The DNA here is from genome assembly GCA_963759255.1 of uncultured Actinomycetota bacterium. Lineage (GTDB taxonomy): Bacteria > Actinomycetota > Actinomycetes > Actinomycetales > JBBAYJ01 > Aquipuribacter. The sequence continues at coordinate 865,101 of CAVWYQ010000001.1, forward strand.
AGTGCACGTTCTGCTTCCCCCGCATCGAGGTGGGCCTGCCCACCGTCTGCGCGGAGACCTGCGTCGGTCGGCTGCGCTACATCGGCCTCGTGCTCTACGACGCCGACGCCGTCCTGGACGCGGCCTCGGTCGAGGACGAGCACGACCTCCTCGCGGCGCAGCGGGCGGTGTTCCTCGACCCCGACGACCCCGAGGTCGTGCGCGAGGCCGAACGCGCCGGGATCCCCCGCGACTGGGTCACGGCCGCCCAACGCTCCCCGATCTGGGCCCTGATCAACCGCTTCGAGGTCGCCCTGCCGCTGCACCCGGAGTACCGCACGATGCCGATGGTCTGGTACATCCCGCCGCTGTCGCCCGTCGTCGACGTGGTCGCCGGCACCGGCGTCGACGCCGAGGACACCCGCAACCTCTTTGCTGCCATCGACACCCTGCGCATCCCGGTGGAGTACCTCGCCGAGCTGTTCACCGCAGGCGACCCGGAGCCGGTGACGGACGTGCTCAAGCGGCTGGGGGCGATGCGGTCCTACATGCGCGACATCAACCTGGGCCGCGACCCCGACGCCTCCATCCCCGCCTCGGTCGGCATGAGCGAGGAGGAGATGTACGACATGTTCCGGCTGCTGGCCCTGGCCAGGTACGACGAGCGCTACGTCATCCCGCCCGCCCACGCCGAGCAGGCCCACGGGCTGGAGGAGCTGGCGACCGAGTGCAGCCTCGACGTGGACGGCGGCCCCGGCATGACCGGGTCCGGACCGTTCGGCGAAGGCTCCGGCGCCCAGGCCTCCGTGGCGCGGGAGAGCTTCCACGCCCTCAAGGTCCGCCAGACCACGGACTCCCCGACCAGCCCGCCCGGGAGGTCGCGGCGGGTCAACCTCCTCAACTGGGACGGCAAGGGCGCCCCGAACGGTCTGTTCCCCCACGACGAGAAGGGACCGCGCGCATGAACCTCGCCGGCAGGCCAGGCACCGCACTGACCTACGCGATGGCCGGACGGCTGATGGGCTACCCGGACCAGGCCCTGCTCGACGACCTCGACTGGCTGCGCCCCGCGGTCGCCGAGCTGCCCCGCTGGTCGCGCACCGACCTGGCCGAGCTGCTCGACCACCTCGCCACGGCCGACCCGACCCTGCTGGCGGCGGAGTACGTGGCCACCTTCGACCTCCGCCGGCGCTGCTGCCTGTTCCTCACCTACTTCGCCTACGGCGACACCCGCAAGCGCGGCGTGGCCCTGCTGCAGTTCAAGCAGGCCTACCAGGCGGCCGGCCTGAGGCTGCTGCCCGACGAGCTGCCCGACCACCTGTGCGTGGTGCTGGAGTTCGCCGCGACGTCCGACCTGGTCACCGGACGCCGGCTGCTGCTGGAGAACCGCGCCGGCCTGGAGCTGCTGCGGCTGTCCCTGGCTGACGCCCGGTCCCCCTGGGTCGGGGCGCTCCGGGCGATCACCAGGAGCCTGCCCGCGCTGCAGGGCGACGACCGCGCGGCCGTCGCCCGCCTCGCAGCCGAAGGCCCCCCAGGCGAGGACGTCGGGCTCGAGCCGTTCGCGCCGCCGGACTACATGGGGGCCCGCACGTGAGCCCGGCGACCGACGTGCTGCTCTGGGTCGTCGTCCCCTACCTCTGCCTCGCCGTGTTCGTGGGGGGGCACCTGTGGCGCTACCGGTACGACAAGTTCGGCTGGACCACCCGGTCGTCCCAGATGTACGAGAGCCGCCTGCTGCGCATCGGCAGCCCGCTGTTCCACTTCGGGATCCTCGCGGTGCTCCTGGGGCACGTCATGGGTCTCGGGGTTCCCAAGCAGTGGACCGAGGCGGTCGGCGTCTCCGAACCGGTCTACCACTTCATGGCCGTCAGCATCGGGGCGGTGGCAGGCGTCGGGACGGTGGTGGGCGCCGCGATCCTCATCTACCGGCGTAGGACCACGGGACCGGTGTTCGCGGCCACCACGAAGATGGACAAGCTGATGTGGTTCGCGCTCGGCCTCGTCATCGTGCTCGGCCTCGGCAACACGGTCGTGGCCAACATCTGGGGCCACTACGACTACCGGGAGGGGGTCTCGGTGTGGTTCCGGGGCATCTTCCGGTTCGACCTGCAGCCCGAGCTCATGGCCGCGGCCCCGGTCGGCTTCCAGGCCCACGCGCTGAGCGCGTTCCTGCTGTTCGCGCTGTGGCCCTTCACGCGCCTCGTCCACGTGTTCAGCGCACCCGTGGGCTACCTGTGGCGGCCCTACGTCGTCTACCGCAGCCGCGACGACCGGCAGGGCGCCCGCGCCACGCGGCCAGGCTGGGAGCAGGTCGGCACCCGACGCTGACCCGACCTACGGCCCGGTCACGCCGGGCCCCGACCCCCGCAGGACCCGACTCGAACCGAGAGGTGCACGATGAACAAGTCCTCCCTGACCGCCCTCGTCCGTCAGCACGTCAAGGCCGCGCTGGAGGCCTCCAGCGGCCGCAGCGCGCACACCGTCTACGGCGGTCACGAGCACGTCCTTCGCCAGACCCTGATCGCCCTGGCCGCGGGCCGGACGCTGGACGAGCACGAGAGCCCCGGGGAGGCCACCCTGCACGTGCTCCACGGCCGGGTGACCCTCCGCTGCGGGGACGACTGCTGGGAAGGTTCGCCCGGCGACCTGCTCATCATCCCCGGGTCCCGGCACAGCCTCGAGGCGATCGATGACTCCGCCGTGCTGCTCACCGTCGCGAAGCAGGCCTGACGCGGCCCCACCACCCGGGTCGCGCCACCCACGGACGGAGACCGCTCATGACCGAGATCCTCGCCAGCTGGGTCGGGGTGACCCGCCGGTACGGCGACGTCCTCGCCCTGGACGACGTCAGCCTCGACGTGCCGGCCGGGCAGGTCGTCGGCCTGCTCGGACCGAACGGGGCGGGCAAGTCGACCCTCATCAGCCTGCTGCTCGGCCTGCGCCGGCCGGACAGCGGCACCGTCCGGCTGTTCGGCGGAGACCCCCGGGTCCCGGCCCAGCGCGCCATGGTCGGCTGCACCCCGCAGGAGACGGCGCTGCCGGCCACTCTCAAGGTGCGCGAGGTCCTCGACTTCGTCGCCGGGCACCACCGGGACCCCATCCCCACCGCCCGGCTGCTCGCCGACCTCGGCCTCACCGAGCAGGCCGGCCGTCAGACGGGCGGGCTGTCCGGCGGTCAGCGACGCCGGCTGTCGGTGGCCCTCGCCCTGGTCGGGCGACCCCGGCTGCTCGTCCTCGACGAGCCGACCACCGGCCTGGACGTCGACGCGCGGCACCTGCTGTGGCAGCGGGTGCGCGACTTCCACGCCGACGGCGGGACCGTCGTGGTCACCAGCCACTACCTGGAGGAGGTCGAGGCGCTGGCGGAGCGGGTCGTCGTCGTGGCCTCGGGTCGGGTCCTCGTCGACGACACCCTGGACGCGGTCCGCTCCCGGGTGCGGCAACGCCGGGTGAGCGTGCGCGTGGGCACGCTGCCCCCGCTGCAGCACGTCGTCCGCGCCGAGGCCGGCGAGGGCGACCGCTGGTCGCTGTTCACCGACGACTCCGACGCGCTGGTCCGAGAGCTGGTGGCCCGCGACGTCGGGTTCCGGGACCTCGCGGTCGCGCCCGCCTCGCTGGAGGAGGCGTTCCTCGCCCTGACCACGGGGACGCCTGAGCCGCCGACCACGAGCCGGACGGAGTCCCGGGTATGAGCCTGGTCGCGCTGCACACCCGCTACGTGGCGCTGGAGACGGTCCGGGTGCCGATCGCCGTGGTCGGCACCGTCATGTTCCCGGTGCTGTCGTTCCTGTTCTTCGTCGTACCGTTCCGGGAGATCTCCGGAGACCCGGTCGCCTCCACGGCCGCGGTGAGCCAGCTGGGCCTGTTCGCGGTGTTCTCCGTGTGCCTGTTCACCTTCGGGGTCGGTGTCTCCGACGACCGCAGCACCCCCTGGGACCCCTACGTCCGCACCCTGCCGGTCGGGGCGGGTCCTCGCATCGTCGCCCGCCTGCTGAACGGGGTGCTGTTCGCCCTGCTCGGGCTGCTGCCGCTGCTGCTGGCCGCCGCCCTGCTCACCGAGGCGTCCGTCACCCCGACCCAGGCCCTGCTGGGCGCGGGCGCGCTCGCCGTGGCCGGGGTCCCGCTGCTGTTCGTCGGGGTGGCCGTCGGCTACTCCCTGCCGGTCAAGGCCGCCGTCCCGGTCGCCCAGGTCCTGCTGTTCCCGCTGGCGTTCGGCGGCGGGCTGTTCATCCCGCCGGAGGGCTTCCCCGGCTGGCTCGACACCATCTCCCGAGCCCTGCCCACCCGGGCCGGGCGCGACCTCGTGATCGCCGCCACGACCGGGGCGGACCTACCCGTGAGCGCGCTACCCGTCCTGGCCCTGTGGGCGGCGGTCGCCGGGGGGCTGGCGGTCTGGGCGTACCGACGCGACGAGGGCCGCCGCTTCCGCTGAGCCGCCGTGCGGGCGATCCGTGCCGTGCCTGGCGGGTGACGTGGGACCGGCAGCGGCCGTGCACGACCGCGGACCGCCGGGGGCCGTGCGTGGCCACTCACGCCGTCGCTGGGTGGTGGCGGGTCGACGGCACGAGGCGCCCGCCATGGAGCTGGTACGCGTCTCGGGCTGCCCACCAGCCGACGACGGCCATGAACGCCCAGGGTGGCCGGCGGCCACCAGGCGCCCACCCCGGAGGCCGAGCAGGGCTCTATCGTCGTGCGGGTGGGGGAGAACGGTGAGGGTGGCCTGCTCTCAGGTGCACCGTCCGCGGGCCGGTTGGTCGGCGCGGCGGGAAGCACCATCCACGCGTCGGCGGCGCCGGCCTCGACGGCCACGGCCACGGCTGGTCCCGCGTCTGCACGCGACGGGGTCGGGTCCCGTCGTGTGGGGCGCGTGCAGCTGTGGGCGTTCCTGGCCGTCCTTGCCCTCGCCGTGGGCGTCGCGGGCTGGTGGGCCTACCGGCAGGTCGTCGGGGTGCCGGTGGCCCTGCAGGTGGACGGGCAGCCGTTGGTGGACGGCGCCCAGGTGCTGGCCGACGTGGAGCCGGTGTTCCGTGCTCTGGCCGTCGCCGACGGAGCACCGTTGGAGGAGGGTGCAGGATGCTGGTTCGCACCCGCCGCGGCAGACGCGTTCGCTCCGGGGCCTCGCGTGGCCTGCGGCCCGGTCCGCCTCGGCGTCGCCGCCGACGGGCAGGACTGGGTCGTGGCGGACGTGTCGTGGTCGCCGTCCGCCAACACGCCCGGCGGCGTCACGGGTGACGTGCAGGACCTCGACGCGACCGCCCAGCTGGACCGGTCGACACTCAACCGTCCCGACGGACGTCGTCCCCCCTCCTACACGCCCGTGCTGGGGGCGGGAGGAGTCCGGACCGAGGGCGGCCGTCTGCTGACCAACACCGATGCGCTCGTGGACCGCGCCGACGCCGACCTGGACCGCGTGACCGCCGACCTGGGGGCCAGCACCGCGGCCGGCACCCGCTGCTACCTGGGTGTCACCGAGGTCGACCGGGACGGGGTGACGGTGCAGCAGAGCACGGCCCAGCTGTGGTGCGGGCCGCTGCTGCTGCGGAACTCCACCCCTGGGCAGACCTATGCCCCGTTCCCCCTGCAGCTGGTCGCCGACGACCTCGTCAGCGCCAGTGCCCCGGCCGTGGACCTGCAGCGCCTCACCCGCACCGAACCGCTTCCAGCCGGCGTGGTCCTCGTCCGCCCGGACGGTCTGACCCCGGACGAGGAGGCTGACCGGACGCTGGCCCCGCCGGACGCTGCGCCGCTGGACCCCGGAGCCACCGTGCTGCTCGAGGCGTTGCCCGAGGACCTGAGCAGCGTGACGGTCGCCGAGCCGAAGGACGGACGCCTGGAGACGGCCGAGCTGAGCCTCCGCCTGACCGACCTGGCCCGTGTCGACCGGCTCGGCCGCGGCGACACCGCGCTCGTCCCCGCGCCGGGCGAGGACCTGCTCGTCGTCGGGTACACGACCACCCGCGACGACGACGCACCCTCCGGGGTGGGCACCGCCACGCTGGTCATCGACGGACGACGCACGGCGCTGCCGGACTGGTCACAGGTCGAGGAGAACGCCTGGCTCGTGGTTGCCGTCCCTACCGGCACGCGCGAGGCCGCGCTCGAGGTGCTTTCCGAGGGGCGCCCGCAGTCCATCTCGTTGATCACCGGAGAACGGGGTCCGGGGGCACCTGCGGTCCTGTACCGCGAGCGCCGAACGGTCGGGATCGGCGCCGAGGTCCGGTCCGAGGTGGCCCTGCCCGAAGGCGACCCCGGTCGGGTGACGGTCGTGATCACCGAGGCGGGCCTGGAGGCGTGGCGACCGGACACGGGGTGGGCGCCGGTCGGGCAGGGCTACCTGCGGGTGGCCGGGACCACCGAGGTCGACGAGCCCTGCTGCGACGTCAGAGGCGTAGACGTGACCGCGAGCGTCAGGCTCGCCCTGCCCGACGGGACCCTCCTCGCACCGCAACCGGCGGCCACCACGGCCGACGAGACCGTCTTCCTCGTCCCGGAGGACCTCACCGCCGCCCAGCTGCAGGTCACGGCCGTGGCCGAGTACGAGGAGAGCAACGCTGCCGCTCCGGCCCCCGCCGTGCTGGACCTGGACCTGCCCGCGTGAGCGCCGGCCTCGGTGGGCAGGCGCCGAAGCCGTCGCAGCCGTCGCAGCCGTCGCAGCCGAACGGGCCTGCATCTGGTAGCCGTGGCTCCGCGCGGTCGACCGGGAGCGCCGCGGTGCTCGTCGGCGGTGGGGTGTTCCTCTCCAGCGGCGCTTCGCTGGTCCTGTACGTCCTCACCGGGGCCCCGCTGGCCCTCGTCCTCGGGGTCCTCGCAGTGGCGGGAGGAGCCGCACTCGCCGTGACGGTCCTGTCAGCCCCGGACTCCCGCCGCGAGTGGGTCGGCCGGGTCCTGGTGGGGATCCCCACCGGTCTGCTCGCCACCGCCGTGTACGACGGGAGCCGGTGGCTCCTGGTCCAGGTCGCCAGCATGGAGTCCTCCCCCTTCGCCGCCCTGCCCCTGTTCGGCCAGGCCCTGCTCAGCGGGATGCCGGACCCGACCGCCCGGTTGCTGGCCGGGCTGGCGTTCCACCTGCTCAACGGGGTCGCGTTCGGCGTGGCCTACACCGTCTGGTTCGGCCGCAGACCGTTCTGGGTGGGCATCCTCTTCGCCCTCGGCCTCGAGGCGTTCATGCTGGCCATCTACCCGGGCTGGCTGGACCCGCGTTCCGTCGCCGAGCTCACCCAGATCTCGCTCGTCGGCCACCTCGCGTACGGCACGACCCTGGGGCTCCTGGCCCCTGCCCTGCTCACGCACCGGGCCCGGACTCGCCGGGACAGCTCGTGAACCGACGCGCCTCATGAACCGGGTGGTGGCGCTGGGCGACTGGTTCTGGGTGCGCGGCCCGCGGTGGCTGCTGGCCCGCGCGCCGTCGACGAACGGGGTCGCAGGCGACGGCCACGTCGTCACCACCCTGCCACTGGTCGCGGTCGTCCTTCCGCTCGTCTCGGTCCTGCTCCCGTTCGCGGCCGGGGCGTTCCGGCTCGGCTACACCGACGTCTACACCGAGTCCGTCGTCCTCGTGATGGGCCTGGTCGCGCTCGGCTCGTTCTCCTCCCAGCTCGGCGTCCTCGCCGTGGTGGCGTTCAGCCTCGGCGACGTCCTGTCGACCCGACCCGTCGCGGCCTACGGGCCCGTGCCCAGCAACGACCTGTACTTCTCCGGCGTGCTCGCCGAGGGCCCGCTGGCGCACCTGGTCCACGTCCGGCTGCCGGACCTCATCACCTACCTGCTGCTGGCCACCGTCGTGGTCGTCCTGCCCCGCGCCGCCCGCGCCGTCGTGGCCGGCGTCGGCCGGGACCGCCCGATGCCACCGGTCCTGGCCTGGACCCTGGTGAGCGGGCTCCTGCTCGTCATCGTGTGGCTCGGCGTCGACGCGTGGGTCGCCGCTGCCCCCACCCTGGTCCGACCCGTCTTCACCTGGGGCGCGCCGTCCGGGGTACCCACGGTGGAGGCCGTGGCCACCCTGCAGGAGCAGGGCGACCTCGTCGTCGCCGCCGCCGTGGCCGCCGTCGTGCTCAGGCAGGCCTGGCTGGGCGCCGCGATGCTGCCGGGCCAGGTCCAGCAGCGGCTGCGCGAGGCCGAGGCGCACCCGCCGCCGGTCCTCCCCGACCGCATCGCCCGACGGACCGAACGACGGGGCGCACCGCGCGCGGGCCGCACCTCCCCGGTGCGTGCGTGGGGCGGGGCGCTGGCCTCGGCCACCTTCGCCACGCTGGCCCTGGCCGGGATCCTGGAACGGGCCTGGCTGTGGCCGCTGACCTTCGCGGTGTTCGCGGCTGTCCGGCTGCTGCGCTCGGACCAGGTCCGCGCAGGATGGCTGGACCGGTGGCGCCGCATCGCCGCCGTCCTTCCCGCCTGGGCGCGGCTTCTCGCGGTCTGGCTGCTGTCCCGGGTCGCGGCGCAGTCCGTCGGCAACGACCTCATCGGCAGCTACACCGCCCTCACGTTCGTCGTCCTCGTCTCGGTCGTCGTCGTCCTTGCCGTGTTCCCCGGCGCCCTGCCCCGACCCGACGCCGACGCCGCCACCGACAGAGACCCCCCGGACGACGACACGCCGCAGCGGACGAGCGCACCGTCCCCGGGCGGGCCCGACGAGCCGTCGCGGGCCCCACGATGAGCGGCCCTCGGGAGGCGCCGCCCGGCCCGGGGGGTCCCGTACGGCCGGCGCTGCGCTGCCTGCAGGTCGCCGTGGCCGCCTGGACCACCTGGGTCGTCGTGCAGCTGCTCCTGGCCCCGCCCGCGGCGGCCGACAACTGCTCCGTCTTCACGGACTGCTTCGGCGTCGCGAACTCAGCCGTCGAGGCCGCGTTCGGGCTGTCCCTGCTCGCAGCGCTGTCCATCGTGCTCGACTTCGTGCCCTTCGTCGGCACCGGCAAGGGGATCGTCGAGGCCGTCATCGGACGCGACCTGCTCACCGGTCAGGAGCTCGCCGGCTGGGAACGCGCCCTCGGCGTCCTGCCCTTCGTCGGCGCGGGCGTCGGCGTCGGCGTCGTCGCGCTGCGCCACGGCGACCTGCTCACCGACGCCGCCCGCGCCGCCGGCCGCCTCGACCCCCCACCCCGCGTCCCCACCCGCGGCGTCGACGACGTACCCGTCACTCCCGGCCGCGGTGTCCCTGCCACCCCGCACCTGACGCCCTCACCGCGCATGCACGCCCCACCCATCCCGGCGTCACCGCCGTTGCACGGCGTCAACGCGACAGCCCCCCTCGACCCGCGCTTCCAGGACGTCGTGACGAGGTACCAGGCCGCCGGCACCGCCGAGCGGCGGCTCCTGTCGGAGGAGCTGGGCGAGCTCGGCGGCCTGCAGTACCTCCGCGACGCCGTCGGTGACCTCGACCTGCCCGTCTTCCGACCCAGCACCGACGCCGACGTCGCCGACCTCGTCCGCGCCTTCGACGAGGGACAGGCCTGGGACCGGGTCGTCGCCTTCGGCGGCAGCCGCGCCACCAACCTCGTCCACTTCGACGGCACCACCCTGCGCATCGTGGAGGCCAAGGGCGGAAGCGGGGTCTACGGCGACCGGGTGGCCAACTTCGTCGCGCGCTCCGGTGATCGCATCAGCCAGACTGATCCCGAGTACCCCCGCGACGTGGCCTTCGACATGCGCAACGCCTCGGCCACGGACGGCCGCCGCGACATCGGCACCCTCATCGAGGACGCCTACCGGCTGCAGTCCGTCGAGTACGTCGGCGTCCGGACCGGCACCCGGTCGGACTTCATCGAGGGAGCCGCGAGCGTGCGGGTCGAGGGTGTGTTCCGTAGTCCCGCCCCTCCCGGTCCACCACTAGCCCCGTAGATGGGATTGGCATGCCGCACACCTACCCGCACCGACCTGACGTCGAGTTCCTGACGCGTGAGCGCGCCCGTTCGGACCGGTCCATCTCCCTGGTGAGGCGGACGGTCGACGAGGGGCGAGCCGACGCGGGGGTCTTCAACGCCGGCGTCGACGACTGCCGTGACGCTGCGGTGCTCGCGTGGCTCTTCGAGGAGCCGCAGGAGACCATCGACGGCTACCTGCGCCGAGGCGTGGAGCTAGCAGGGCACGCCCGCCGGGTCCTGGCTCCTCCCTACGGATGGGGTTCGGTCATCGGCTGGCTGAGGATCGCACTGCTGTGCGGCGACGAGCACGCCACGGAGCTGATGGCCCGCACGGCGCTGGACCCCTCGGTCAACGAGCCGACGTCCTCGACCGCGGCCGCGGCACCCCTGGTCCCGCTCGCCGCGGCTCTGACCGTGCGTGACCAGGACGCCGCGGCGGGGCTGCTGGCCGACCTGGGCGCCCGCACGGCGTTGGACAGCACGCCTGCGGACCAGCTGCGTCGCCTGCACGGTCTGCCCCGAGCCGCCACCGCCATCCTCGCCGGCGACCAGGCCGCCCTGGACGCCACCTGCGTCGAACGCTCTGCTGCGAACGCCCGCTACTGGTCCCGCTCGGCGGAGAACCGTCGCCACGTCTTTGCGCTCCTGGACCCCGAAGCCAGCCTCCTGGTGGCCACCGCCCCCCGCTACGGGCTCAGCATCCCCGACGTCCCCGACCTCCCGCGAGGCCTCATGCCCGGGCCCCACCGCACGACACCATGACCCCGTCCCACCACTAGCGCTGACTACCCAGGCGACCGACCCGGAACCAGACGAGCGAGAGGCACGACGCACATGGGCTACACCCTCGAGGTCTGGGCGCTCTCGTTGGACAGCCTGCTCGCCGAGCTGCGGGCACCGTCCATCGACCCGACCGACCTGCGACTCGACGACCTCGACCCCGTCATGGCGGACGTGCACGAACGGTGGACGCTGCTGTCCCGCACGGTGGCCGACGCGATGGCCGGGGGCGGTGGGACCGTGACCGACGACCTCGCCGGCTACGTCGTCGCCGTCGTACGCCACCTCGGCCACCACGCCACGTCCCTGTCACACACCTCCTCCGGCGGCGAGGAGTTCCGTGACGACCTCCTCGGTCGACAGGCCGCCCCCCTGCTCGGCCGGGCGTTCCTTGCCGGCCTGCTGTCCCGCGAGCTCGCCGGACTCGTCGTCCTCGACGTGCCCATGCTCGGCTGGGCCGACGCCACCGAGGTCCAGCAGGCCGCCGCCACCGCCGCCGACGCCCAAGGCGGCAACGGGCTGCCAGAGGAGGTCGACGATGACGTCTGGCGCCTCGTCGACGCCGTCGACCTCGCCGCTCGACGCGGCCACGACCTCGTCGGCCTCTACCTCTGAGCCGAACGCGACCGGGCACGGCAGGCCGACGCACGGCGCAGCCCAGCAGCCCAGCAGCCCAGCAGCCCAGCAGCCCACGAACATGTGACCTTCGAGACGCTCATCGACCCATCAGCGGAGGTCGTGGGACTCGAACCCACGAGTCGGGTGGTGACCCGCCCAACGGTTGTCAAGAGGGTCCGTAGTACCGCTGCCGACCTGCGGGTTCGTCGGTAGACGGCCGTCCAGGGGCACTGGACAGGCACGGCGCTGGCACGCCACGCATGCCGATCGGCTGCGGGACGCCAAGCCTGGCGTGTTGGCGCTGGGGTACAGCGTCAGCGACGTTGTCCATGACGACGGGGTCAGGCCCCTACCGCGAGAACTCTCTGCCGCAGGGTCATCGCGCCGGGGCCGTCCAGGCTGTCCAGCAGCACCGATCGGCCGGTCACCGACAGGGCGAGCGCCTCGCTGCTGCCGGTGACCAGTTCACCGTTCCCCCATGCTCGGTCCTGACCATCGGCTTTGATGGTGAGCCCGTCCAGGCGGCCCCGGGGGAGGAACCCCGCAGCTCGAGCGCGTGGGTCAGTGAGGAAGTCCAAGACCTTGACCCAGTCTGCCTCCGGCGCCGTGGCGGGCAGGCTGAGGGGAATGGCGACGTCACGCATGTGGATGCAGGAGTCCGCGAAGGGCCCGAAGACCCCAACCCCAGGCTGAGAGACGGCGTCAGCGCTACGACGGTGCAGAACGTCGACGAGATCGGCGCGGGGGCGGCGACCGAACTCGCGGGCGAGCCGATCGGAAGTCCTGGCGGCCCGTCCCCCGTCGCGGGCGACCTCGAGCAGGAAGCGGGGCAGGCCGACCTCGATGCACATGACCAGATGGCCCAGCACGTCCCGGCAGGTCCACCCCGCGCACAGACTCGGCGTATCGAGCTGTTCCTCGTCCAGCCCGGCGAACAACGCCGCCACCGCCTGCCGGTTGGTGGCCGTACGGAACCGGAGTTCTTCCCCCATGGGCTGGAGGATTGCAGGCTCATCCCAACCCAGGGTGTGGTCGGGGTCTGAGGCCGCCGGTCTCGACCGCGTGCTGCAGCAGCCCCTGCTCAACCGCGAGGAGATGATGGACCGGGTCATGTCACTGCCTCCAGCATGTCGAGGATCGTCGTGCGGGGCTCGACGACGGCTCGGTCGGGCGCCGCCGCGGCCCCCAGCACCGGGTCGACCCAGCCGGGCGCCCGTCGTGCCGGCAGCGGAACACGGATCGCACCGGTGGGTTCCACCACTCGAATGTACGGAGCCGTGTCGCGCTCCTCGCCCGCCTCCAGGCAGCGCCCGGCTCCGGCCGCCCTCACCGCCATGGGCAACCTCATGTCCCTCCTGGTCGAGGTCCCCGTCATGCTGGCGCCGGTGCTGATCGGTGTCCTCGTCGGCCGGGCGGGAGTCCTGGACCGCCCGGGGGACCACACCGGTGTCCTGGTTCCCAGCACGGCCGTGCTGGGAACCACGGTCAGCGGCGTCGGTGAGGCCCCGTTCGCGTTCATGGTGGCCGGGCTCGTCGACCCCGCCCCCGCGGCGCAGGTCGCCGCGACGGTCTCCCACCTCGTCACCGGACTCGCCGGCGGAATCGGCCACGTCGCCCGGCGGCCTACGGCCTGGCCGTGGCCGTCTGGGCCATGACGGTCGTCGTCGCGGTCCTGCTCGACCGGGCGGGGCGACGCGGTCCGGCCGAGGTGCTGCTCCGGCGCCTCACCTACGGCCGGTCCCCGGCGTGAGCAGGCCTTCAGACCCAGGACGGCTCCGCCCGCAGACCCGGACGCTCGTCGGTCGGGCGGTCCCGGGACCGACGCGGAGCACCGTCGCCACGCGGGACGGTCGAGGCACCCGACGAACGGAGCTCGACATGGCCACCGCCACACCAACCCCCACTGCCACTGCCACTGCCGCTCCCACTGCCCCTGCCCCTGCCCCTGCCACTGCCGCTCAGCCTGCGTACCGAGACCTCCTGCGAGCCACCGGTGCGGCCGGTGTCACCGCGGGAGCCCTCATCGTCACCTCCCAGCTCGTCGGGCTGTCGTTCCTCCTTCCCGCGGCAGACCCCGGATCACAGGTGCTGTCCCTGCCGGCCACCGTGCACCTGCTGACCAAGCTGGCAGGGTTCGTGCTGCTGCCGCTGGCCGTGCTCGGCGTGTACCTGCACCAGGCCAAGGAGGTCGGACGCCTGGTCTGGCGGGCTTCGTCACAGCGACCGTGGGGACCGTGCTCACCGCCGGTGACTGGTGGTTCGAGACGTTCGCGGTGACCTGGCTCGCCCGGGTGGCACCCGAGCTGGCGACTGCAACGCCGCCGCTGCCCATGGTCGTCGTCGCCTTCAGCGGCTTCGCCCTGCTCGCCGTCGGCACCGTCCTGCTCGGAGTGGCGAGCCTCCGCGCACGAGTGCTGCCTCGCTGGGTCGGTGTGCTCCTGGTGGTCGGTGGGGCGCCCTGCCTGATGGCCGGCTTCCCGCCGTTCCTCCTGCCGCTCGGGTGTGCCCTCACCGCCGTCGGCGTGCTCGTCCTACGAGCCACGACCCACCTGGCCCCAGGGAGCCGCGAGCTGGAGACCCCGCCCCGTCCTCAGTCTGAACACCCCGCGCGACGTACTCCGCCGACAACTCAGCACCCGCCCTCCGAAGGAGACCGTCCTGTCCAACCCACCGCTTCCTAGGCCGAGCCCATCCCCTGCACAGCCGGGCGCCCCGGGACCACCACCGCACCGACGTGACGATGTTCGTCACGTACCGCCGTTACGCGCCCCTCGGCGCCCGCATCTTCGTGCGTGCGGAAGGTCTGCACCTTGCGGCCACTGCCGTGCAGCACGCCTCGTGTCATCCTCAGCCGGAACTCACTACATACTTGCTATTTCTGGCGGTGGGTCGATACTAACGACGTGAGTAGTGAGTTGACCGACCCGGACCTCGCGTCCCTCGTCCGGCTGCTGCGACGGCGCGCCACCGACCTCCCGGCTGTCGAGGTGAAGGCGGCGGGCGGCGGCGTGCCCAAGAGTGCACGCGAGACGCTGTCTGCGTTCAGCAACGACCGGGGCGGTGTCTTGCTCCTGGGCCTGGAAGAGCGCAGCGGGTTCCGACCGGCTGCTGGTTTCGACGCGGTGAGGGTCCGCGACGACCTCGCGTCGATGTGCAGCGACGCGCTCGAGCCACCGGTCCGAGCAGACATCCAGATCGAGGACTTCGAGGGCGCGCAGGTCGTCGTGGCAACGGTGGCGGAGCTGACCCCGGACGCAAAGCCCTGCTTCGTCAAGACCAGAGGCATCACGGCCGGTTCCTACACCCGCGGTGGTGACGGCGACCGGGTGATGACCGCCTACGAGATCTACCTGCTCCACGCCAACCGCGGTCAACCGCTGGACGACCACGAGCTCGTCACGGACGCGTCTGTCGGGGACCTGGACCGGGACGCCGTCGACCGTCTGCTGCGCCGGGTGCGCAACCGCGAACCCGGCGCCTTCAGCGCCGTCGACGACGAGATCGCGCTGATCAGGCTCGGCGTGCTCCGACGAGCCGGCGACCACGTCGGCGTCACCGTCGCAGGGCTGCTCACCCTCGGGCAGTGGCCACAGCAGTTCTTCCCCCAGCTGTGCGTCACCTTCATCGCGGTCCCGGGAACGCAGAAGGACGCCATCCCTGAAGGGGCGCCACGCTTCACCGACAACGCCACGATCCGTGGGTCTGTCCCGGCGATGATCGAGGAGACCGTCCGGGTCATCCTGCGCAATACCCGAACCTCCGGTCACGTGCGCGGACTCGGACGCGAGGACGTAGGCGACTACCCGGTGGAGGCCCTGCGCGAGGCCGTCACCAACGCCCTGGCCCACCGCGACTACAGCCAGCACGCACGCGGCACCCAGGTCCAGGTCGAGCTGTACGTCGACCGCCTCGTCATCCGCAACCCCGGAGGTCTCTTCGGCACCGTCACCCCAGACGACCTCGGCCAGGAAGGCGTGTCCTCCTCACGCAACGGATACCTCATTCCCCTGCTCGCCGACGTCTACCTCCCCGGCACCGACCAGGTCGTCGCGGACAACCGCGGCAGCGGCATCCCCGACATGCTCGCCCGACTGCGCCGAGCCGACCTGACCCTGCCGACTTTCGACAGCAGACTCAGCAGGTTCACCGTCACGTTCCCCAAGCACACCCTCCTGACCGCGGACACGTTGCACTGGATCGAAAGCCTGGGACAGCCCGGCCTGAGCCGAGGCCAGATCAGCGCCCTCGCCCTGATGCGCGAAGGTCGGCAGGTCTCCAACGGCACCCTGCGCCAGCTAGGGCTCGACAGCCGCGAGGCCACGCACGCACTCGCCGACCTGGTGGCGCGCGGGCTCGCCTACCGCTCCGGTGGTCGCAGATACGCCGAGTACCTCCTCGACGTCACAGCGGCCACAGACACATCCAGCCAGCAGCCCCAGCTGGACTTCCACGAGGCAGCGTCCGCGCGCTCGCCCACGCATGCCGAGCCCCCGGCCCGCCGCCGCTACGACCGGTCAGCGGAGATCGCGGCGCTCTTCGCCGACGGCAACACCCTCACCGCAGCGCAGGTGGCTGCGGCGACCGGCCTGGGCCATGCGATGACCACCCGTTACCTCGCGCGCCTCCTCGACGACGGACTGCTGGAGCCGACCGCACCCCCACGGAGCCCGCACCGCGCGTACCGCGGAACCGGTCCGGACCAGACCCACCGGGCGGACCCTCGCCCGACACCGTCATCCGGGACCTGACGACCTGCGCTTCACCGCCCAGGTGCAGTGGCGGAGGTCGGCGGCGCGGCCGGTGTGCGCCGCCTCACGCTCCTTGGCGACGGCGTGTAGCTCAGCAGCAGAGCACCGGGCTTCGGACCCGGAGGGCGCGGGGACGGTACCCGCTCACCGCTGGCCGACGACGAGCGGCAGCTGGCCTGTGACCTGGGCCTGAGAGCGACACGGCAGGAGCTGTTCGAGCACCGCCTGAGCGAGGCCGGTCTGCGTCGACTGTGGACGCTGCTCGACAAGCGGGCCTACTCGGTGACGCTCCCGGAGGAGGGCGTGCTGCTCACCATCGCCTGGCTCGTGCGCGTAGGTGACGTTGAAGGGTCCACGGCCCCCGTGCAGGAGGTGGCGGGTCTCGCATCGCGCCTGAGGTTCCTCCCCGGCCAGTCTGCCCGGTGCGCTGTCCGGCAGGGCGTTGAGCCGGTCACGGTCCCCACGCTGGCGCAGCGAGGCGCAGCCGCGATGCGCGGGCCCGGCGCGCTGGGGCCCGTCGAGTGAGCAATTCCGAGGGCACGCACAGGGCACTGGCTCCGGATTCCCTCCCTACGGTTGCCTGCCGCCGGGCACACTCAGCGACAGCCGTACGCCAGAAGGCGGTTGCTCAGACCGTCTCCACCTGGCCCCGCGTCGACCGCGCGCACACCCGCTGGTGAGCAGACGGCGTGGGATTCGAACCCACGAGACGGGTGGTGACCCGCCCAACGGTTTTCAAGACCGTCAGGCGTACCGGCCCTGACCTGCGGCTTTCCGGCTTTTCCGACGGGCCGGGGCACTGCTCAGGCACTGGGCGAGAG
Source organism: uncultured Actinomycetota bacterium (assembly GCA_963759255.1). Taxonomy (GTDB): domain Bacteria; phylum Actinomycetota; class Actinomycetes; order Actinomycetales; family JBBAYJ01; genus Aquipuribacter. Next base: position 881,904 of record CAVWYQ010000001.1, read on the forward strand.
ACCCGCCGACAGCGGCCATGGCCAACCGGTGACCACCGGACACCGCTGCGCTGCGCTGCGCGGGAGGGAGCCCTTGACGACCCCCGGATGCGGTGGCGCTCCAGGGCGGTCCCCACGTCAATGTGTCGCGTTGTTGTTTTTTGTGCGCGCCCTCAGCAACACCGAGTACTGTCTCCTCGTTGTTGTGTCCTACTAAGTTTGCGCCGAACACGACAGATTCAGCCCGTACGGAAGGAGTCGACGGCGATGGCACGTGGACGTCCGTCACGTCAGAGCGTGTACGACCGCCTCGATGAGGCCATCGACGACCTGCGGACGCGCTTGGGTGGCCTGCCGAGCCCCGCAGAGGCCGAGGCGATCTGGGCGGAGCTGTGGCACCAGGAGGCCCATCACTCCACCGCACTCGAGGGCAACACCCTCGTTCTCGACGAGGTCCGCAAGCTGCTCGACGAGGGTCGGGCGGTCGGCTCCAAGGAGCTCAAGGAGTACATGGAGGTCGTCGGCTACGGCAACGCCGCCAAGTGGGTCTACGGCCAGGCGCTCGAGCCAGGCGACTGGACCAACGGGGACCTGCTCAGCATCCACGAAGCCCGCACCGTCCACTACGAGACCATGAACCCGGTCTGGAACGTCGCACCGCACCCTCACGCGACAGCGGCCGAGGCTCCCGGCAACTGGCGCCAGCACGACATCCGGCCCTTCCCAGAAGGCATGACGCCGGCGCCGTTCCCCGAGGTCGACCACCGCATGGCCGATTGGGTCGCCTCGGTCAACGACCTCCGCCACGACAGCGACACGCCTTTCCCCGAGCGAGTCGCCAAGACGCACAACGACTTCGAGAGGATCCACCCGTTCCTCGACGGGAACGGCCGCTCGGGTCGGCTGCTGCTGAACCTGCTCCTGGTCCGGCTCGGCTACCCACCCGCCATCATCTTCAAGAACGAGCGCACGAAGTACCTGACCGCGATGCGGAAGGCGGACACCGGTGACTACGGCCCGCTCGGCGAGGTCATCGCACGCGCCGTGACGAACAACCTCTACAAGTTCGTGGTGCCGGCCGTCGCAGGCCCCGCCCGGCTCGTACCGCTGGCCAGCCTCACCGACACCAAGGCAGGCGTCACCCTCACCGCCCTGCGCGCCGCAGCCGAGCGCGGCCGGCTCAAGGCCCAGAAGACACCCAACGGCACCTGGCTCAGCTCCCGGAACTGGGTCGAGGACTACCAGCGGAACAAGTACCAGCGCTCCAAGTCGTAGCAGCCCCTGCGCCGCGCCTGATGGGCGCTGCGTCGGGCAGCAACAACAGATCGGGAAGCCCGCTCAACCGCCGATTTCTCAGGGACTGCTCAGGCACTGGCATCCGAAAATGACCCCCAGAGCCGTCGACAGCCGCCGTCCGCCATTGACAACCGGACGCGGCCGCACGGCTCTCAACACCGTCGGCGGACTCATACGCAGGCATCACCGCAGGTCACGACGTTCCCGCAGGTCACAGGCCTGTTACCGCTGTCAGCGGAGGGCGTGGGATTCGAACCCACGACACGTTGGTTAAACGTTCAACGGTTTCAAGACCGTCTTCCGTACCGCCTCTGACCTGCAGGTTTGCGACCGTACAACACCCCGGGGGCACTGCGCAGGCACCGTGTCACCCGCCGACGACGGCCGCCACTGGCCGGTGAGAGCCGGACATGAACGCCGACCTTTCGAGGCGGTGACGCGTTCGAGCTGCCGCCGCGGCGGCCCAGCCGAGGGCAGCCGACACCGCGCCGGAGGCCTGCTCGTCGCGTGGGTCGGCGAGCGGCACGTGGAGTCGTCGCCGAGGGTGCGAAAGAGGTCCTGGCTCTGACGTCCCTCGGCTGGGAATCGGGCGTGGGGGCCTAACGGGTGACCCAAGGTCACGAGCATGTTGCCCGTGCCGGCACCAGGGGCGTGTGTCGGCAGCTCGTGCTACGTTTTTCTCACTACATCCCCCACGCCTCTCAACGATGCGCACTTGGGGGATTTTTCTTGCCCGAGGGGAGCATCGGTGCCTGGACCACCGCGCGCCCGGGGCGAGCTGATCTATGCAAAGCCGCCGCTGACGGCGGACGAGCTCGTGCCCCGTCTCGCCGGTCGTGGCTTTGAGCATCCCGGACCCGGACAGGGCCCGACGGTACCTGCAGCACATCGGCTACTACCGGCTCTCCCCGTACACGATCCCCTTCCAGCAGGGAGGCTTTGACCACCTGTTTCAGGAGGGAGCCGTCTTCGACGACGTGCTCGACCTCCATGTCTTCGATCGCGCCCTGCGGTTGCTGATCATGGACGCGCTGGAACGTGTCGAGGTCGCCGTGCGCGCAGCCCTGACCGACCACATGTCGACGACGTACTCGAACTCCCACTGGTACGTGGTCGCCGCACACTTCCGGGACCGCGGCAAGCATGCACGGCTCCCGAGGATGGTCCGGGACACCTGCGACGACCGGCTGCGCGCGGCGCCGGATTCCGGGATGGACACATTGGTGCATCGGTCGGCGCTCGAGCACTACCTGACGACCTACGGAGCGCCCGAGTTGCCTCCCTCCTGGCTGATGGCCGAGACCCTGACGATCGGTCAGCTCACCGCCCTTTACCGCAACCTGAATCGACGCGCCGACAGGTCTGCTGTGGCCGGGAGCGTCGGCCTGACTGAACCGTTGCTGAGGTCCTGGATGTCGACCTTCGTCCGCGTCCGCAACATCTGCGCCCACCACGGCAGGCTGTGGAACGTCGGTCTTGGCGTCTACCCCGCAATCCCGACGTCGAGAGCAGTCTCATGGCTGGAAGGTGCCGACGCCTTGCCCGCGAGGTCGACGAAGCGCCTCTACCCGGTGCTCGTCTCCCTGCAGGCCGTGCTCGACACCGTGTCCCCGCGGAGCAGCTGGGCGCGGCGGCTCCACGAGCTCGTCAGCGCTCGACCACCGATGAACCGCGCCGGGATGGGCGTCCCAGAGGGTTGGGCGCAGGACAGGTTCTGGAGTCGGCACCAAGCATGAGCAGCACCGGTACTGGAGGCAGCCCGTACCGTGCCGCGGCTCGCTGCGGTGACCGGCTACAGCGGGCCGCGGACGCCCCCCGGTCAGGTGCCCTTGACGTTGACGATCTGCCGCAGGGTGTGGTCCACCCGGACCAGCGGCTCGGCGTCACGCATGACGACGTCGATGTCCTTGTACGCGGCCGGGATCTCGTCGAGGAACGCCCTCGACCCGGACCACTCGATACCGGCCATGGAGGACGCGAGCTGCTCGTAGGTGAAGGTGCGCTCGGCGTGCTTGCGTCCATACTCCCGGCCCGCGCCGTGCGGGCTGCTGTTCAGGCTCATCCGGTCGCCCTTGCCCGTGACCACGTAGGAGCGGGTGCCCATGCTGCCCGGGACCAGACCTCGGACCCCCTCGCGGGCGTCGATGGCCCCCTTCCGGGACAGCCACACGTCCTTGCCGAAGACGGTCTCTCGCACGGTGTAGTTGTGGTGGCAGTTGATCCGCTCGTGCTGCTCCACGGTGCCACCGACCCAGGCCGCGAAGCAGTCCGCGACCCGGTCCATCATCTCCTCGCGGTTGAGCAGCGCGAACTGCTGTGCCCAGGTCAGACCCCCGATGTAGGTCCAGAACTCCGGGTCGCCCTCGACGAGGTAGGCCAGGTCCGGGTGCGGCAGGTCGATCCAGCGCGCCTTGCACTGCTCCAGCGCGACCGCGATGTTCCGCGTGGCGATCTTGTTGCCGACCCCACGGGACCCCGAGTGCAGGAACAGCCAGACCCGGTCCTCCTCGTCCAGCGACACCTCGATGAAGTGGTTCCCACCCCCGAGCGACCCCAGCTGCATCCGCCAGCTGGCGGCGTATGAGTCGGGGTCGACGCCCTGGGACGAGGCCGACTCGGTGAGCTCGGCCAGGCGGGCCTCGGTCCGCTCGTCGCGCACCCCGGAGTTGTGGTTTCCCGGGGACAGCGGCACGGCCTGCTCGATCGCCTCCCGCAGCGGACGCCGGTCCTCCGGCAGGTCGTCGGCCACGAACTGGGTGCGCAGCGCGATCATGCCGCAGCCGATGTCCACCCCGACCGCGGCCGGGATGATCGCCCCGAGCGTCGGCAGCACCGTGCCCACCGCGCACCCCTTGCCGAGGTGCGCATCGGGCATGAGCGCGACGTGCGGGTAGACGAACGGCATCCGGCTGGTCATCAGAACCTGGTCGCGCGTCTGGTCCTCCAGGATCGAGGCCCAGCTGTAGAAGCGGGCGGTGACTTTCTCCATGGCCCGACTGTCGCAGCCAGGCAGGGCCGGGATCACGCCGTTTTCCGAGAGGGCGGCGGAAGACCCCCGGGTGCCGACGGGCCCTCCCACCGCACAGGTGGCCACACGCAACGGGATGACGTCAACGAAGTCGGAGGCGCGCCGCAGGTGTGCCGCCGTACCGTGCAGCTCGACGGCGTGTAGCTCAGCAGCAGAGCACCGGGCTATGGACCCGGAGGGCGCGGGGGCGGTACCCGCCACGCCGGCCAGACGAAGGGGTGGGCATGTCCGAGGGGGGCTGGGTCGAGGCGCAGCTGGCGAAGGCCTCGCAGGCGGCGTCGTCCCCCGACCCGGGCCTGGCCCAGCGGGGCAAGGCCCGCCTGGAGCAGTGGGTCCAGGTCGTCGAGGGGATGACGAGCGGTCGGCTGCGCATCGGGAGCCGGGCACCGGTGTGGGGCCTGCCCGCGTGGGTGACGCCGGTCGTGGTGCGGGGTGGCTTCGCCGCCGGCACCGCGGCCGCCGGTGCACCGCTCGGCGACGACGAACGGGAGCTGGCCGGGTCCCTGGGCCTGCCCCCGACGCGCCAGGAGCTGTTCCGGCACCACCTCAGCGAGGCCGGCCTGCAGCGACTGTGGACGGTGCTGGACGGGCGGGCCTACGAGCTGACCCTCCCCGAGGAGGGCGCCCTGCTGAGCGTGGCGTGGCTGGTGCGGGCCGGCGACGTCGACGGCGCGACGGCGCTGGTCCAGGAGCTGTCCGGGTTCGCGCCGCGGTTGCGGTTCCTGCCCAGGCCGCGCACCGGCCCCATGCCGGTGCCGGGGTTCGTCGCCCGGCAGAGCCTGCAGGAGTCGGCGCGGGAGCTCCGTGGCCGGCGGGAGCAGCCCCGCCTGGCCGCGCAGCGCGAGGCGGTCGCCGTGTGGGCCCCGTACGCGGACCGGCTCCTCGAGCACTGGTCCGCGACGACCGTTGAGGGCCGGGTCGACGCGGTATTACCGGTCGGCTGGGTCGATGCGGGCCGTCGGCTGCTCGGGGAGTACGCCGACCTCGCCGCCACCCACACCCTCACCAGCCGCCACCGGGACCCGAAGGAGAACCTCTGCATCCTCCGCACCTGCCTGCAGAGCCGGGTGCAGGGCCGGACGCTGCGCCCGCGGCAGCGAGGCCTGCTGCAGCACGCGGTCGACAGCATGGTCCGCAAGCGCGGGGCCACGGGCTCGGAGGACCTGGCCTTCCACCGCGCGCTGCAGCAGTCCGACGTCGAGGGACCCTCGCACCTCGTCCTCGCCGAGCTTGTGGCCCGACGGCTGGACGCCCTGCCGACCGCCGCCCCGTTCACCGACGTCGACGCGGTGCTACGCCCGGTGGCCCCCGAGGAGTCGGCGGTCGCGGCGGGTGCCAGGGTGCCCGCCGGGTTCGGCCCGGTGCTGCGCCGGGCCCGCGCCTCGACGGTCGAGGACCTCATCGCCGACGGCACCGTGCCCTCGGCGGAGGTGCTGGCCGAGCTGGCCCCCGCCCTCACGGCCGCCGAGGTCGCGGCCGCCTACCCCGACCCGGTCCTGAGGGACCTCATCGCCGAGGTGTACCGGGCCTTCGGGGCACGGCGCTCCCTGCTCCTGCGCGACCTGGAGCACCAGGTCCGCCCCGACGAGCTCCCCTGGGTCCGCGCCCTCGCCGCGCACGCCGCCGACCGGGTCGACGACGGCGAGGGCGCGGTACTCGCGTTACGGCACCTCGCCGGGCTGGCACTGAGCACGTGGCCTGGGACCCTGCTGCCGAACGCACTGGTGACCGAGCTGCAGGTCCTCGCCCGCACCGGCGGGCGGAGCCTGTCGCTGACCGAGGAGCTGGCCGCGGACATCTTCACCGGCCGGTTCACCCCGACGTACGTGGCGGCTGCCCGCACCGCAGCGACCCTGCTCGAGGGAACCCTCTACGCCCGCTACTACCGGCTGCCCCGCCCCGACGACCCCGTCCTGGACCCCGCCGGACGCAGCGCGGGCAAGGCGTTCGCCGGCGTCTGCCGCGACCGGGCCGGCGTGAGCCGAACGGGCTGGGACGTCGCCGGGAACGGCGCCGTCATCGAACAGGCGCAGGTCCTCACCACCCACAACCTCGCCGTTCTCGTCGCCGACGCCGGGTACCGGCCAGCCCAGGGCTGGCGGGCCCTGGCCGACGGCGCCGCCCGCCGCTGCGTCGAACGGCTCGAGCTCGCCGAGCGCAGCCCGCGTCCGCTGCGGGCGGTGAAGGACGCCGCGTACGCGTGGCGGCAGGCCGTCTTCTACCTGTCCATGGACGGCGCCGAGGGGCCCCCGTCCGGGTTCAGCGGGCTGGGACGAGGCCACGGACCTGAGGTGGCCAGACGGTGGTCGTTGCTGCTCGACGGGCTCGCCGAGCCGGGACAGTCGCCGCCGTTCTACGGGTGGGTGACCGATCCGCACCGTTACCAGCAGCTCTAGCGGTCCTTTGGCCGCAGCACGAGACACTTGGCTCTTGCCCGGCGCGCTCTGGCCCCCAACGGTCTCGCCGCTTCGTCAGCCCGCTACGGACAGCTCGACGGCCAGCACGTGCTTGCACGGGCCGCGGTCGTCCTGGTGCTTGCCGTACCAGGGGCACGAGCAGCGGTGCCCGATGTCGGTGGGCCGGACGACGTACTCGGTCTCGCCGCTGCGGACGTAGCCGACGCCCGCAGCGAACCGCACGGCGCCTGACGCCACGAGCTCGCGGGCGTCCTGGAGGCGCGGGTGCATCGCGTCCAGCGACCCGGCCTCGTAGGGCAGCTCTCGGTGGAAAAAGGACCCGGCGTGGGCGTCGAAGCCGACGCGTCCGGCTGCCCCGAGGCGGGTGAGTGCTCGCAGGACTCGTTCGGGCGGCAGGGCTGCCTCCCGAACCAAGCGGTCGACGTCGATGGTCGGCTCGAACGCCAGCAGGGCCGAGACGAGGTCGGCATCGCCCGCGCTGTCCGTGTGGGCGAGGTCGCGCAGGACGTGTCCTTCGCCGGAGAAGCCGCGGCTGACCTCCGGGCTCAAGGTGACGACCAGACGGGCGTCGGCCAGGTCGAGCTCCCAGACGCTGGCGGCAGGTCGGCTGCCTTGTCCGACCGGTGCGTACGCGCGCAGCGCGGTCGCGAAGCGCAGCAGCGGCTCGAGGACACGAAGTCGCTCCGTGCCGGCGACGGGGACGGCGCCGGCTCCGCCGCGGCCCGTGAGGCGTAGTCCTCGTCCGGCCGGGACGGCCCACAGCGCCGCGGTGCGGGCGCCGCGGCTGACTGGCAGGGATCGCAGGAAGCGGCGCGCCTCGACCGGCGACACCTCGAGCGTCGGTTGCATCGACGAGGCGGCCACCTGGACCTCGGCGAAGCCCTTGAGCCACCGTTCGGGCAGCGGCACCTTCTTCTCGGTGACCAGGCGGTCCAGAGTGGTGACGGTGACGTCCTCCCCGACCGACAGGTGCAGCGGTTCGAGGCCGCCGACGCCGGCGAGGGCCTCGCGGACCGGCGGGTTCAGGTCGACGTTGGTGGTGCCGGTCGCCAGGGCGGGCCCGTCGAGGGCGCCGGGGAGCACGTCGAGCCTGGCGTAGACGCCGCAGCAGGCCGAGAAGCTCTCGAAGCGGAGCCGGTCGCCGTTGCTCGTCACGACCGGGTCGGCCGCGAGCAGGATGGCGGCGAGCATGCCGGGCGGGACGTAGAAGCGCGTCCGCGCGACCCTAGCCACGGCCAGCAGGGCGGTCGCCATCTGCTCGGGGTGACCGAGGAAGCCGTCGAAGAAGTGCGGGTGGGCCTGCACGCCCCGTGCGGTCACCCCACCGCTCGTCGCGAGCAGCAGCTCGGTACGGCCGGCGGTGCTCGTGAGGGTCGACGGTGACGCGTACCGGTACACCTGCTCGACGGCAGCGGCCATGCGGCCGAGGGTAGAGCGGTGGCGCGGCTCGCGCGGTCCTCCGCGCTGGCTGACAGGGTGACCTCCGTGTCCCGGTCCCGACCGCCGTCCGCACCGACCCGAGAGCAGGTCTGCGGCTTGGTCGTAGAGCTCGGTGAGCAGGCCCGTGCCGCGACCTACGAGCGGGCCTGGGAGCGGGACGACGCGACCTGGCGAGCCGTGTGCGCGGCGCTCGTCGCCGCGGGCGAAGGACGAAGGCCTGCCGTGCCGGTGGGCGAGCCACCTGCCTGGCTGACCCGGCTGGCCCGTGAGCGCCTGGCGACGATGGCCACCAGGACCGTCTGGACATCGGCCTTCGCCGACGTACGTGCCCTCGAGCGGCACGGGCTCGTCGACCTGGACGTCGACGACACCTACGTCCTCGCCGCGGTCGGCGGCCTCGGCGTCGGCGACGCCGGGGGCCGCGCCCGGGCAGTCCGGGAAGACCCCGAGCTCGTCGAGCGGGTCCTCTGGCGCATGTTCGAGGTCGAGGGCGGCGGCGAGGTCAGCCTGGCCAACGTCGACAAGTACTCGGCCCGCGAGGACAGCTGGCAGTCAGCGTTCCTCGACCTGACCGGCGACGGCCTTCTGGACCGGGAGCGCGTGCTGACCAGCGCGCTGACGGCGATGAACCGGGACTTCAGCGCCTACAGGGCCGGCTGGTTCGCCCGCCTCTACGAGGCGCTCGCCCCGACCCTGGACGAGCTCGATCGGCACCAGCCGATGCTGCGGGCGCTGATCCGCAGCGACATCACCGCCACCGTCACCTTCGCCGTCACCCGCCTGCGCCTGCTGAGCAAGCATGGCCGGGTCGACGACACCGCCACCGTGCCCGCCCTCGGCCCGGCCGTCCTGTTGTCCGCGAAGACCACCGCCCTGTCTGCGCTCCGCCTCACGGCCGAGGCCGCCACGCGCTCACCGGCCACCCGTGCGGCCGCCGTCGGGGTCGCCGCCGCCGGCCTGCAGCACCCGCACGCCGACGTGCAACGAGCCAGCGCCGAGCTGCTGACGGCGTTCGACGCCGCAGACGTCCTCGCGGCCGCCGCGGACCAGCTCGAACCCAGCGTGAAGCGCTCCCTCGGCTTTGAAACCGCTACCCCCGCGCAGGCCCCCGGCGGGCCCGTGCACGACGTGGGCTGGTTGCGCGCCATGCCTGCCGCGGTTACGCGCAGCGACCTGCTGGAGCGGACCGCCGCGCTGCTCGAGGACGCCTCCGACGCCGTCGAGCTCGAAGCCGTCCTGGCCGGACACGCCGCCCTCGCAGACGCAGACCTGCTGCGGCCGCTGCTCAAGCGGGCGACGACGGCCCTGCAGCGCGGACCAGGTGACTACGGCATCCCCGGCTGGCTCCGCGGCCAGCTCGCCCGCCTCGTCCAGGCCGCCGCCGGCGACGACCCCGGGGCACTGCCGGTGCAGGGCGCGCACCTGCAGTTCCTCGTAGCACGCCTCGACCACGTCACCGCTGTGCTCACCGGACAGCACGCGCCCTCGACGCTGCTTGCCACCCCGACCAGCACCGCCGGCTGGCTCGACCCGGCTGTCCTGGTCGACCGCCTGCGCCTGGTCACGGGCACGACCGGCGGCCGCGTCGAGCGGCACGACCTCATCGCCGCACTGCTCCGGCTCCATCCGGACGGTCGGCCGGACGCGCTCCGACAGCTTCAGACGAGCCCGACCGGGCTGCCCGACGACCTCGGGCGGGCCGTGATGTACGCGCTCGGCGGTGAGCCACCCGCGGCAGCCCGCCGCCGGCTGCGCCGCCCATCAGCCATCGAGGACGGCCCGGTCTGGGTCGCGGCCGCCCGGACGCGCAGCCCGTTCGCAGCCGACGGCTGGCTCGCGGAGCAGGGGCAGACCGGGGCCGGTCGCTCGCAGCCGCTCGACGCCACGGTGGTGCTCATCCCGCGGCCCTTCACATGGACCGACCACAGCAAGGGCGTCGAGCGCAACGCCATGTCCTGGCAGTGGCGCATCGAGTGCGGGGAAGCACGGCCCCGCGGTCATTCCGACAAACCGACGTGCCCGGACGCCGGAGACTCGGATCCCTTCCGGCAGTCCGTCGAGGACTTCGTCGGCTGGATGGCCCTGACGTTCCCTGCCGACGCCGAGCACTTCCTGCTCACCGGTCTGCAGCCGGTGCTCGCGGTCGCCTGCTCCGACGAGGTCAGCCACGACGCCGTCCGCGTCCTGGACGCACTCGGCGCCCACCCGGGCCGGCTCGGCCTGCTCGCGCAGACATGCCTGGCAGCTGGGCTGACCGCAAGCAAGGTCGATCAGCGCGCCCGCGCCGTCGACTCCACCCACGCCCTGCACCGGCAAGGCCGCCTGACCGCCGCGGACCTAGGAGAGGGCCTGGTGTCCATAGCTGGGCCCGCGAACCTCACCCGCTGGGCTAGCAGCCTTCGCGACCTGGCCACCGCCGACGCTTCGGGCAGCGCCATGGTCCGCGAGGCACTTGCGGTGGCCCTTCCGAGGCTCGATACATCGGCTCGCGGCCTACACGCTCTGCTCGAGCTGCTCTTGGAGGAGGTGCTGCGGCAGGGTGCCCCCACCCCGGCCGCTCTCGTGCCATGGCTTGCTCAGCTCTCCGGCACCTCACGCGCCGCGAAAGCGGCACGTCAGCTCCTGGCCCGGGGCGACACCTAAACCGGCTCTTCGGACTTGAGGTGGGGCGGCGGGGACACGCGGGTGTGAGTTGAGGGGCGGAGGGGTCGAGGCCTTCCAAGATCGGGAGCGACCAAGCAACCCGCCCCGGAAGGCCTCGACGTGTCCGAGCCTACGGCGCGCGATGACGCGCGCTCTGCCACCTGTCCTGCTGCTGTCGGCGCCTGCTACTGCGATCGCTGCGACTTGCTCCTCGGCTTGGACGGCGTCCACGTCATCGCCGCGGAGGTGACCGACGACGGCAGCCTGAGGGTCGTCGTGGAGACGCCGGCTGTACCGATGGGCTGTCGGCGGTGCGGTGTCGTGGCCCGCGCCCGAGGCCGGCGCGACGTGACGCTGATCGATGTCCCGAGCGCAGGTCGGGCGGTGCAGCTGGTGTGGCGGAAGCGGACGTGGCGGTGCTTGGAGCCGGCGTGCCGGACCGGGTCGTTCACCGAGGTGGAGGAGTCGGTCGCGCGACCGCGGGCGCTGTTGTCGACGCGGGCGGCGTGGTGGGCGATCGCGCAGCTGCGGCGCGAGCACGCCTCGATCCAGGGCCTCGCCCGGCAACTCGGCACGACCTGGACGACGGTGTGGCGGGCGGTCGAGCCGCTGTTGGAGGCGATGGCTGCGGACCCGGCCCGCTTCGATGGCGTCACCGCCCTCGGCGTCGACGAGCACATCTGGCACCACGTCAGCACCAAGCCCGTCGAGGATGGCGGACGCGGGCCCAAGGAGCTCACCGGCATGGTGGACCTGTCCCGTGACCAGCACGGACGCGTCCGCGCCCGCCTGCTCGACCTGGTCCCCGGCCGCTCCGGGCGCGCCCACGGCGACTGGCTCAAGGCCCGCGGCGAGACCTTCACCAGCCGGGTCGAGGTCGCCACCCTCGACCCGTTCCACGGCTACAAGAACGCCATCGACGACGAACTGCAGGACGCCACCGCGGTGCTCTACGCCTTCCACGTCATCAAGCTCGGCAGCGCCGCGGTGGACGAGGTCCGCCGACGCGTCCAGCAGGACACCCTCGGGCACCAAGGCCACCGCGACGACCCGCTGTACCGGATCCGCAACGTCCTCCGCGCCGGCGCGGAGAAGCTCACCGACCGACAATGGGCCCGCCTGTCCACCGCCCTGGACGCCCGGGTCGAGCACGAGGAAGTCGGCCTCGCCTGGAGCATCGCCCAGCGCCTCAGGCTGGCCTACCGGCACCCACGACCAGGCAAGGGCCGGAAGATCGCCGAGCAGCTCATCGACACGCTCCCGTCGTGTCCGGTCCCCGAGGTTGCCCGCCTCGGTCGGACCCTGCGCAAGTGGTGCGAGGCCCTGCTCGCCTACTTCGACACCGATCGCTCCAGCAACGGCGGCACCGAGGCCATCAACGGCCTCATCGAGCTCCACCGCCGCATCGCCAGAGGCTTCCGCAACTTGAAGAACTACCGGCTCCGGATGCTGCTCATCGGCGGCGGACTCACCGACCCCCGACTGCCATGACCCACCTCAAGTCGGAAGAGCCGGTAATCCATTCGAAGGCCGCATTAGCCATCCGCTCATAGGCGCGAATTTCAAGGACCTCGGCTGAAGACGGTTTCGTCTGCGGCAGCCGCGCCTCAAGGACCTCAGGCAGGGCCGCGTAGGTCCCCTCGAGCGCAGATGTGTCGAGCGCCTCCCTGATGAGAGCTGGCTGGATGAGCAGCCGCGGGTTGGGAAGGCTGGCGCAGGCCTGTCGTAGCTGGCCGAGTGCGCCAGTGGCCTGAGCGACGGCCGCCCAAGCCCGGGGCGACACCTCAGGCACTTCGGGCAGGGGGTTCGGAAGCTATGAGAAGTACTCGTACGTCCGCAGCCGTTCATCAGTCCCGCTGATCGGGACGAGCTGTCCGACGGGGCTACTACGGAGTGCTTCGTCCACAACGTTAGGCTACTGCCCACTGGACCTAATGTGTGGCCGCCAAGGTGTGCAGGGGCCTTAGATCACAGCTGTGTAACTTGGGACCTCGACGCTATGTCCCAATGTTGCGGGGGCCAACGTTAGGTCGCTCCTACCGAGGCGCATGGCTTCGGTCACAGCCGGGGGTCCACCGGCTCGGACTCCAGCGCGAGGACCGCGAACACGGCCTCGTGGACCCGCCACAGCGGCTCGCGGGCCACGGCGCGCTCGAGGGACTCCACGCCGAGGGCGTACTCGCGGGCGGCCATGGACCGCTTGTGCCCGACCTGCCGGTCGCGGAGGCGCTGGAGGTTGGCGGGTTCGGTGTAGTCCGGGCCGTAGATGATGCGCAGGTACTCCCGGCCACGGACCTTGATGCCGGGCTGTGCCCAGCCGCGCCTGCCCTTGACGAGGTTGGCAAGCGGCTTGACGACCATGCCCTCGCCGCCGGCCGCGGTCATGTCCTCCCACCAGGTCGTGCCCTCGGCCAGGGACGCGGCGGCGTCGGTGTCCACGAGCAGCCGACGGGTCGACCGGACGAGCTCCGGGTCGGCCTGCACCAGGCGGTCGGCGACCCCCAGGTGCCAGAGGTGGTCGTGGTCGGCCCAGGTGCGGCCCTCGGTGGCGAGCAGCTGGAACGGGGCGAGCTGGACGCCGGTGAGCCCGGCTGTGGGCCAGACGTATCGCCGGTATGCGTCGGTGTAGGCGAGCGCGTTGGCCGCGCGCGAGCGGGTGCGGGCGAGCAGCCCGGCGACGTCGGCGCCCGACGACCCGGACCCGCCGTCGACGGTGCGGGCGGCGACCCGCTCCAGCACCTCGACGGCGGCGGGGACCGCGGCACGGGCGGCGGCCCCGACGGCGGCGTACTGGTCCCGCAGCAGCGCCTCGGCCTTCGCCGACCAGGGCAGCAGCTCCGCGTCCAGCAGGAGCCAGTCGGTGTCGAGCTCCTCCCACAGCCCTGTCGCAGTCACGGCGTCACGCAGCCGCGTCAGCAGCTGCTCGGTGAGGTCGCGGTCGAAGAACGGCCGCCCGGTGCGGGTGTACACCGCACCGCTGGCACCGTCGGTCGCGCCGAAGCGGGTGCGGGCGGTGCCGGCGTCGCGGCAGACGAGGGCAACGGCGCGCGAGCCCATGTGCTTCTCCTCGCACAGCAGGCGGGTGATGCCGCCCTTGGCGTAGAAGTCGAACGCCGACGCGGGGTGCTCGAGCAGGTCGCCGTCCGGGGCGGTGGCCGTGGGCGCCATGGTCGGCGGCAGGTACAGCAGCCACCGCGGCTCCATCGCGAACCGGCTCATCACCTCCAGGGCACCGGCCGCGTTGTCCTCCCGCACCGTGACGCGGCCGGCGAGGCGCGTCTCGACCCCCCGAGCGCCGAGGACGTCGGTGATGGCGAGGTCGTCGTGGCCCCTGGTCTCGTTCGGTGCCGACGAGGTGGCCGGGTCCTTGGTGCCAGCGGCCGGGAACGGTCTGACCGGCTCGTACCAGACCTGCTGCGCGGGGACCTGGACGATCTCCTTCTCGGGGTAGCGAAGCGCGGTCAGGTGCCCGCCGAAGACGGCGCCGGTGTCCAGGCACATGGTGCCGTTGACCCACTCCGGTTCTGGGGTGGGTGTGTGGCCGTAGAGGACGGTCGCGGCGCCGCGGTACTCCTGCGCCCACGGGTAGCGGACCGGTAGGCCGAACTCGTCGGTCTCGCCGGTGGTGTCGCCGTACAGAGCAAAGCTGCGCACCCGGGCCGAGGCCCGCCCGTGGTATTTCTCGACCAGGCCCGCGTGGGCCACGACCAGGCGCCCGGAGTCCAGGACCAGGTGCGACACGAGGCCGTGGCAGAACTGCTCGACCTCGGCGCGGAACTCCGGCGTCTCGGCAGCGAGCTGGGCGAGGGTCTCCTCCAGGCCGTGGCTGACCTGCACGTCACGGCCCTGCAGGGCCCGCACGAGCTTGGACTCGTGGTTCCCCGGGACCGCGAGGGCGTGGCCCGCGGCGACCATCCCCATCACCAGGCGCAGCACGCCCGGGGAGTCCGGGCCGCGGTCCACGAGGTCACCCACGAACACCGCTGTCCGCCCGTCCGGCGGCACGGCGTCAACTGGGCGGCCCTGCCCGTCGCGGACCAAGGTGTAGGCGAGGTCGCCGAGGAGCTGCTCGAGCTCGGCCCGGCAGCCGTGGACGTCCCCGACGACGTCGAACGGGCCCGGCCGGTCGCGGAAGTCGTTGAGGAGCTTCTCGCGCACGACGACGGCGTCGGCGACCTCCTCCTCGCTGCGCAGGACGTGCACCGCGCGGAAGCCCTCCCTGCGCAGGGACCGCAGCGAGCGGCGCAGCTGGTCACGCTGGCGCTTGACGACTCGGTCGCCGAAGTCGCGGTCCGCCCGGGCGGCGTTGCGGTCCAGGCAGACCCGTTCGGGCAGGTCGAGCACGATCGCGACCGGGAGCACGTCGTGCTCGCGGGCGAGCGCGACAAGGCCGCGCCGGGCGTCGGGCTGGACGTTGGTGGCGTCGACCACCGTCAGACGGCCCGAGTCGAGCCGCTTGCCGGCGATGTGGTGCAGCACCTCGAAGGCGGCCTTCGTCGCGGACTGGTCGTTGGGGTCGTCGGAGACCAGGCCGCGGCAGAAGTCGCTGGACAGCACCTCGAACGGGCCGAAGTGGGCGGCGGCGAACGTCGACTTGCCGGAGCCGCTGGCGCCGACCAGGCAGACCAGGGACAGCTCGGGGACGGTGAGGTCGCTCATGCCGCCACCTTCCGGAAGACGGCCATCTGGGTGGGCGGCCCCACCTCGGGGTCGTCGTCACCCACCGGCCGGTAGTCGACCCGGTACCCGTGCCGCCCGGCGACGGCGTCGGCCCAGGCGCGGAACTCTGCCCGGGTCCACTCGAACCTGTGGTCCGGGTGCCGCACCGCGCCCGGCGCGAGGGTCCCGAAGCGCACGTTGTGCTCCATGTTCGGCGTCGTCACCACGACCGACGTCGGGCGCACGTGGCCGAAGACGCTCCGCTCCAGGGCCGGGAGACGGTCAAGGTCCACGTGCTCGATGACCTCCATCAGCACCACCGCGTCGTGCCCCACCAGCCGGTCGTCGCGGTAGGTCACCGACGACTGCAGCAGCCGCAACCTCGCCCGCTGCGAGTCGGGCATCCGGTCCAGGTGCAGCCTCCGCTCGGCGGTCTCGAGCGCCCGGTGGGACACGTCTACCCCGATGACCGACGTGAACGACGGGTCGGGTACGAGCTCGCGCAGCAGGAACCCCTCCCCGCAGCCCAGGTCCACCACGCTGGCCGCGCCCTCGTCGCGCAGCACCTGCAGGACCGCGGCCCGCCGCTGCACGGCCAGCGGGGCGGGACGGTCCTCCGCCTCCCCGTCGTCCGCCGTTGCGTCTACTCCTGCTACTTCGATGGGCGCGGCGTCGTCGAGCTCCGCGAGGCGGGCAACCGCGTCCGTGACCAGGCCGGGCTGGTGCTTGAGGTACCGCCGGGTCACCAGCTCCCGTTCCGGGTGGCCCTCCAGCCAGCCGGCCCCTGCCCGCAAGAGCTTGTCCACCTCCTCGCCGCTCACCCAGTAGTGCTTCCCGTCGTCCAGCACCGGGATCAGGACGTAGAGCTGGGTCAGGGCCGCCGCCACCGTCATGGTGCCGCTCAGGCGGAGGCCGACGTACGGCGAACCACCCCATGCCGGGACGGTCTCGTCCAACGGCAACGGGGTCGCCTCGACCTGCCACCCCAGCGGCCCGAACAACCGGTGCACGAGCTCCACCCCGCCACGGCTGGGCAGTACGGGGATGGCCACCTCGAGCGGGACGGGCACGCCGACCAGGTCCGGGCGCGCGTCGCACCGACCGACCATCGCGGTGCGAAAAACCTTGCCCAGCGCCACCGCCAGCATGGACGACGCTGCGTAAGGGCGGTCGTTCACGTACTGCTGCAGCGAGAAACCCTCACCCTGCCGACCGCGGCCCCGCACCAGAGCCACCGGGTCCACATCCAGCAGCAGGGCCACCGTGCTCCGCTCCCCCGACACTTCCGGCCACACCACGTGGGCCGTGCCCACAGAGACGTCGAAGGCCTGCGCGCCGTCCGGATGCTTGTGCAGCAGGTACCCCAGGTCACTCGCCTGCGGCATCGTCGTCGACAGGGTCACCAGCACCCAGCCAGTCTGCCCGGTGCGCTGTCCGGCAGGGCGTTGAGCCGGTCACGGTCCCCACGCTGGCGCAGCGAGGCGCAGCCGCGATGCGCGGGCCCGGCGCGCTGGGGCCCGTCGAGTGAGCAATTCCGAGGGCACGCACAGGGCACTGGCTCCGGATTCCCTCCCTACGGTCGCCTGCCGCCGGGCACACTCAGCGACAGCCGTACGCCAGAAGGCGGTTGCCCAGACCGTCTCCACCTGGCCCCGCGTCGACCGCGCGCGCACACCCGCTGGTGAGCAGACGGCGTGGGATTGGAGCCGTCCCTGAGCCGGGGGCACCACCGGGCACTGGCATGTCGATGATGGCCGCCGACAACCGAAGACCATCGGGCAGGGACGGCACGTGTCGCCGCGCGCTTGTCGTCGCGTACACCCGGGTGGTGAGGGCCGCAAGGCCGAGCGCGTGGTGGACCGGCTAGCGCCCAGGGCTCGCCCTTGCCGGTCAGGACGCCAAGGGCCGCCGCCCCTGGGATGACGACTCCTACCTACCCGTCGATGCCTCGGTCGGGCCCGTCGTCCCCCAGAAGCCGCCGTGCCCCGCGTCACCGCGTACGCAGGTGCTGTCCCGGTCGGGACCCGGCGAGTGCAGCGGCGCCATGGATGTCGAGACCGCGGCCTTCCTCGTACGCCTCTTGGTAGAGCCCGCTCCCCAGTGCGTCGCGCGCGGCGGCCTCGGTCAC
The DNA here is from genome assembly GCA_963759255.1 of uncultured Actinomycetota bacterium. Classification (GTDB taxonomy): domain Bacteria; phylum Actinomycetota; class Actinomycetes; order Actinomycetales; family JBBAYJ01; genus Aquipuribacter. The sequence continues at coordinate 899,494 of CAVWYQ010000001.1, forward strand.
CCGGCGGCGCTCCTCGTCCGGGAGGTAGTACTGGTAGACGGTGGCGCCGGCCGCCTCGCGCATCCCCGCCGCCGCTCCCAGCAGGCGCGCCGCGCGGGCCCAGCCCTGCTGTCGCGCGGCTGCCAAGGCGAGCGCCTCGAGGCAGAAGGCGAGGTTGGCGCGGTCGCCGGCCTCGATCGACAGCGCGATGCCCTCGGCGAGGAAGTGCTCGGCGGCGGCAGGGTCGCCGTCGGCCAGCGCGGCCTGCGCCCGGCTGTAGAGCGCCGAGTAGGCCACCAGGTGGTCGCCACGCTGCCGTGCCGACGCGAGGCCGCGCTCGAAGAAGGGGATGGCCCCGGCGGTGTCGCCGACGGCGAGCCGGACGGTGCCGAGCCAGGTCTGGCACAGCGACCACAGCCACGCCTCACCGAGCTGCTCCGCGCGCGCGGCGCCGCCGCCGAGCAGGTCGGCGGCGGCGTCGAACCGGCCAGTGCTCATCGCCACCAGGCCGAGGCCGCACTCGCCGTAGGCCCGGGCCAGGTCGTCGCCGGCTTGCTCGGCCATCGCGAGCGCGGCCGCCCAGTCCCGCTCGGCCCGGGCGATCTCGTCCTGGGCGTACAGCATGCACGCCCGCACCAGGTGCGCGCGGACGCGAACGGCTGGCGACAGCTCGCCCTGAAGCGCCTGGTCGGCGAACTGCTCCCCCTCGCGTACGTGCCCCGACACCCACCACGCGAGCCACAGCGCCCAGCACAGCCGGGCGGCCGCCTCCGCGTCGCCGGCCGCCAGCGCGTAGGAGGTCGCGGCGCTGATGTTGGCCGACTCCCAGTCGGTACGGCGCAGCCACTGCACCTGGTCACGCCCCTGGAACTCCGGCGCCGCTCGCTCGGCCAGGGCCAGAAAATGGGTGAGGTGCCGTCGGCGCGCGGCCTCTTCGGCACCCGGCTCGAGACGCAGCCGGTCCAGGGCGTAGTGGCGGACCGGTTCGAGCAGCCCGTACGACGTCCCGCCGCCGCGCGTCCGCACGACCGTGACAAGCGACTGGGTGACCAGCGCGTCGAGCGCGCCGAGCACCGCGTCGGCAGGCAGGGCGCCTGCGCCGACGGCTTCGGCCGTGACGAGGTCGAAGCCGCCTGCGCACACCCCCAACGCGGCGAGCAGCCGACGCTGCTCGGGCTCGAGCAGCTCGTGGCTCCAGTCGAGCGTCGCCTGCATCGTGCGTTGGCGGGCGGGCAGGTCGCGCGCCCAGCCGCCGGCGAGGGCGGCGTCGAGCCGGGCGAGCAGCACCGCAGGGTCGAGGAGGCGGACCTTTGGTGCGGCGAGCTCGATCGCGAGCGGCAGGCCGCCGAGTCGCCAGCAGATGGCGGCGACGTCGGCCGCGTTGGTGGGCGTCAGGGCGAACGACGGCACCACCGCTTGCGCGCGTTCGACGAAGAGACGTCCCGCCGCCGAGGCCAGCACCTGCTCAGGCCTCGGGGAGCGGGTCGTCTCCGGCAACGGCAGCGGCGGCAGCGGGTACTCCACCTCCCCGCGGACCTGCAACGGGGCGCGGGAGGTCGCGAGCACCGTCAGTTCCGGGCACGCACCGATGAGGTCGGCCAGCTCGGCGCCGACGTCGAGAACCTGCTCGAGGTTGTCAACCACGAGCAACAGCTGTCGGTCACGCAGGTGCTCCGTCACGGCGTCGCTCGCCGTGCGGCCCGCGGGACGCACGCCCATGGTCTCGGCGAGCGCCCCCGCGACGGCGGATGCCTCGGTGACGGTGGCCAGCCCGATGACCACCACGCCGTCGGCGAACGTGCCCGCGTCCGTGAGGCGCTGCGTCACCTCGGTGGCGAGCCGCGTCTTGCCGACGCCGCCAGGGCCCGTCACCGTCACCAGCCGCACGTCGGAAGCAGCCAGCAACGCGATCAGCTCGGAGAGCTCGGCCCCACGGCCGACGAGGGCGGTGGCCGGGACACGCAGGGCCGCGGACGCCGAGGACTCGTGCGCCGGCGCGCCGACCTGCGCAGGCCCGGCCGCCAGGGAAGCCGCTGGCGGAGCAGTAGCGGGTGGCGCAGCTGGTGCGGTCGCCGCCCCCGCCGCGCCCGGTGCCTCCCGGACGAGTCGCACCAGCTCCTCGCGCGCTGCGCCCACCAGTCCGAGCGCGTCGGCGAGAGCCCGGACGGTGTGCGGGTACGGAGTGGTGCGGGTGCCGCGCTCGAGCGCGCTGACCCCGTTCACGCTGGGCCGGCGCGGCCTGCGAGCGCCTCCTGCGTCAGCCCGGCATCCCGCCGCAGCTCGCGCAGGCGGGCCGCGAACGAGGCGCCGCCCGGGGAGGAGGCGGCGCCCGAGGTCACGCGAGCAGGCTAGCGGGGCCGACCCCCGGGAGCAGCCCACATGGCGGCAGCCGCGACTGACGAAGGGTCACGCGGCGTCACTTGCTGTAGTGGTCTGGGTGGGTCGAACCGGGTGGGTGGGTGGTGTGCCAGCAGTGTGCGGGCCGCTGTCCGTGGGCGGTCGCCGTACCCGGCGAGAGAGTCGGCGGGAGGCGCCGTCCGAGCGTCCCGCACCCGGAGGTCCCCGTGTCCGCTCGCGCACCGAGCACGCTTGTCGTCGCCCGCACCGGCCCGGCCGTCACCACGCCGTGGGGGGAGACCGCTCGCTCCGTCGTCACGGCGACCCAGACCGGCGGAGCCTTCTCGGCCGTCGACGTCGAGCTCCCGCGCGGGTGGCGACGGCCGACCTACGTCCACCACTGCCTCGACGAGTGCTTCCAGGTGCGCGCCGGTCGGGTGCGCTTCCTCCTGGAGGACACGGCCGCCTCCATCGAGGCCGGACCGGGCGACACGGTCTACGTCCCGCGTGGGCTCGCGCGCGGGCCTGACGACCGGCGACGCGGACGAGGCAGCCATGAAGCGCGCACTCGCAGCCCGCGCCGCCGACACCTGGGCACTGGCGAGCGTCGAGAAGATCGGAGCCGCGTCGCCCTACCTCGTGCTTCCCACCACCGGCGTGACCGGCATCATCACCGACTGCCCGACAACCTCCCCCCACGTCACCGAGCTCCGAAACCAGGGCGTCACCGTGCACACCACCTGACCCTCGACGTCACCTACTCGTCCAGCAGTCCCGTCCGGTCCGGAGCACGGACCGCGGCCCTTCTTCGCGCGACCGATCCGACGACTGGCCGACGTGACAGCCGGAGCCGACCGGGCCGGCGAGACGCTCAGTTCTCTTCAGACAGCGATCTCCAGCAGGACAATGGGCCCATGAGCCTGCGGCGCCGGGCTTCTCGCGGGAGTCGGACCGCCCACAGAGCCAGCGCCGGCCCGCTGGAGCAGGTGCTCAGGGAGCAGCCCTCCGGATGACCACCCAGCCTGCCGTGGCAGCGGAGGCAGCCAGGAGCAGCGGCAGGACGACGAACAGGCCGAGAGCCGGTGTGGCCTCGAGCCAGCGTGCCACCGTGGACCAGCCGTCCAACGCGGTCACCAGGGTGATGCCGAGTCCTGGGGCCACGACGAGCGCTCCCACGCCGAGCCACACCCCCAGTGCGCCCCAGCGCTTGCCCACGGCCGCGACGAGGAGGCCGCAGGCCCACATCAGGGCGAAGAGCGCGACCGTCGCCAGCCATTGGGCGGGCAGCCCGTCGAGCACCAGCGCGGCCAGCCCGAAGAAGCGCAGCGACGCCCCCCAGCCTCCGGTGGCCGCCTCGATCCCCGCGAGGACCTGCACCACGAGGGCGCTCGCGACCGCGACGCCCAGGCCGGTCACCACGGTGGTGCCGTAGAAGCGCCGGCGTCCCACGCCCAGACCGGCCGCGAAGGGCCAGGACTGCACCAGCAGCTGCACCGCCGCGACGAACGCGAAGATGAAGACCACCGTCAGCCCACCGGTCGTGATCTGGTCGCCGATGCTGGCCGCGAGCGCGACGTTGATGGCGAACGAGGCGGCCAGGATCAGCCATCCGAGCACGAGCAGCCTGCTGCCGAGCAGCTGTAACCGGAGCACGCCTGCGAACCCGCTCACGAGAGCACCTCCGTGGGATCGAGCCGGGCCGTGGCCGGGTCGGCGGCCGCCGCGACGACGAGCTCCTGGAGCGAGAGCCCCTCGACCGTGACGTCCAGGCGTCGGGCCCGGTCGTGCTCGGAGCCCTCGAGCGCCCAGCCGACCGACACCCGGGCCGTGCGGCCGAGAGCCTCTCGTCGCAGGGCCGAGCGGCCGGCCAACAGCTGGTCGACGGCGGCCGCGGGACCGGTGAAGGTCGCTCCGCGCGCCCGTGCCTGCTCGGCAGGCTCGTCCAGGAGCAACCGCCCGTCGTGCAGCACGAGCACGTGGTCCAGCAGGTTGCTCACCTCGTCGATGAGGTGCGTGGACAGCACCACCGTGCGCGGGTGCTCGGCGTAGTCGGCGAGCAGTCGGTCGTAGAACAGCTGGCGGGCGACGGCGTCCAGGCCCAGGTAGGGCTCGTCGAAGATCGTCAGCGGGGCGCGCGACGCGAGACCGATGACGACGCCGACCGCCGAGAGCTGTCCCCGCGAGAGCTTGGCGACCCGACGGCGCAGCGGGAGGCGGAAGTCTGCGGCCAGCTCGTCCCCCAGCTCGGCGTCCCAGGCCGGCTGCAGCCACGAGGCCGAGCGGAGCGCCTGGGCGACGGTCAGCCAGTCGGGGTATCGCTGGGCCTCGCGCACGAAGCAGGTCCGGGAGAGGACCGCCTGGTTCTCCCACGGGTCGACCCCGTCCACCTCGACCCGACCGGAGTCGGGACGGAGGTGGGCGGCCAGCAGCCGCATGAGCGTGGTCTTGCCCGCCCCGTTCCGACCGAGCAGGCCGGTGATCCGGTCCTGCGGCACGGTCGCCGTGACGTCGTCGACGGCAAGGTCACCGCGGAACGACCGGCTGACCGACTCCAGGACGGCGGCAGCCCCCGTCACGACCGGCCCCCGAGCTCCTGGTCGATGAGTCGCGCGAGCTGCGTGCGGTCGATGCCGAGCGAGGCCGCCTCGGCCACGAGCGGCCCGACGAAGTCGTCGGCGAACCGACTCCTCCGCCTGGCCATGACGATGTCCCGGGCTCCCGGACTGACGAACATTCCGATTCCTCGCTTCTTCTGAAGGATGCCGTCGTCCAGGAGGCGCTTGAGGCCCTTGGCGGCGGTGGCTGGGTTGATGCGGTGGAAGGCCGCGAGCTCGTTGGTGGACGGAGCCCTCTCGTCCTCGAGCAGGCTGCCGTCGACGATGGAGGTCTCCACCAGGTCGGCGATCTGCTGGAAGATCGGCCGGTCGTCAGCCATGGGCACCTGGCTTCGTTGGTTCACTACTCACGTAATGAACCATGCAACCGGACTCCGGGGTCTGTCAACCGGCTCCCGCGCGCGGGTTCCGTCGGAGCCGGTGATGGAGCGGCGGGAGGCCCAGCCCGCTGGAGCCGTGCCTCAGCTGCATGTGCACGGCGGAGTCGACGACGTCGTCGACGCCCACCTCGAGCGGCAGCTCCTGCAGCACCGAGTAGGCCCGACGCTGCCGACGTACCTGCATCTGCTCGTAGACGAGGACGTCGACCGGGTTCCACAAGGCCACCAGCAGCAGGAGCCCGGCGCGGAGCGCAGTGGTACCTCGGCGCCTGGGGCGCAGCCGGGCGGGAGCAGGACCAGCACCTTCGACGGGGTCCCGTGTGCAGGTGGGCAGTCAAGACCCTCGGCATGGCAGGACGCTATGGACGCCCGCAGAACGACACCCTCCCCAAGAGGTACCAGGCGGCCGGCGAGGACCTACGGCAGCCACGGCACCCCTTCCGCACAGCTGGTCCTGTGCAGTCTGGTTGCTCGCCCTCAGGTGCGCCGGACCTCTTGGACGTTGAGCACGAGGAGGACGAGCCCGGCGATCACCAGCACGGCGGCGAGGACAGTCCGCCAGGAGGAGATGAGGCCCGTCCAGACGGCCGCCACCACCACGGCGGCGACCACGACGGCAGCGAGGCCCAGCACCAGCCACACCAGGCGCCTCTGCGCGGCCGCCTCCACGAAGAAGACGGCGAGCAGGGCGACCAGCGCCAGCCGGGGGTCGTAGAGGCGGGTGGGCCAGACCAGGGTGGCCAGCAGCAGCAGGAGGAGAGGCGTGCTGACCCGGGACCAGATGTTCAGCAGCCACTGCCGACCTGTGCTGTCGTCCGGCAGCGGCGTCTGACGGTTCCGCAGGTGGGCGTGCGGATGGGGCCGGGGCGGGGTCTGGGCCCGCAGGTCGAGGAGACGCTGGCGCTGGTCCTGCCGGGCCACCAGCTGCTCGGCCAGTCCGGCCAGCTCCCGCTCGGCGAACCCCGTGTCGCTCGCTCCTCCGACGACGGCGGCGCGCAGCTGCTGCCGTCGTCTGTCCCGGTCCGTCCTCAGCAGCTCCAGCTCGGCGTCGAGCTCGGCGGCGCGCGCGGCGATGAGGGCCTGGCGCTCCTGCTCGTCCGGCACGACCGCGTCCAGGGCGGTCCAGCCGACCGGGTCGTGCCAGGACTGCCTGACCGTGCCGTCGCGCTCGTACCGGGGACCCGCCGGACCGCGCTCCCCGCCGAAGGGGTCGTCGGTGTCGTCGCCCCACAGGCCTGTGTAGTGCCGGACCCACGACGTGTCGTCGTCGATGAGGACCGGGCGCCACCGTCGCTGGTGCCCGTGCCCGACGGCCACCCCGTCCCCACGCTGGTACTCCACGTAGGGGATGCCGACACCTGTCTGCCGCTCGCCGCGGGACGGCGGAACGAGCACCCGGGCGACCCGGCGGGCGAGCCGAACGGCGGACGCGAAGCGCATGTCCCGCACCGAGACCAGGTACTCCCCGGGCAGATACGCCCCGGCGTGCGACCCCAGTCCGGCCACGACCACCGGGTGACCGTCCACCACGGTCAGGTCGGGGTCGTCCCAGCGGCGGCGCAGGTCGGCGCCCGACTCGTCGTGGGCCGAGCACGCGACCCACGCGAGCGTCGGGGGCGCGTCCCCCGGCTGCGGGACGAGCACGACGGAGATCTGCTCCCAGTCCCCCTCGTGGTCGTTGACGCCGTGCGCCCGGGACCGCCAGTCGTTGAAGTAGTAGAAGTACCAGTACTGCAGCACCACGTAGCCCGCGCTGCGCAGGACCCGTCCGTAGTACGGGTGGTCGCCGTGGTCGGGCCGGTGCCGGTCCATCACGGCGGCGGCCGACTGGGCCCCGCTCGGCACCCTCCCGCGCAGCAGCAGCGACACCCGGCTGCCGACGTCGACGAAGCGCGCCAGCACCCCGACACGCCCCAGCCGGCTGTGCGACTGGAAGCGCGGCCGAGCCGGGTTCAGGCGCCAGGCGACGAGGTCGGCCTTGGGCAGGGGGGCGGACACGAGGCGGAGGTAGTGCCGCGCCGTCACGCCCTGGGTGGCTGCTACGAGCCCATCCAGATCGAGGTCACCGGCCTCCGCGACCAGGCGCCGCTCCGTCGGGCCGGTGCGCTCCCACAGCTGGGCGCGCTCCACGAAGGACTCCACCGAGGCTGGCAAGAAGTACTCGCCGTCGTTGTAGCGCACGACCGGTGCGTGCCGCTCGAGGAGCTCGAGGCTCTCGAGGTGGTCGCGGTCCACGGCGCCGACCACTACTGCTCCGCCCGAGGGGAGAGGGGACGGACGACGGCAGGGGTGCGACCGGTCAGCGGACAGTGCTGGCGGGACGGCAGGATGCCTGCGTCGACCGGTCCGGTCCAGCGGGACGAGGTCCTCCTCACGGAGCTATCGAGCGTCCTTCGATGCCTGGCGCCGCGCCCCGGCGGCCGCGGACGAGGCCTCGCGCTCGAGACGGGCCGGCGGCCTCGACGCGGCGCCCCGGACGGTCGGCCCGCGCCCCGGTCCGGTGCCGCCGCGTCTGGTGACAGCTCCCGTCGGCCCCGTCCCGTCTGTGCGGGTGGCCGCGAGACGCTCGTCCTCGAGGGCGGCCGCCGTCTGCCCCGCGACGGTGCCGAGCCGCCGGCTGACGGTCGCGCTCGGTCTCCCGCACGAGGGCGAGCTCTTCTCGGTGAGGGTGGTCACCTGCGGTCCACCGCCCCCGGGAGCCTCGACGCAGGTCACGCGCGCCGACCCGATGCACCCGACCCGATCGGTGTCTGATCCCATGGCGTCCCGCTCCTCCGTCGGCTCCGGCGGGCCAGACACGCTCGCCGCACGTGTGCCAACGTACGAACGCGAGGCAGACCGGGCCTCACCCTTCACGGGTGGGTCGAGGCCGGTGGGGCCCGCTCCGGTCGGCCTCGGAGGAGGCCACCGGCAGGACAGCCCACACCTTGGAGCCGGGGACCGCGAAGACTGTGAGTACTGAGGTGCTCGACCCGCATCTCGCATCCTTGGTCCGGCTGCTCCCGGGACGCGCCACCGACCTGCCAGGCGAGGCGCCGTCATCGAGCAGGCGCAGGTCCTCACCAGCCACAACCTCGCCGTCCTCGTCGCCGACGCCGGGTCGGTGCCGACGCAGCACCCGCCGGTTGGCCCGGGCTCGCCCGGGCGCAGGGACCCGACGTCGGACGCCGATGGGCACGCGTGCTCGACGGCCTCGACGAGCCGGGTGCGCTGCTGCCGTTCTACGGATGGCAGACCCGGGGGCAGTGACCGTTGGTGCGACCTGACGTCCGATAGTCATCACTGGCGCACCGGAGCCGTCTTCTCGGCCGCCGCCGTGGCCCGAGGCGGCACAAGAACGCCTGCACCGGCGAGCAGCTGGGCTCGGGCCGGGCGCGGTCTGACAGGGCTGCGGGACAGCCAGATCACCCCACGAGGTCTCGCAGCACGTCGAGGAAGGTGCGATACCGCTCTGGGCCCACCTTCTCGGAGAGCTCGCGCTCCACCGCAGCGAGATGGGCATCTACCCCGGCGACCGTGGCGTCACCGTCGGGCGTACGGGCCACGAGCCGTCGTCGTCGGTCGGCCTGGTCGGTGCGGACCTCGAGGTGCCCCGTGAGCTCGAGGTGGGCTACGAACTGCCCTGCCGCCTGCTTGGTCATCGGCAGCAGCTCCGCGAGGTCCGTGATGGTGATGCCCTCCGGCGGAACGAGGCTCAGCAACCGGAAGTGCGAAGGCCGCAGACCGTCCCAGTCCTGGGTGACGAGGGACTGCCGGATCGTCTCCATGAGCCGGTCGGTCAGCGCCACGACGTGCGGGGTGGCCGTCGCCGGCAGGGGGGCGATCTTCTTGACCAGACTCATAAAGTAAACTTACCATTGCAATATGACTCCTCAGCCACCGCCGACGTCGATCGCACGGACGGAGCTGGGCGCGGCAGACGTGTCGGACGAACAGCTCGCGGGAATGGTTGCAAGCAGCCTCGGGGTGGGCCACGTCGACGTGCTCGACTGCACGGTCACCGTGGCCGAGTACGACCTGGAGGCCCTGACGACCGCGGGGCGCTACCGGGTCCGGGGTACCGCGCGCCACGCCGGGGGCAGAGCCATGTTCGGGTTCTTCGTCAAGGTGGTGCAGTCGTGGCGACGCTCCCCCGTCTTCGCGCACGTCCCCGAGGCCCAGCAAGAGGCAGTAGGCGCGAGTCTGCCGTGGCGCACCGAACCCCGGGTCTACCGCTCGGACCTGAGCCATCACCTACCTCCTGGGTTCACGATGCCGGAGGCCTTCGCCGTGATCGACCTCGACGCGGAGTCGACGGCGCTGTGGCTGGCCGAGGTCGATCTCGACTCGTTGGCAACCACCGACCTTCGAGCACGCCGCCCGCGGCCTGGGCCGCTTCGCGGCCAGCGCCGCGATCGCCCCTAGGAGGGTGCTGGGCGCCAAGGACGTCGTCATGGGCTACGTGCGCGGGCGGGTGGAGAACCAGATCGCCCCCGCCCTGCGGGACGCACGTCTGTGGCAGCACCCCGTGGTGGCCGGGGCGTTCGACCCACGGGACCGGGAACGCCTGCTCGCGGCCGTGGACTCGTTACCTCGTTACGTCGATGAGCTGGCGCGTGCCCCCCTGGGGTCGGCCCACGGTGACGCCAGCCCCCGCAACCTGCTGCGCCGACCGGGACAGCCCACTGAGTTCGTGCTGATCGACTTCGGCTTCATGTGCACCGCCCCGCTCGGGTTCGACCTCAGCCAGCTGCTGCTGGGCGAGATCCAGGTGGGCGAGCGCTCGCCAGAACACCTGCCCGACCTGCAGCAGCGTTGCCTCACCACCTACCTGCAGGGTCTGCGAGACGAGCGCTGCGATGTCCCCCGCGAGGTCGTCGAACGCAACCAGGCTCTGATCATGTTGATCTTCTACGCCTTCTCGGCCGTTCCCCTGGAGGTCATGTACGGCCTCCCCGGCCCGGGCGACCCCCACGTGATCCAGGACCGGGCCACCGCGGCGCGGTTCGTGCTCGACCTCGTCGACCGCACCGCCGAACCACACCCGTCCTGAAGCCGAGCAGCAGGAGCGGGCCCACAGCGTCGGGTCGCCGCGCGACGTCCTCGCCGGGACTCGTGCGGGTACCGGTGTCCGGTCCGTGGATGGTGACCCCGCGGGACGGTCGTGATCCGTCCCGCCCCTCCGGCGCGACAGGGAAGGTGTGGTCGCCGTGCCCACCACCGATGCCGGCGCGACGCTGCTGCGTGCCGCCGCGGAGCTCGTAGACCGTCCGCTGAACGGGCGGGCCATCAAGGAGCTGCTGGCCGCGGTGACGGGGAGGCGCTGATGGGCCCGGGTGTCCCAGCGGCGGCGTGTCGAGCCGTCATCCCCCGTGCCGCCTGGCCGTGCAGGACCGGCGACAGCCCAGGTGGCCAGCCTGGTGGGTCCGTGCCGCCTGTGGGTGAGCTGTGGCGGTCCTGGCCGGTACGGCCGTCGGCAGGCTGCCGGGATGACGCAGACAACCGACCCGACCCTGACCGACGTCCACGACATGGTGGTGGTCCACCGTGCCTTCCGCAGGGAGCTGGGGCTCTTGCCCCACCTGGTGAGGGCGGTCAGGCCCCGGTGACGCCGCCCGCGCAGGCGTGGTCGCCGCCCACGCCCGCATGGTCCTCAGGGGCCTGCACCTGCACCACACCAGCCAGGACGAGCTGCTGTGGCCGAAGCTGCTCGAACGGGCGACCCCCGAGGCCGCCCTGGTCGCCAGGATGGAGGCCCAGCACGCCGAGGTCGACTCCCATCTCGCCCACCTGGGCCCGGCCCTGACCCGCTGGCAGACCGAGGTCCGCCCGGCCGTCACCGACGAGGTGGCCAGCACCGTCGAGGCGCTGACAGAGGTGCTGTGGAGGCACCTGGCCGAGGAGGAGCAAGCGATCCTCCCGCTGGCCGCCCGTCACATCAGCCCGGACGAGTGGTCCCAGCTCGGCGAGCACGGGATCGCGGCCTTGTCTCGCGCCGAGCTGCCGCTCATGTTCGGGGCCGTGCTCGAGGAAGCCACGCCCGCGGAGGCTGCACACATGGCGTCGAAGCTGCCGCTGCTCGCGCGACTGCTGCTGCGGCCGGTGCTGCTGCCGCGGTACCGGCGCTACACGCGTCGCGTCAGGCAGGGTCGGTGATCCTCCTCACGAGCGCGGGCACCTCGGTGATGACGACTCGTCGACCCCTCGCCCAGGCGCGCTCGAAGGTGGCCGGGCCCAGGTCGCCCTGCACCGCCTGCAGCCAACGCTGCGCGCTGGCCAGGTCGGGCGGGAACGACCGCGACAGCGATGCGGCTTCGGCGGTGGCCGAGCCGGCCGCGAACAGCTCGGCAGCGAGCTCCGGCTGACCGCGGCGGGCGGCGACCACGGCCAGACCCGGCAACGTGTACACGAGGGTCCAGGTCGTGCCGACCTCGGTCGCGAGGTCGGCCGCCTCCCGGAGCATGTCCAGAGCCAGCGCGTCGTCGCCGGCCGCCTGGGCGACGGACCCCTGCATGTTGAGGACGGTCGCGAGGGCGAACGGGTTGCGCAGGGCGCGCGCCGCACGCTCCGCGTCGGTCGCTCCCGCCGGGTCCCCGGACAGGAGGCAGAGCTGGGACCGGACGATGACCGCGTGCACGTGAACCCAGCCGACACCGACAGCAGCCAGGTCCAGCACCTCGGTGACGGTCGTCCCCGCGCGCCCGAGGTCACCGACGAAGACCGCCCCGACGCCAGGACCAACGCCTCCCCCAGCAGTGCCTGGTCCCCCGCCCGACGCGCCGCGTCGACCGCCTCGTGGCACGGCCCTTGCATGCCGTCCAGGTCGCCGGAGGCGTACCGCAACCCCGCGAGGGCGACCTGCAACGCTGCCCGATCGCCGTCTGGGATCTGCCTGGGGTCCGTGGCGACCGCAGCGGCCACCGCCTCGAACCTTGCCAGGCCCTCGGCAGCGTTGCCCCGCAGCGCCCAGTACAGCCACGTGGCGGCCCCTACCCGTGCCGCCAGCGACATGCGGCCGGTGCTGGTCGCGCGGTCGAGCATGACACCGAGGTGGGCGTGCTCCTCCGCCCGCGTGTCGAGCCACGCCGCCTGGTCCGGCCCTCGCAGGCCCGCATCCGCACGGAGGGCCAGCGTCGCGTAGAAGGACGCCGCCCGGTCCGTCGTCTGGTCCACCTCGCCTGCCTCGGCGAGCCGGTGCGCCGCGTACTGGCGGACCGGCTCCAGGGCGCGGTAGCGCGGGCCCGGTCCGACGACCAGCAGCGACTGCTCGACCAGGCCCTCGAGGGCCGTCAACCCAGTGGTGTCATCCCCGCCCACGACCAGCGCCGCGGGAAGCGAGAAGCTGCCCGGCAGCACGGACAGCCGCCTCAGCACGACCTGCTCCATGCGTGTGAGCAGGCTGTGGCTCCAGTCCAGGGTGGCCTGGACGGTCCTCTGCCGCGGCGGGAGGTCACGGGACAGCGGGGAGCCGACCGCCTGGTCCAGGTGCTCCAGCAGGGCGGACGGGGTGAGGAAGCGGGCGTGCGCGGCCGCGAGCTCCATGGCCAGTGGAAGGCCGTCCAGTCGCCGGGCGATGGCGGCCAGGACGGGAGCGGTGACGGCTGTCAGGGGGACAGGAGCACCCCCCGCCGCCGCCCGGTCGAGGAAGACCTGCACCGAGGGCGAGGCGGCGACCACCGCCGCGTCGTCGCTCCGCGGGACCGCGAGCGGATCGAGCCCGAGCACGTGCTCCGCACGGATGCGCAGCGGGGCGCGGCTGGTCGCCAGGACGAGCAGGCCCGAGCAGCGGTCCAACAGCTCCGCGAGCTCCCCGGCCACGTCGAGCACGTGCTCGAGGTTGTCCAGCAGGAGGAGCCGGCGGTCCTGCCCGAGCGCCGTGGCGAGCGACGCCATCGCGGGCCCGCCCTGCTGCACGCCCCCGACGGCACTGGCGACCGACGGCATGGCCAGCCGCGGGTCGGTGAGGGAGGCGAGCTCGACGAGCGTCACCGCGACGTCGTCGGCGAGCGTGCGCCACCTCCACCGCCAACCGCGTCTTACCGACGCCACCGGCACCGGTGAGCGTGAGGAGCCGCACCTTGCCCGAGCGGAGAAGGGCGACCGCCCGTGCGTGCTCGGTGTCCCTGCCGACGAACGCCCCGGGCGGGATCGGCGGCACGCCCCGGGTCCCGCCGCGACCGACAGGGTCGTGCTCCTGGTCCTGGTCCTGGTCCCGCGAGGCTGCGCGCCGACCAGCGGCCGACGTGCGCAGGTCAGGGGGCGGCGCCTCCTCCGATGCGGTCCCGTCTGTGGTCGGACCGGGCGTGCCCGTGCCGCGTCGTGGGTGCAGAGCGGCGGCCACCAGGTCGGCGCGGTCGGCCTCGCCGAGATGCAGCGCCTCGGCCAGGGCCCGGACAGTGTGGGGGTAGGGACGCCGCCGCTGCCCGCGCTCCAGTGCACCGACAGCCTTGGCGGTCAGTCCGGCGCGGGCGGCCAGCTCCTCCTGGGTGAGGGCCGCCGCATCGCGCCAGCGGCGGAGCTGTACCGCGAAGTCCCCGCGACCCGCTCGTGCGCCGTCCACCCATGGCACGCTACCGGCGGCCGCGACGCTGGTGGGCGGCATCGGTGAGGGTCCCCTCGGCGGACTGGGCATGCCGGCCGGTGTCGGGCTGAGGGTGCAGTGTAGGGGCCCTGTGGCTGGAGGTCCGCGGCCCGGAAAACCAGTCTCGAGCAATGACATCGACCCAGGCCCGCACCACAGTCCGCTCCTCCACCGTCCCCGTCTCCCGGTACGCCGGCCAGGTCAGCGGGCTGCTGCTCGCCGCCTTCGGTCTTTCCGCCACCTACACCGTGTGGGCCACCGCCACCGGCCTCACGACCGACGGCTTCACCGCCACCGAGCCGGGGGTCTGGGCGTTCTACACGGTGATGATGGCGCTGTCGGTCGCCGTCCGGTCCGACCGGCTCGCCGCCTGGCGGACGCGGAAGGGCCGCGGGTGGCGGCGCTCGTGAGGGGGAAAGCTGTCTTGACGCCTTGGTCGGAGCGTTGATGCCTCTCCCGCCCGGCACGGCCGGCGGACCGGGCTACCTGCGCCGGAGCATTGTGCTGGCGGCGCAGCAGCGCGATGCTTGAACCGCTGAGGTGCCGGAGGGTGCGGTATAGGACGTGTGCTGGTGACCTACGGATCCAAGTACGGCGCGACGGCCGCGATCGCCGAGGCGATGGGGCGCACGCTGCGGACCAGCGGTCTGGACGTCGACGTGCTGCCCGCCCCTTCGGTCGGCACGTTGGAGAGGTACCACGCGGCGGTGGTGGGCAGTGCCGTCTACGCCGGGCACTGGCGCGGGGAGGCTCTGCGCTTCCTGACCTCCCACCGGGACTGGCTGGCTGGTCATGACGTGTGGCTGTTCAGCAGCGGTCCGGTCGGCGAGGACGACGAGGACGCGGACGAGGCCGAGGTCGAGCGGTGGACCAAGCCCAAGAAGGTGCAGCAGCTGGCCGCCGAGATCGACGCCCGCGACCACGCGGTGTTCGGCGGGATGGTCGACGAGGACCGAGGCCTCATCCGGAAGAGGATGGCCCGTGGCATGCCGCCGGAGAGCCGTGACCGCCGCGACTGGAACGAGATCGCCGCCTGGGCGACGGGGATCGCCGAGGTGCTGGCACCGGGACCGTCACCGGCCGTCGGCTCGGCGTGAGGGGTCGGGCCCGCGGTGGTCGAGCGCGCTGGTGCGAAGCGAGCGCCGCAGGTCGGTGACGTGTGGGTCCCGCTGGCCGTCGCCATGCCGGCCTACGTCGCGGTCCCCGCAGAGGTAGGACCCTGGCCGGGTGTGGTGGTCATCTCCGACGTCATGGGCATGACGGCGGACAGTCGGCGACAGACCGACTGGCTCGCCACCGCGGGCTACCTCGCGATCGCTCCGGACCTGTTCTTCCGGGGCGGGCGGGTCGGCTGCCTCCGGACGATGTTCCGGGACGCGATGCGGCGCCAAGGCCAGACCTTCGAGGACATCGAGGCGTCGCGGGCCTGGCTCACGGCCCGAGAGGACTGCACCGGCCGCGTGGGGGTGATCGGCTTCTGCATGGGAGGCGGGTTCGCTCTGCTGCTGGTGGCCGACCACGGGTTTGCCGTGGCGAGCACCAACTACGGCGGCATCCCGAAGGACTTCGAGCAGTTCGTGGCGCGCGCCTGCCCCGTCGTCGGCAGCTACGGCGCCCGAGACCGCTCGCTGCGGGGCACCGCCCAGAAGCTCGAGCGCAGCTTGTCCGCGGCCGGCGTGGCCCACGACGTCAAGGAGTATCCCGAGGCCGGCCACTCGTTCCTCAACGACCACGACCCGAGCGGCTACAACGTGCTCGTCGCCCTGCTGGCCCGAGCGTCGAACAGCCGGTACCACGCGCCGTCGGCGCAGCACGCGCGCGAGCGCATCCTCAGATTCTTCGACCACCACCTCCGGGGTGACGTCAACCCCTGACGGGGCCCGGGGCCGGTGACTCGACCTGGCCACCCCGCGACGGGCACCTCGCCTGGGGTTCCGCGCGCCAACCCGACGACGCCAGCGAGCAGGTCGCGCGGGGACTAGCGCTACGAGCTAAGTGCGGGTTCCCTGGTCCTCGACCTGCGGGACCTGCGACGGCACGCGACACCTCTGGGCAGCGTCGGTGACCCTGGGTGAGATCACGGTCATGCTGGCGGACGACCTGTCGGTCGACGTGACAGCCAGTGCAGGGACCGGGGAGGTCGACGTCCTCGGCACCCGGCAGGAGGGGACGTCGCCTCGGGTCAGCGAGGTCGTGGGCCGCGCGAGGCAGATCGAAGGACCTTCGTCCTGCTCGGGCGAGGACCCCGCAGGCGTTTGCTTGTCACGAGGTCTCCACCTCGCCGAACAGGTCGGTACGAGGTATCGGGGCCGCTCGGGAGCCAAGATGTCTGCAGAGCCAGTCAGCAGCCCCCACCCTCCGGTGTCGGTCCACGCCCACCTCGACGAGCCGCTGAGCCGCTGGTTGTGGCTGGTGAAGTGGGTCCTGCTGATCCCGCACTACATCCTCCTGGCCTTCCTGTGGCTGGCCTTCGCCCTCGTCACCGTGGCCGCGTTCTTCGCCATCCTGGTGACGGGTCGCTATCCCCGACGCCTGTTCCACTTCAACCTCGGGGTCCTGCGCTGGAGCTGGCGAGTCTCCTACTACGGCTACAGCGCGCTGGGCACCGACCGCTACCCGCCCTTCACGCTGTCCGAGGCCGCGGACTACCCGGCCACCCTGGACATCCCGTACCCGCAGCGTCTCTCCCGGGGCCTGGCGCTGGTCAAGTGGTGGCTGCTCGCATTGCCGCACTACCTCGTGCTGGCCGTCCTCACCGGCGCCGTGTTCGTCGCCGCGGACGCCGCCGAGCAGGACCCGGCCGGCTTCTCCGTCGGCGCCGGTGGTCTGATCGGGCTCCTCGTCCTCTTCGCCGGCGTCGCGCTGCTGTTCACCGCCCGCTACCCGCGCGGGCTGTACGACCTCCTCGTCGGCCTCGACCGATGGGTCATCCGGGTCGTGGCCTACGCCAGCCTGATGACGGACGCCTACCCGCCGTTCCGGCTCGACCAGGGCGGTGCCGACGTCGTGCCACCGGTCGGGCCCGCACCGGGTGACCCGACCGGGGCGACGCGGTCCCGGCTCGCGGACACACCCGCAGGAGGAGCGGTGACCGGCTCCGCCCCGGAGCACGGATCGGGTGGGTCACCGGGGACGGACGGGGCACGAGCGCGTGCGGGGGGTGCCGGGGCGGTCGTCGCGCTGGTGACCGGGCTCCTGCTCCTGCTGCCCGGCCTCGGCCTGGCGGCCTTCGGCGCGACGGCCCTCGTCGTGGACGGCCAACGGGACACCGACGGCTACACCACGGCCCCCGAACGGACGCTGTCGAGCCCGACGGCGGTGATCAGCGTCGAGGACGTCGACCTGGACATCGACGCTGCCGCCGCGGACTGGCTGGCCTCGCAGGGCTTCGGCACCCTCCGTGTCCGGGCCACCGCTGCCGACGGTGACGAGGTGTTCGTCGGGATCGCCCCGCAGTCGGCCCTCGACCCCTGGCTGGAGGGCGTCGAGCACGACCGGGTCCAACAGCTGGGGACCGGGTCTGCGGTCTACCAGCGGCAGGGGGGCGCACCCGCGGCCGGGCCGCCCTCCGACGCGGACTTCTGGGTGGCGTCGGTGGAAGGCACGGGAACGCAGGAGCTCACCTGGCCCGCGACGGACGGACGCTGGGGTCTGGTGCTGGCTCGCACCGACGGAGCCCCCGGCGTGGACGTCGTCGTCGACATCGGCGCCCGCCTGCCCGGACTCGCGCCCGTCGCCGTCCCCTCGCTCGTCGCCGGCACCGTGCTGCTGGTCCTGGCCGCGGGCCTCGTCATCGCCGGGGCGGCCGGCCTGGGTGGCCAGCAGTCCCCTCCGACGGGCGGGACTGCGTACGGCCCGGTGATCTACCCACCCGATCCCCCTGTGCTGCCCCAGCAGTCAGGGCCGTCGTCGCCGCCCGCCACGACGGCACATCCTCTGAGGGGTGCCCCGCTGCCGGGAGCCCGGCCGTGAGCGGGACCGAGCAGGGGATGTTCATCAAGGGAGGGACACCGGCAACCCCGTGCTGCTGTACCTCCACGGCGGCATGCCCGACTACTTCCTCACGGCGGAGATGCCCACCGGGCTCGACCGCTCCTTCACCGTGGTCTGGTGGGAGCAACGCGGTTCCGGGCTCTCCTACGACCCCGACGCCTCGCCTGAGACCGTGACCCTGGAGCAGCTCGTGGCCGACACGGTGTCGATGCACCACAAGACCGGGGTCCTGGGCTCGTGACGCCGCGCGTGGCGTCCCTGAGCGGCGACGACCTGGTGCAGCTCACGATGGACAGCGGGCCGGTGCCGCCGAACGTCGGCGTGCTCATGGTGCTCGACGCGCGGACGCGGCCGGACCTGGACCAGCTCGAGGAGGAGGTGGCCGGGCGGCTCGGCCTCGTGCCTCGTCTGCGGCAGCGGCTCGTCGGGCCGATGTCTCTCCTTCGTCGCCGCCCGTACTGGGTGGAGGTCTCGGACTTCGACCCACGGGCGCACATGACCCGCACCACGAGCGCGGCCCCCGGCGACCTGGCGGCGCTCCACGCCGCCGCGGTGGAGGTCCTCCTGCGGCCGCTCCCCCGGGACCGACCGCTCTGGCGGGGCGTCCTGGTGACCGGTCTGCAGGACGGCCGCCTCGGTCTCGTCCTGGTCCTCCACCACGTCGTGACGGACGGGGCCGGCGCGATGAACGTCCTCGCCCGGCTGGCCGACGCCGGCGGGGCGGTCACCGCCCCGGCACCTGCCACGTCGGGCCCAGGACCCGCGCGGCGTCGAGACCCGCTGCACCGCGGTGACGGCGGGCCGACTGCACTCGGACGACTGGTCGTGCGGGCGGGCCGAGCCGCCCGCGGCCGGCTCGAGCTGGTCCGGTCCGCGGGCCGCCCGGCGCCCCGGTGCTCGCTCAACGTCCCCACGGGCCCTCGGCGACGGCTCGGCACCGTGGCCGTCGACCTGGCCGGGGTCAAGGCGGGCGGACGCCGACACGGAGCCACCGTCAACGACGTCCTGCTCGTGGCGGTGGCCGCCGCGCTGGCGCACGTTCTGGGGCAGCGCGGCGAGCGGCCGGTGGACCTGGTCGTCTCCGTACCGGTGTCGGCGCGACCCGCATCGACCGGGGGCTCGCTGGGCAACGACGTCGGCGTGATGCCCGTCCGCGTGCCGGTGCAGGGGCCGCTGCTTCAGCGACTGGGCGCGGTCTCCCGGGCCACACGGCTCGCCAGGAGCGGGGGCCGTTCCTCGGCGTCCGTCGCCCCGGTGTTCCGGCTGCTGGCAGCGGTCGGTGTCCTGCGATGGAGCATCGACCGGCAGCGGCTGGTCAACTCCTTCCTCAGCAACGTCCGCGGGCCTGCGGACCGGCTCAACGTGGGCGGGCTGCCCGTGCTCGACCTGGTCCCCCTGACCAGCCCCGGCGGGAACATCTGCGCGTCGTTCACGGCCGTGTCCTACGCCGGCACCCTGATGGTGACCGTGATGACGGACCCGGACGTCCTCCCGGACGTCGCTGAGCTCACCGGTGCGGTCCGGACGGAGCTCGAGAGGCTCGCCCACGCCTGAGCAGGGCCACCGCACGCTCCGATCCCGTCGACGCACCGCAGCCGGGACCTTCGGCCCTGACCGTCGTACCGCCTCGACGTGCTGCCCACGGTGTCCGCTGTCCGCCACCAGCGCGCAGCACGTGCGACGGCGCCGGCGATCGGCTACCGCCACGCTACCTAGGGTGCGGTCAGCGGGAGGCCTTCCGGCGGGCCTCATGGCCATGGACCCAGCACCGCGCCAGGCACCCCATGCGAAGGAGGGTGAGGCCTGAAGCTGCGCGTCAGCCGGAACCCCGGCCACGCGCACGTGTGGAGCGGCTTCCCAGGTCAGACAGGGTATCCGCTGGTCAGCGGAGGGCGTGGGATTCGAACCCACGAGACGGGTGGTGACCCGCCCAACGGTTTTCAAGAGGGTCTGCTGTACGGCCGCTGACCTGCAGTTTTGTCAGCGTACGGCGGTCCGGGGGCACGGACCAGGCACGGCTTTGGACTCCGGGGACCGCCGCCGCCCGTCGGTGATGGCCAGACACGTCCTCACGCGCGTCGGCCCGTGGTACCGGAAGGACGCACGTCGGCGACGACCGTCGGGCTCCGGACGCCGTCAGGTCCGAAGCCGCCAGCCCTGGGCGGCACCGAGCGGTGCGCGACGAGGTACGCGGCGAAGTACGCGGCGAAGTACGCGGCGAAGTACGCGGCGACAGACCTCATCCCGCCGTGACGACCAGTCGCTCGAGCGGTTGCGCGGTGATCTCCGCGATCAGCTCGAAGTCCTTGTCGAGGTGGACGACAACGAGACCGGCCAGCTCCGCGGTTGCGGCCACGATGAGGTCTGCGACCGACGGCGCACGGTGATGCCCGCGCTCAGCCAGGCGCATCTGAACCTCGATGGCACGGTCCTCGATGGCCGGTGTCTGGTACTCCAGAGGCATCGAGGCCAACGGCGGGCGACGCGTCGCCGCCCAAAGGTCCGCGCCGGATCGAGCCGAGTAGCCGATCTCCAGGCGTGTGACGGTGCTGAGGCGGACCAGTCCCCTCTCGATCCGCTCCGCCCACGTGACGACCTCCGGTGAGCGAGACAGGCGGACCAGTGCGGAGGTGTCCATGAGCCAGGACGTCACTCCCAGGCGCCCTTCATGACCTCCGGGTCATCGAGGTCGGCGAACGCCTCCGCGAAGACGGCGAGGTCTGCCGCGCTCACCGGTTGCGTGCTGCCCATGGCCTCCTGCGCGAGCCGGCGGCGCAGGTAGTCGCTACGGGACAACCCCAGGCTCGCCGCTCGGGCGTCGAGTGCGCTGATCACCTCGTCGGGAACGTTGCGGACGAGAACGTCGGTCATGGCCACACCTCCAGCGTGATATCAAACGATAGCACTGGCGCCTCGCACCGTCTCTGCGGCTGGCACCCGTCGCGACCCCGCGCAGGCGGTGCAGCGACGGTCACACGTTGCTGTCCAGCGACGCCTTCGCGGCACACAGGGCCGCTGTCACCTGACCGTGCAGCAGTCCCGTTCCTAGTCCCGGATCCGCCCTCGCGGGGCAGTCGGGCTGTATCGCTCGCCGTGCCCCTACCCCGTCACGGGGATGCTTGACGGGTCCGCCGACCCTGTCGCCCGGCACTGGCCCGGTACTACCGTCGGGGTCCGGAGCCAGCGTCGGCGGACCGGCCGTCGGGGTCTGGGGCGCCGGGCGAGGTGGGGCCATGAAGATCTCTGACATCCTGCGACACAAGGGTCATGAAGTCGCGACCGTCCGCCCGGACGAAACTGTGGGCAGCCTCATCAACCAGCTGGCCGAGCTGCGGATCGGCGCCCTCGTCGTGAGCGTCGACGGGCAGCGGGTCGAGGGAATCGTCAGCGAGAGAGATGTCGTGCGGGGCCTGCACGCCTCGGGTGCGTCTCTGCTGGACCGGCCCGTCTCGTCGATCATGACGGTGGAGGTCCACACCTGTGAACCTTCGGCGTCGGTCAACGACATAATGCGGCTGATGACCGACCGGCGGATCCGCCACGTCCCCGTCCTCCAAGACGGCCTGCTCGCCGGAATCGTCAGCATTGGTGACGTCGTCAAGCGCCGCATGGACGAACTGCAGGACGAGCGCGACCAGCTAGAGGGCTACATCCGCAGCTGACGTGCGTCCCAGTACATGGGCGCCTGTGGACCCGGCTCGATGGCTGGGCCGCGCGCCGGCCCCGTGCGGGCGCTGCGGCAGCTCGCTGCTGCTGGCCGCGCTCGCGCTGCCGGCCCTCGGGATCCAGGTGGGCCTCACGCAAACGGAGCAGTTCCGCAAGGCCCCACGCGGATCGGCGCCTGGCCAGGGTCTCAGCCGTCGGGACGCGCTTCTGCTCTCAGCGGTTCCGGACGCCTCGGCCACCGGCGGAGGGCCGGTCTGAGCCCGCATCGGCTTCCGCGTCCTCGACCTGGGCCATGATCGCGCGAAGGGCGTCGAGCTCCTTGTGGAGCGCCTTCTTGCCCCTGGCTGAGGTCGAGACCCAGGTCCGCGGCCGGTTCCCCGTGGTCTCCAAGGTGAGGCTGACCAGACCGGCTTGCACTAGGACCTCCAAGTGCCGCCCGAGGTTGCCGTCGGCGACCGCGAGCTCGCGCGCACCAGACCCGCCTTCGCTCGGGACTCAGTGGCCGGGCTTCACGACGACCGGTGGCCGAGGGTGCGCCACCAGCATCTATGACACCTCGAGCACGACGAGAGTCCGGACCGCCAAGGCGGCCGAAAGGACGAGATGGTGACGCACATCGATCCCCCGTCGGGCGGCTCGGCTTCAGCCACCCACCCGTGCTCCACCGGGGCAACCAATCCCGACCGGGACGAAGGTCCATCGGAGACTGGCCGACCTTGGTCGCAGACCGATGACAGCTTGCGGCCACCCCGCCAGGACGTCGTGTCGAGACCCGCGTTTCGGCGGCCGCCGGCCCGGTGATCAGCCCGCGCGTACGGGCGGCGCCCTCCAGGCGAGGGACAGACAGCCGTCGGATCGGTCCGCGGGCAGCGTGGTATCGACGTGGGTCTGATTGGCACCCGGAGCAGGGCTCCGCCGGTGGGGCCCGCTCGCGACCCACGCCCCGCGCCTGCCCGCCAACGGTGCCGACGAACCGCGCGAAAGCCAGCGAGTGGCCTCGCGCCCCTCTTGAGGGCCCTGATGGGACCATTTCCGAGGGCACGCATAGGGCACTGGCTCCGAACCGCCTGCCCTCAAACCCCTACTACCGGGCACAGCCGGTGACAGCCGGACGCTCAGAGGCGGTCGCTCAAACCGTCGTCATCTCCCGCGCGTCCACTGCCTCGGCGCCCCTGCAGGTCAGAGACGTTCCCGCAGGTCAAAGGCGGTTTGACCCAGTCAGCGGAGGGCGTGGGATTCGAACCCACGAGACGGGTGGTGACCCGCCCAACGGTTTTCAAGACCGTCCGCTGTACCGGCCTCTGACCTGCAGGTTCGCCGACTACACACCGCGGGCCGGGGGCCCCCGCGGGCACGGCCTCGGACTGGTTTCCCGGACGCTTCCCACCGACCGCGGCCGGCGGCGGCCGGTGGAGACCGGTGCCGGCCGGACTGCGCCGCCTGCTGCATGAGGCCTCAGGCAGCGGCCCTCCCGGAGGCCGGGGAGCTGCCGGTCGACCTGATCGCCGGCTTCTTCATCCGGCTCGGTACCGACGTCATCACCCAGCCGGACGGAGCCGGCGCGGGCTCGTGGATGCGTCCGCCGGTGCCACCGGGCGAGCACTGGCCGCCCGAACCGGCTTACGACGCGGCCACTGGAGTCTGTGCGCTGAGCGGACCGGTTCGGCGCCGGGTCGGGCACACGGGCGTCGACATCGCCCGCCCGGTGTCGGAGACGCGGCGAAGGCCCCGCCCCGGTCACGCCTCGAGTCGTCGAGACCGATGTCCCCGTCGCCCGGGCGGTCGTGGCGGTCCACGTGGGTGGGACGTCGGGGTGAAGGTGAGCGGGCAGTCTCATGGCCCGGGACGCCAGGACGACGGGGCGCTTCGTACCGGTTCGGCACGGTAGTCGCAGCGGCGAAACCGCCGTACCGTAGACGTGGCGGTGCGCGCAACGAGTGCAGACAGCTGTCCTCGCGCCGACGCCGGCGGCGTGTGGAATCGAGCCAATCGTGGTCACCAGCCCAACGTCCTCATCACCCCGCCAAGGCGATCAGCCCGCCTCCACCGGTCCCGCCCCGAGGGGCCGCATCACCAGGGTGGTCGCCGGTTCCCTCGCGATCGGTTTGGCCGCTGCTGTGCTGTTCGCCGCCTCCCCTCTCACCGAGCCTCGCGAGGACGACATCACGGGGGCAGTGCTGTGCGGGTTCGCGGTCGGATGGGCGGCCCTGGCGCTGCTCTCGACCCGCCTCACCGATCACCCGCAGCGGTGGGCCGCCGTCCCTGCGGTGTTCATGGCGGTCAGCGGCCTGCTCCTCATCGGGTGGGGCGACGCGATCCGGGGCCCCCTCAACTGGCTCTGGCCGCCGGCCCTCCTGGTTCTGGTGGTCTGGATGTTCGTGATCGCCCAGCGCACGCTGCACAGCCGCGGCTCGCGCTGGCTCCTCTACCCGGTCCTGGCAGTGCTGCTGCTGAGCGCGCTGGGCGGGGGGTACGAGACCGCGCGGGAAGCGGCCGACGTCCGCGCGTTCCCGATGCCCGGCCGGCTCATCGACGTCGGCGGTCACAGCCTCCACCTGAGCTGCACCGGATCCGGCAGCCCCACCGTCGTCATCCAGCCGGGTGGAGGTGACTACTCGACGGGCATGGCGTGGATCGCGCCGGCCGTCGCCGCCGACACCCGGGTCTGTGTATACGACCGGGCGGGCCGCGGCTTCAGCGAGCCGTCCGACACCCCGCAGGACGGCACCCAGCTGGCGCTGGAGCTGCACACGCTGCTGGAACGCGGAGACGTCCCGGGTCCGTACGTGCTGGCCGGCCACTCCTTCGGCGGCCTGTACGTCCTCACGTATGCCGACCGCTACCCGGACGAGGTCGCCGGGATGGTGCTGATCGACTCCACCAACCCTGCCGCGACGGCCGACCCGGGCGCGGCCGTGGCGTTCGACAGCAGCGCCTACGACGCGGTGACCGACCGGGTCGCCGCATTCGGGGCGACAGCGGCACGGCTGGGCCTGGTGCGTCTGCTGGGCAGCGTTGGCTATGCCGATCTCCCTCCGGCGGCCAGGGACGAGGTCCGAGCCGGCACCGCCACGGCCGGCTACGCCTCCGGGTGGATCGACGAGTTCGTCCAGTCCAACGCCGCCGGAGCCGAGGCCGCCATGCTCACCGACTTCGGCGACAAGCCGTTGGTCGTGCTCACCGCCGGCGACGAGACCAACCCCAGGCATGACGCCGCGCAGGCGAAGCTCGCCTCCCTGTCCACCGACGCCGACCACCGTGTCGTGGAGGGCGCCAGCCACGCGGGACTGATCTTCGACGAGGAGCAGGCGAAGAGCACTACCCGGGGGATCATGGACGTCGTCACCGCCGTTCGAGAGCAGACACCCCTCGGCGAGTGACCGGCAGGGGAAGGCGACGGACGGCCGCGGGCCAGGCGGTTCGCGGCGAGCTGTGCCGCCCGGTCACGGTCAGCGGGCGGCCGGCTCTACCGAGCGGTGTGAGCGACGGCCGCGGCCTCAGGCGCGGACCGCGCGCGTGAGCAGGACCCTGCGGAGCCGGTGCAGCTGGGGCATCAGGCCGTAGATGACGATCGGGACGGCGATGGTCGCGAGGACCAGCGTGCGTGTGACTGTCCCCAGGGTGCCCAGCCAGTCGCCGAGCAGCAGGTTCAGGACGGTGAGGGTGGGGAAGACGGCCAGCCAGATCATGACGGCCAGCTGGAACGTGGTCGGTGGTCCGGCCGGGCGGTGCGACGGGCTGGGTGTGTTGGAGGGGCGGGGCGGGGCGGCGGTCATCGTGACTCCTTCGTGAGTGCTCGGGTGGTGGTGCCGGGCCGGTGGATCCGGGTGCCGCGTGTGTCGCGGACCGGCAGCCCGTGGTCGAGGTCCCCTACCGCGGTCCGCACGTCGTCGGAGACCAGGTCGGCGTGCAGGGCGATGGCGGCGGCGGAGCCGGCGCCTGCTGCGGTGATGAGCTGGGCGCGGGGGTCGACCACGTTGCCGGCGGCCCAGAGGCCGGGGACGCTGGTCAGGCCGGTCCGGTCGGTGGCGACGCGGCCCTCGGGGTCGCCCGCGCAGCCGAGGTCGACGGCCAGGGAGTCGTTGGGGACGAACCGTGGGGGCACGAACAGGGCGGCGCGGGGGACTTCCCGCCCGTCGGCGAGGTGGACCCCCACGAGCCGGTCCGCGTCGTCGACGAGGAGCCCGTCGACGGTGCCTTCGACCACTCCGATCGCGCGGGCCAGCAGCTGGGTCCGTTCGAGCGGGGTGAGCACGTCGGGCGGGGTGAAGTACACGAGGTCGTGGGTCCACTGGCGGACGACCTGGGCGTACCTGACGGCCTCCGGGGTGCCGCCGAGGACTCCGAGCGGACGGTCCCGGACCTCGTGGCCGTGGCAGTACGGGCAGTGCAGCACGTCGCGCGCCCACCGCTCCCCACAGACCGGGCACGTCCGGCAGCTCGTCGCGCAGGCCCGTCGTCAGGATCGCGCGCCGTGCGGTGGCCCGCGTCCCGTCGGACAGCAGCGCACAGAAGCCGTCCGCGCCCTGCCGCACCAGGTGGGCGACGGTGCCGGCGACGATGTCGCCGCCGTATCCCTCCACCTCGGCGCGCCCGGTGCTGAGCAGCTCGGCCGGTGGGACGCCGTCGCGGCCGAGGTACCCGTGCAGGTGGTCGGCCGCTGCGTTGCGCGGCTTCCCCGCGTCGACGACCAGGACCGAACGGCGGGCCCGGGCGAGCACCAGGGCCGCGGAGAGGCCCGCAGCACCTCCGCCGATGATCAGGACGTCATGTCTACTCATGCCGTCAGGCTGCGACGGCCGGGACCCGAGGACCAGCAACGTTGCCGATCCTGGGAATCAGGAGTCAGATGCACCCGTGGACACTGCGGCGCAGGCCATCGCCACCGCCCTGGACCAGGTCGGGGGGCGGCTGAGAGCACTCCGGCTCCGACGAGGTCTCACCCTGGTCGACGTCTCCACGGCCACGGGGATCTCCAGGAGCACCCTGTCGCGGCTGGAGACCGGGCAGCGACGACCCACCCTGGAGCTGCTCCTGACCCTCTCCCACGCCTACCGGGTCCCGCTGGACGACCTCGTCGCGGCGCCCGAGCAAGGTGACCAACGCGTCCGGCTGAAGCCGCGGCGCGTCAAGGGACGGACCGTGGTCCCGCTGACCCGCCAGCCCGGCGCGATGCAGGCTTGGAAGATCGTGGTCCCGACGGGTCAGACCGAGCCGCAGCTCCGCTCCCACGAGGGCAGCGAGTGGCTCTTCGTGCTCTCGGGGCGGCTGCGGCTCGCTCCTTGGGGACGAGGACCGGGTCCTCGCGCCGGGTGAGGTCGTGTCCTTCGACACCGTCACCGCTCACTGGTTCGGCAGCACGGGCGCCGAGCCGGCAGAGGTCCTCAGCATCTTCGCGCGACCCGGCGAGCGGATGGTCGTCCCCGACCCCGTCTTCCAGGCCTGAGTCGTCTGTGCGCCCCTACCCCGGACGCATGCCGGTGCCTGGCACCAGGCCGCGCGTCCCGAGCCCGCGGCGACAGCTCGTCGCCCGCGCCCGGCTGGTGGACCGCCTCCGGGCCGGACCGGCCACGATGCCGCGGCTCGTGCTGGTCTCGGCCCCGGCCGGGTTCGGCAAGACCACCCTGCTGACCCAGTGGCTGGCCCGCCGCCGCCGAGGCGGAGCCGCACGACCGGGCTCGGCCCGACCGCGGTGGCGTGGCTGTCCCTGGCCACGCGGGGACGCGGCCCGCGCGGGCCTTCCTCACCCACCTCGTGGCCGCCCTGCAGATCACGAGCCCGCTGGTGGGGCTGGAGGCGCTGGCCCTGCTGGACACCGGCCGCGACCTGCCCGTCGAGGACGTCGTGGCCAGCCTGGTCGACGACCTCGACACGCTCGGCGGGCCCACGGTCATCGCCCTGGACGACTACCACCTCATCGACGTGCCGGCGGTCCAGGCCGTGGTGGCGTCCCTGCTGGACCAGCTGCCGGCGCAGGTCACCCTGGCCCTCACCACCCGCGCGGACCCGGCCCTCCCGCTGGCGCGCCTGCGCGCGCGCGGCGAGCTGCTGGAGGTCCGCGCCGCCGACCTCAGGTTCACCGCGGAGGAGTCCGACGCCTTCCTCAACCAGGTGATGGGCCTGGGCCTGCACCTCCGCGCAGGTGGCCGCGCTCGAGGCTCGGACGGAGGGCTGGGCGGCCGGTCTGCAGCTGGCCGCCCTGTCGGCGCGCGGGCACGCCGCCGACCCCGACGTGTCGGGGTCGGATGCCGTCGCGGCGTTCGTCGAGGCGTTCACCGGCAGCAACCGGTTCGTCCTGGACTACCTCCTCGAGGAGGTCCTCGACACCCAGCCGGAGCAGGTCCGGACCTTCCTGCTCGAGCACGTCGGTCCTCGAGCGGCTGACCGGCCCGCTGTGCGACGCCCTGACCGGAGGCGACGGCGGGCAGGCGATGCTCGAGTCCCTGGAGCACGCGAACGTCTTCGTCGTCCCGCTCGACGACGAGCGACGCTGGTTCCGCTACCACCACCTGTTCGCCGAGGCGTTGCGGGCCCGGCGTCCGGGGCCAGGACCCCGGCCGGGTGCTGCGCCTGCACCGGGCCGCCAGCGACTGGCACGCCGAGCACGGCGCGCTCGGCAGGACGCCATCACCCACGCCCGGGCCGCAGGCGACACGAGCACGTGGCCGGCCTGGTCGAGCTGGCCCTCCCGGCTGCGCGCCGCAGGCGCCAGGACGACCTCCTGCGCACCTGGCTCGGACGCCCTGCCCGACGACGTGCTCCGCGGCCGGCCGCTGCTGGCGGTCCAGATGGCGTCGGCCAGGCTGTCCGAGGGCGACCCGGACGGGGCGGAGCGCTGGCTCGACGACGGCGACGAGGCGCTGCGGCGCGCGGACCCGGGACACGACGACGGACGTGCCCCGGCAGGGTCGGCCGAGCGAGGCCGCGCAGAGCCCGGGACGGCGAGCTGCGCGCCCTGCCGGCGCAGGCCGCGGTCTACCGGGCCGCGGTCGCCCAGGCCCGTGGTGACGTGGACGGCACCGTGCGTCCACGCCCGCCGCGCCCTGGACCTGGCGGGGCCGGACGACCACGTCGCCCGCTCCGGGGGCGCCGGCTTCCTGGGACTGGCGGCCTGGGCCGCGGGGGAGCTCCCGACGGCGGTGGAGACGTTCGGCGAGGCGGTCCGGAGCCTGCGCGCCGCGGGCAACCTCACCGACGAGCTGAGCACCACCGTCGTGCTCGCCGACATGTGGCTGGCCCGCGGCCGGCCCGCCGAGGCACGACGTCTCTACGAGCGGGCCCTCGCCGCCGCCGCTGCCCACCCCGGCGACGTCCTGTCGACGACCGGCGACCTCCACGTGGGCCTCGCGGACGTCCTGCGCGAGCAGGGCGACCTCCACGCGCGCCGCCGAGCACCTGCGGACGGCGCACGCGAGCTGGGGGACCTGGCGTCGCTGCCGGAGAACCGGTACCGCTGGTACACCGCCACGGCCGGGCTGCTCGTGGCCCAGGGTGACCTCGACGGGGCCGTCGGCATGCTCGACCGGGCCGAGCCGCTGCACCGGCCCGGCTACTTCCCCGACGTGCGCCCCATCCCCGCGGCCCGGGCCCGGGTCCGGATCGCCCAGGGACGGCTGCGACGACGCGACCAGGTGGGCGCAGGAGCGCCACCTCACCCCGGACGACCCGGCCCGACTACGCCAGCGAGTACGACCACCTCACGTTCGCCCGGCTGCTCCTCGCACGGCACCGTGCCGACGCCGGGCGGAAGGGGCTCGGCGGACGCCCACCGGCTGCTCGACCGGGTCGTGGCCGCCGCCGAGGCTGCGGGCCGCGGGGGAAGCCTGGTGGACGCCTTGGTGGTCCGGGCCCTGGTGCACCGTGCCCTCGGTGACCTCGACACCGCCGTGGCGGACCTGGGCCGCGCCCTGGAGGACGCGGTCCCTGCCGGGTACGTCCGGGTGTTCCTCGACGAGGGCGCTCCGCTGCTCGAGCTGGTCCGCAGCCTCGCGCGTCGCCCTGACGCGCCCGGCTCGGGCGAGGCGGCAGCACTCCTGAACCTCGCCCGCCACCGGGAACCTGCAGGTGAGCCGAGCAGCGGTGACCCCGTCCGGGACGTCGGAGTCGCTCAGCCGCAGAGAGGCCGAAGTGCTCCGGCTCCTGGCCACCGACCTCACCGGACCGGAGATCGCCGAGCGGCTCTTCATGTCGTTGAACACGTTCCGCACCCACACCCGGCACATCTTCACCAAGCTCGACGTCACCACCCGGCGGGCCGCGGTCAGCCGCGCCGCCGCGCTGGACCCGACGTAGCGCCGGGTCGTCCCACGAGCTGCCGGACGCACACCCGAATCTCACCAAGCAGGTCACATCATCATGCGATGTGCCCTCGCCCGCCCCGCTCCTAGCGTCACGGCCACCACCGGACACCCGGTCCGGCCCAGGACGAGGAGCCCCTCATGACCGATCACCGCCACCGCCCTCACCAAGGCCGCCGCCGCCGCAGCAGCGGCCGCAGGGGCCATCTTCGTCGCCGTACAGATCGGGCACCCCGGCAGCGACACGTTCACCACCGAGACCAGCGCCTGGGTGGCACGCAGCATCGCCAAGATCGTCATGATCGCGCTACTGCTCCCGGCCCTCACCGGCATGTACCTGCGTCAGCACCGTGAGGCAGGCCTTCTCGGGCCTGGTCGGGTACCTCCTCTTCTCTGCCGGCTACCTGGCCCTCCTCTGCGTGGAGGTGACGCTGCCACCGTCCTACCCAGCCTGGTGGACACCCAGCCCGGGTTCGTCGACGACGTGGTGGCCGCCGCGAACGGCGGGGTGGCCGAGGGCAGCATCGGCGGACTGCAGACCCTCGTCAACCTGTCGGGGATCGGCTACATCCTCGGCGGCGCTCGTCTTCGGCATCGCCATGTTCCGTACCCGCATCCTCAACCGGTGGGCGGCCGCCCTGCTCGCCGTCAGCACGCTCGCCACGGTGTCGCTCGCGGTCCTGCCCGAGGCGTTCAACCGGCCGCTCGCCGTACCCGAGGGCATCGCACTGCATCGCGCTCGGCGTCTCCCTGTGGCGCAACCCAGGTCATTCGCCCTCGACCGCTGCGATCCCCGCCTCGAGGTCCGTCACGAGCACCCCACCCGCCCGCCCGGTCCAGCACCCCGCCGTCCCGTGACCGGTGGCGCCGCGGGAGCTGGCGGGTCCCGGCGGCACTGGTCGCCCTGTCCGCCCTCCCCCTCACGGCCGGCGGACTCCGGCTGGTCGAGGTCGCCGGCGGACCGGCCGTCCTCCCCCCGGACAGCCGGTTCGACGGGTTCCCCGCGGCTTTCGTCCTCCACATCCTCGCCGCTGGGGTGTTCGCGCTCCTGGGCGCGCTGCAGCTCGCGCCCCGCTTCCGCCGCCGGCACCGCACCTGGCACCGGCGCAGCGGACGGGTCGTGGCCGCGGCCGGGCTCGTGGTCGCTGGGTCCGCGCTGTGGCTCACCCTGTTCTACGAGCCGCAGCCAGGCACCGGGGACGCTGCTCTTCGTCTTCAGGCTCGTGTTCGCTCCGGCCATGGCCGCCACGCCTCCTGCTGGGTCTGGCGGCCGTTCGGCGCGGTGACATCGCCGCGCACCGGGCCTGGATGATGCGCACCTACGCCATCGGCCTGGGCGCCGGCACCCAGGTGTTCACCGAGGGGATCGCCGAAGCCGTCGGTGGGCACCGGAGAGACCCGCCTCGACCTGGCCAAGGGCGCCGGCTGGCTCATCAACCTCGCCGTCGCCGAGTGGGCCGTCCGCCGTCCCGCGCCGACAGCGCCGCCGTCGCGGCGCTACGAGCACCACCACACCCGTCACCCCCCGCGGCCCGGTCGGAACATCGACATGACCGGGACCCGCGAGACAGGCGACAGCGACGCGAAGGGCGGGGGCATCCCGCACTCGCCCGGCACGGGTGCCGCGACCTACGAGATCACGGGTCGCCGGCCACCTGGACGACCACTGGGCGACCACCCTGGGCGACCTCACCCTGGTCCGCCTCGAGGACGGGACCACCAGCCTGACCGGCCCGCTCGTCGGACCAGGCGCAGCTGCACGGCGTCCTGGCCCGGCTCCGCGACGTCGGAGCCACGCTGCTCACGGTGCGGAGGGTCAGCCCGTGAGCGGCGCGGCCCGTGTCGAGCTCGGCACGGCGCGCGTGCTGCGTCCCGGGTGGTGGTTGTGGCTACGGGCGACGGCCTGGCTCCTGCTGCTGTTCTTCGCCACCGGGCTCGCGTTCGGCCTGCCGCTGCAGTGGGCGGCCGACCGGCTCCCGGGCACCGACGGGTGGCAGCTCGCCGGGATCGTCGGGGCCTGCGCGTCGGCCCTCGCCGTCTACGCGCTCGCCGTCCGGGCGGGGGAGGCTCGCTGGCCGCGCGAGCTGGCCCTTCGGGCCGCTGCCAGAGACCTCACCGCAGGGGTCCTGCTCGGGCTGGTGATGATGGCCGCTCTCATGGGCTCCCTGATCGGCGCCGGCGTTTACGGGGTGTCGCACGGATCCGGTTCCGTGGTGAGGGGACTGGGCCTGGCGATGCAGGCGGCCGTGACGGAGGAGCTGTGGACGCGCGCCGTGGTCTTCCGCCTGGTCTGGCGGGTCTCCGGACGCCTGCCCGCCTACGCGGTGTCGGCGCTCCTCTTCGCCGCCCTGCACCTGGCCAACCCGGGAGCGACGGCCGTCTCCGCCGCGACGGTCGCTGCGGCCGGTCTCATGTTCTGCGGCCTCTACGCCGTCACCGGCCGCCTCTGGGTCCCCATCGGCGTCCACGCCGCCTGGAACTTCGCCCAGGGCTCGCTCTTCGATGCCACCGTGTCCGGCGGCGACCTCGGCGGCTCGCTCCTGGTCAGCGCACCCGCGGAGGGGGCCAGGGGCTGGCTCACCGGGGGTGGCTTCGGCCCCGAGGCGTCGGTCGTCGCGCTGGTGCTCATCGGGTGGGTCGCCGCCGTCGCGATCCGCGCCTCACGGCGTGGGGCCGTGCGGGCAACTCGTCGGCTGCGAGATGACCGTCGACCGACCGCGCGCGGGCCAGTGAGTTGCCTCAAGCATCGCCCGCAACGCCCCGACCGGGCCCATCTCCGAGGGCACGCATAGGGCACTGGCTCCGAATTTCCTCCCCTCAGACGCTTACTGCCAGGCACAGCCGGTGGCAGCCGGACACCCAGAGGCGGTTGATCAGACCGTCTGCAGAACATTCGGCGACGACCGCGGTTGCATAGTCGCCGGTCAGAGCGTTCTCGCAGGTCAAGAGCTATGTCCCGTCGTCGGCGGAGGGCGTGGGACTCGAACCCACGAGAGGGGTGGTCACCCGCCCAACGGTTTTCAGGACCGTCCGCTGTACCGCCCCTGACCTTCGGGTTCATCACCCAAGGCAGCCCATGGGCACTGATCAGGCACCGCCACGGCAGCACCGCCGGCACGATCAGGGCGACACCATCAGCCGTCGTCCCCACCTGCCCTCCGGCTCGACGAACGGTTCCTGCCCCATGCCGGACTGGCCGCCGCGAGCCGGACCAGGTCGCACCCGACGGCTCACCAGACCGCGCGACACCACCGGCTGCTGCGGTCAGGTGGAACGAGTCGCCACGAGGACGAGCACCCCCGCCCCGCAGCCGCTGACGAGGACCGCGGCGGCGAAGAGGCTGCCACCGTCGGGCAGCGGCAGCCGCGCCTCGAGGGCAGAGCCAAGGTGCCGAGCCCGCGACCCAGCGACCACCGCGAGAGCGACACCGCCGACGACCGCGACGAAGGCAGGCGCGGCCCCTCGGGCCCCGAAGGCCTCGACGAGCACCTCCAGCCCCCCGAGGCCCGCGACGACCATCGACAGGCCCGTGCGGCGCCACGCCAGCCGGGTGCGCACGGCCGGGTCTCCTGGGCCGGCCCCGCGGTGGAGGGAGGCGTCGGCGCCGGTCACCCGGGACCGGCCGCCGGGACCAGCAGCCCGAGCAGGACGACGAGGGCCACGGCGCTCACACCGACGGTGAGGAGGGTGCCGGCGCGGCCGGCGGGCAGCGGCTGCCCCAGCCGCAGCGCGCGCTCGGTGCGCACCCACCCGGCCCAGGCGACGAGCAGGAGCGCCGTTCCCATCAGCAGGCAGGTCACCGACGCCGCGAGCCGGGCGCGCGGCTCCAGCGGGACGTCCAGCGCCTCGAGCGCGACCCCGCCCGCGACCAGCGCGAGCGCGGTCCGTACCCATGCGAGCAGGGTCCGTTCGTTGGCCAGGGTGAAGCGCGGGTCGGGCTCGTCCCCGGCCCGGAACATTCTGTCGGGGAAGCGTCGTGTCACGGCTCCCCGAGGGGGACGGGGACATCGATGCCCCCCTGCCGGGTCAGCCGGGTACCGATCCGGACGATGCTCGGTGCCCCGACGAAGCCGCCCGCCACCAGCGCCTCGCCCTGCCGGAAGCGGCGGCTCCGGTCGAGCATGCCGCCCGGGACGAAACCGAAGGTCTCCCCCAGCTCGGCTAGGTCGACGACGGAGTTCATCCGCATGA
The DNA here is from genome assembly GCA_963759255.1 of uncultured Actinomycetota bacterium. Lineage (GTDB taxonomy): Bacteria > Actinomycetota > Actinomycetes > Actinomycetales > JBBAYJ01 > Aquipuribacter. The sequence goes on from CAVWYQ010000001.1 coordinate 933,512, forward strand.
GCGTGAGGTTGTCGCACTGGGACACGATGGCGCGGTGCACGCGCGAAGGGCGCTGCGTGCACAGCAGCAGCCACAGGCCGTACTTGCGACCCTCGGAGGCGATCTGGACGAGGCGGTCGAGCACGGCTCGACCCAGCGGGGTGTCCGGGTCCGGCGTGGCAAGGGTGTGCGCCTCGTCCACGACGAGGAGCAGCGGGTCGCGCTGCTCGCGCCGCTCCCACAGGTCGTCGAGGACCGCGAGGGACACGGCCAGCTGCTCCTCGGTGTGCTGGAGGCTCCCGAGGTCCAGGACCGTGGCGGCCGGGCGGCGCGCGATGACCTCGGTGGCGGGCTCCCGGTCGAAGGACCAGACGTCCCAGCCCAGCACCCCGAGGTTCTCCAGCCGCTCCAGCAGGGCCGTGCCGTCGGCACCGCCGAGGTCGCGCAGCGCGCGGACCGTCCCCTCAGGGCCGTCCGACGGGCTCGGCGACAGCCGGGACAGCACGTGGTACTCGTGCCGATGCAGCACGGGGTCGAGCCGGAGGACGGCAGCGCGCGCCCGGGGGGTCATGCTGCGGAACCGGACCGTGAGGGCGTCGCGGCCGGGACCCGCGCGCAGGACCCTCACCTCGCGCGCCGCGAGGCGGGCCCGTTCGACGGGGGGGCACTGCGGCGCCGGTTCGCCGAGGCGGACGAAGTCGCTGTTGGGGTCGAGGACCACGACGGGGAGACGGGTGCGGAGGAGGACCTGCTCGAGCATCACCCCCAGGGCGTACGTCTTCCCGGACCCGCTCTGGCCGCACCAGAACGTGTGCCGGTCGAGGCGGCGCGCGAGCAGCCCCACCGGGACGGCGGGCCGCTGCACGAGATGACCGAGGCGCGCGTCCGGCGGCTCGCCGGCCAGCACGGCGGACACCTCGTCCTCGGTGGCCGGTCGTGCCGTCGATGTCCCTGCGGGGCCGTCCCCGACCAGGGCCACGGCTCGCGCCACGTCGGCGTCGGCGCCGGGGACGACGGCCTCGACGAGGACGAGCGTGCCCTCGACGACCAGGTGGTCCCCGGCGCGGAGGCGTCCGGGCAGGCTGCGCACCTCGAAGGACCTCCCGTCCTGCGAGCGGCACGCGATCGCGGGCTCGCCTCCGGCCGCGGTCATGCGGGTCGGAGGGACGGGACGGTCCAGCGTCCGTCCCGCACCTCGGGGCGGGGCCGGTAGAGCCGCACGAGCAGGTTCCAGCCCTCGACGGTCGGGAGCCGGTTGGGCTGCCCGGGAGGGCCGCCGACCCGGACCGCCACGCCGCCGGCCGGGTCCCGCTGCGCCGTCACGCTGTTGAGGCTCACCGGCTCGCCGACGTCGGGGAAGTAGCCGTCGCGCCCGTAGAGCGACACGGACCAGAAGCCGTCGACCGGCACGTCCGCCGGCATGTCGAGCAGCCACCCCTGCCCGTCCTGCCCGTCCTGCCCGTCGCCGGGGGGCAGGAGGGGGACGTAGACCGCCTCGCTGGTGGGCAGCCCTCCCCAGCCCGCGGCGGTGCCCAGGAGGTGCTGCTCCGGGTCGACCTCGCCCGGACGGCCGAAGGCGCGGTCGTAGGTGGTGCTGGCCCGAGCCCGCTCGAGCAGCGTGTCCCGGGTGGCGTCCAGGCTGGCCCGGTCCCAGGCCGGGGGGTCGAACGGCCGGGCGGCGCGCGCGTCGACGGCCAACCCGTCCTGCAGGGCGTGCACCACCGCCACGTCGGCGGGGTCGGCGGGGTCGACGAGCACGCGCGCGGCCAGGACGACGTAGTCCTGACCGGGACCGCCCGGGTCCAGCTGCGTGGTGCCCGGGTCGTGCAGGACGGAGACGACGTGGTGGTCGCGGTCCACCACCATCACGGACACGTAGCGCCCGGCGCCGTCCGGCAGCGTCACCGACGCGCCCTCGCTCACGTCGACGACGGCCATGCTGTAGAGCGTGTCCTGGTTCATCCGGATCACCGTCTGCTCGTCCAGCGGCGTGGGGAGCCGCGCGTGGTGCCAGCGGTTGACCCCTCCGGCGGTCTCGACGAAGGCCGAGAACATGCGGTCGGTCTCGGCGCGGACGAAGGTGGCCTCGGACACGGTGGGCCGGTCGTGGTCTGCGGTGAGTTCTGTCGTCATGGGTCCCAGCGCAGCAGGGGCGCGGCCCAGCCGGTTCACCCTCGCTGGGTGAGACGCCGCCTCGACGGCCCGGACGAGCATGCCTGGGTGAGAGACCGCGGGCCGGCGTCGTCCGGCCTGGCCAGCTGGACTCCCGATCTGGTCGCGGGGCTGGCTGTGTGGGCCGTGCTGGTACCGGAGTCGCTGGCCTACGCCAGGGTGGCCGGGGTCGAGCCCTCGGTCGGCCTGGTCGCGGCGCCCGCCGCGCTCCTGCTGTACGCGGTTCTCGGCAGCTCCCGGACCCTCGTCGTCGGGCCGATGTCCGCGACCGCCGCCCTGTCCGCCGTGGCCGTCGCGCCGGTCGTCGCAGGCGGGGCCGGCATCGTGACAGCCACCAGCGCCTTGGCGCTGCTGGTCGGGCTCGTGTGCCTCGTCGCCGGGCTGCTCCGCCTGGGCTTCGTCGCCTCGGCCGTCAGCGAACCCGTGCTCCGGGGGTTCGTGGTGGGGGTCGCCCTCACCATCCTCGTCGGGCAGGTGCCTGCCCTGCTCGGCCTCGACAGCACCGGGGGCGAAGGCTTCGCCGAGCGCCTGCTCGCCCTGGTCTCCGGTCCGGGCTCGTTGGACCCGCTGAGCGCCACGATCGGCCTCGGCGCCCTCGCGGCCCTGACCGCGCTGCACCGGCTGGCGCCGCGGGCGCCGTCAGCGGTCGCCGTCGTCCTGGCCGCCGCCGCGCTGTCGTGGGCCGCGGACCTGACCTCGCGCGGGGTCGCGGTCGTCGGTGACATCGACCGCGGTCTCGGTGCCTGGGGGGTGCCGTCGACGGACGTCGACCTCTACGCCGACCTGGCCGTAGCTGCAGTGGCGATCGCGCTCGTGGCCTTCGTGGAGGGGCTGGGGGCGGCCCGGTCTGCCCCCGGCAGCGCCGAGGTGCGGCCGGACCGGGAGCTCGTCGCCACAGGGGCGGCGAACCTGGGCGCGGCCCTCAGCGGTGGCATGGTCGTGAACGGCAGCCTGTCCAAGACCGCGGTCGCCGTCGCGGCCGGCGCGCGGTCCCGCCGGACGTCGGTCGTCGCGGGCGTGCTCACCCTCGCGACCGTCCTGGTCCTGGCCCCCGTCTTCGGCCCGCTGCCCGAACCGGTGCTGGCCGCCGTCGTCGTCCACGCCGTCATGGCCCTGGCGGACCCCCGGCGCGTGCTCGGCCTGTCCCGGTTCCCGGGGGGACCCGCCGCGGGGCCGCGCCATCGCGGGGCCGCCCTGCGACCCGACCTCTGGGCCGGCCTCGCCGCCCTGGCCGGGGTCCTGCTGCTCGGCACTCTGGCCGGGCTGGGGGTCGGGGTGGCAGCGTCCGCCGCGCTGCTGGCGCTGCGGGTGTCACGGCCTGCGGTCACCGAGCTGGGGCTCCTCACCGACGTCGCCGGTCGACCGGCATGGGTGGACCTGCATCGGCACCCCGGGGCCACGTCGGTCGACGGGGTGACCGTGCTCCGCGTCGAGGGACCGTTGTTCTACGCCAGCTCGGACGCGGTGCGCTCCCGGCTGCGGAGCACCCGGACAGCTGCGCTCGTGATCGATGCCGCCGGCGTCGGCTTCGTCGACGTGCAGGCCGCGCTCATGCTCGCCGAGCTGGCGGCGGAACGGCGGCGGGACGGCGGCCGGACCAGCGTGGCGCGGGCCACGGGCCAGGTGCGGGACATGCTGCAGGTGGCCCGGGAGGACACCGGCAGCCCGCTCGACCTCACCTCGACCATCGAGGCATCGCCCGGGACCGAGGAGGCAGGCTCGACCGGGGGCGGCCGCGAGCAGGCCTGACGGCCCTCAGGCCTCGTCGCAGCCGACGGACCCCTGGGCGGCCGCGACCTGCTCCTGGTAGTCCGCGGCCGCCGCCTGCAGCTCCACCGCGGCCTCGCTGAGCGGGGCGTCGTCGTCGATGTCGTCGACGGCGCCCTCGAAGGCGGCCCGGGCCGCCTCGACCTCCTCAGACCGGGCCGCCTCGAGCTCCTCCCCCGCATCCAGCGCCGCCTCGTAGGCGTCCTCGACCGCCTCTGCACGCTCGCGGACGTCGCCGACCGGGGCGTCGCCCGCCACCGCGTCGCCGAACGCGACCAGCTCGGCGCGCCACTGCTCCGCCGCACCGCAGAAGTCGGCCGAGGCCTCCTCGCTGGAGGCCTCCGAGCACCCCGTGAGCAGGACGAGCAGGGCTGCGGCCAGGACGGGGACGGGGCGCGGTGCCATGAGGACCTCCGAGGGTCGGACGTGGGTGACGAGCGCGTGACTGCGCGCAGGCAGGCTGTCGTGGGAGACCGGCGCCGGCCTCACCCGGGCGGGGTGACGTGCGCAGCCCGTCCCGGGGCAGACGCTCCGCGGGCAGGGCGAGCGGGCTGCGGCGGAGACGAGGTACCGCGATGTACCAGGTCCTGGGGCAGCTTGCCCCCGTGGCCCTGGGCGTGGCCCTGAGCCCCGTCCCGGTGACGGTGGTGCTCCTGGTCCTCATGGGTCCGGGGGCGGTGGCGTCGGGCACGAGGTTCCTGCTGGGCTGGGTGCTCGGCGTCGCTGCCGGGGTGGACGGCCGGTGCCGGCGCGACGGCGCCCGGGCGGGCCCTCCTCCTTGCCTTCGCCCTGGCCGCCCTCAACCCGGTCAACCTGCTGCTCGCCGCGACGGGGAGCGCGCTCATCGCCTCGGCCGCGGGGGCGGGGGCGGCGGTGGTCGCCGTCGTGGTGTTCACGGTCATCGCCTCCCTGAGGCGTCGTCGCCCCGGTCACGGCGTACCTGTTCTCACCCGGCTCTGCGGCCGGACGCCTCGCCGCCGCCCGGGACTGGCTCACCGGCACCACCGGCACCGTCACGACCGTGACGCTCGTCGTGCTCGGGACCCTGGTCACCGGCCAGGGCGTCGCGGCCTTCTGACACGCCGGACGCGGGAGCGGGCGATGTGAACGGTGGGTGAACAACGGCCCCCGCCCTTGTGAGGAGTTCCTTCGCCTGCTTACCATCCGCTCGTGCGGGGTGACCCGAGGCAGCTGCGCGGGGGCGCTCTCGCCCCCAAGGTCTCGCTACCGCGCGTGCCCCGTTCATCTTCGCGCGTGAGCGGCTGACCGTCCGCCTGGACCGGGCCCGGGCTCGTGGGGACGTCGTCCTGGTCTGCGCTCCGATGGGGTATGGCAAGACGGTCCTCCTCAGCCGCTGGGGTGCCGCCCTGCGGGCGCGCGGCGGCGTCGTCGCGTGGGTGACGTGCGAGCCCCAGGACGACATGCACTCCTTGTGGGCGGCCGTCGCCTCCGCCATCGCGATCGGGATGGAACGCGCCACCCCACCGGTCGCCGCCCACCCCGAGGAGGGCAGCGACGGGCGCGCGCCGTCGGACGCCGAGGACGCGCTGGGTCCCGGCGCCCGTCGGTGGCACGAGATCGCGCAGCCACCCGCGGGGGTGGAGCCCTCGTTCCTGGGCACCGTGGCCGGGGTCCTGCAGGCGCAGCAGACGCCCGTGGTGCTGGTCCTCGACGACGCGCACACCATCACCGACCCGGAGACCCGCGCGAGCATCACCGAGCTGCTGGAGCAGCGCTCGCAGCGGCTCACCATCGTCCTGGCCGCCCGCCACGACCCGCTGGTCGACCTGTCCCGGCTACGGCTCGGCGGGGACCTGCACGAGGTACGCGCGGACGGGCTCGCCTGCACGCGCGACGAGGCCGACCAGATGCTCCGCGCGGCGGGCACCCCCCTCTCGCCGAGCGCGCTGGCGCTGGTGCACGCCCGCACCGAGGGCTGGCCCGCGGGGCTGCGGCTCATGGGGCTGGCGCTGTCCGGCCTGGACGACCCGGACGGCCTCGTCGACGACTTCGCCACCGACCACCGCGTCGTCGCCGACTACCTGGTCACCAGCCTGCTGGGACGGCTGCCGGACGCATCCCGGCGTCTCCTTCGCCGCACCAGCATCGTGGGCGCGGTGACCGGCGAGCTGGCCACGGCCCTGACCGGCGCCGAGGACGCCGGCCTGCACCTGGAGCGGCTCGAGCGGCAGGGAGCCCTCGTCACACGGCTCGGCCGCGCCGGGCGGTGGTACCGGTACCACGCGCTGCTGCGGGCCTACCTGGTCGCCGACCTGCGGGCCACGGACCTCCCCCTCTACCGGCACCTCCACGCCGCCGCGAGCCGCTGGTACCTGGCGCAGGGCCACCAGCTGCCGGCGCTCGAGCACGCCGTGCAGGCCGCGGACCCCCGGCTCGTCGACGACGTGGTCTGCGGCGTCGGCCCCGAGCTGCTCCTCGGCGGCGCCGGCGACGCGGTCCGGCGGGCGCTGGGGTCGCTCCCGGCGCCCCCTGCCCCGTCACCGGTGGTCGCGGCCGTGCTGGCCCTGGCCGAGGACGACCCGGGCGTCCGTCTGCCGGGCCGGTCGGCGCCCGCCCGTGTCCCGCTCCCGCGGCCGGGTCCCCCCACCGGACACCCCCCGGACCGGAAAGAGCTGCTCCTCCTGGCAGCCGCCCTCCGGGACGACGGGGTGACCAGCCTTCCCGACCCCGTCGCCCCGAGCGTCCTCGCGCTCGTGCCGCCGGACCCCGTGGCCCCGGCAGGCGCCCCGACCGTCGGGCCCCCCGCAGCCGCCCCCGACGACGACGTGAGGGCCCTGCTCCTCCGCTCCGCCGCCCCGCACGCGCTGGCCAGCGGCGACGCGGCGGGGGCACGGAGGCTCTTCCGCCACGCGGCGGACCTGGCGGAGGTCCACGGGTACCACCAGCTCCGCCTCGAGGCCCTCACGGGTCTGGCTGCCACCTCGCTCGCCGCCGGGGACGCCAGGGCCGCCGAGGCGGAGGCCGCTTGCTGCCTGCAGTTCGCCCAGGAGCGCGGCTGGGCGGAGGTGTCGGCGACCCGGCCGTCGCGCGACGTGGCGGTCCTCGCCGCCGTGCTCGCCGGAGCACCCCAGCCGGGAGGGGACGACGAGCCCGAGCAGCCCGCCGGCGGTCCGGACCTGCCGACGACGGCGACCTCGTTGCTCGGCCTGACGGCCTCCGTGCTCCAGGCGGACCAGCCGGCACGCCGTCGGGAGGCGCTGTCGGCGGCCCGGGCGTGGTGGGACGCCGGCGGCACCGGTGCCCCCTGGGAGGCCCTGCTCGCCACCTACGCCGAGGTCGTCGGCGCCCTCGCGTCAGGGTCGCCTGCGCGGGCCAAGGAGGTCGCGGACGAGGCGGGAGCGCGTGGGGTCGCCCACGGCGACCACCTCGTCCTGCAGGCGCTGGTCCTGCTCAGACAGGACGACCTGATGGCCTCGGACCTCGTGGCCGACGCGTTCGCCGGGGGCCAGGACGCACCGGTGCACCCCCTGCTCGCCATGTGCGGACACCTGGTGCAGGCGTGCAGCGCGTCGCGCCACGGGAGGACGGCGGCGGCGGACGGGTCCACCCTGAAGGCCCTCGGCGTGGCGGGGAGCACAGGGGTCGTGCTGCCGTTCGCCCGTACCGGTCCGGAGTGCCGCACCCTCCTGCAAGGCCTCCACGGCCGGGCCGGCCGGCTCGATGGGCAGGTGCGGACCGTTCTGACGTGGCTGCCGAAGGACTTCTCCCCTCGGGGGGACGTCGTGGTCGACCTGACCGCCCGCGAGCACGACGTGCTCCGAGAGCTGCCGTCGCTGCTGCACATGAGCGAGATCGCCGAGCGGCAGCAGGTGAGCCTCAACACCGTGAAGACGCACGTCCGTTCCGTGTACCGGAAGCTGGGCGTGTCGGATCGCAGGGGAGCGGTCGACGCCGCCCGACGGCTCCAGCTGCTGTAGCGGCGGCTCGCCCCGTGGGGATGAGGCGGCCTAGGGCTCGGCACCGAAGAATCGACGTGTGTCCCGGACCCTCAGATACGAGTTCTTGGTGCCGGGCACCCTGTCGCCCGCGGCCCTGGCCGCCTTCCCCGAGCTGACGAGCGGGCCCGCCCCGGCGGGGGGGACGGCGCTGTGGGGGCCGATGCAGGACGAGTCAGAGCTGGCGGGCCTCATGGCGCGTTTCGCGGACCTCGGGCTGCACGTGGTCGAGCTTCGCCAGCTCCCGGACTGACGGGCGACGCCGACCGGGAGACCGCCCCGGGGTGCTTCGTCGGCGCCTCCCGTCCTTGCTCCCACGGCACGACGCGGGCGTCGTTCACGTCGACGAGGCCCCGTGCGGCGAGCTGCTCGCGCGTCGCGACGGCGGCGTGGGCCACGTGGGGGGTGCCGAAGCGCCAGGCGCTCGACGTCGCAGCCATGTGACCTCGTTCTCGGCGCCGCCCCGTAGCCCGCGGGCACTCTCGCGCCCCGGGACCCGGGCCATGGCCTCGCCCGCGGCAGGTGAGGTGTGGCCCTGCGGTGCCCGCCACAGTCGGCCGGTGGCGGCGCGACCGGCGTCGGGAGCGAAGGGAGGCATCGGTGAACGAGGTCATCGGGCAGCTGGCACCCGTGGCGCTGGGGGTGGCCATCAGCCCTGTCCCCGTGATCGCGGTGATCCTCGTCCTCATGGGTCCGCGAGCCCGGGGCTCCGGGCCGGCGTTCCTGCTGGGCTGGGTCCTGGGGGTCGGCGCTGCGGTCACGCTCCTCACCGTGGTCGGCAGTGCTGTCGACGGGGGCGAGGCGGGCGGCTCACGGCCCGTGCTGGGTACGGTCAAGATCCTGGCGGGGCTCGGGCTCGTGGCGCTGGCGGTGCGTCAGTGGCGTGCGCGGCCGGCGCCGGGTGAGGAGTCGGCACTGCCCGGCTGGATGTCCCGGGCGGGCGAGATGGGGCCCGGGCGCGCAGGCGTGGTCGCCGCTGCGCTGGCGGCCCTGAACCCGAAGAACCTGCTGCTGTGCGCCTCCGGCGGGGCCATCATCGCCGGCGCCCGACCGGACGTCTCCGACGGAGGGGTCGCGGTGGCGGTCGCGGTCTTCACCGTCGTCGCCTCGCTCACGGTCCTCGCACCGGTCGGTGCGTTCCTCCTCGCCCCGGTCGCCGCGGGCCGACGGCTGGAGTCGGTCCGTCGGTGGCTGAGCGTGAACAACACCGCTGTCATGGCCGTGATGCTGCTCGTGCTCGGCACGGTGGTGCTCGGGCAGGGTGTGGCCGAGCTCTGAGGCGGCAGCCGTCACTGCAGGGCGGCCGTCAGCCTCATGACGTTGTCGACGTAGCGCGCCCCGCGGCCACGCTTCCCCCACTGCTCGGCTGTCAGCTCCACCGAGGCCGACCGGTAGCGGTCGATCGCTGCTCCGAGGTCGGCGACGAGGTGGGGGTCGGTGCCGAGCAGGGAGATCTCGTAGTCCAGCTGGAAGGACCGGATGTCCATGTTCGAGGAGCCGATCACCGCGAGCTCGGAGTCCACGACGAGGATCTTGCTGTGCAGCACGGCCGGGGCCGGCAGGCAGTGGATCTGCACCCCGGCGGTGAGCAGCGGTCCGTAGAACGACCGCTGGGCGTGGTGGACCATCAGCTGGTCGGCCTTCTCGGAGACGAACAGCTCGACGAGGACACCCCGGTACACGGCGGTCGTGATGGCCTGCTCCAGGCCCTCGTCCGGGACGAAGTAGGGACTGACCATCGACACCGACCTCGTTGCGCCGTGCACCAGGGCGGTGAAGAGCCGCAGGTTCGGCTCGGTCGGGAAGCCGGGTCCGGACGGCAGGACCTGGAAGGCGCCCCGGTCGCCGGACCGAGCGGGCCCGGGGTCATGCGCGGCCGGGGAGCCCGCGGCGTCGTCGTCCCCCACGGGCCCCGGCCCGTCGGCCCCGGTCGCCTCGGCCAGAACCTCCCCGGTCTCGGCGTACCAGTCGGTCGCGAACACCGCCTGCACGGCCCGGACCACCGGCCCGCCGAGCTCGACGTTGAGGTCCACCCAGCGACGCCCACGGCGCAGGTTCGCGGCCTTGAGGTAGGTGGGGTCGATGAGGTTCTGGGACCCGACGAACGCCTTCTCGCCGTCCACGACGAGGAGCTTGCGGTGGTTGCGCAGGTCCGGGCGCCGCCACCTCCCCCGAAGCGGGTCGATGGGCATCATCCGGTGCCACAGCACCCCGTCCTCGCTCAGCCTCCGCTTCATTGCGTCGTAGCCGGGATACCCGCGCGCGCCCAGGTGGTCGAACAGCAGACGTACCCGGACCCCCCGTGCAACGGCGTCCCTCAGGGCGTCGAAGAAGGGCTCCGTCGTGCCGTCGAGCGCCGCGATGTAGAACTCCACCAGCACGCTGCGCCGTGCCCGGGCCACCGCGGCCGTCATAGCGGGGACGAGCGCGTCCTGGTCGAGCAGCTGGACGTACGTGCCGGGCAGGCAGGGCAGCGCGGTGAGGCGTCTGCTCATCCTGAGCACCGACGCCAGGTGCGGCCCTGCCACCAGACCCTCCGGCAGCGCGGGGACGTCCACGAGCCGCGCGGTAACGGCGGCGTTCACCTCCTGCTGCACCCGGTGCCGCCGCCCGGTGACCCACGGACTGCCCAGCAGCAGGAACAGCGGCAGCCCTACGACAGGCACGAAGAAGATGAGCAGCAACCACGCGCCGGACGAACCGGGGCGGCGGTCCTCAGGGACGGTGCCGACCGCCACGACCTTGATCGAGTACTCCAGCACCAGGAGGACGACGCCGACCAGCTCGACGGTGGTCACGACGGGGTCGCCTGTTCCGGCTCCGTGCCAGCCGCGGGCACCCGCGCCATGACCGGGTCGTCCGGCGTCCTCAGGCGGACGGCGACCCGACGTCCCGCAGCGACGACAGGCACCGCCAGCGACGCGCCCAGCACCCCCCCGACCGAGGCCCCGACGATGGTGGCCGAGAAGGTGACGATCGGGTGCAGGTCCAGCGCCGCCCCCGTGAGGCGGGCCTGGACCACCACCTGCACGAGGTTCTGCATCACGAGGACCACGAGGAGCAGCGCCACGGCAGGCACGGCGCCCCCGTCGCCGAAGGCGATGAGGACGGCGAACAGCGCCGACACGATGGCCCCGACGTACGGGACGTAGGAGGTGACGAAGGTGACGACCCCGATGGCGAGCGCCAGGGGGACGCCGAGCAGGGCCGCCGCGCCGGCGATGCCGACCGACACGAGCAGGCTCGACAGGGTGAGCGCACCGAAGTAGCGGCGCAGCGACACCAGGACGTCGTCCACCACGCCCTTCCCGACTGCCGCCGGCAGCCCGAGGTGGTGGGCCACCCAGGTGCTCAGCCGGTCCCAGTCCAGCAGCAGCAGGAAGAGCAGGAAGGCTCCCACGCACCCGCCGACGGCGAACGCGGCCACCGAGCTGAGCGCCCCCGCCACGGGGGTGCTGGGGCCGCTGGCGACGTCCTCCAGGAGACGGACCGCGACGGCGACGATCTCCCGCGGGGAGGAGATCTCCACCCCTTGCCCGGCCAGCCACGTGGCGGCCCGCTGCAGACCGGATCGCAGGTCGGCCGTCACCACCGACCACTGCGAGACGACCGCGGCCACCGCGAGCCACGCCACCGCCGCGGCCAGCACGACGAGCGCGCCCAGGACGGCGCCGGCGCCCACCGCCCGCGGCACCCCGCGCCGGGCCAGCAGGTCCACGACGGGGACGAGCAGCGCCGCCAGCACGACCGCCGCCAGGAGCGGCACCACCAGCCCGGCGACGGCGGACAGGCCGAGCAGCACCAGGGCCCCCGCGGCGACGATGCCGACCCACGCCCAGGCCAGACGACCCAGCCGAAGGACCGTGGACCCGGACGCGGCGGCCCGGCCGGAGGGTGGTGCTGCAGGGGTGGGAGCCGGCGGCTGCGCGGTCACTCGGCGAAGACCTCGCGGAGCCGGTCCTCCTGCTCCTGGCTGAGGTTGGTGCGTAGCAGCTCTCCACGCTGCCCGGTGAAGGCCTCGCGTACCCGGTCCTGGACCGCTGCAGAGGTCATCACGAACAGGGCCGAGGTCCCGGGCGTGACCTGCTCACGGACGTCGCGGATGAAGCCGTCGTCGATGCCCACGTCGGTCAGCGCGCCGCTCAGGCCGCCGGCGGCTGCGCCGACCGCGGCTCCCAGCAGGGGGACGAAGAAGATCAGCCCGAAGAGCAGGCCCCAGAACATGCCGCCCAGGGCACCGACCCCGGCCAGGTTGGTGAGCTGCTGCGTCTTCGGCTTCTTCTTCCCGTCGGTCCACGTGACGGTCGCGGCGTCGTGCACAGTGATGAGGTTCTGCGACTGCAGGTGCTGGAGCGTCTCCACCGCGGTGCCGGCTCCGTCGGCGGTGTCGAACTTCCAGACGGTGAGCGTGGCCATGCGTGTCTCCTCTGGTCGGGGCACCGCCGCGCGGTGCTGCGGGCCACGAGGGTCGTCCCCCCGGTCGGGCCTCGCCTCACCTGAGCAGGGTGAGGCCCCGGCGTGCGCGGCGGTCGGTGAGTTCGTGTCACGGGGTGGTCGCGACCGCGGGCACCCCGAGCGCCGAGAGGACGGAGGGCTCGACCGTGGTGAGCACATGGGGTGCTGAGGCCGTCGGCACGTTCTGGCTCGTGCTCGGCGGCTGCGGCACGGCCGTCCTGGCCGGGTCCGAGGCGGGGTACCTGGGCGTGGCGCTCGCGTTCGGTCTCGCGGTGCTGACCGCCGCCTACGCAGTCGGGCACATCTCGGGGGGGTCACGTCAACTCCGCGGTGACCGTGGGTGTGGCGGTCGCCGGCCGGTTCGCCTGGCGTGGTCGTGGCCCTGCTCGTCGAGGTCGTCCTGACCGCCATGTTCCTTCTCGTCATCCTCGGCCGTCACCGACACCCGGGCCCCAAGGGGTTCGCGCCCCTGGCCATCGGCCTCGCGCTCACGCTCGTCCACCTGACCTCGATCCCCGTGACGAACACCTCGGTCAACCCGGCCCGACCGTTCAGCCAGGCCGTCTTCGCCGGAGGCACGGCGCTGGAGCACCTGTGGCTGCTCCTGCTCGCCCCGGTGGTCGGGGCCGCGCTCGCCGGGGTGGTCTACGGCGCCCTGCTCGGTGAGCACCGCCACCCCGTCGCGCCCGAGGACGCCCAGGTGGGGTGAGGCCCACCCCGAGGTGGCCAGCCCGGTCACCGATGACCAGCCGGCAGCCGGGAGGGGCAGTGCGACGGCCCGCCCGCACAGGGGGAGCCCGCACAGGGGGAGGCGGTACCCGCGGCCGCCAGGTCGGGTACAGCCGCGCGGGTCCGCCCCGGACGTCGCAACGACTCGGTGAAGGAGGACGACCATGGCCATGTCGCAGATGTGGACGTTCGCCACGAACGGCAGCGAGGGGCCCGGGACCGGGCCGGTGCCCACCCCCGACGCAGCTGGTGCAGGGGAGGCGCCGGAGGGCGTGCCCGCCGGCCTGGTCGAGGTGATCCCGAGGCCAGCACCCCCAGCTCCTCCAGACCCGCCGACACACCAGCACGTGGGCGCCAACCCGCCGGCGCCGTTCAACCGGTTCAGCCACGCCCGCACGCTGGCGGAGCCTGGCCCGTCCCGCCCCATGCTCCGCTGCTACATCTCGGGGGAGGAGCTCCTGGACGGTCGCTCCCGACTCGCTCGCATCACCCGCGCGGACGGGGATCCGTGAGGTACCCGACGGGATCGAGCCTCGCGGCCGGACGCCCGACCGTGGCCGCCGTGTGCCGGTCGGTGGTCCGGTGAGCGACCCGACCCCGCCTGGTCCGGTCCCACCCGTCGTCGGCCGACGGTGGCCCGGCAGGTCGAGGCAACAGGTCACCGGCCTCACCGAGCGGTCGACCGTCGTCGGGGGGGTCGATGTCTTCTACCGCGAGTCGACCGAACTGCCGGACGCCCCGGTGATGATGCACCTGCACGGCTTCGGGCTGTCCGGCCGCTACCTCCTCCCGACCGCCGAGCTCCTGTGCCGCGACTTCCGCACGTTCGTCTCCGACCTTCCTGGTTTCGGACGTAGCGGCAGGGGCGGCGCACCGCTCGAGGTGCCCGAGATGGCCCGTGCCGCCGCCGCGTTCCTCGACGACCGCGGCATCGAGCGGGTGACCATGGTCGGGAACTCCATGGGCTGCCCGGTCATCTGCGAGTTCGCCCACCTGTACCCGGACCGGCTCGAGCGAGCCGTCCTCGACTTTCCGGGCTCTTGGTACCTGCGGTGGGGTGAGGGAGTCGGGGGTCGGTGAGTCCGCCGCCGATGAGGAGCATGCGTAGTCGGTAGTTGTTGTAGTTGCGGAAGCCGCGGGCGATGCGGCGGTGGAGCTCGATGAGGCCGTTCATGGCCTCGGTGCCGCCGTTGCTGGAGCGGTCGGTGTCGAAGTAGGCCAGCAGGGCCTCACGCCACTTCCGCAGGGTCCGGCCGAGCCGAGCGAGCTCGGGAACCGGACACGACGGGAGGCTGCTGATGAGCTGCTCGGCGATCTTGCGGCCCTCGGCGGGCTTGGGGTGTCGGTAGGCGAGGCGGAGCTTCTGCGCGATGGACCAGGCGAGGCCGACCTCTTCATGTTCGGGGCGGGCGTCCAGCGCGGTGGACAGGCGGGCCCACTGCCGTTCGGTGAGCTTCTCCGCGCCGGCGCGGAGCACGTTGCGGATCCGATAGAGCGGGTCGTCACGGTGCCCGCGGTGGCCCAAGGTGTCCTGCTGGACCCGGCGTCTTACCTCGTCCACCACGGCGGTGCCGAGCTTGATGACGTGGAAGGCGTCCAGGACGGCGGTGGCGTCTTCGAGTGCCTCGTCGATGGCGTTCTTGTAGCCGTGGAAGGGGTCCAGGGTCGCGACCTCGACCCCGCTGGTGAAGGTCTCCCCGCGGGCCTGCAGCCAGTCGGCGTAGGCCTTCCCAGACCGGCCGGGGACGAGGTCCAGCAGACGGGCCCGGACGTGTCCGTGCTGGTCGCGGGACAGATCAACCATGCCGGTCAGCTCTCTCGGGCCGCGCCCGCCGTCCTCTACAGGCTTGGTCGACACGTGGTGCCAGATGTGTTCGTCGACGCCGAGGGCGGTCACGTCGTCGAAGCGGGCCGGGTCGGCGGCCATCGCCTCCAGCAACGGCTCGACCGCCCGCCACACCGTCTTCCAGGTCGTCCCGAGCTGGCGGGCGAGGCCCTGGATGCAGGCGTGCTCACGGCGCAGCTGCCCGATGGCCCACCATGCCGCCCGCGTCGACAGCAGCGCCCGCGGCCGGGCGATCGACTCCAAGACCTCGCTGAACGCCCCGGCCGGGCACGCCGGCTCCAGGCAGCGCCAGGTCCGCTTCCGCCACACCAGCTGAACCGCCCGACCGGCGCTCGGGACGTCGACCAGCGCCACGTCCCGGCGGCCGCGAGCCCGCGCCACGACCCCGCACTGCCGGCACCCCATCGGCGCCGCCGGGGTCTCCACCACGACCCGCAGGCCGCCACCATCGGTCGCCTCGACGGCGACGACGAGGACACCGTCCAGGCCGAGCAGCAGGTCGCAGCGGTCGCAGTAGCGCGAGGCGACATGAGCGGAACAGGTGCAGGAGCGCGCGTCATCGCGCGACGTAGGCTCGGACACGTCGAGGCCTTCCGGGGCGGGTTGCTTGGTCGCTCCCGATCTTGGAAGGCCTCGACCCCTCCGCCCCTCAACTCACACCCGCGTGTCCCCGCCGCCCCACCTCAAGTCCGAAGAGCCAGTTTCGTCGGTCGCTAGCCGCCCGGGGGCACTAGACGGGCACCGCCAGTCTGGTGACAACCGCCGTGAGCCAGTAAGAGCCGGACACCGACGAGTCCGTGGGCGCCCACCGCGTCCGTGAGCACCAGAGGCACAGAGCCGGCAGGGCGCGAGGCTCCGAGGTCAACCGGGTCCAGGTGACGAGTCCCTCCTGGCATGCCAGACGAACGGGGCACCGGTGACACGCGATTGTGGCTGGCCGGTTCCCCGTTCCCGGTGGGCTTCGGACACCTCAGCTCGGGGTGTCACCAGTTCGTGCAGCAGTCCCGCCTCCGCTGGCCGCGTGACCAAGGGTGGAGCGGCGCGGGACACGGACGCGAGGCCTACGGGGTGACGATCGCGAAGTCCGGATCCACCCGGTCGACCAGCGACAGCAGCCGGCCCAGGACGGTGGTGTCGCCCTCCAGGAGGACGCCGCCGTCCGCCACGGCAACCTCCAGGGCGAGGTGGCCGGTCAGCAGCCCCCCCAGCACGGCCCGGGTCGTGGTGACCGACGGCTCGTCGGGCGCCGGCCCGGGGCGCCGACGGTGGACCAGCACGCCGTGGCGCACCTCGACGAGATGGACGACGTCCAGGTCGGTGAGAACCACCCAGAGCGTCAGGGGCATCTCGCACGCCCGGGGACCGTCCAGCCGCACCGCCAGGCTTGCGAGCAGCTGCTCGACGGTGAGGGCCGCGAAGATGTCCGGGGCATCAGCGGACACCGGGGTGCCGAAGCCGCCCTGACGCAGCTCCGTGGCGCCGGAAAGGAACGCGTTGCGCCACGTGCCGTTCTCGGCTCCGAACCCCATACGTTCCAGGGTGTCGGCCTGCAACGAACGCGCTGCGGCGTGGTCCTCCCCCGCGAAGAGGACGCGGTCCAGGAGCTCGGCCGCCCACCGCAGGTCACCGGAGGCGTACGCCTCCCGGGCCAGCTCGACGACCCGGTCGGCCCCGCCCATGGCCTCCACGTACCGGGTGGCCGCTGCCTCCGGCGGATGCGTCCAGAGGTGGGCGGGGTTCCCGTCGTACCAGCCCAGGTAGCGCTGGTAGACGGCCTTGACGTTGTGGCTCAGCGAGCCGTAGTAGCCGTGGGTGTGCCACTGCTGCTGCAGCGCAGGCGGCATCTGGAGGATCTCCGCGATCTCGGCGCCCACGTATCCCTGGTTGATGAGCCGGAGCGTCTGGTCGTGCAGGTAGGCGTACATGTCGCTCTGGGCGAGCAGGAACTCCACCGCCCGGTCGCGTCCCCAGGTGGGCCAGTGGTGGGACGCGAACACCACGTCGAGCTGGTCGCCCCACAGGTCGACGGTCTCCAGCAGGTAGTCCGCCCACGCCCGGGGGTCCCGCACCTGGGCACCGCGCAGCGTGAGCAGGTTGTGCATGGTGTGGGTGGCGTTCTCGGCCGCGCACAGGGCCCGGTGCCCGGGCAGATAGAGGTTGAGCTCGGCCGGCGCCTCGGTACCCGGGGTGAGCTGGAACACCATCCGGACGCCGTCGACGGTCACCTCCTGGCCGGTCACGGTGATGTCCAGCGTCGGCGCGATGAGCGTCGGCTCCCCGGCGGAGGTGGTCTGGCCCAGTCCCGCGCCGACCTGACCGGCTGGTCCCTTGGCCAGGAGGGCCCCGTACATGTATGCCGCCCGACGAGCCATGGCCGTGCCGGCGAAGACGTTCTCCGAGACCGCGTGCTCGAGGAAGCCCTGCGGAGCGATCACCGGCACGCCGGCGTCGACCTCGGCCTGGCCGAGGACACCCTTCACCCCGCCGAAGTGGTCGATGTGCGAGTGGGTGTAGACCATGCCCAGCACCGGCCGGTCGCCGCGGTGCTCGCGGTACAGGGCCATGGCCGCCGCGGCCACCTCCTTGCTGGTCAGCGGGTCGATGACGACCACCCCGGTGCCGCCCTCGACGACCGTCATGACCGACAGGTCGTACCCGCGCACCTGGTACACCCCGGGCACGACCTCGTACAGGCCGTCGCGCGCGAGCAGCCCGCTCTGGCGCCACAGGCTCGGGTCCACCGTGCCGGGCACGGCGGCGTCCAAGAAGACGTACGCGTCCAGGTCCCACACCGTACGTCCGTCGGACGTTGTCACCGTGCGCTGCCTGGCACGTGCGACGAAGCCCCTGTCCGCGTCGGCAGCATCCCGGTCGTCGTGGAACGGGTAGTCGTCCATGGCCATCGTCATCCTCCGGTTGCGGGGCAGGGGCAACGCCTCACCCTCCCGCGGTGGGCCGTCGTGACCCTCACCCCGGACGGGTGAACGTCCGGGAGCGCAGGGCGCACCAGCGACACAGTCCACGCGAAGGGCCCCGGCCCGGTGGAGCTCGTCGTGGTTCCGGGCGCCCGCCACACCCGACGTGTGCGTCCCCCCGAGCCCCGATCTGGCCCGTTCCCGAGGGCACGCATAGGGCACTGGCTCCGAACTCCCTCCCTAGGACCGCTCGCGGCCGGACACAGTCAGTGACAGCCGGATACCAGAAGGCGGTTGCTCAGACCGTCTACACGCGGCACCGCGTCGACCGCACGCGCAAACCCGCTGGTCGGAGCGTCTTCCCTGGTCAGCAGCCATTTCGGGCCCTGGCGGAGGGCGTGGGATTCGAACCCACGAGACGGGTGGTGACCCGCCCAACGGTTTTCAAGACCGTCTCCATCGGCCGCTCGGACAGCCCTCCAGGCGGCCCAGTGTGCCGGACCGACACGGTGCGTGCCGCCTTCCCCAGCCGTCAGGCCGCCGACGACACCCCGGTGAGCTGGGCACCTGACCGTTGTCGTGCGCGTTCCACCAGCGCGTACGCCGGCGCGGGCCGTCCGAGGGCGTACCCCTGCGCCAGGTGGCAGCCGTCAGACCGCAGCCAGGGCAGGGTGGACAGGTCCTCGACGCCCTCCACCACCACCCGCAGGCCCAGCGCCCCGCACATCGCCAGCACGGACTGCAGCAGCAACCGCCCGCCGTCGCCCTGTGCCCTGGTGACGAAGGACTTGTCGATCTTCACGACGTCGACGGGGAGGTCCGCCAGCTGTGACAGCGACGACTGCCCGGTGCCGAAGTCGTCGAGCGCGACGCGGACGCCGGTGGCGCGGATCGCGCGCAGCACCTCCTCGGCGAGCGCCGGGTCCGGGGCGACGGCGCTCTCGGTCACCTCCAGGCAGAGGTCCTCGGGCCGCAGGCCGTGCCGGGTGAGCACGTCGGTGACCAGGCCCGGCAGCTGCCGGGTGAGGTGACGGCGCGACACGTTGACGCTGACCTGTGGCAGGTCGGTCCCCCCGGCACGCCATGCCGCGAGGTCGCGGCAGGCCCGGTCGAGCACCCAGGCGTCGACGCACGGCATGAGCCCCGCCGCCTCGGCGACCGGGACGAAGACGTCGGGCGGGACGAAGCTGCCGTCCTCGCGCTGCCAGCGCAGCAGCGCCTCGGCCCCTGCCAGCCTGCCGTCGACGAGATCGACGATCGGCTGGTAGTGCAGCGTCAGCCGGTCCTGCTCGAGGGCGTGCTGGAGGTCGGCCGTGACGGCGGCCCGGGCGCTCGCGTGCTCGTGCATGTCGGGCTGGAACCAGGTCACCCGGTCGCGGCCGCCCGCCTTGGCGGCGTACATCGCGAGGTCTGCGTCGCGCAGCGAGGTCTCGGGCGTGGCCCCGTCCAGCGGAGCCAGGCC
The DNA here is from genome assembly GCA_963759255.1 of uncultured Actinomycetota bacterium. Classification (GTDB taxonomy): domain Bacteria; phylum Actinomycetota; class Actinomycetes; order Actinomycetales; family JBBAYJ01; genus Aquipuribacter. Next base: position 952,793 of record CAVWYQ010000001.1, read on the forward strand.
GATGCTGGCCCGTACGGCCACGGACCGGCCGTCGATCACCACGGGGGTGCGCAGGGCCTCGAGCACACGGCGTGCCACCTGCTCTGCGCTGCTGGCGTCGTGGACCAGGAGCAGGAACTCGTCGCCGCCCAGCCGGGCCACCAGGTCCGCGTCCCTGACGCAGGCCCGGATCCGTCCGCTGACCGCCACCAGGAGCTGGTCACCGAAGAGGTGGCCGTGAGAGTCGTTGACCTCCTTGAACCCGTCGAGGTCGACCAGGGCGACGACGGGTGGGGTGCCGGTGCCCGGGGTGTGGGCACGGCGGAGGTGCTGCCTGGCCGCGGCCTGGTTGGGCAGCCCGGTGAGGGCGTCGTGGGAGGCGTCGTGCTGCAGCCGCTGCTGCAGCAGGTGGGACTCGTGGATGTCGCGGGTGTTGCAGACCAGGCCATTCACCTCGGGCTCGTGCAGCAGGTTCCGCACGTGCGTCTCGCACCAGCGCCACGACCCGTCGGCCGCCTTGAGCCTCAGCACCACGGGCCGCACCCCGTCGGGGGCGGCCAGCGCCCGGGCGTGCGTGGCACGCACGGCAGCCAGGTCGGCGGGGTGGACGACGTCCGTCAGGTCCGCCGCCAGGAGCATCTCCTCGCTGAGCCCGGTGAGCCGCAGCACCGCGGGGCTCGCGTAGCGGACACGTCCCGTCGAGGTGTGCAGGGTGATGAGGTCGCTGGAGCCCAGGACGAGGGAGCGGAACATGACCCGGCTCTCGTGGGCCTCACCCAGCGCCCGGCCGCGGTCTCGGTTCGACACCACCTGGCGCGCCAGCAGGGCGCTGGCGACCATCGCGGCGGCGACGGTCTCCGGCCGGTCGAGGCCGCCGCGCACCACGGCCGCCCAGACCCCGGTGACGACGGCCGCAGCGACGCTGACGAACGGGACCGCGGCGAGGAGCCGTAGGCCGGGCTCGCGCAGCCGGCTGGGACGACCCGCCTGAACCGCCGCCAGCAGGAGGAGGACCAGGCCGGTCTGCGCGACCGCGGCCACCCAGCTGTCGGGTCGGTAGGCGCCCTCGGCCGTCAGGACCGTGTAGGCGATGTCCGACACGGCGTAGAGCGAGATCCCGGCGGCAGCCAGGGCGAGCTCCCGCCGCGCCTGCGGGGCCACGCGCAGCAGCATCCCGGCGGCCACGCCGATGACGAGCACGTCCGAGACCGGGTACGCCAGCGCGGTGACCATCCCGGCAGGGGGCAGCGAGGACAGGGCCGTGGAGTGCAGGAGCAGGGTCCACACCGCGAACCACAGGGCGGCACCGGCGACCACACCGTCGAGGAGCACCCGACGCGCGGAGCCCTCGCTGCGCTCCCCGACCGGGTAGCTGAGCATCCCCCCGACCGCGAGCGGCAGGAACAGGAAGTGCACCAGGTCGGCGACGGACGGCAGCGGCGGCGTGCCGTCGGACGCGGCCCGGACCCACAGTGCGAGCAGACCGGCGACCGTCACCGTGAGCAGGCAGGCGCTGAGCAGGAGCCGCGCCCGGCGCAGCCGACCGTGGGCCGCCCGGGCCCTCCCGCCCAGGACCACGGCGGCGGTGAGGACGGTGGCGCACTGGACCAGGTACGACACCGCCGCACCCGTCGCCGGTGGCAGCCACCCGGCCGTCATCACCACCACGAAGGACAGCAGCAGCAGGACCGCGCCGGCCCTCGCGGCAAGGGACGGCGCCGTGGTGTCACGCCGCTCAGGCTGATGTCCCACATCGCTCCCGGGGTCGTCGTCGTCAATCCCTGCAACCGCTCCCACCGTGTCGTCACCTGCCCTTCCGGGTACAGGGCGCGACCGCGCCGTCACCCGTGGGCCCGTTACCGTCACCCCTTCGGCCGAACGGGCGCACGCGAGGGTCCGGCTAGCGTCACGCGCATGCAGAGCCACTCCTACGACGTGACGACGGTGTGGACGGGCAACACGGGCAGCGGAACGTCCGGCTACCGCGACTACTCTCGCTCGCTCGAGGTCAGCGCGCCGGGCCGCACCACCCTGCCCGGCTCGTCGGACCCGGCGTTCCGCGGGGACCCCGCACGCTGGAACCCCGAGCTGCTCCTGCTGGCGGCGCTCGGGCAGTGCCACCTCCTGTCGTACCTGCACGTGTGCGTCGGGGCCGGCGTCGTCGTCACCGCCTACCGGGACCACGCCAGCGCCACGATGGTCGAGGACGGGGCCGGAGGCGGACGGTTCACCGAGGCGGTGCTGCGGCCCGTGGTCACCGTCGCGGAGGAGTCGATGGTCGAGCAGGCGACCGCCCTGCACGCCGAGGCGAGCCTGCGCTGCTTCATCGCCGCCTCGATGGACTTCCCGGTGCGGCACGAGCCGCGGGTGCTGGCGGGGACCGACCACGACCCGGCCGCCGAGCCGCCGACCGCAGGGCTCGCACAGGTGCGGGCCGAGATCGACCGGATCGACGGCCGGCTCGTCGGCCTCCTCGCCCGCCGGCAGGAGCAGGTCCGTCTGGCCGCCGCGCACAAGGTGGACGAGGCTGCCGTGCGGTCCCCGGACAGGCAGGCCGCCGTGCTCGCCACGGTCCGCGAGCGTGCCGCTGCCGCCGGGCTCGACGTGGTCGTGGCCGAGCAGGTGTGGCGCGCGATGGTCGCCGGCTTCGTGGACCTCGAGCTGCGCGAGCACCGCGGTCCCACCGGCTGAGACCACGGAGCCGTCCGGCAGCACGGGGGCGGAGGAGTGAACCTGGACGGCGTGTGACTCAGCCCACAGGCTACGGCGCCGTAACTTACGGAACCGTAGGTTACCGTCGTCGACGTGCTCCCCCTCACCGCTGTCCTGCGTACCGATGCCGGAGGCCCGCCACGCCGCCCCGGGCTCGCCGCGGCGTTGCGCCGGTTCGCCGCCTCCGCGGTCACGCCGCTCGTCCCCGGCGACTACCTCGACCTGCTCGCGCCGCTGCGCTCCGGGGCCCCGCTGCGCGGTCGGGTGGTGGACCTGCTCCGCGAGACGCCGGACGCGACGACTGTCCTCATCCGTCCCGGCCGGGACTGGGCAGGCCACGTCCCGGGCCAGTACGTCCGGGTCGGCGTCGACGTCGACGGTGTGCGGCGGTGGAGGGCCTACTCCCTCACCTCCTCGACCACCCGGACCGACGGGCTCGTCGCGGTGACGGTCAAGGCCATCCCCGACGGCCTGGTCAGCGGCCACGTCGCCCACCGGCTGCGCCCGGGCGACCTGCTCCACCTGGACCAGGCGACGGGTGACTTCACCCTCGGCGCCCACCGCGGCCCCACGCTGTTCGTCACGGCGGGCTCTGGCATCACCCCGGTGATGGGCATCCTCCGCACCCACCTGAGCGAGCTGCACGACGTCGTGCTCGTCCACTCCGCCCCACGGGCGCAGGACGTGGTCTTCGGTGCCGAGCTGCGGGGGTGGGCCGCCGAGGGCCGCCTGCGGCTCCTCGAGCAGCACACCGCCACCGACGGCGTGCTCGCCCCGGCCGACCTGGAGCGGCTCGTGCCGGACTGGCGCACGCGCCAGACGTGGGCCTGCGGACCGACCGCGCTGCTCGACGACGTCGAGGCCCACTGGGCCGCGGCCGGCCTGTCCGAGCAGGTGCACACCGAGCGCTTCCGGCCCACGGTCGTCGCCGAGGGCGAGGGCGGCGCGGTCACCTTCGCCCGTAGCGGCACCGTCGTGGACGCCGACGGCTCGACGACGCTGCTCGACGCCGGCGAGGACGCCGGGGTGCTCATGCCGTCCGGGTGCCGCATGGGCATCTGCTTCGGCTGCGTCGTCGGCCTGCGCGAGGGCAGCGTCCGCGACCTGCGCTCGGGTGACCTGACGACCGCCGTCCCCGAGGACGGCATCCGCATCCAGACCTGCATCTCCGCCGCCGCCGGCGCCTGCGAGATCGACCTCTGACGACTCGCGCCGCCACCGTCCGCCCCGACCCACGCACCGAGGGAGCCCCCATGGCCACCAGCACGCGACTGTCCACCGTCACCACCGAGCGCACCTTCGTCCCCAAGCGCTCCGGCAAGCCCGACCCCACCGCCCACCTGGACGCGGCCCAGGTCGAGGCGCTCGGCCGTGAGCTCGACGCCCTCCGCAAGGAGGTCTTCGACTCCCGCTGCGAGGCCGACGCGGCCTACATCCGGAAGGTCATCAAGGTCCAGCGCACGCTGGAGATGAGCAGCCGCGCCGTGCTGCTGTTCTCCCTCTTCCCGCCGGCCTGGTTCCTCGGCACGGCCGGCCTCGGGATCGCCAAGATCCTCGAGAACATGGAGATCGGCCACAACGTCATGCACGGCCAGTGGGACTGGATGCGCGACCCCAAGATCCACTCCACCGAGTGGGAGTGGGACAACGCGTCGCCCTCCGACCTGTGGAAGCACAGCCACAACGAGCTGCACCACACCTTCACCAACGTGCTCGGCCGCGACAACGACCTGGGCTACGGGATCATGCGGGTCGACGAGGACCAGCGCTGGTACCCCGCGTTCGTCATGCAGCCGGTCTGGAACTTCCTCAACGCCTGCTTCTTCGAGTACGGGATCGCCGCCTACGACCTCGAGCTCGGCAAGCACCTGCGCGACGGCACGACAGACGACCCCGACTTCCGCGCGAACACCAGGAAGGTGCTCGGCAAGATCCGCCGGCAGATGACCAAGGACTACCTCATCCACCCGGTCCTGTCCGGCCCGTCCTTCTTCCACACCATCGGCGCCAACGCGGTCGCGAACCTCATGCGCAACGTGTGGACGCACTCGGTGATCATGTGCGGCCACTTCCCCGAGGGCGTGGAGACCTTCGCCAAGGAGTCGATCGAGGGCGAGACCCGCGGCGAGTGGTACCTGCGCCAGATGATGGGCTCGGCCAACATCCGCGGCTCCAAGGCCATGCACATCATGACCGGGAACCTCAGCCACCAGATCGAGCACCACCTGTTCCCGGACATGCCGAGCAACCGGTACGCGCAGATCGCCCCCCAGATCCGCGACGTCTGCGAGCGGTACGGCATCAGCTACACGACCGGCACGCTCCCCCAGCAGGTCGCCTCCGCCTGGCGGCAGGTGGTCAGGCTGTCGCTGCCCAACGACACGACCGCTGCGCAGACGGCGGCGATGCTCGCCCGCGGCGCCGTCACCGGCGCCCGCGCGAAGGTGGGGGCGCTCCTCGCCCGCCGCCGCGGGCCCGCCGTCACCCCCGCCCCGGTCGCCGCGCCGCAGGCTGCGCCCCTCGCGGCCTGACGCGGTCGACCACGCGCCGCACCAGGGCCAGGTCGTCGCGGCATGCCCCCGGGCTGCAGCGCGTCTACCGTCACCCTCATGACGACGGACACGATCCGCTTCGGCCTGTTCGTCCCGCAGGGATGGCGGCTCGACCTGGTGGGGGTCGACCCCGCCGAGCAGTGGGCGGCGATGCGGTCGGTCGCCGAGCGCGCCGACGCGGGCCCGTGGGAGTCGGTCTGGGTGTACGACCACTTCCACACGGTGCCCGAGCCGACCGAGGAAGCGACGCACGAGGCCTGGACGCTGATGGCGGCGCTCGCCGCGAGCACCACCCGGGTCCGGCTCGGGCAGATGTGCACGTGCATGGGCTACCGGAACCCCGCGTACCTCGCCAAGGTGGCCGCGACCGTCGACGTCGTCTCCGGCGGGCGGGTCGAGATGGGCATCGGCGCCGGGTGGTACGAGCACGAGTGGCGCGCGTACGGCTACGGGTTCCCCGGGGCCGGCCAGCGCCTGGCCATGCTGCGCGAGGGCGTGGAGGTCATGCGGCAGATGTGGTCGACGGGCTCGTCGACCTTCGCCGGTGAGCACTACCGGACCGACGGGGCGCTGTGCCGCCCGCTGCCGCTGCAGCAGGGCGGCATCCCGCTGTGGGTCGCAGGGGGCGGGGAGCGCAAGACGCTACGGATCGCCGCCGAGCACGCCGCGTACACCAACTTCGACGGCACCCTCGAGGGGTTCACCCACAAGTCCGCCGTGCTCGAGCAGCACTGCCGGGACCTCGGCCGCGACTTCGCGTCCATCACGCGCAGCGCGAACTACACCGTCGTCATCGGGCGTGACGAGGCCGAGGTCGCCGACCGGATCGCCCAGCGCCGCTCCACCCTCGAGGGGCTGGTGACGCCCGAGGTGGTCGAGCGCGAGCTGGCCTCCTACGCCCCCGACCTGCCCGGGGTCGGCACGCCGGAGCAGGTGGTCGAGAAGCTCCGGCCCCTCGTCGCGGCGGGCATGACGTACCCGATCCTCTACTTCCCGGGTGCGGCGCAGGACCACAGCGCCATCGAGCTGTTCGAGCGAGAGGTCATCCCGGCGCTGCGGGGCTGAGCGGGTCGGCGCTCACCCCCCCTCGTCAGCCGGGCAGGTCCAGGCGGTGCTCGCCGCAGTAGACCGTGAACCGGCCGCCACGGGTGAAGCCGAGCAGCGTCATGCCCGCGTCGTCGGCCAGCTCGACGGCGAGCGACGACGGTGCGGACACGGCGGCGAGCGCGGGCACGCCCGCGAGCCGTGCCTTCTGCACCAGCTCGAACGACGCTCGCCCGCTGACCTGCAGGACGTGGCCGCTCAGGGGGACGAGCCCCTCGCGCAGCGCCCACCCCACGACCTTGTCCACCGCGTTGTGCCGGCCGACGTCCTCCCTCACCACCAGGCAGGTGCCGTCCGGAGCGAACAGCCCGGCCGCGTGGAGGCCGCCGGTGGAGTCGAAGGCCGCCTGCTTCTCCCGCAGCCGGGCGGGCAGGGTGGCGAGCAGGGTCGGGTCCAGCCTGACCGGGTCCGACGAGACGTCGAACCGGGCCACCTTCTCCACCGCCTCCAGCGAGGCGCTGCCGCACACCCCGCACGCCGACGAGGTGTAGACGTGCCGTTCCAGCGACGGGTCGGGTGGAGGCACGTGCGGGGCGAGCACCACGTCGACCGCGGCGTCGAGCGAGCGGACGGTCACGACATCCTCCCGTGACCCGACGACGCCCTCCCCCACCAGGAAGCCCAGCGCCAGGTCGATGTCGTGGCCGGGCGTGCGCATCGTCACCGTGAAGGCCCGGCCGGACAGCCGGACCTCCAGCGGCTCCTCCACCGCGAGGGAGTCCGGGCGCACGGTCGTCGCCCCGGTCGTCGTGTCGTGGCGGACCACGCGCCGCCGTGTCGTCATCGCCACGCGCACCAGCATCGGCCACCCGGCGACGGACCGCGCACCGGCTGACCGTCGGTGAGCCTGTGGCAACCGTTCGTCGCACAAGGGCTACCGTTCGTCGCGCCGGGGCGCGGTGACCGGCATCTGGAGTTGCTTCAACCGTCGAAGCAGACGTATCAAACCTGAGCGCACACCCAGCCCGACCCCGAGGAGCAACGATGCTCGCACTGCTCGACCGTGAGCGGACCGTCGCCGGTCCTGGCTTCAACCGCTGGCTGGTACCGCCAGCCGCGCTGGCCGTCCACCTGTCGATCGGGCAGGTGTACGCGTTCAGCGTGTTCAACGCCCCGCTCGAGGCGCAGGTTCGGCGCCAGCGCCACCGACATCGCCATCATCTTCTCGATCGCCATCGTCATGCTCGGGCCTGTCGGCCGCCTTCGGCGGGACCTGGGTCGAGCGCAACGGCCCCCGCAAGGCCATGGCGCTGTCGGCGACGCTGCTGGAGCGTCGGCTTCCTCGTCGCGGCCCTCGGCATCGCCAGCGGCCAGCTGTGGCTGGTGTACCTCGGCTACGGCGTGCTCGGCGGCATCGGCCTCGGCATCGGCTACATCTCGCCGGTGTCCACGCTCATCAAGTGGTTCCCGGACCGGCCCGGCCTGGCCACGGGTCTGGCCATCATGGGCTTCGGCGGCGGCGCGCTGGTCGCGTCCCCGCTGAGCAACCGGCTGCTGGGTCTGTACGCGCGACGAGCCGCGCCGACGCGCTGGTGCCCGTGTTCCTCACCCTCGGCATCACCTACGCTCGTGCTCATGAGCCTGGGCGCCTACGTGGTCCGCGTCCCCAGCCCCGACTGGAAGCCCCGCGGGCTGGACCCCGCCCGCCGCCTCCGCCACCAGCTCGATGCGGACCACCGCGAACGTCAGTGCGAAGCACGCCCTCCGCACGCCGCAGTTCTGGCTGCTGTGGACGGTGCTGTTCTGCAACGTCACCGCCGGCATCGGCATCCTCGCCCAGGCCTCGCCCATGGTGCAGGCCTTCTTCTCCTCGGTCGGCCGGCCGAGGCCGCCGGCTACGTCGGCCTGCTGAGCCTGGCCAACATGGCCGGGCGGCTCGTGTGGTCGTCGACCTCCGACGTGATCGGCCGCAAGAACACCTACGTGATGTACCTGGGCGTCGGAGCGGCTGCTGTACCTGTTCGTCGCGCTGTTCGGCACGCTGTCGCTGCCGGTGTTCGTGCTGCTGACGGTGCGTCATCCTCAGCTTCTACGGCGGCGGGTTCGCCACGGTCCCGGCCTACCTCAAGGACCTGTTCGGCGGGTACCAGGTCGGCGCCATCCACGGCCGGCTGCTGACCGCCTGGTCCGCCGCGGGCATCGCCGGACCGATCATCGTCAGCCGCATCCTCGACGTGCAGACCTCCCGTGGTGCCGAGGGGGCCGACCTCTACACCCTGTCGCTGTCGATCATGGTCGGCGTGCTGGTCGTCGGGTTCATCGCCAACCTGCTGGTACGCCCGGTCGACGCCCGGTTCCACGAGCCCGCCGCCGACCGCCAGGCCGCCCTCGCCGGCGAGCGCTGACGCCGAGCACGCGGGTGAGCGCGAGCCCGCCCACGAGACCGAGAATGACCGAGCACCGTCCGGGGAACAGGGAGCACACCATGAGCACGAGCGCGAGCACCACCGGCAGCCAGGACAGCAGCACGCACAGCGGCCCCGCCGAGGCCGCCGAGCGCACCGCGGCCATCGCCCTGTGGGTCGTGGTCGGCGTCGGCCTCGTCTACGGCATCAGCGAGACCGCGGTGCGGGTCGCCAGCTCTTCGCCTGAGCCCGGACGGCCCGAGGAGCACCCACCGCGCAGCACGCGCAGCACGGCCCCGAGCACGCAGCCACGCAGCACCAGAGCACCCTAGGAGCACCCATGGCGACCAAGGCCCCCCGCGAGGACTTCGACGACAGCGACATCGCCGTCGAGGAGCGCAAGGACTACGCCGCCGGGGTGCCGGCCGTCGCTCAAGGCGCTGGAGACTGTCGTACGAGCAGATGGGTGCGGTCCGCACGGGCCGCACCCTGCTCCGCCTCAACCAGAAGCACGGCTTCGACTGCCCCGGCTGCGCCTGGCCGGACCCGGACGACCGCTCCCCGGCCGAGTTCTGCGAGAACGGCGCCAAGGCGGTCGCCGAGGAGGCGACCCTGCGCCGGGTCACGCCGCGAGTTCTTCGCCGAGCACTCCCTGGGCGAGCTGGCCGAGAAGACGGACTGGTGGCTCGGCCAGCAGGGCCGGCTCACCCACCCCGTCGATCCGCCGCGAGGGCTCGGACCACTACGAGGCGATCGGCTGGGACGAGGCGTTCCGGACCATGGTCCGACCACCTCAAGGCCCTCGCCCAGCCCCGACGAGGCCGTGTTCTACACCTCCGGCCGCACGTCGAACGAGGCCGCGTTCCTCTACCAGCTGCTGGTGCGCGGCTACGGCACCAACAACCTGCCCGACTGCTCCAACATGTGCCACGAGTCCTCGGGCTCCGCGCTCGGGCGAGACGATCGGCGTCGGCAAGGGCTCGGTGTCGCTGGAGGACGTCCACGAGGCCGAGCTGATCGTCGTGGCGGGCCAGAACCCCGGCACCAACCACCCACGCATGCTGAGCGCGCTGCAGAAGGCCAAGAAGAACGGCGCGGTGGTCGTCGCCGTCAACCCGCTGCCCGAGGCCGGGCTCATCAAGTTCAAGAACCCGCAGTCGCCGGTCAACGTCCTCACGGGGACCGAGCTGAGCCGACGACTTCCTGCAGGTCCGCGTCGGCGGCGACATGGCGCTGTTCCAGGCCGTCGGGCGGCTCCTGCTGGACATGGAGGCCGATCACCCGGGCTCGGTGCTGGACCAGGCGTTCCTCGACGAGCACACCAGCGGCTTCGACGCCTACCGCGACAGCCTCGCCGACCTGGACTGGGACGAGGTGCTGACCGCGACCGGGCTGCAGCGCGCCGAGATCGAGGGCCTGGCCCAGCGGTTCGCCGGCTCCCGCCGCACCATCGTCTGCTGGGCGATGGGTCTCACCCAGCACAAGCACTCGGTCAAGACGCTGCGCGAGGTCGTCAACCTGCTGCTGCTCCAGGGCAACATCGGCCGACCGGGCGCCGGGGTGTGCCCGGTCCGAGGGCACTCCAACGTCCAGGGCGACCGGACCATGGGCATCTTCGAGCGCATGCCGTCCACGTTCCACGACGCCCTCGACAAGGAGTTCGCCTTCGCCTCCCCGCGCGAGCACGGCTTCGACACCGTCGCGGCGATCGAGGCGATGCGGGACGGCCGGGCGACGTTCTTCATGGGCATGGGCGGCAACTTCGTGCGCGCCACCCCGGACACCGACGTCACCGAGGCCGCCCTGCGCAGCTGCGCGATGACCGTCCAGGTGTCCACCAAGCTCAACCGGTCGCACGTGGTCGCCGGGCGGACCGCGCTCATCCTGCCCACCCTCGGGCGCACCGAGCGGGACGTGCAGCGCGGCGGCGAGCAGGTGGTCACGGTCGAGGACTCGATGAGCGCCGTCCACGCCAGCAAGCGGGCGCCTCAAGCCCGCGTCGGAGCACCTGCTGTCCGAGGTCGCGATCGTCTGCCGGCTCGCCCGGCAGCTGCTCGGCACCGGCATCGGGCGCGGACTGGCAGGCGTTCGAGGACGACTACGCGACCATCCGCGCACACATCGGCCGGGTGGTGCCCGGCTTCGACGACTACGAGGCCAAGATCGCGCACCCGGGGGGGTTCGTCCTCCCCCACGCCGCCAAGGAGCGCCGCTGGAACACCGAGAGCGGCCGGGCGACGTTCACGGCGAACGCCCTGGAGTACCCGCGCGTGCCCGAGGGTCGGCTGCTGATGCAGACCCTGCGCAGCCACGACCAGTTCAACACGACGATCTACGGGCTGGACGACCGCTACCGCGGCATCAGCGACGGTCGGCGCGTCGTGTTCGTCCACCCCGACGACATCGCGGCGCAGGGGCTGGTGGACGGCCAGCACGTCGACCTCGTCAGCGAGTACGACGACGGCGAGCGCCGGGCCGAGAACTTCCGGGTGGTCGCGTACTCGACCGCGCGCGGGTGCGTGGCGTCCTACTACCCGGAGACCAACGTCCTCGTCCCGCTCACGCACAAGGCCGACATCTCCGGGACCCCGGCGAGCAAGTCGATCGTCGTCCGGCTCGAGCCGCGGGCCGACGCACCGGTGCCGGACCACGTCCTGGCGGGGCGACCCGTCGCGGCGCCCTGAGCGGGACGGCCCCGTCGGGCACCTGCCCGCGCGGGTGCCGGGCACGGCACGCCGTTCGAGGTGGCGCGGACGGCGGCGCGCCGCCTCGGTGAGGGGCGGTCGCCCGCACCCGTGCGGGTGCCGCTGCCGGAGGCGCTCGGCACCGTGCTGGCCGAGCCCCTGCACGCCCGCGGAGACGTCCCGGTCGCCGACGCCTCCGCGATGGACGGCTTCGCGGTGCGTGGCGCCGGACCCTGGACGGTGACCGGCAGGGTGCTCGCCGGTGGAGCCCCCGCCCTGCCGCTGACCGACGGCGGCGCGGTCGAGGTGGCCACCGGTGCCCTCGTCCCGGGCGGGACCGAGCGCGTGCTGCCGTCCGAGGTCGTGGCCCACGAGGCCGGCACGGTCCGCCTGGTGGGCCCGGTGCCCGGACGGGTCCACGTGCGCCCGCGCGGCGAGGAGTGCCGCGCCGGTGACCTCCTGCTCCCCGCGGGACGACGTGTCCGGCCGGGGGTGCTCGGCCTGGCGGCGAGCACCGGGTCGGACGCGCTTGTGGTCCGCCGCCGACCGCGGGTCTCGGCCCTGCTCACCGGGGACGAGCTCCTCGTGGCCGGGCTGCCGGCGCCCGGGCAGGTCCGCGACGCCGTGGGACCGCTGCTGCCGGGAGCGGTGGCCTCGCTCGGCGGGGACCTGGTGCGGCTCGAGCGCTGCGGCGACGCCCCGGACGACCTGCACGGCGCCCTCGGCCGGCTGCTCAGCGAGGACTGCGACGTGGTCGTGACGTGCGGGATGGCCGGGGCGGGCCCGGCCGACCGGTTGCGTCCGTGGCTCGCCGAGGTCGGCGCCGAGCTCGTGGTGGACGGCGTCGCGGTGAGGCCGGGCCACCCGATGGTGCTGGCCGGTCTGCCGGACGGCCGGCCGCTCGTCGGGCTGCCCGGCAACCCGCTGGCGGCCGTCGCGGCGCTGCTGACGATGCTCCGGCCGCTGCTCGACGGCATGTCCGGGACGGCGGTGGTGGGGGTGCCGGAGCGGGCGGTGCTGAGAGGGTGGCAGCACCGGGGTCGCCCCTCGACGAGCCTGGTCCCCGTCGTGCGGGGTGAGGAGCACGTGGTCGTGCCCGCCGGTCCGGCCGGTCCGGCGCAGCTGTGGGGGCTGGCCGCCGCGGACGCCGTCGCGGTCGTCCCCGACGGCTGGGACGAGGTGGCCCCGCTGGAGCTGCTGCCGCTGCCCTGACGGGGGCAGTCCTGTCAGCCGTCGTGCCAGCCTCCCCGGGCCAGCACCCTGCGGCCCACCTCCGCGCCCTCGAGCAGCCCGTCCTCGCACGCCTGCCGGAAGTGGATGCCACCGAGCTGACGCGACAACGACGCCTCCTGGGCCACCTCGTGCCAGCCGGGGAACCACCGGGACGGGGTCAGCCCGGTCGCCGTCGCCGCGACAGGCGCCACGTCGACGCCGTCGACGGCCGCGCCGAGGAGGGTCTGCAGCACCTGGGCGGCCGCGCCGGAGACGCTGGAGTGGCCGGAGGTGTACTCGGGGAAGGGCGGCGTGGGGAGCAGCGGGGTCCACGAGGCCCGGCCGGCACCGGTGACCGGGATGACCTGCCCGGGCCGGGCCCGGTCGGTGGTGAGCTTGACCTCCCAGCACCGCAGCAGCGCGTCGAGCACCGCCACGTCCACGAGGGCGAGGACCGTGCGCGGGGACGTGGCGGTCGGCCTGCGGACCGCCTCCTGGGCGGCGAGCAGGTGCCACACCCCGGCGGGGGTGGCGGTACCTGCTCCGGCGGCCCAGAACCGGGCGACGGCCCGCTCGTCGGCGTCCAGGTCGCTGGTGAGGCGGACGAGGTCCTCGACCTGCGCCCGGTAGGGCGAGCGGACGGACAGGTCGAAGGGCAGCGGCCGTGGGGCCGGCAGGTCGTCGCAGGCGACCACGAACGGGCGCGTCGTGCGGCTGACCCACGCGTCCGTCGGCCCCGGTGGGCCCACGAGGTGGGTGGGCCCGGTCGCGCCCGCGGGAGGGGTGGGACCGGTCGCTCCCGTCGTCCCGGTGGAGCCCCCTGACCCCCGCCAGGACCCCGCCTCGGGGCTCGGTCGGTACGGCGGCCGGATCGCGCCGCGGAAGCCGTCGGCCGAAGCCCAGGCTGCGAGCACCTCGCCCACCTCTCGGCCGTGGCGGAGGCTGGGGGCGTGGACGTCGGTGAGCGTCGGGTCCAGTCGCAGACGCACCGCGGCTGACGCCCTCACCAGACCCCGCGAGGCGGAAGGACCCAGCACCACCGGCAGCAGGGCGGCGAGGGCTGCGGCGGTGGCGGTGCCCGCCCTCAGGCCGGCGGGGGGCCGGGGCAGGGGTCCGGGCCCGGTGGCGAGGACGGGGACCAGCTCGTGCGGACCGTCGGCGACCACGGCCATGGCGATCGCCCCGTAGGCGAGCAGGCGCGCGGCCCCCACCGGGCTGAGCCCCTCGTCGGCGACGACGTCGTGCAGCAGCCGGGCGTCGGCGAGGAACGCCTGCTCGTCGTCGGGCGGAGAGCCGGCCGCCCGCCGCGTCCCGGGCACCGCCGTGGACCCCGGCAGGGCCCCACCCAGCAGCGCGGCCACCCCGAGGGCGGCCCCGGCACCGAGCACCTGGCGCCTCGTCCGGTCGCGCACGGCGGCACGGTACGTCGCAGGACCTGGACGGGGCGGGGCAGGGCTGCCGCTGGACCTCCTCGGTGGGCGCCGGGTCAGGTGCGGGTCAGGTGCGCCGCGCCGGCCCGTGACCGAGGAGCGGTCGAGCAGGACGGCGTCATGCGTCAGGGAACGACGACGACCGACATCCGACCCGTGCCGTACCGGGCGATCTCGATGCTGATGTCGTCGCGCGGGCTGGTCCGCACCGCGAGGTCGCGGACGTCGGCACGCACGTCGGCGCCGGAGAAGGTCGCGTACAGCTTGAGGTGCGGGGCCTTCGGCAGGTTGAACAACGAGGCCATGATGTTGAGCACCTCGGTGCAGTTCTCCAGCAGCGTGGTCGGCAGCTCCCCCGCCGCCACCGCGTCCTGCGCCGCCCCGGGCGGCACGAGGCCCAGGGCCGCACCGCTGTACGCGGCGAGCGCGAGGTCGAAGGCGATGACGGCCCGGCTCGCGAGCTGGGCGTCGACGTACAGGCCCACGACGGAGCCGGAGTCGCCCCCGACGCCGACGGGGTCCGCGCCGTTGCTGATCTCGATGTCCTTGCCGGTCAGGTCGCCGATCAGGTCGCGGACGGCCTTGAGGTGGGGGACGGGGACGGTGGGGGCGATGACGAAGGCCATGGGGGCTCCTGGGTGGGGTGCTGGCAGGCGGGGAGGGACTGGCTGGTGCGGCTGCTGGTGACGCGGCCTCAGCCGAGGATCGGGGTGAGGGTCTCGGCGAAGGTGTCGGCGTCGAACGGCTTGGCGATGAGGAACATCGCGCCGGCTCCGGCCGCGCGCTCCCGCATCTCGGCCGAGCCCTCGGAGGTGACGAACCCGAAGGGCGTGGCGTCGCCCCGGGCGCGCAGCGCGGTGAGGAAGTCGATGCCGGTCATCTCGGGCATGTTCCAGTCCGACAGCACCATGTCGGGCCGCTCGGAGGAGACCGCGTCGAGGCCCTCCGCCCCGTTGGTGGCCTCCACGACGTCCAGGCCGTCGAATCCGGCCTGGCGCAGGGTGCGGACCACGATCTGCCGCATGACGCGGGAGTCGTCGACGACGAGGACCTTCATGGCGTTGTACCTCCAGCGGCACGGTCGAGGGTGACGAGCAGGGCGTGCTCGCCCCAGAGCAGGGTGGCCGAGGCCAGGGTGTCGTCCTGGCCCGGCCCGGTGGGCCGGTCGGTGACCGACGGGAGTCCGAGCCGGTGCTCGCCCGCGAGCATGGCCTTGACGTTGCCGCCGATCATGTTGGTGATCTCGCCGGTGGCGTCGTGGACGTCCTCGGGCGCCACCGCAGCGGGCTCCATGTCGAACATCCGGGCCGCGGCGTCCCGGGCGGCGAGCGCGGGCAGCGCCACCGAGACCACGCCCGACGTGGGCCCGTCGATCGCGATCCGGCCGAGGACCACGCCCTCGTCGTCGGGCGGCAGCGAGCTGCGGGCCGATGTCGACCAGCGGCAGCTCGTCGTCCACGAAGGAGGCCCAGACCGCCTGGGTGAGCTCGACGAGCACCTCCGCGTCGATCGCGCGTAGCCGGCGCCGTCGACGTCGTCGCTCACCCGGGCCGTGGCGGTGCCGTCGACGCTCATGCGCCCACCCCCGCGGGGACCAGGCCGAGGTATCGCAGCTTGTCGGCCATGGCGTCGGCGGTGAACGGCTTGATGAGGTACTCGTGGGCGCCGGCGGCCAGCGCCCGGACGATCTGCCCGTGCTCGCTCTCGGTCGTCACCATCATGAGCGTGACGTCGCGCCAGCGGCGTTCGGACCGGATGGCCGACACCAGCTGCAGCCCGTCCATGACCGGCATGTTCCAGTCGATGCAGACCAGTGCCGGGACCGTGCCGTTCGTGGTGAGCCGCTCGAGCTGTTCCAGGGCGGTCGCCCCGTGGTCGGCCTCGACGGTCGTGAAGTCCAGGGTGTGAAGGATCCCGGTGACGATGCGACGCATCGCCCGGGAGTCGTCGACGACGAGCGCGTGCATCAGCGGCCTCCGGTGGTGGACGAGGGTGGCACCTGGGTGGTGGGACGGACGGGCGTGAGCCGGGCGGCGGGCAGGTCCGCGGGGCGCGCGGCCCGCACCGGCGCGGCGGGGCGCAGCGGGGGGACCGGCGGGACCGGCGCGGCGGCACGGGCCCTGGGCAGCGCCCCCGCCAGCGGCGGACGGGTCCCGGCCGCCGGTGCGGCCGGGGTGGGGGTCCGACCGCCGGGCACGTACCCGCCCGGTCGTGGCCCGGGGACGGTCGAGGTCGGCGGGGCGCCGTCGAGGCGCAGCACCGACGTGCCGGCGACCTGCTCGCGGGTCCAGCCCGACGTCGATGCCGAGGGCGGTCTCGGCGGCGCCGAGGAACAGGTAGCCGTCGGGGCGGGTGACCGCGCGGGTGCGGCGGAGGATGTCGACCTTGGTGTCGCCGTCGAAGTAGATGAGGACGTTGCGCAGCAGGACCACGTCGAAGCGCCCGAGGTCGGCGAACGGCTGCGCGAGGTTCCCCTCGACGGAAGCGCGTCAGGCGACGAAGCTGCGGGGAGACCTGCCAGTGGGAGCCGTCCCGGTCGAACCAGCGCACCAGGTGCGAGGCGGGCAGCCCGCGGTTGACCTCGAGCTGGCTGAACCGGCCGGCGGTCGCCCGCTGCACCATGGCCGGCGACAGGTCGGTCCCGACGATCTCGACCGTCCAGCCCACGGGCAGGACCTCGGTGCAGATCATGGCGACGGAGTACGCCTCCTGACCCGAGGAGCATGCGGCGGACCAGATACGGATCTTGCGCTCCGCAGCCCGGTCCCGCACCAGCGCCGGCAGGACGGTGCTGCGCAGCGCCTCGAACGGACCGTTGTCACGGAACCAGGACGTCTCGTTCGTCGTCATGGCGTCGACGATCAGGTCCGTCACGCGGCGGTCGCCCGAGCGCGCCCGCGCGACGAGCTCCCCGACGGTCGCGAAGCCCTCGGTGCGGACGATCGGGGCGAGACGCGTGTCCAGCAGGTACTGCTTGGACTCGTCCAGCACGATGGCGGAGCGACGGCGCACGAGGTCGCGCAGCCAGAGCGCGTCGGCCGGCGCCATGGCCGGGGGACGCCCGACCGACGGCTTGACCAGCGAGGCGGGTCCGGCGGCGGGCGGCGCGGGGGTCCGGGGGTCACCCACGGGCCGGCCCTGCGCTCGTCAAGGAGCCCGGCTGGCGGGCGGTGTGCAGGAGGGCCGCCAGCGCCGGACCGACGGCGTCCAGCGGCATGACCTCGTCGGCCAGGCCCGCGTTGACCAGGCTGCCGGGCATCCCCCACACGACCGAGGACGCCTCGTCCTGCGCCCACATGGTCGCCCCCGCCTTCACCAGGTCGGCGGCGCCGGCCGTGCCGTCGGAGCCCATGCCGGTGAGGACCACGCCGAGGACACCGCCGCCGGCCGTCCGCGCGAGCGACCGGAACAGCACGTCGACCGCGGGCCGGCAGAAGTTCTCGGGCGCCGCGTCGGTCAGCCGGGTCCGCAGCCGGCGCCTGCTCGCGGACGACCTCCAGGTGGCGGCCACCGCGGGCGAGGACCACGGTGCCCGCGACCAGCGGCTCACCCTCGGCTGCGTGCTGGACGCGGACCGCACAGGTGCGGTCCAGCCGTTCCGCCAGCAGCTGCGTGAACTCGGCCGGCATGTGCTGAACGATGACGACCGGGACCGGCAGCGTGGCCGGCAGGGCGCTGAGGACGCGCGCCAGGGCGTCCGGACCACCCGTCGAGGAGCCGATCGCCAGGACGGTGGGCTTGCTGTGGACCCGGGGGACGCGGGGACGACCGAGCAGGCCGGCCGGGACCGGCTGACCGGGGCGGCCGTGCCGGACGGCGACGCGGTCGGGGACCGGGGGGCGGACCACCGGCGCCGGGGGCAGGGCGGCGCGCAGCGGCCGCGCCGGGGGACGGCCCGCGGCACCGGGGGCACCCCGGCCCGCCAGGGCCCGGACCCGCGGGATCAGCTCCACCCGGACGGACTCCAGGCCGCGAGCCCACGGCGGAGGCCTGGCCGGGCTTGGTGACGTAGTCGGTGGCCCCAGCGTCGAGCGCCTCGAACGTGGCCCTGGCCCCTCGCTCGGTGAGGGTGGAGAACATGATGATCGGGGTGCGGCGGTCGGTCGTGCGGATCTCGCGGACCGCCTCGATGCCGGTCATCACGGGCATCTCGATGTCCATGACGACGACGTCCGGTCGCAGCCTGCGGACCGCGTCCACCCCCAGCCGGCCGTTGCTGCTGGTGGCGACGACCTCGATGTCGGGGTCGGTCTGGAGGACGTCCGACAGGAGCCGGCGGACCACGACGGAGTCGTCGACCACCACGACCCTGATCCGGTCCGTGGTGGCTGCCACAGGCCCCTCCGCTCCCGCCGGGCCGACCGGGTCGGCGGCCGTACCAGGAGGTGATCGGCACGACCGGACGCGAGTTGAGCCCCCACGTCGACCCGCGGTCGTCGCGGCCGGGGTCGCCGGTCGGGCCGCGAGACGGAAGCTCAGCCGGGCAGGACGGCGAGCAGGTCCGCAGCCAGCAGCTCGCGGGTGGCGTCGCGGCAGGACGTCGGCCACCACGTGGGCCTGGACGGCGGCGCTGCAGGCGTTCCAGACGCCACCGAGGAGCGCCCCACCGCCGACACCTGCCGCGTCCAGGCACCGCAGCAGCTCCAGCTGCGCCGCGGCCGCCAGGCGGGTGCGGCCGGTGGTCTCCACCGCCCACGTCGCCGAGTGCATGTGCTCGGCCCAGACGTGGGGCGCCGGTCGGTGCTCGAGCACCAGGACGTCCTCCTGGGCTACGGCCACCCGGTCCAGCAGGGCCACCACCCCGGCGACGACGGAGGACCCGCCGGCAGCGAGCAGGGCCGACCCGGGTGCGCGGAGCACGGGCAGGGCGCGCTCCGCGGCCCCTTCCGGGTCCAGCCGGTGGGCCAGCGTGGCGGCGAGCCGGGCGGCGCCAGGGTGGTCCCGGTCGCGGACCAGGGCACCGAGCAGCGCGTCGGTGACGACCTCCGCCAGCACGTCGGACCGACCGTCCGGCTGGGCGTGGGCCGGCCGCCGCGGCAGCCCCTCGGCGAGCTCGGACCCCAGCCGCAGCAGGTCGACGACCGACCCGAACGACACGGCGCCGAGCCGTCGGGCCAACCGACGCAGGCGGGTCACGATCACCTCGTCCGCCGCGTCGGCCGTGGCCGGCGCTCCGGGCGCGTCCGCCAGCGTGAGCTCGGCTCGTCGGTGAGGTCGACCACGGTCGGTCCGGCCCGGTCCCACCAGGGCGGGGCACGGGTCCGGGCTGCTGCGAGGTCCGGCCGGGCGCAGGTGCGGGCGCGTGGACGTCGTCCGGGCCGGCGAGCAGCAGCCCGCAGGAGCACGCCGGCGGCCTCGACGCCGCCGGGGGTCCGGGCGAGGTCGAGGCCGAGGGCGCTGGCGTCGGTCAGGCGGTAGGCCACACGGCATCGTCGCCTGCGGCGGCCGGCCGGTCAGCCCCCGAGCGGGTGGTTCACGCGCTCGGGGGACGCCGGGCTCCGGTGGTGCGACCGGGCCTCGCTCTGGCGGGCTCAGAGGGTGAACTGGCGGACCGCGGCGTCGAGCTGACCGCTCAGCGCTGCTGAGGCCACGGGCGGTGCTCGGCGCTGGCCTGCGCCTGGGCCGAGGACTCCTCCGCGGCGCGCGGCGACCGCGATGATCCCGGCCCCGATCTCGCCGGAGCCCGGCGGCGGCCTCGGCGACAGCGAGCGGCCCATCTCGCCCGTGGTGGCGGTCTGCTCCTCCACCGCGGAGGCGATCGTGGTCTGGATGTCGTGGATCCGGGCGATGGTCGACTCGATCCGCTCGATCGCGACGACCACGTCGGAGGAGTCGGCCTGGATGGCGGTGACCCGCTTGCCGATGTCCTCGGTCGCCTTGCCGGTCTGGGTCGCGAGCTCCTTGACCTCGGTCGCCACGACCGCGAAGCCCTTGCCGGCCTCGCCCGGCGCGGGCGGCCTCGATGGTGGCGTTCAGCGCCAGCAGGTTGGTCTGCTCGGCGATCGACGTGATGACCCGGACGACCTCGCCGATGAGCTGGCTGGACTCGCCGAGACGCGTGACGATCGCGTTGGCCTGGCCGGCCACGGTGACCGCGTCGCAGGCGACGGCGGCGGCCTCCTGGGCGTTCTGGGCGATCTCGCGGATGGACTGGCCCATCTCCTCGACGCCTGCGGCGACGGTCTGCACGTTGCGGGTGACCTGCTCGGCCGCCGCCGCCACCACGTTGGCCTGCTGGCTGGACTCCTCCGCGGCCGCGGCGACCTCGGTGGAGGCCCCGGTCATCTCGTCGGCCGAGCCGAGCAGCTGTCCGGCGCCGGCCTGCGACCTGGCCCAGCGAGTCGCGCAGGCGGGTCGCGAGGGAGTCGACCGCGGTACCGATCCGGCCGACCTCGTCGGTGCGTCCGGTCGCGGCCTGGACCCGGAGGTCGCCGGCGGCCAGGGTCTCCAGCGCCGTCGAGCGAGGCCACCAGCGGCGGTGCCGTGAGGCGGTACAGCGGAACCCGGCGCCGGCCACGAGCAGGGTGCCGAGGCCCGACGCTCAGCCACAGCACCAGGGAGGTGACGCGCCCCATCGCGGAGGCCGCCGCGAGGGTCGACGTCACAGCCTCCTCGGTCACGGCGCGCACGTCGTCCATGGTGTCGTCGATGACGTCCTCGCCCTCGTCGACCGAGCGCCAGGCCTGCTCCGTCAGGGACGGGTCCCTCGCGATGTCCGTGAGGGCCGTGTCCACGACGGCCTCGTAGTCGGTCATGGCCGAGCGGAGCTCCCGCACGGCCGCGTCGATCTCCGGGGTCACGTCGTGGGCCTCGAGCTCGTCGAAGTACCCGGCCACCGTGGCGGTGTCCTCGGTGTAGCCGGTCCTCGCCCCGTCGATGTCGCCGCTCAGCGCGGCCACGAAGACGGTGGACTTGTGCTCCGAGCCACGGTTGGCCAGCTTGAGGAGGATCGCCTCGACGGCGACGTCCTGCCGGTACTCGGAGTTCACGGCGGTGCGGCGGTCGCTCATGACCTGGTTGACCAGGCCCACGACGACGAGCGTCAGGACGACGACACCGACCATGGCACCGATCTTCGCCGCCAGGCTCAGGTTGGCGAGGGCTCCCGCGCGCGGGAGTGACCGGGGGGTGGTGGTGCTCACGGGAGGCTCCTAGTGGCGGCGCATCGAGGCGCGGTGGATGGCAGCGAGGTGCGGGCAGGCGGTGACACCACGGCGCTCACGCCTCACCGCGGAGGGCGGTCACACGCGCGACGTCGAGGATGAGCAGCAGCGAGTCCTCGAGCGGGCAGGTCGCCGTGAGCTGGTCCCGTGCGACTCCCGTCAACGTGGTGGGAACGTCCTCGTGGCCGGACCGGGGGACCTGGACCACGTCGGCGATCCGGTCGACGAGCAGGCTCACCGAGCCCTCCGGGGCCCGGACGACGACGTTCATCCGCCGGTCGGTGGGGGTGCGGCCGAGCCGGGCGCCGAGGTCGATCGCGGTGACGATCTGCCCTCGCAGGTTGATGAGCCCGCGCACCGCGGGCGGGGCGAGCGGCACCGGGGTGAGGCCCGGGTTGCGCAGCACCTCCTGCACGGTGAGGGCGTCGATGCCGAGGTACAGCTCGTCCACCCAGAACGTGCAGTACTGGACGGTGTCGAGCGCCTTGCCGGCCCCCGCGGGGATGAGCAGGTCAGCGGGCACGGGTGTACTCCTCGTAGAAGGCCGCGTCGTCGGGGTGGTCCGGGAGCTCGTCGACGGTGAAGGGGGCCGCGAGCGCGGCGACGTCGAGCACGTCGGTGATGTGGCCGTTGACCACGAGGGAGCCGAGGCTGCCGCTGCGGGCGCCGATCGGTGACAGCACCAGCGGGACCTCGACGATGTCGACGATCTCGCTGACGCGCAGGCCGACCAGGGCCGAGCCGTGCTGGTAGACGACGAGCGTCACCGAGGCCGGGTGGCCCGTCTGCTCGATGTCCGGCGCGCCGCCCTGGCTCGGGACCCCGTAGGAGCCGCCCCAGCCGCCGTCGACCTCCACCACCGGCAGCAGGTCGCCGCGGTACTGCACCACCGTGGTGGAGCCGACCCGCTCGAGAGCGGTGACCGGCACCTCCTCCAGGCGTGACACCAGCTCCAGCGGCACGGCCACGTTGCGGTCGCCGTCGGTGCGCACCACGAGCAGGCTGCGCAGGTCGGAGGACTCGTCCCGGTCGGCTGCGTCGCCGAAGTCGGAGCTGTTGACGCTCGTGGAGGCGTGCTGGACCCGCCCGGCGGCCGCGAGCCCCAGCACGTCGAGGATGAGGGCGATCCGGCCGTCACCCATCACGGCGGCTCCGGCGAACAGGTTGAGCGACGTCAGCGCCGCACCCAGCGGCTTCACGACGATCTCCTGGGTCTCCAGGACCTCGTCGACCACCAGGCCGAACTCGTTGCTGTCGCTGCGCAGCACCGCGATGGTGGCGGCGGCCCGGTGCTCGGAACCGGAGCCCAGCTGGGACCCGAGGTCCAGGAGCGGCAGCAGCCGCCCGCGCAGCCGGTGCACCGGGACGCCGGCCACGTACTCGACGCCCTTGGTCGGGTCGTCGGGGTGCATCCGGACGAGCTCGAGCAGGTTGGCCTGGGGGATGGCGTACCGCTCCTCGCCCTGGCGGACGATGAGCGCCGGGATGATCGCCAGCGTGAGGGGGATGGTCACCCGCATGACCGTGCCCTGGCCCAACGTCGAGGTGAGGTCGACGCTGCCGCCGATCTTCTCGATGTTGGTGCGGACGACGTCCATGCCCACGCCACGGCCCGACACGTTGGTGACGGCCTCGGCGGTGGAGAAGCCGGGGCGGAAGATGAGGTCCAGGACGGCGCGGCGGCTCATCCCCGCCAGCTCGTCGCGGGTGATCAGCCCCTTCTCGACGGCCTTGGAGCCGATCCTCGCGGGGTCGATGCCGGCGCCGTCGTCGCCGATCTCCATGACCACCTGGCCGGACTCGTGGTACGCCCGCAGCGTGAGCGTGCCGCGGCGCTGCTTCCCGGCGGCCTGGCGGGCCGCCGGAGCCTCGATGCCGTGGTCGACGGAGTTGCGGACCAGGTGCGTGAGCGGGTCCTTGACCGCGTCCAGCAGGGTGCGGTCCAGCTCGGTCTCCCGGCCGTGCATGACCAGGTCGACCTCCTTGCCGCACTGCGCGGAGAGGTCACGCACGACGCGGGGGAGCTTGGCCCAGAGGTAGTCCATCGGCTGCATGCGGGTCTTCATGACCGCCTCCTGCAGCGAGGAGGAGATCAGGTCGAGGCGGTGCGCGGAGCGGACCAGGTCCGCGTCGGCGGAGTCGGCCGCCAGCTGGAGCACCTGGTTGCGGGAGAGCACGAGCTCCCCGACGAGCTGCATGAGGTTCTCCAGCACGTCGACGTCGACCCGGATCGAGGAGTCGACCGCGGAGCGCTTCTTGCTCTGCTGGTCCTGGGCCTTGGGAGCGGCCTCGTCCACGGCGGGCCCGGTCTCGGTGGTCAGCTCGGGCTCGACCGTCGGCTCGGGCTCGACCGTCGGCTCGGGCCCGGCCGCCGCCTCGGGCTCTGCGTCCGGCGCCGGACCGTCCTCCGGCCCGGCCGTCGCGCGCTCGGCGGGCTCGGCCTGGTCGTCCTGCGGGTCGGGGTCGGCACCCCCCGGGGCTACGTCGACGGCACCGGCGACGGAGACGGAGGCGGAGGCGACGTCCTCAGCAGTGGTGACGGCCGCGCCGGACGGCGTCGGCGCGGCTTCGACCGGGGGGGCCTGGGGCGTGTCGAGCACCACCCTGACCGCCTCGACGGCGTCGTCGACGTCACAGCCGGCGTCCACGCCGGTCTCCTCGATGGCCGTGAGGACGGCGCGGACCGCGTCGACCATCAGCAGCAGCACGTCGGTGGTGGCGGCGTCCAGGACCCGGTCACCGTCGCGGAGACGGGCGAGGAGGTTCTCCCCGACGTGGGTGACCTTCTCCAGGTTGCCGAACCCGAGGAAGCCGCTCGTGCCCTTGATGGTGTGGATGGTGCGGAAGACGCTCGCCAGCAGCTCACGCGACTCGGGGGCCCGCTCGAGCTCCACGAAGTCACGGTCGAGCTGGTCGAGGTTCTCGTGGCTCTCCACGAGGAACTCCTGGACGATCTCGTCCATGCCGTCCGACGCGCTGCTCACGGCGCCCCCATCGAGGTCTCGACGTGACCGCAGTTGGTCACGACACCGTGGGGATCGGCAGCCGGACGGGCGACCTTAACGACCCTCGGGCGCACCAGAGGCCCGGGGGACGACGCGCCCCGGGCCTCTGGTGGTGCGGTGGTGCGGTGGTGCGGGTCAGCCCTTGACGCTGCCCGCGAGCAGGCCGCGGACGAAGAAGCGCTGCAGGGAGATGAACACGATGAGCGGGACGATGATCGAGATCACGGCGCCCGCGGTCAGCACGTGCCACTCCGTGCCCCGCGAGCCCACCAGGCTGGCCAGACGCTCGGTGATCGGGTAGGTGTCCGGAGAGCCGAACGTCAACGCGACGAGCAGGTCGTTCCACACCCAGAGGAACTGGAACACGCCGAACGCGGCGATGGCCGGGGTGAGCAGCGGCATGAGCACCTGGAAGAAGATCTTCACGTGGCCGGCGCCGTCGACCCGGGCCGCCTCGATGAGGGACTTGGGGATGTCCTTCATGAAGTTGTGGAGCAGGAAGATGGCCAGGGGCAGCGCGAAGATCGAGTGCGACAGCCAGATGGGCCAGAAGGAGCCGTTGAGGCCCCAGTCGACGTAGTCCGACAGCAGCGGGATCAGCGTCACCTGGATGGGGACGATCTGGAGGGCGAAGACGGCGACGAACAGCCAGTCCCGACCGGGGAAGTCCATCCACGCGAAGGCGTAGGCCGCCAGCAGTGCCAGCGTGATGGGGATGACGACGGCGGGCAGCGTGATGACGATGGTGTTGATGAAGTACGAGGCGAAGTTGTTCTGCCCGCCGTAGAGCACCAGGTTGTAGTTGTTGACCGTGACCTCAGGGTTGGCGAAGAACGTCCACCACCCGGTCGTCTTGGTGGCGAGCTCCGGCCTGATGGACGAGAGGACGAGCCCGAAGGTCGGGATCGTCCACAGCACGGCCAGGACGATCGCGATGAGCGAGGCCCCAGGATTGGTGAGGCGCTTCTTGGTCTTCGCGGCGCGGGGCGTCAGCGTGCCCTGGTTCGCCTTCCTGGTGTCGCCGAAGTCCTCCTGCTTGACGCTGGGCGCGGACGCCGCGGTCGGTTGGAACCCCTGCTGCTCACGGTCGGTGGTGCTCATCGGACCTCCTCCGAGAGCCGCATCTGGCGGACGTTGTAGATGACGATCGGGACCACGAGGACGAACAGGATCGTGGCGAGCGCGGCCCCGAGGCCGGCGTCACCCTGACGGAAGGCCTGCGTGTAGAACTCGTTCGCCACGACCGAGGTGCCGTACCGACCGCCGGTCATGGTGCGGACGATGTCGAAGACCTTGAGCGTGCCGATGGCGATCGTGGTCAGCACGACCACCAGGGCCGGCCGGATGCCCGGGATCGTGATGTGGCGGAACATCTGCGTGCCGCTCACGCCGTCGAGGCGGGCGGCCTCGGTGACGTCGTCCGGGATGGCCTTGATGGCGGCAGACAAGATCGTCATGGCGAAGCCGGTCTGCACCCAGATGAACACGATGATGAGGAACAGGGTGTTCCACGGCCCGTTGAGCAGGAACTGGTACGGCTCCTGGCCGAATATGACGAGCAACTGGTTGAGCAGGCCGATCTGCTGCACACCGGCGAGGTCGGCCCGGAACTCGTAGACGAAGCGCCAGATGATGCTGGCGCCGACGAGCGAAATCGCCATGGGCAGGAAGATCAGCGCCTTGGCCAGCGCTTCGACCGGGGATCGGTCGACCACCACGGCGTAGAGCAGGCCGAGGAACGTCGCGGCCACGGGAACGATGAGCACCCAGATGACCGTGTTGACCAGCACCGACCGGAGGTCGTTGCGTCGTGAAAAGCTGGACGAAGTTGTCGAACCCGACGAAGTTCTCGCCGTTCCGGTCGAAGAACGACTGGTAGATGGTGATGAGGGCCGGCCGGATGAGCCCGAAGATGAGCAGAGCCGCCGCGGGCCCGACGAAGGCCAGGAAGACCACCCACGACGGGGTGTTCTTGGGTCGGTCGACGGCGAAGAGCAGGATGCCCATCACCGCCACGAACAAAATGATGACCGCGACCATGGCGACGAGCTTGTCGCCTGCCGAGTCGGCCGATAGCAGGAAGTCCATGTCCGCGCGTCTCCTCGTCGTGAGCGTGGTGGTGCACGGCGCCGCACGCGACTCACACGCCCGGGGCCAGGGGTGTCTAGGACGCTACCCGTCGCGTCCACATACGCAAAGGCCCGTGGCGCACCCCCGGAGGGAGGTGCGCCACGGGCTCTTCACTGGGTCAGGACGCGGGCCAGGAGGCCTCGATGGAGTCGAGGACTGCCTCGTTCGCCTTGTCCTCGGCGATCCAGGCCGTCATCTCCGACCAGAAGGAACCGGCGCCGACGGCGCCAGGCATCAGGTCGGAGCCGTCGAAGCGGAACGTCGCCTCGGGGTCCGTGAGCAGCTCGGCCGACAGCTCGTCGATCGGGTTGGTCAGGTTCGTCGTCTCCAGGGCGTTGTGCGGCGGGATGAACTGGCCGCCCTTGGCCCGGTTGTTGATGAAGTCCGGAGACGTCAGGTACAGCTGGAACGCCTGCACCTGCGGCTCGTCGGAGAACGCGCCGACGAACTCACCGCCACCCAGGACCGGGCGACCGAAGTCCTCGGAGATCGGCGGCAGGTAGAAAGCGAACACGTCGCCGTCCTCGGCCACCTCGGTGCCGTCGGGCCAGTTGGCCGCGTAGAACGAGGCCTGACGGTGCATGAAGCAGTTGCCATTGAGGATCGGCAGGCCGCCGTCCTGGAACGTGGTGGAGGCGATGGACTGCACGCCGCCGATGCCGCCGTTGACGAAGTCCTCGTTCTTGAGGATGCCGCCGACCTCTCGAGCGTCGCCGCCACGGCGGGGTCGTTGAAGGGGATCTCGTGGTTGACCCACTGGTCGTAGACGTCGGGGCCGTTCAGACGGAGCATGACGTCCTCCATCCAGTCGGTCGTGGGCCAGCCGGTGGCGTCACCGGAGCCGATGCCGGCGCACCAGGGCTTGACCTCGCCGCCGGGGTTGTCCGCCACGATCTGCTCGGAGAGGGCGACCATCTCCTCCCAGGTCTGGGGGATCTCGTAGCCGGCCTCCTCGAACATGCTCGGGGAGTACCAGACGAACGACTTGACGTTGGCCGAGTTGGGGGCCGCGTAGAACTCGCCGTCGACCGTGCCGTAGCCCTTCCAGTCCTCGCCGTAGTACTCGTCGACAGCCGCCTCCACCGCGTCCGGGGCGGGAACCACGGCGCCGGTGTCGCGGACGATGGTCTGGAGGAGGCCGGGCTGCGGGAACAGCGCGATGTCCGGCGGGTTGCCGGCCTGGGTGCGGACGAGGAGCTGGGCCTCGAACTCGGACGAGCCCTCGTAGGTCACGTCGACGCCGGTGCACTCCTCGAACGGCGTGAAGGCGTCGATGTAGGGCTGGTCCTCGGGGGCGATGATCGAGGTGTACAGCGAGACCTCGGTGCCCTCGATGCCCTCGAACTGCTCGTACGGGGCGCAGTCGATCTCTGCTGCCGGGTCGACCCCGGAGGCGGCGCCGGCGTCGCCGGAAGCGTCGCCCGCGGCCTCGCTGCCGCTGCCGTCGATCTCGTCCGCTCCGCACGCGGCGAGCAGCAGCGTGATGCTGATGCCGGCGCCGGCCGCGGCCGCGACACGCCTGGTAAGGCGGTTGCGCATGGGTGTGCCTCCTCGTTGTGGCTCTCGTCCGGCCGCACCTGCGTGGGCCTGCTTCGACGTTAGGAGCATGTAAACGCTTGCACCCGGCACATTCAAGGGTGTCGTGTCACACGCCCGTAACGATCCGGCAACGGCCTGACCAGCGGTGAGACCCGAAGACACGGACAGTTGGGAGCGCTCACACGGTGTGGGGCCACCGTCGGTGCGCAGCCGGTCACGCAGCCAAGGCGCCACGCGGCAGCCACCGACCACCGCGACGGTCACCCACGGCCAGGTCCGGTGGACGCCCGGACGACGAGGCGGGTCGCGAGCCGCTCGGGCTCGGGCGGGACCGTCCGTACGACCGGGCCGCGACGGCCGCCGGCCCTCACGGCCTCCACCACCCACCGGGCGGCCAGCTCGGCCTGCTCGGCGACGGGCTGCGCGATCGTGGTGAGACCGTG
Source organism: uncultured Actinomycetota bacterium (assembly GCA_963759255.1). Lineage (GTDB taxonomy): Bacteria > Actinomycetota > Actinomycetes > Actinomycetales > JBBAYJ01 > Aquipuribacter. The sequence goes on from CAVWYQ010000001.1 coordinate 981,091, forward strand.
CAGCTCGGCGTGCGGGTGGTCGTCGACGCCCATCACGCTCACCCGGCCCGGCACGTCGACGCCTGCGGTGCGCAGCTCGTGCAGCACCCCGATGGCCAGCTCGTCGCTGGCGCACAGCAGCGCCCGGGGCAGTCCGCCGCTGCGGAGCAGGTGACCGGCCACCCGTCGCCCCTCGGCGAGCGTGAGGTCGGCGCCCACCCCGTCCGGCGCAGGCCAGGCCGGCCGCCGTCATGGCCTGCCGGTAGCCGCGGAACCGCTCGTGCGGCGGCGCCCAGTCGCCAGGGCTCGTCGAGCCACCGATGAACGCGACCTCCCGGTGGCCGAGCGAGAGCAGGTGCTCGGTGGCCGCCCGGCCGACCGCGACGTCGTCGATGCCGACCGACCGCAGCCCGGGGACCGCACCGCCCACGTACACCAGCTCGTGGCCGAGGCCCTGGAGCACGGCCAGCTCGTGGGGGACCAGGGGCAGGGTCAGCACGATCGTCGCGTCGACCCGCTTGCTCAGCAGGTCCGCGCTCAGCATGGGCCGGGACGGCGGCAACGTGCGCGCCGGACCCGGCCCGGCACGGTCACCCGGCGGGAGGATGGACCAGCAGGGCGTCGTAGCCGTGGGTGCGCAGCACCGCCTCGACGGTCTCGATGCAGACCGCGAAGAACCAGCGGGACACGTGGGGGGTCAGGAGACCGACCGCCTTGGTGCGGCCGCTGGCCAGGCTGGCCGCCGCGGCCGAGGGCACGTACCCGAGGGACTGCGCCGCCAGCTGGACGCGTGCGCGGGTCGGCTCGGCGACCGAACCGAGGCCGCGCAGCGCCCTGGACACGGTCGCCGTCGAGACACCGGTGGCCCTGGCCACGTCCTCGATCGACGCCACGTCACGCCTCCTCGGCTCTCGGGACGGATTGTGCACCGTCGGCGAGGGAGTGCCTGGCCGGACCGGTCAGGTGGCGGGCGCGCGGCTGCGCTCCATGGCCAGGCGCACCACGTTGACCAGCGCGTGCTTGGTGGCGGCGCGCGAGCGCGCGTCGGTGTAGATGAAGGGGATGTGGTCGGGGACCTGCAGCGCCTCGCGGACGTCCTCCAGGTGGTGGTTGGCCACGCCGTCGAAGCAGTTGACCGCGACGACGAAGGGGATCCCGCGGGACTCGAAGTAGTCGATCGCCGGGAAGCACTGCTCGAGGCGGTCGGTGTCGACGAGGACGACGGCACCGATGGCGCCGCGAGCACGAGGTCGTCCCACATGAAGAGGAACCGGTCCTGGCCGGGTGTCCCGAAGAGGTAGAGCCACAGGTTGCCCGGCAGGCCGATGCGCCCGAAGTCCATGGCGACCGTGGTCGTGGTCTTGCGGTCGCTCACGCCGCCGGCGTCGTCGACGCCGAGGCTGTGCTCGGTCATCGCCGCCTCGGTGCGACAGCGGCTCGATGTCCGAGATGGAGCCGATGAACGTCGTCTTGCCGACCGCGAAGCCACCCGCGACGACGATCTTGACGACCGTCGGCGCGACGAGCTGCTCGACCGGGGCCGCCGCCACCGGGGCGGCCAGGTCAGAGGGAGGAAATGCCATCGAGAACACTCTCCAGAACGCTCAGCGAGATCGTGGAGGACGAGGGGGACGAGGTGCCGTCGTGGGCGAGGTCAGGCCGTGGACCCGGACCTGGCCGGACTCCAGCAGGTCACCGACGACCACGCGGACCACGCCGACGGGCAGGCGCAGGTGGGCGCCGATCTCGGCGACCGACTCGAACTTGTCGGCGCAGAGCTCGAGGATCCGGCGCTGCTCGGCGGTGTCGGACACGCTGGGACGCGCCACGGCCTGCACGAGCGCCTCCAGCGGGAGGGGGGCGCCGCTGGCGTGGCCGGGTGCGGCCGCGGGTCAAGGCGTAGGGGCGGACGTGCGAAGTCGTCGCCGTCGGCGTGGCGGGCGTCCGGGCGGGGCCCGCGGCGCGTGTCGTCCACGGGGATCAGCCGACCGGCGTCCGGGTGGCCCCGGACATGGGCAGCCGCGCGCGCATCTCGCCGACCAGCTGCGGGGTCAGGGTCTGCTCGGTGCGGCTGACCAGCAGCGCCATCTCGTAGCCGATCAGGCCGACGTCGCAGCGTGGCGTCGGCCATGACGGCGATGACGGAGCCGTCGGAGACGACCATCGAGAAGAGGAACATGGTGTCCATCTCGACGATCGCCTGCCGCACCTCCCCGGCGTCGAGCTGGCGGGCGGCGCCGCGCGTCAGCGAGGAGATGCCCGAGACGATCGCGGACAGCTGGTCGCCCTGGGTGCGGTCGAGCTGGTCCGACATCGCCATCAGCAGCCCGTCGGCCGACACCACCAGGGTGTGCGATGACGCCGGGGACGCTGCGGACGAAGTTGTCGAGCAGCCAGCTGAAGTTGGTTGCTTCGGTGCTCATCGTGGTCACGGTCCGGGTCCTCCGTCAGTCGGTGGTGCTGGTGTCGGCGGTGCTGGTCGGGTGGTGGTCGTGCCGGGACGGTGGTGCCGGGCGTGGGCTCGGGGCGGGCGGACGGCGCGGTGGGGCGGCCGTGCGCCCGTGGTGGGCGTCCGTGACGCGCTCGGCCGCGGGTGACCCCGGACTGGAAGCCGGAGAGCATGCTGCGGACGTCGGCGGCGCTGCGCGGACGCCGCTCGGGCGCCGGGGGCAGGCGGCGCGGCGGGCGGCTTGGCGGCCGCGGTGGCAGCGGGCTGACGGCGGACCAGCGGGGCCGGGCCACGGCGACCCTCGACGGCGCTGGGGCTGTAGGACGAGAGGCGGCTCAGCTCGCTCAGGGCCTCCGAGGCGAGCATGGAGCGCTGCCGCAGCGCGTCGCCGTCGGTCGACGGCGCGAAGGACCGCGACGGCACCGCCCGGAGGCGCCGGCGACCGGGGCGGGCCGCGGCCGGGCGGGTCGGCAGCGCCGCGGCCCCCGGCGCGCGGGGGCACCCGCGGGTGCCCCTGGGCCGTGCCGAGCACGGGCGTCGGGCCGGTCGGGACTCCCGTGGCCGCGACGAGGCCGACACGGGAAGGACCGGTGCTCTGGGCCGGCACCGGCGGGCTCGCCGGGCCGCGGCCGGGCGTGGCCGACCGGCGCGGCCGGGTCGGTCGCGTCGGGGCGGCTTCCCGACGTTCGTCACAGGCGCGAGCGGTGCCGCAGGTGCGGGGACGCCGGCCTTGGCCCCGAACAGGGTGCGCCGGCCGCGACGGCGGGCGCCGGCTCCCCCGGGAAGGATGCTGACCGGAGCGGCCGTGACCGGGGTCGGCTCGACCGCACGTGACGGCTGGGGCGCCGACGGCGCCACGGCTGCCCGAGCGGGGGCCGGAGCCGGGGCGGCGCCGGGGCCGGAGCCGGGGCCGGAGCCGGGGCCGGGGCCGGGGCCTTGACGGCGGCCGCGGACGCCGGAGGTCGGCACGACCTGCGGAGCGGCCGTCGGGGACACGCCCGCGGCACGCAGCAGCTCCTCGGGAACCTCGTCGACCGCCTCGGCGACGGGCACAGGAGCCCCAGGAGCCGGCTCCGTCTGCCGCGCCACCGGCGCGACCGGCTCGGCGACCGGCGTGACCGGCGACCTCGGCGACCTCGGCGACGGGCACGACCGGCTCGACCGGCACGACCGGCACGCACCGGCACCACCGGCACGACGGCACGGCGACCGGCACGATCGGCTTGGCGACCGGCACGATCGGCACGACCGGCTCGGCGACGGCACGACCGGCACGACCGGCACCGCGACCTCCGCGACCTCCGCGACCGGCCTGGTCGGCTCGGCAGCAGCCTGGACCAGCTCGCCCACCGGGAGAGCCGTGCCGTTCCCGGGGCTCTCCGTCCGGACGGTGGCGGGCTCGCTGGCGTCGCGGCGCGCGCGGAAGGCACCGAACAGCCCCGCGCGACGCGGCGTGGTCGACGGCGCACCGGGCAGCGCGGCCCCAGGGTCGCGGTCGTGCGCCTGGGGCTCGGCCGCTGCGCCGGCACCCTCGGGGGCGGCGTCGCCCGTCGACGACTCGGGCACCGGAGCGACGGAGGGCTCGGCGCTGTCACCGCGACGGGCACGGGTCGGCAGGGAGGGCGGACCCGACGCGCCAGTCGCGGGCGGCATGGCCCGACCTGGGTCGCCGCCGGATCGACCGGGCGCCGGCGCGTCGACCGGGGCTGGGCCGGCCACCGGCGCGTCGACCGGGGCTGGGCCGGCCACCGAGACGCCGCCGGCGCCGTCGGGGCCACCGGGACCGCCGTCGCCGTCGGGACGGCAGGAGCCGCCTGCGCCGTCGGGACAGCAGGCGCGGCAGGCGCGGCAGGAGCCGCCTGCGCTACCGGCGCTACCGGCGACGGCGCTACCGGCGCTACCGGCGCTACGGGCGCTACCGGCGCTGCAGGTGGGGCGGTCCGGGCCAGGGGCACGCTGGGGGCGGGGGCAGCGGCGGGCGCGGCGGCCGGGTCGGCGGCGGGACCGCGGCGCGGCAGCGACCCTCCCCCTGGGGCCACGGTGACAGCCTGAGTGGGGTCCGGGCCGACAGCCGCGGCCGGCATGGGGATGCTGGCGCCCGGGGCGTGAGCCGGGGCGACGGGACGCACGGCTCCAGGGGCTGCGGGAGCCCGTCGGGGGAACGGGGTCGTGGTCGGCACCGGTGCGGCAGGGGCGGCCCCGCCACCGGCAGCAGGGGCGGGCCGTGCTGCACCGCGGCCCTGGCGGGCGACGGGCGTGGTCGGGCGGGCGGGTGCCGAGGGGGGCCCAGCAGGCGTGCGTCCGAGCGGAGCGGGCGGGGCGGGCGCTGTCGCCGGCGCGGCGGACGGCGCCGCCGCAGCGGCCGCTGCCCGCGGACCCTCGACCGCAGCGGGCGCCGGGTCCGCGACCTTGACCGTGCCGGGCACGAAGAGCGACGGCGGCAGGTCGACAGCGACGACGAGGCCCTTGGCGGCGCCGCGGCGCACGGACACCGTGACCCCGAGGCGGCGGGCGAGCCGACCGACCACGAAGAAGCCGAGCCGCTGCGAGGTGACCACGTCGTCGGCGGCCGAAGTCGGAGATCTTGGCTTCGGCCGCCGTCGATCTCGTCGGCGGTCAGACCCAGGCCCTCGTCGGTGACGGTGATCCGGATGCCCGGCGGCGGTACGGCTCGTCGCGACCAGGACGGGCGTGTGCGGCTCGGAGAAGTTGGTGCCGTTCTCGAGGAGCTCGGCCAGCAGGTGGGCCAGCTGCAGCGACAGGTGGCCCATGGTCGGCGGGTCCACCTGCAGGGCCAGGTTGACCCGCTCGTACTGCTCGATCTCCGAGGCGGCGGTGCGGATGACGTCGGACAGGGCGAGCGGTTGCCGCAGCCGACGGCCGGCGTCGATGTTGGCCAGCACCAGCAGGGACTCCGCGTTGCGGCGCATCCGGGTCGCGAGGTGGTCCAGGCGGAACAGGCTCTCCAGCGTGTCCGGGTTCTCCTCGCGCTGCTCCAGCTGGTCGATGAACGACAGCTGCCGCGACAGCAGGACCTGGTTGCGGCGGGCCACGTTGACGAAGGTCTCGGCGATGGAGCCGCGCAGGGCGGCCTGCTCCTCGGCGACCTCGACCACGGTGTCGTTCACGCGTTGAACGCGGCGGCGAGCCGGGCGACCTCGTCGTCGCCGCTCGACCTCGATCCGGGCCAGCGCGGACGTCGGGCAGCTGCCCGGGGCTGCGCATCTGCTCGACCATCTTCGGCAGCTGCTCGCGGACGTCGGTGGCCCCGGCGGTCAGCGCGCGCAGCGGGCCGGGCGATCCGGCGGGCGAGCACGAGGGAGAGCAGGACGGCCACGCCGAGGCCGAGCGACGGCGGCCCGACGGCGAGGGCGGCGAAGGTGGTCCGCTGCGAGCGAGACCTCACCGGCACGGGCCGAGGTCATGGTGACGTTGTCGTCCACGCCGGCCTGCAGGGCGGCCAGCCGGGCGCCGGTGACCTCCAGCCACATCTCGGGCGTCAGGACGCTCGGCGCGTCCGGGGTGGCGAGCACGAGGGCGGGCGGACCGGCCGATGGACCACACGGTCCGGCGCCGGTCGCCGAGGGCGTCCAGGTCTGAGGCGCCGCTCTCGGGCTCGCCCACGGCGAACCCCCACATCTCCAGCGTCCTCGCTCTGGGTGCGGCCAGTGGCGCGAAGGTCCGCGACGTCGGTGCTCGTCGCCGACCCGTTGAGCACACGCAGCCCGATCTCCTGCTCGCGCAGGGCCAGGTCGCGGGCGGTGAGCAGGTGCCCGAAGCCGATGCCAGCAGGTCGGCGGTGGCCTGGTCGCCGAGGCCGGGCGCGATCCGGCCCGGCAGTGGCCAGGTCCGCGTCGATGCCCGCGTCGAAGCCCTCGGACGCGTCGCCGAGCAGGGCGGTCCGGGTGACCCGGCCTGACGGAGGGCGAGCAGCCTGGGCTGCGCGGTCGAGCGCGCGTGCGAGGGCCTGCTCGGCGGCCCGTGACGACAGGCGGTCCAGGTCGACCAGCCGCAGGGCGGCGTCCAGGTCGCCCATGCCCTTGTCCACCTCGGCACGCACGTCCGGCAGCGCCTCGAGCGGCAGAGGCGTCGCCCTGCAGGGCGGCCTTGGTCGTCAGCCGCTCCACGGCGAGGTCGCGAGCGACCCCCTGGAGCACCCCGCCGATCTCGGTGAGCCGCTCGACCTGGTGCGCCTGCCTGGCCTGGTCGACGGCCTGGGTCCCGAGCAGCCCGGAGGTGACGGCCAGCAGGACGAGGGGCACGACCAGGACCGCGAGGATCTTCGACCGGATACCGGCGGAACGCAGCATGGCGAGCCTTCCAGGAGACGACGAGGTGACCGACCGCCCGCAGAGCCGGTCCCGTCCTCGTTCGGCACGTCGCGCCCGCGGGTGAACCGGACCAGCCCCCTGCGCTCACCCGAACGGCCCACCGGCCCCCCGGGTGTCGTCGCCGTGCCATACCGTCACTGGGATGAGAGCCGTCGTGGTGCAGGAGCCGGGCGGGCCCGAGGCCCTGGTCGTCCGGGAGGTCCCCGACCCGGTGGCCGGGCCGGGCGAGGTGGTGGTCTCGAGGTGGCCGCGGCCGGCGTCAACCGCGCCGACCTGCTGCAGCGGCAGGGCCGCTACTCGCCGCCAGCAGGCACGCCGGGGTGGCCCGGCCTGGAGTGCTCGGGCACCGTGGGCGCCGTCGGTGAGGGCGTGACCGGTCTGGCGGTGGGGGACCGGTGTGCGCCCTGCTGGACGGCGGCGGCTACGCGGAGCGGGTGGCGGTCAGGGCGACGCAGGTGATGCCGGTGCCCGGCGGGGGTCGACCTGGTCGAGGCGGCGGCGCTGCCCGAGGCGGCGGCGACCGTGCACAGCAACGTGGTCACCAGCGGCGCAGCTGCGGGCCGGCGAGGTCGTTCTGGTCCACGGGGCCACGAGCGGCATCGGGACCATGCGCCACCCAGCTGGTCGCCGCCCTCGGGGCCCGGGCCGTCGCCACCGCCGGCTCGCCCGCGAAGGTGGCCGCGGCCGCGCCGTTCGGCGCCGTGGCCGTCCTCGACTACCGCGCCGACGACCTCCAGCTCGGAGGTCTGGCGCTGAGCAGTGGTCGCGGCGCCGACGTCGTGCTGGACCCGGTAGGGGCCCCCTACCTCGACCTGCACCTGCGGCTGCTGGCCACCGGCGGGCGGGTCGTCGTCATCGGCCTCATGGGCGGGCGCAGCGCCGAGCTGGACCTGGCGGCGCTCATGACGAAGCGGGCCACGCTGCACGGCAGCACCCTGCGGGCCCGCCCCTGGCAGGAGAAGGCGGAGGTGTGCGCGGCGGTGGTCGAGCAGGTGTGGCCGCTCGTCGCCCGCGGCGCCGTGCGCCCGGTCGTGGACCGGGTCCTGCCGCTTGCCGACGCGGCCGGGGCCCACCGGGTGATCGAGGCCGGGGAGCACGTCGGCAAGGTGCTCCTCGTCCCGTGATGACGGAGGATGGTCGGGTGAGCGAACCCCTCTCCGCGCGAGCCACGGACGACCCGGCGGACACCCCCGGGGACAGCCCCCGGGGACGCACCCGGGGACGCCGGCGAGGACACGGCTGTGGCCGGTGGGTCCGCAGACGCCCAGCGGTCGTCGGACCGTGACCGGGTGGTCGTCGTGACCCCGCAGGGGATGAGCGTCACCACCGAGGCGTCGGAGGAGAACCTGGCCGGGATGGTCGAGCAGCCGGCCAAGGTGATGCGGATCGGCAGCATGATCAAGCAGCTGCTGGAGGAGGTCCGCAGCGCCCCGCTCGACGAGGCCGGCCGGGCCCGGCTCGCCGACGTGCACGCCCGCTCCATCGCCGAGCTGGAGAGCGGGCTCGCCGACGACCTCGTCGAGGAGCTGCGTCGGATCGCCCTCCCCTTCTCGCCGGGCTCGACACCCAGCGACGCGGAGCTGCGCATCGCCCAGGCGCAGCTCGTCGGCTGGCTGGAGGGGCTGTTCCACGGCATCCAGACCACGCTGTTCGCCCAGCAGATGGCGGCCCGCGCCCAGCTGGAGCAGATGCGCCGTCAGGCGCTGCCCGCCGCGCCCGTCCCCGCTCCTGGCCACGAGGGCCCGCCGACGGCCACGGGGCAGTACCTCTGAGCCGGCTGCTCGACCGGCTCCGCGGCCGTCACCCGCTCGGCGACGGGCTCTGGCGGGCGGACTTCGAGCGGCTCGACCGGGCCTGCCGGCGCGTCCTGCAGGTGGCCGAGCACGGCGGGCTGAGCGACCCGGTCCTGCTCGGCCGGATCACGCTGTGCCGGGAGACGGTGTGGCGGTGCTGCGCCGAGGCGGTGACCCGGGACCCGGGCGCGGACCGGGACGTCCCCCGCGACGACGCCCTGGCGACCGCGCACCGGTCGATGGCCCGGTGCGCGACCGCGATGGCCCAGGTCGCCCAGGCGCTGGTCATCGCCGCCGACGACCCGGCCGCCGCCGCGCGCGCCGCCTCGACGGCGACGGCGCGGGCGGACGACGCTGCAGCAGCGCTGGGGGTGCCGGGCTCTCGGTCCCAACGGTCGTAGCGCCGCCCAGCCGGCGAGAGGGTCGCCGGTGCGACCGCCCCCTCGACCTCAGTCCTGGGAGGTGGTCGCGAGGAGGACCTCCTCGAACCACGCGCGCATGTCCGCGTCGTAGTCCTCGGGGTCGACGTTCCACTCGCGCGTGTGGTCACCGGGGCCGTCGAACCGCGTCGTCACCTGGGGGCCGAGCTCCTCGGCCAGCGCTCGGCTCGGCCCGTTCGGCACGAAGGCGTCGCCGTCGGAGTGGACCAGGTAGACCGGCACGTCCACCACCTGGGCCACGTCCTCACGGGTCGTGAAGTCGAGCTCGTCGAGGTCGAGGTCGCCGCGCAGCTCGACGAAGCGGAGCGCGAGCGAGGTCAGCCACGACGGCAGCCCCGCGAGGTCGCCCTGATGGCGCAGCGTGTCCCGCCAGTCGACGACCGGGGCGTCGAGCACGAGGCCCACGACGTCGTCGGCGTAGGGCGAGCCGGCCATCATCTGCAGCTGGACGGCGCCGCCCATGGACCACCCGGCCAGCACCACCTGCTCGGCGCCGTTGTCCAGCGCGTAGGCCACCGCGGTCTCGATGTCGCGCCACTCCGTGACTCCCAGGCCGTAACGGCCGGACGGGTCCTGAGGCACGCCGACGTCGTTGCGGTAGGTCGGCACGAGCACCTCGTAGCCCAGCTCGTGCCACAGCGGCAGGTAGCGGTTGGCCTCCTCGCGCTGACCGCCACGGCCGTGGGCGAACACGATCCAGGTGCCCTGCGCGGCCAGCTGCTCCGGGGTCCCGGCCGGCGGGGCGGGCACGCGGTAGGCGGGCAGCTCGCCGAGCTCGCCGTCGAGCACCACCTCCTGGAACGCCATGCCGACGGTGCCGGGGTCGCCGAGGAACACGTCCTGGTCGACCTGGCCCGTCGCCCCGGCGTCCGGGAGGACGCCTTCGCGGTCCTGCCACTCCCGCACGACGCGCCCGTTCTCGCGGTCGAGGACCTCGCCGGTGACGCCCCAGCCGGACTCCTCGCCACGCTGCCAGCGGATGCCGTGCAGACCACCGGTGGCGGTGCCGGGGACGTCGGTCAGCACGACGGTGCCGTCCGGCTGACCTGCGGGGCCGGCGCCGGCCACCACGGACACCGGCGGCTGGCCACCGCGGTCGACCGCGAGCGCCAGGCCCGAGAAGTACCAGGCGATGCCGACCACGACGCCCGACGCGAGCAGGAGGAGGAGCCCGAGGACGACCAGGAGGACCCGCGGCCAGAGCCGACGGGCGGGCGGAGCCGGAGCCGGCTCGTCCACCTCGACGGCCGCGGGGTCGACCTCCGTCGCGCTCATGCTCCTCGCCGGTCCTGCCGGGCCAGGAGCCCGGCGAGCAGCTCCTCGACGACCTGGGCGACCCCGTCCTCGGCGCAGGGCGGGGCCAGCCGGTCGGCCGCGGCCACCGCGTCGGGGTGGCCGTCGGCCATCGCGTAGCCGGCGCCGGCCCAGCGGAGCATCGCCACGTCGTTGGGCATGTCCCCGAAGGCCACCGCGTCGGCGGCGGCCACCCCCAGCTGCGCGGCGAGCCGCGCGAGGGTGGACGCCTTGGTGACGCCGGGAGGGCCGATCTCCACCAGGGGCACGACCGCGCCGGAGTGCGTCGGCTCTCCCCGGTCGCCGACGACCCGACGGGCGAGGGCGAGCAGGTCGTCGCCGGCGGTGGAGGCCGACGCGTGCGCCTCGGGGCCGTCCGGGTCGGCCGGGGCGTGCGGGTCACCCCCGGGCAGCTTGGCGAGCAGCTTGACGACGGGGCCGGTCCGCTCGAGCAGCTCGGCCAGCGGCGCGCGCGGCAGCTCGCCCTCGACGGCCTGGGGCCAGTCGGGCTCGACCCCGAAGACCTCGACCGACTCCACCGCGAACGTCACCTCGGGCAGCTCGGCGCGGAGGTCGGCAGCGATGGCGAGCGCGACGTCCGGGGCGATCGTCGCGGTGCGCAGGACCCCGCGGTCCGGCTCGCCGACGCGTTCGAGGTCGACGACCACGGCCCCGTTGGCGAGCACGGCGTGCCCCCGGATCCCGGTCCGCGCCGCGATCTCGGTCATCCAGCGCGGGGGACGGCCGGTCGCGAGCACGACGTGCACCCCGGCGTCCTGCGCCGCCCGGAGCGCGGCCACCGTCCGGTCGCTCACCGGCCCGAGGCGGGGGACGAGCGTGCCGTCGATGTCGCTGGCGAGGAGGCGCACGGCGTCATCTTCTCCCACGGTCGGCGGCGGGACCTGCCGGACGCCCTGAGAGCCCTCGGACGGACGGTCGGACGGGACCGGCCGCCGCGCCCCTCGAGGGAGGCGGTCACCACTCGTGCTGGTGGACCTCCCGGTGGCGGTGCCACCCCTGCAGCACCCGCGGCAGCTCGGCGCGCATGAAAGCGAAGAACTCCTGGGACTCGCGCAGCCGGCGGCCGCCGGGGCTGTCCGTGCCCACCGCCGCCACACCCTCGGCCACCACCCGCTCCCACGTGCCCAGGGTGTCCAGCTCGGTGGCGAAGATGGGCGACCACAGGTCGGAGTCGTCGAGGACGAACAGGTCGCTGCGCGTCCCCGGCTCACGGTCCCGGGCGAGCAGCCCGGCCTGCACCAGCCACCGGACCGCCCCGGAGATCCCGGCGGCGCTCACCTGCAGCGCGTCCTGCAGCTCCTTGGCGGTGTAGCGGTCGGCGTCGTCGGCCAGGACGTAGGCGAGCACCCGGGCGGCCATCGGCGGTACCCCCGAGTCACGCAGCACCAGGGCGAAGCGCTCGACGAACCGCAGGACCTCCTGCTGACGGGCGTCGCCGGCCTGCTCCACCCGCGGCACCTTAGTCTCTTCTCAACATTCACACATTACTGAAGCGGGTGTACGTTGCTACCTCATGAGCGACGTCATCGTCATGGACCGCGTCGTCAAGCGGTTCGGTCGGACCCTGGCCCTCGACGAGCTGGACCTGAAGGTCGCCCAGGGCGAGGTGCACGGCTTCCTGGGACCCAACGGCGCCGGAAAGTCCACCGCCATCAGGGTCCTGCTCGGCCTGCTCCGGCCGGGCTCCGGCACGTCGGTGCTGCTCGGCGGCGACCCGTGGCACGACGCCGTCCGCCTGCACCGACGGCTGGCCTACGTGCCCGGTGACGTCACGTTGTGGCCGGGGCTGACGGGCGGGGAGACCATCGACCTGCTGGCCCGGCTGCGAGGCGACGTCGACCCCGTCCGGCGGGCCGACCTGCTGGAGCGCTTCGAGCTCGACCCGAGCAAGAAGGCTCGCGCCTACTCCAAGGGGAACCGGCAGAAGGTGGCCCTCGTGGCCGCGCTCGCCTCCCGGGCGGAGCTGCTCGTCCTGGACGAGCCCACGTCGGGGCTCGACCCGCTCATGGAGGCCGAGTTCACCCGGTGCGTACGACAGGCGCGTGACGAGGGCCGGACCGTGCTGCTGAGCAGCCACATCCTGGCCGAGGTGGAGGCCCTGGCCGACCGGGTGAGCATCATCCGCGCCGGCCGCGTGGTGGAGCACGGCACGCTCGACGACCTGCGGCACCTCACCCGGACGTCGGTGAGCGCGCACGTCGAGCGCGCCCCCGACGGCCTCCGCGGCCTGCCGGGCCTGCACGACCTCCAGGTCGAGGAGCAGGGTGCCGCCGGGTGGCGGGTCGACGGCGAGGTGGACACCGTCCGGCTGGAGGAGCTGCTCCGGCAGCTGGTGACGCTGGGCCTCAGAGGCCTCACCAGCCGGCCCCCCACGCTGGAGGAGCTGTTCCTGCGGCACTACGGCGAGCACGTCGAGCCGACCCGGGCCACCGAAGGTGCACGCCCGTGAGCACCGCCCTGCACACGCGGACCCGCCCCGACCGCAGCCGGCACGTGGAGGACCGCGGCGGGACGACCGCAGGGACCTGGCCGCTGCTGCGGTTCGCCCTGCAGGCGCGACCGGGTCAGGCTGCCGCTGTGGGTCGCGGGGGCAGCCGCGCTGATCGGCGTCCAGGCCGACCAGAGCCAGACCCTCTACGACAGCCCCGGGGCCCTGGAGGTGTACTCCCGCACCGCGCAGGCCAGCGGCGCCCTGGTCGCCATGACGGGGCGCCCGGTCGGCCTGGACACCGTCGACCGAGCCGCGGTCTTCGAGGTCTTCCTCACCCAGGCCGTGGTGGTCGCGCTGATGAGCGTGTTCCTCGTGGTCCGGCACACCAGGGCCGACGAGGAGGCCGGGCGGGCCGAGCTGCTGCGCGCCACGCGCGTCGGGCCGCCACGCCTCCCTGCTGGCGGCGGTCGCCCTGCTCGTGCTGGCGAACCTCGCCGTAGCCGTGGCCACCGCCGCCGTGGCCGTCGGCGCGGGCCTCGGCGCCTCGGGCGCACTGCTGCTCGGTGCGTCGCTGGCGGGGGTCGGGCTGGTGCACGGCGCGCTCGCCGCGCGTCGCCGCCCAGCTCACCGCCCACGCCCGTTCGGCGCTCGCGCTGGTCGGGGTCCCTCATCGGCCTGTCGGTGCTCCTTCGCGCGGTCGGTGACGTGCGCGAGGACGCCCTCTCGTGGCTGTCGCCGATCGGCTGGGGCCAGGCCACCTACCCCTACCACCTCGACCGCTGGTGGCCGCTGCTGCTGAGCCTGGGGGCGGCCACGCTCGCCGTCGGCGCCGCGGTGGCGCTGCTGGACCACCGGGACCACGGCGCGGGGCTGCTGCCCGGACGGCCCGGACGGGTGCAGGCGCCGCGGTCCCTGGGCAGCGCGCCCGGTCTGGCGTGGCGCCTCCAGCGCAGCACCGTCGCGGGCTGGACGGGCGGGATCGTGGTGTCCGGCCTCGCGTTCGGCTCGCTGGTGCGCGCGACCGAGGACCTGCTGGACGGCGCGCCCGGCGCCGCCGCCGACCTGCCGATCGACCCCGAACGGTTCACCGACAGCTTCCTCGCCCTCGTGCTCACCATGCTCGCGCTGCTCGCCTCCGCCATGGCGGTCTCCCTGGCCCTGAGGGCACGGTCGGAGGAGGTCGACGGCCGGGCCGAGGCGGTCCTGGCGACCGCGACGTCACGGGCGTCGTGGGCCGGCGGGCACGTCGCCGTCGCGCTCGTCGGCTCCGCGGTGGCACTGCTGCTGGGTGCTCTTCTCACCGGCCTGGCCGCGGTGGCCACGGGCACGACCGGTGGCGCACGGCTCGTGGGCGACCTTCTGCTGGGGGCTGCGCTGCACGTCCCGGCGGTGTGGCTGCTGGCGGGGGTGGCGGTGCTCGCCTCCGGCGTGTCCGCCCGGGTGGCGCCGGTGGCGTGGGCGAGCCTGGGCTGGGCGGTCCTCGTGCTCGTGCTGACCGGCGTCGACCTGCCGGGCTGGGCGCTCGACCTGTCGCCGATGACGCACGTGCCCGACGTCCCGTTCGAGGAGGCGACGGCCGGTGGGCCCCTCGTCCTGCTCGGGCTCGCCGCCGCGCTCGTCGCGGCCGGGCTGGCCGCCTGGCGCCGGCGGGACCTCTCCCTGGGCTGACCTCGACGGCGGCCGACCGGGGCACCCGCCGACCGGGGCACCCGCCGACCGGCACCCGCCGACCGGGGCACCCGCCGACCGGGGCACCCGCCGACCGGGGCACCCGCCGACCGGGGCGAGGCTGGCAGGCGGGATGGTCGTGGCAAGGGCCCCACGACGGCTGGATCACGACCATCGCGCCTGCCAAGCCCCGCCGGGCGGACTGCTGAGCGGCACGGCCGACGCGGCGCCCCGGCTGCGGGCGCGCGTGGGCGGAGAGCCCCCGGCCCCCGCAGGTCCGTGTCCGCGCGACCCCGGGACGGGTGTCGTCGGCCGCCCACCGCACGGCCGCGCACGACCAGGAGGTGTGCCCTCAGGCGGCGGCGTCCCCGAGGCCGAGGACCCGCTCGAGGAACACGGCCAGACCGTCCTCGGACACGTCGCCGATCGTCTCGGTCGCCGCGTGCCGCACCTCGTCGTCCAGGGCGTTGGCCATGGCCGCGGAGTGGGCGGCCCAGCGGAGCATCTCGATGTCGTTGCGGCCGTCCCCGACCGCGTAGGTGTGCTCCGGCGCCACCCCGAGCCGACGCCGCACCGCCTCCAGCGCGCTCGCCTTGGACACGCCTTCCGGCGCGATGTCGAGCCAGGCGGACCAGCCCACCGCGTAGGCGACGGAGTTCAGCCCCATCCGCGCGACGATCTTCTCGAACTCCTCGGGACTGTGGTCGAGGCTGCGCACGATGACGCGCAGCGCCCGGGTGCTGCGACAGCTCCTCGAACGAGGCCATCCGGTAGGGCCCGCTGAGCTCGCCCTCGGGGAAGGCCTGGGTGAGGACCTTGGTCAGCTGCTCGGTCTCCACGCCGTACAGCGCGGTCGGCAGGTGCTCCCGGACGACCGCGAGCGCAGGGCCCGGGGTCGAACGAGACGGAGTCGACCACCTCGAAGCCGCGCGGCAGGGCGGGGTCCAGGCCCAGGGTCACGGCACCGTTGGAGACCACGGCGGTGCCGCTGAGCAGGTCGAGCCGGTCCAGCACCTCCAGCGTCCCGTCGGTGCTGCGGCCGGTCGCGATGACCACGTGGGCCACCTCGCGGCCGCGCGCACGGCCCGGCGGACGCGCTCGGTCAGCCGGTCGTCGTGGTCGACGATCGTGCCGTCGATGTCCAGGCCGACCAGGGCACGGTGGGCCCCGGCGGCAGGACGGGTGGCGCCCGACGCGCCAGCCGTGCTCACACCGGCGCCAGCACGTCGGTGCCCAGCCGGGCCGCCAGCGGCGGCGGGACGGTGACCGAGCCGTCGGCCTGCTGGTTGTTCTCCAGCAGGGCGACCAGCCACCGGGTGGTGGCCAGCGTGCCGTTGAGCGTGGCGACCGGGGTCGTGCCGCCCTCGCCACGGACCCGGATGTCGAGACGGCGGGCCTGGAACGTCGTGCAGTTGCTCGTCGAGGTCAGCTCGAGCCAGCGGTCCTGGGACGGCAGCCACGCCTCGCAGTCGAACTTGCGGGCGGCGCTGGAGCCCAGGTCGCCGGCGGCGACGTCGATGACCCGGTACGGCAGCCCGAGGGCGGTCAGCATCCCCTCCTCCAGCGCCAGCATCCGCTCGTGCTCGGTGCCGGCGTCCGCGGCGTCGCAGAAGGCGAACATCTCGACCTTGTGGAACTGGTGGACGCGGATGATGCCGCGGGTGTCCTTGCCGTGGCTGCCGGCCTCGCGGCGGTAGCAGGCCGACCAGCCGGCGTAGCGGACCGGGCCGTCGGCCAGGTCGAGGATCTCTCCGGCGTGGTAGCCCGCGAGCGCCACCTCGCTGGTGCCGACCAGGTACAGGTCGTCGGCCGCGAGCCGGTACACCTCGTCGGCGTGCGCGCCCAGGAACCCGGTGCCGGCCATGATCTCCGGGCGCACCAGCGTGGGGGTGACCATGGGCGTGAACCCGGCCTCGAGCGCGGTGTCCATGGCCAGCGACAGCAGCGCGAGCTCCAGCCGGGCGCCGACCCCGCGCAGGAAGTAGAACCGGCTGCCGGACACCTTGGCCCCGCGCCGGACGTCGATCGCCTGCAGCGCCTCGGCCACGGCGAGGTGGTCGGGCACGGCGCCGTCGGCCCCGACGACGCCCTCGGCCACCAGGTCGCGGACCTCGCCGACCTGGCGGAGCACGACGTAGTCGTCCTCGCCGCCGGCGGGCACGCCGGGCAGCACGATGTTGTCGATCCGTCGGAGCGCGGCGTCGAGGTCCACCTCCGTGGTGTCGACCGCCGCCTGCGCGGCCTTGACGTCGTCTGACAGCTGCTTGGCCGCGGCCACGAGGGCGGGCTTCTCGTCCGTGGGAGCCTGGGCGACCAGCCGGCCGGACGCCTTCTGCTCCGCGCGCAGCTGCTCGAAGCGGGCCACCGCCTCGCGACGGGCGACGTCGGCAGCCAGCGCGGCGTCCACCGCCGCCGGGTCCGCGCCGCGGCTGACCTGGCTGTCCCGGGCGGTCTGCGGGTCCTCGCGCAGGGCCCTGATGTCGATCACGGGTGGAGCCTACGTGCGCCGGGGCCGCGCCGACGCCCCGCGCCGATAGGCTCCGGAGGTGGAACAGGTGCCCCCCGGGCCGGGTAGCGGCCCGTCGCAGCAGAAGTTCGTCGCCGTGGTCGCGCAGCCGGTCAAGTCGGACATGAAGGCGCTGCGCGAGGCCGTCACCACCATCAGCGAGCAGGCCGGGTGGGGACCGCCACGCTTCTGGGAGACCACGGTCGAGGACCCCGGCACGGGTCAGACCAAGGAGGCGCTGCGGTCCGGGGCGTCGATCGTGGCCGCCTCCGGCGGGGACGGGACCGCCTGCGCGGTGGCCGAGGTGCTGGCCGAGACCGGCGTGCCGATGGCGCTGCTGCCCGCCGGGACGGGGAACCTGCTCGCCCGGGCCGTCGGCGTCAGCCACAGCAGCCGCACCGCGGCGCTGGCCCTGCTCACCGAGGGTCGGCGGCGCACGATCGACATCATGAGCGTGGAGATGGTCCGCCCCGACGGGAGCCGGTTCTCCGAGACGTCCGTGGTCGGGCTCGGCATCGGCTACAACGCCGACCTGATGGCCGGCACGGACGAGGCCCTGAAGAAGCGGACCGGCTGGTTCGCCTACGTCGTGTCGGGCATCCGCGCGATCCGGACCCACGCGGTCCGGGCCAGGGTGGCCGGCGACGTCGAGGACCCGAGCACGTCGCTGGCCGGCCGCGGGGAGCCGGTGCGCAAGACGCGCTCGATCCTCGTCGTCACGTGCGGCCTGCTCGTCGGTGGGCTGCGGCTGCTCGAGGAGTCCGAGCCCGACGACGGGATCATGGAGACCGTCGTCGCCATGCCCCGGAGCCGCTTCGAGCTCATCTTCCAGCTCGGCCGGCTGATCGCCCGGCGGGACGCCCGCGGCTCGAACGTCGACGTCATCCAGTCCCGGCGCAACCTCGTGGTGGAGTGCCCCCGCGGCACCGTGGCGCAGATCGACGGCGACCCGGTCGGTGACGTCACCCGCATCGAGGTCACGCTGCGGCCCGGGGTCCTGACGGTCCTGTCCCCCTGAGGCGGGTTGCCTCCTGGCGGCGCTGCCGCCTGACGGGGCCGCTACACGACCAGCCGGCTCGGGCGTCGGGTGCCGACGGCGTCCGCGAGCCGGGCCAGCCGCTGGACCGCGTCGTCGACCCGGTCGGTCGGCACGACGAACGGCAGCCGCAGGTAGCGCTCGAGCGCCCCCTCGACGCCGAAGCGGGGCCCTGCGGCCAGGCGCAGCCCGTGCGCACCGGCCTGCTCGGCCATCGCGCTGGAGGACCGCCGGTCGAGCTCGACCCACAGGGACAGCCCACCCTGCGGCTCCCGCCAGCGCCAGGCCGGCAGCTCCCGCCGCAGCGCGCCCACGAGGGCGTCCCTGCGGCCGGCGACCTCCGCCCGGCGTGCGACGGCGTGCTCGGCCCGGTCGGGAGCGGCGAGCAGGTGGGCGAGCGCGAGCTGCTCGACGACCGGGGTGCCGAGGTCCCACGACAGCCGCGCCTCCACGAGCCGGTCGAGCAGGTCGCGCGAGGCCCGCACCCAGCCGAGCCGCAGACCCGCCCACGCGGACTTGCTGAGCCCGCCCACGGTGACGACGGAGGAGGAGAACGAGGCGAGCGGCCGGGCCGGCGGCACGGCCGTCCAGGCGCAGGTCCACCAGGGTCTCGTCGACGACCAGCGTGGTGCCGACGGCGTCCGCGGCCGCGACGAGGGCGGCGCGGGTCGCGTCGTCCATCACCCCGCCCGTGGGGTTCTGGCAGTCGGGGATGACGTAGCCGAGGGTGGGCGCGCTCTGCCGCAGCGCCGTCCGCCAGGCGTCGACGTCCCACAGCGGCTCGTCGACGTCGCCGAGCGGCACCGGGACCAGCCGCGCGCCGGCCCGCCGGGCGGCCTCCAGCGCGTTGGGGTACGACGGCTGCTCGACCAGCACCCGGTCCCCCGGCTGGACGAGGACCCGCAGCAGCAGCGACCACGCCGACACCGCACCGGAGGTGACCACCACCTGCGAGGCGTCCGTCGGCAGCCCGCGCGCGGTGAAGGAGTCGGCCACGGCCTGCCGCGCCTCCGCCAGCCCGTCGGCGGCGTACCCGACGCCGGGCAGGTGGCGAGGGAGCTCGAGGAGGGCCGCCTCGTAGGCCGAGCGCACCGCGACCCCGTCGGCCGGCATGGTCGCCGCCGCGAGGTCGATCACGTCCTCCCCGGGGTCGCCCGGCCGGGGCGGGGCGATGGCCCCACCGGTGGGGCGGACGCCGCCGGGCACCGACGTCCACGACCCCGACCCCTGCCGGGAGCGCAGGAAGCCGGACTGCCGCAGCGCGTCGTACGCCGCCGTGACCGTCGTCCGGCTGACGTGGAGCTGCTCGGCGAGCTGTCGCTCGCTGGGGACCCGGACCTCGAGCGGCAGCCGGCCGTCGAGCACGAGGACCCGGATCCGGTCCGCGAGCGCCGCGTACCCCGGTCCGGTGGTGCGCCAGGCCTCTCCGAGCAGGCGGCCCATCGCCAGGGCGCCGATACGCGTTCTCACCGGGCCAGTGTGCCAACAATGGCCCTTCAAGAGAAGGCCACCTGCCCGGCAGGGTGGCCGTCATGCTTCCTCGGCCCGTGCCCCGTCGGCTCGCCCAGCTCGTCGTGGGCCTCGTCCTCTACGGCGTGACCATGGGCCTCATGGTCCGCTCCGGCCTCGGCCTGGACCCGTGGGACGTGTTCCACGAGGGTGTCGCCGGGCTCACGCCGCTGAGCTTCGGCACCGTGACGATCCTCGTCGGGGCGCTGGTGCTGCTGGCCTGGGTCCCGCTGCGCCAGCGGCCGGGCATCGGCACCATCGCCAACGTCCTCGTCATCGGCCTGGCCGCGGACGCGACCTTGTGGCTGGTGGACGAGCCGGGACCGCTCGCGCTCCAGGTGGCCTTCCTCCTGGCCGGCATCGTCGGCAACGGCGTGGCGGGCGGGCTGTACATCGGCGCCGGCCTGGGTCCCGGCCCGCGCGACGGGCTGATGACCGGCCTGGTCCGACGCACCGGACGCTCGGTCCGCCTGGTCCGGACCAGCATCGAGGTCACGGTGCTCGCGGTCGGCTGGCTGGTCGGCGGCACGGTGGGGATCGGGACCGTGCTCTACGCGCTGGCCATCGGGCCGCTCGTGCAGCTGACCCTGGGCTGGTTCACCGTCCCGACGGTGGCCCCGGCCGACAGCGTCCGGACGGCGGGACGTGCGGACGACCAGGGACGTGCGGACGACCAGGGACGTGAGGCCGTCGGCATGGCGTGAGCCCCCCGGTCAGCGCGGCCGGTGCCCGTCAGGCCCGGTCAGCGTCAGGCCCGGCCGCGCGCCCGTCAGGCCCAGGGCTGCGGGCGGTGGAACAGGAAGCCCTGACCGCTGTGGCCCCCGAGGGCGAGCACGGCCGCACGCTGCTCCTCGGTCTCGATCCCCTCCACGACCACGTCGAGGCCGAGCGCGCCGGCCATCGAGACCACCGCGCTGACCACCGCCCGACCCTCGCTGGTGCCGAGCCGGTCCACGAAGACCCGGTCGACCTTGAGCGCGTCGACCGGCAGCCGGACGAGGTTGGTCAGGCTGCTCCACCCGGTGCCGAAGTCGTCCAGCGAGACCCGCACCCCCATCGCCCGCAGGGCCGCCAGGGTCTCCACGACGTCTTCTGCGGCTGCGGTCTCCTCGGTGACCTCGACCCCGAGCAGGGTCGGCGGCAGCCCGGTCGCGGCCAGCTCGGCCGACACGCTGGCGAGGTACCGGGGGTCGGCCAGGGTCAACGGCCCCGCGTTGACCGAGACCCGCCGTCCGGGGTCGGCGGCCATGGCCCAGCAGGCCCGACGGAGCACCCAGAGGTCGATCTCGGCCGCCAGCCCGGTGCCGCTGACCAGCGGGAGGAAGTCCCCGGGCGGGACGATGCTGCCGTCACGCTCCCAGCGCACGAGCGCCTCCCAGGACAGCAGCAACCCCGTGCTCAGGTCCACCACGGGCTGCCGGTGCACCAGCAGCCGACCGACCGACGGGTCTCCGTCGAGGACCCGGCGCACCGCGGACAGGGCCTCGAGCCGGCGTCCCGACACCTCGTTCATGTCCTCGGACCACACCTGGGTGCGGGACCAGCCCAGCTCCTCGGCGCGCCGCATCGCCGCCTCCGCCTGCACCAGCGCCGCGGCGGGGTCACCACCCAGCGGGGCGATCCCGCCGCTGCCGGACATCGCGAGGTCCCGGTCGCCCACCCGGACGGGGACCCGCAGGGCCTCGTGGACCCGGCCCGCCAGCGTCAGGGCGAGCTCGACGTCCCCGTCGACGGCGACCCCGAAGTCCGCCCCGCCGACGCGCGCGAGCAGGTCGGTCGGCCGGACGACGCCCTGCAGCCGGCCGGCCACCGTACGCAGGAGCTCGTCCCCGGCGTGACGGCCGAGGCTCTCGTTCACGTCGGCGACGCCGTGGACGCCGAACATCAGGACCGACGTGGTGCGACGCAGCTGCCGCCGCTGCTGCAGCAGCTGGGTGAGCGCCGCACGGGTGGCCGCACCGGTGAGGTCGTCGAGCTCGGCGCGCCGGTCCAGACGGCGCTGGGCGAGCACCCGCTCGGTGATGTCCTCGTGGCTGACCACGCACCCGCCGCCGGGCAGCAGAAGGGCGTCGGGGCCGCGGAGCGGGACCACCTCGCAGTGGTACCAGGCCTCCCCCGCGGGGCCGCTGCACTGGTAGTCCAGCCCGAACCGGGGGACCGTGCCGTCCAGCACCGCGCGGATGCCCTGCGACGCCAGCCGCCCTTCGGAGCAGCCGCCCGAGGCCGCCTCGCACGCGGCCAGGTAGTCCGTGCCGCGGCCGATCGACCCCACGCCGCCGTTGAGCTCCCAGAACCGCTCCCAGGCAGGGTTCGCCGAGACCACGACTCCGTCGGCGTCGAGCACGGCCGTCTGAGCCACCATGCTCGACAGGACCCCGGAGACGAACTCCTGCTGCCGCTCCCGCTCCAGCTCGGCCGCCCGCCGCTCGGTCACGTCGCGCTGGACGGACACCCAGTGGGTGTGGGCACCGGTCTCGTCGGCGAGCGGGGTGATGAGCAGGTGGACCCAGAACGGCGTGCCGTCACGGCGGTAGTTGAGCAGCTCGACGTCGACGTCCTCCGACGCCAGGAGCTGCTTGCGTACCTGGTCGAGGACCTCCCGGTCGGTCCCTGGCCCCTGCAGCAGGCGGGGGGTGCGTCCGACGACGTCGGACAGGCTCCAGCCCGTGTGGCGCTCGAAGGCGTCGTTGACCCAGACGATCCGGGGACCGTCGCCCTCGACGGGTGCCGCCTCGGTGACGACGACGGCGTCCAGGGCCACGTCCAGGGCAGCACGAAGCAGATCGGGGCGGACCGGGTCGACCTCGGGGCGGTCGACGACCTCGTCACTCATGGCTGCCTCCAGGGAGCTCGTCCCAGGATCGGCCGGGGCGCCGCAGACCTGAGGTGGTCCGCCGTCTAGCGTTCGAGCAGCCCGGCCAGCCAGTCCTCGGCGGCCAGGAAGCCGCGGGCGTCGGTCCAGTCGGGGATGCGCGTGGCGGCCCCGTCGGCCCGGGGGTAGGAGCCGAGGAACCGGGTGAGCGGGCTCAGCCGGTGCAGGCCCTTGAGCGCCTCCGCCACCCTCGGCTCGCGGACGTGGCCGTCCAGGTCGATGGAGAAGCAGTACTCGCCGAACCCCGCGCCGGTGGGCCGGGACTCGATCCGGGTGAGGTCGACGCCGCGCGCGGCGAACTGCTCCAGGAGCTCCAGCAGCGCGCCGGAGTGGTTGGCGCGCAGGTAGGCGACGAGGCTGGTCCGGTCGGCGCCGGTCGCGGGCGGCACGGCCCCGGGGCGGGTGACCGCCACGAACCGCGTCGTGGCCGGCCGGTCTCCGATGTCCTCGGCGAGCACCGCCAGGCCGTAGCGCTCGGCCGCCGACGGGGCGCAGATCGCGGCGTCGTAGGCCGGGTGGTCCTGCACCAGGCCGGCGGCAGCGGCGGCCGTGGACATCGCGGGCTCCACGGCGACGGCGGGCAGGTGGTCGCTGAGCCAGGCCCGGCACTGCGCCTCGGCGTGCGGGTGGCTGGCGACCCGACGTACCTGCCCCAACGAGGTGCCCGCGCGGGCGGCGAGGACGAACGTGACCGGGACCAGGTGCTCGGCCGCGATGACCAGGGGCGGCTCGCTGGCGCTCAGGGCGTCGAGGGTGGCGTTCACGCCACCTTCCAGGGAGTTCTCGATGGGCACCACCGCGGCGCCCACCTCGCCGGCCCGGACGGCCTCGAAGCACCGGCCGACCGTGGCCATCGCCACACGTTCGGCGGCGGCCGCCCCCGGCAGCCCCGGGCCGGCGACGAGCCCTTCCAGCGCCATCTCGGTGAAGGTGCCCGCGGGCCCCAGGTACGCCAGCCGGGTGGAGGAGGTCGAGGCGTCGGACGTGCTCACCGCGCCGACGCTAGGCCATGGTCCCCGACCGATGGTGCGTGAGCCGACGCCGACCGGGGAAGGAGAGGTTCGTGCGCGACATCGTCTACGTGGCCGTCGGCCTGCTGGCCCTGCTCGTCCTCGGGGTCTCCGGGCCGTTGCGGCGCTGGCCCGTGTCGTCGCCCCTGCTGGCGCTGCTGGTCGGCGTGCTGCTGGGTCCCGCCGTGCTGGGCCTGGTCGACGTGGGCACCGTCGTCGACGAGCACACGACGTTCCACCAGGCCTCGCGGGCGCTCCTGGCGGTCTCGGTGATGGCGGTGGCGCTGCGGTACCCGGTCCCCAAGGTCCGCCCGGACGCCGGAGCGGCCGTCCTGCTGGTCGTGGTGGTCATGCCCGCCATGGCGCTGCTGTCGGCGGGGGCGGCGGCCGTGGTGCTGGGCACCGGGCTCGCGGGCTCGCTGCTGCTCGGGGCGGCGCTGTCGCCGACGGACCCCGTCCTGGCTGCGAGCACCGTGACCGGTGAGCCGGCGGAGAAGACCCTGCCCGCGCGGCTGCGGCACGCGCTGTCGATGGAGTCCGGGGCCAACGACGGCCTCGCCCTGCCGCTGGTGCTGGTGGCCGTCGCCGTGGCCGGGTCCGGCGGGGTGGGCCACGCGCTGCTGGACTCGCTGTGGCAGGTGGTGGGCGCGGTCGGGATCGGCGCCGCGCTCGGCGCCTCGGGCGGCTGGGTGCTGAGCCGGGCCGACGCCGCGCACTCGGTGGAGGCGGGGCCGAAGTTCCTGCTCACCCTCGCGGTGGCCCTGGGCACCTTGGGAGCGGCGGGCCTGGCCCGTACCGACGGCGTGCTGGCCGTGTTCGTCGCCGGGATCGCGATGAACGCCGTCATCACCAGCCAGGAGCGCGGCCTGGAGGTCGAGGCCGACGAGGCGGTCAACCGCTTCCTGGTGCTGCCGCTGTTCCTGCTGCTGGGGGTGGCGCTGCCGTGGCAGGAGTGGCAGGAGCTGGGCTGGGCGGGGCCCCTGTTCGTGGTGGCGATCCTGCTCGTCCGTCGGCTGCCGGTCGTGCTCGCCCTCCAGCGGCCGCTGCGGCTCGGCTGGCCGGACACCGTGTACCTGGGCTGGTTCGGGCCGATCGGGGTGTCGGCGCTGTTCTACCTGACGCTCGAGGCGAAGGAGCTGAGGGTGGACCCGCCGTTGCTGGCGGCCGGGCTGATGGTGGTGGCGGGCAGCACCGTGGTCCACGGGGTCACCTCCTCGCTGGGCCTGGCGCTGTACCGGCGCGTCACCGACGACGGGACTCCTCGGGACGAGGGACGTCGGACAGCGCCGAGCGGTTCCCGGCCTGGCTCTGCGTGACCACGCTGAGGGTGCCGTCCGACTCCAGCACCACGGCGGCCACCTGCGACAGGTCCCCGGAGCCCGTGGACCGCACCGCCTGCCGGACCTCCGCCTCGGTGACACGCTGCTCGTCCAGGACGTGCGTCAGCATCTCGCCGTCCCGGAGCAGGAGAGACGGCTGCGCCGTGACCACCGAACGCCCCCGGGGCCGCTTCGAGGTGGTGGCGGCGACCACGAACTGCAACCCCGCGAGCAGCGCCAGCGCCGTCGCCCCCTCGGCGAAGGACACGCTGCTGCTCAGCAGCACCGTCGCCAGGGTGGAACCGAGGGAGACCGTGACCACCAGGTCGAACGCGTTGAGCTTCGACAGGGTGCGCTTGCCGCTGACGCGCAGCACCAGCACCAGCCAGACGTAGGCCGCCGCCCCGACCAGGAGCACACGGACGATGTCTGACCAGGTGTCGAACCACACCACCCCACCTTCGCGCCGTCGGCGCCGGACGGGCAAGACGACGCAGGTCCGGGGAGGGCGGAGCAGGTCCCGGGGGGACGCTCCTCACCCGGCCGCGTGGCCGTGCTCGGCCGCGAACTGCGCCAGGACGGCGCGGTCGTCGTCACCCTGGTGCCCGAACTGCTGCCGGAGCACCGTGCAGAAGTCGGTCAGCGACTCCGAGAGGACCGCACCACCGAGCTGCACGTCCGCCCGGTCGGAGCAGCAGGCGGCGTCCGCCAGCTCCTCGGCGAAGCACAGCATGACCGGCAGGGCCGGCTGGTCGCCGCTCTCCCGGTGGAAGTAGGTCTCGGGGTGCTGCGCCAGGTCGACGCGCACCCCCGCCAGGGCGGTGGCGAGGTCGCCCAGCAGGTACGCCCACGCCGGCGAGCCCATGCCGGACGCCCCCTCCCGGTCCCGCGCCCGCCGCAGCAGCGACAGCCGGAGCGCCAGCAGCCGCCGCCGCGCCAGCGCGGGGTAGGTCTGCAGCGTCCACGACACCGCGGCGGTGAACAGGACGAACCCGGTCAGGCCCTGCAGGGGCACCACCAGGCGCAGCCAGGTCGCGGTCGGCACCACGTCACCGAAGCCGAGCGTGCCGACGGTCACCGTGGACACGTAGAGCGCGTCGAGCAGCGACGAGCGCGCGGCGGGGTCCAGGGCCACGGCGTAGGAGAACGACCCGGGCAGGTGCGGGGCGTACACCAGAGCCCACCCGACGACGATGCCCGCCGTCCACACCGCCACCACCAGCAGCATCGCCACCGGGCCGGGGTTCGCGCCCGCCCGCCGCCGCGGCGTCGACGCCCGCCACACCCCGGCCATCACGGCGTGGGTGATCCGGCCCTGGCCGGTGGGCTGCCAGAGCGTCGCGAAGATGTCCAGCAGGACGACCACGACCACTGCGGCACCGAGGGCGCTGGTGCCCCAGGTCAGGACCCCGGTCACCGCCTCGCCTCCTCACCCCGCAGGAAGTACGCGCCGAGCGACCCCGCGAGCGTGGCGAAGACCACGACCGAGTAGGTGGCGAGCACGACCTCCAGCACCCGGGCGACCGTCCCCTCCGCCACCAGGGAGTCCCCGGTGACGGTCGCCATCGCCGTGTCGTGCAGGGCGACGGCGTAGGAGTCGTAGCGGCCCAGCAGCGTGAGCAGCTGGCTGACGGACAGCACCACGATGCTGGTCACCACGCCGAGCCAGGCCAGGCGTCCGCTCAGCAGCTTGCCGGCCGAGCGAGAGCCGCGCACGGCCGAGGAGACGACGCTGCCCAGCCGGGCGACCCGGGCGACCCGCAGGGTCCGCAGGAGCACCAGCGCCCTCGCGAACCGGAGGAACGGCAGCGCGAGGAACAGCACCTGCCACCAGCTCTTCCGCCAGAACCGCCGGCGGTCTGCAGCCAGGTAGGCACGGGCCACGAGCTCCGCGACGAACGCCGACCACAGCACCCACCCCGCCACCGACAGCGCCGCGACGGCCCTCGGGTCCTCGGCGAGGGTCTGGGCCAGCACCACGAGCAGGAAGACGATGCCCAGCGCACCCATCGGACGGTCCAGGGACCGCGCGATCCGCTCGTTGCGGGTGAGGTCGTCCACCTCCTCGGACGGCGCCTCCGGCGGCAGCTCGGTCCGGGTGCTCATCGGTCCACTGTGGTCCAGCACCCGCCGGCTCGCACGTGAGGGTGCTGCTGGGGTGCACCGTGGCCGACGACCTAGGCTCACCGGGTGCACTCCCCCGCCGTACCCGACCCCGGGACCGTCCACCTCGGCCACAGCAGGATCGACGTCGACCGGCGCGGCACGGACCGGCGACCCCGAGGTCGTGTTCGGTGCCGGCAAGAGCCCCGCCCAGGTGGTCGAGATCCTGTCGACGCTCCACGCCGCGCACCCGGACACCGCCGTCCTGGCCACCCGGCTGTCGCCCGAGGCGCTCGACGCCGTCACGGCCGGCCTGCCCGGTGCCGTCGCCGACCCGGTGGCCCGCACCGCCGTCCTCGGACCGCTGCCGGAGCCCCGGGGGCTGGTCCAGGTGGTCGCCGCCGGCACCTCCGACGGCCCGGTGGCAGCGGAGGCCGAGGTGACCGCCAGGGTGCACGGCGCTGCGGTGGAACGGGTGGACGACGTGGGCGTCGCGGGGATCCACCGCCTGCTCGCGGTCCGGGACCGCCTGCTGCGGGCCGACTGCCTGGTGGTGGTCGCCGGGATGGAGGGCGCCCTGCCGAGCGTCGTCGCCGGACTGGTCGGGGTCCCGCTGGTGGGCGTGCCCACCAGCGTCGGCTACGGCACGGGCGCGGGCGGCCTGGCGGCGCTGCTGTCGATGCTGAACTCGTGCGCGCCGGGCGTGGTGGTGGTCAACGTGGACAACGGCTACGGCGCGGGGGTCCACGCGGCCCGGGTGGCCCGGGCCAGCGCGCGGGCCGTGGCGCAGGGGACATGACGCACGCGCGACCCTCGTGGACCGCGCTCGGCCCGTGACGCTCGGGCAGACTGTGCCGTCGTGACGACGTTGTGGGTCGACGCCGGGCGCGGGGCCGCCGGGGACATGCTGCTGGCCGCCCTGTGGGACGCCGGCGCCGACGCCACGACGGTCCGGGCCGCGGTCCGTGCGGTGGTGCCGGCCGACGTGACCTTCCGCCACGAGGTCCGCGACGGCTTCCGCGTCGCACGGGCCGAGGTGGTCCCCGACGCCGAGGACGCCGCCAGCGGCCCCGACCGCCGGTGGGCCGACATCCGTCGCGCCCTGGCCACCGCTGCGCTGACCGCGCGGGTGCGGGACCGGGCGACCGCTGTCTTCGCGGCGCTGGCGCAGGCCGAGGCCACCATCCACGGCACGGACGTGGACCGCGTGCACTTCCACGAGGTCGGCGCGCACGACTCGATCGCCGACGTCGTGGGGGTGGTCGCCGCGGTCGAGCAGCTGGGAGTCACGCGCGTCGTCTGCACCCCGGTCGGCGTGGGAGGCGGCGAGGACGCGGCCGGGACGCTCGGCCACGGCCGGGTCCCCGCTCCCGTGCCCGCGGTGCTCCACCTGGCGGCCACCGCCGGCGCACCGGTGCTCGCCGGTCCTGGGTCCGGGGAGACCTGCACCCCGACCGGGATGGCGCTTCTCGTCACGCTCGCCGACGCGTGGGGCCCGCTGCCGCCGCTGCGCCCAGGCGCCCTCGGCGCCGGCGCGGGCACCCGGGAGACGCCCGGCCGGTTCGGTGCCCTCCGGGTCGTCCTCGGCGCGCCGGTCGGGCCGCTGGGCGACACCGGGACCGACGTCGCGCTCGTCACCAGCACCAACGTCGACGACATGGACCCGCGGCTGTGGCCGAGGGTCCTCGCCTGCCTGCTCGAGGCCGGGGCCCAGGACGCCTGGCTGGCCCCGATCCTCATGAAGAAGGGCCGCCCGGCGCACACCCTGCACGTGCTGAGCGACCCCGAGCGCGCCGGCGCGGTGCGCGACGTGGTGGTGCGGCGAGACCAGCGCGATCGGGATGCGGGTGCAGGCGGTCGCCAAGCACGCGCTGCCCCGGGACGAGGTCGAGGTGCACATCGACGGCGACCGCGTCCGGGTCAAGCGCGCCTGGCTCGACGGCCGGGTCGTGAACGCCCAGCCGGAGTGGGAGGACGTGGCCGTGGCGGCGGCCCGGACCGGTGAGCCGGCGAAGCAGGTCCTCGCGCGGGCGGTGGCGCTGGCCCAGCAGCTCGACGGCTGACGGTGCCGGCGCGGGGGGGGCAGTCGCTCTGACGCCCCGGACGTCGGGGGGGCGGGCCGGGTCACCCCCTGAGTGACCCGGACCGCCTCGGCTCCCCAGCCTGTCGACCCAGGAGGACGGTACGGCCATGACCCGGGTGTTGACAAGGTCCAACCAGCATCTGTCACTCCTCGGCGCCCAGCCGCGGCCCGGCCGTCCTCGGCACCGCCGCCCGACCGTCCCCCAGGCGTCCCGGCGCCGCTACCCGGCCGTCCTCGCCGGGGGTGGTTCGATGGCGCCCGTGGACACCAGCGCCGGACTTCCCGCAGGTTTCGTCGACAGCGAGGTCGGCACGCTGCGGGAGGTGATCCTGCACCGGCCCGGGGCCGAGCTCCGGCGCCTGACGCCGCGCAACAACGACCGGCTGCTGTTCGACGGCCTGCCCTGGGTGGACCGCGCGCAGGACGAGCACGACGCGTTCGCCGAGACCCTGCGGGGCAGGGGCGTGCTGGTCCACCTGGTCACCGACCTGCTGCGCGAGGTGCTCGCCGACGCCGGCCGTCCGTCACCAGGCGATCGAGGACGTGCTGACCGACGACTCACCGACCCACCTCCGCCTCGGCGACACCCTCCGCGCGTCGGTGCGGTCCTACCTCGACGACCTGGACGCCGACGCGGCTGACCGACGCCCTGGTCGCCGGCGTCCGCGATCGACGAGCTGCCCGGCCGCTCGGGCCTGGTCGCGGCGATGCTGGGCGACGACGACTTCGTCGTGGACCCGCTGCCCAACCTGCTGTTCACCCGCGACTCCAGCGTGTGGATCGGGCGACGAGGTGGCGGTGACGAGCCTGGCCATGCCGGCGCGCGAGCGCGAGACCCACCTGCTGGGCCTCGTGTACGCCCACCACCCACGCTTCGCGGGCGTGGTCACCGCCTACGAGCCGACCTGGGAGCACGTCGAGGGCGGCGACGTCCTGGTGGTGGGCCCGGGCGTGCTGGCCGTGGGCACCGGCGAGCGGACCACCCCGGCCGGGGTCGAGCGCCTGGCCCGGACGGCGATCGGCCGCGGCCTGGCGCACACCGTGCTGGCCGTCCCGATCGCCCAGGAGCGGGCGACCATGCACCTGGACACGGTCTGCACGATGGTCGACCGCGACGCCGTCGTCATCTACCCCAACGTCGCCAGAGCCTGGTCGCGTTCCGCTGACCGCGGCCAACGGCACCGGCGGCACCCGCCACGCGCACGTGCCGCCGGCCTCGGTGGAGCTGACCGTCGGCGCGGCCCGAAGCCGTTCCTGCCCTGCGGTGGCCGAGGCGCTGGGGCTGGACGCAGGTGCGCCACGTCGACACGGGCCTGGACCCGGTGTCGCCGAGCGCGAGCAGTGGGACGACGGCAACAACACCCTCGCGGTGGCGCCGGGGGTCGTGGTCGCCTACGAGCGCAACACCGGGACCAACGCCGCCCTGCGCGAGGCGGGCGATCGAGGTGCTGGAGATCCCCGGGGACCAGCTGGGCTCGGGGCGCGGCGGTCCTCGGTGCATGAGCTGCCCGGTGCGGCGGGACCCGCTGGGGTGAGTCCCCTCGGCGTGTGGCGGTGCAGTGACGACGCGACCCACCGCGACTGCGTCGACGAGCAGGCACGCGTGGCCTGCCCCCTCCGTACGTGCGCGACCGACGACGGCTGACGGCAGGTGACAGGGTGGGAGTCACGACTCGAGCGCGCCTCGCCCGCCACTGGTCGGACGGTGGTCTGAGCATGCTGTACCTGGGCGTCGATCTGGCCTGGGGGGAGGCTCGGGCCCCCGACCCGCCAACGAGACCGGCGTGCTCTCGCTCGCGCCTGACGGAACTGTCCGTGACGCGGGTTGGACGCGCGGGCTCACCGAGACCTGGACCTGGCTCCTGGACGCGGCCAGCGACCATCCGGACGTACTGGTCGCTGTTGACGCGCCCCTGGTCGTGACGAACCGGACCGGCCAGCGGCTGCGCGAGAAGCAGGTCGGTCAGCGCTACGGGCGGTGGCAGGTGTCGGCGAGCACGACGAACCTCGGTAGCCCCCGCCAGGTCGGGTACCGCGCTGCTGCAGATGCTCGAAGCGGCAGGACTCACGTGCAGCGACGGGTCCGACGGTCCTCCGCAGGCTGGACGGCACGTGTTCGAGTGCTACCCGTGCACAACGCTGACAGGCGTCGAGGACCTCGGTTACGAGCGCGTGAGCGAACGCAGGCTCAGCGCAGCGTGACCTGCCGGGAGTTCAGCCCCGCCCGAGCCCGCCGGGCGTCGGGGTCCAGCGGTCCGGTCTCCGCCAGGGCCGCCTGGAACCGCTCGACGAACGCGGTCAGCGGCTCCTCCGTCGCCTCGGCGGTGGCGTCGTCGGCGAGGTCCCAGACCGGCACGACGAGCCCGTAGGCGCGGAAGAAGCCGGCGAACCGGCTGCCCTGACCGAGGGTCGACAGCGGGCTGCCGTCGGCGTCGCGGCCGACGTGGAGCCGGGCCAGGGCGTCGAGGAAGTCGTCCTCGGGGGTGTCGATGATCCATCGCAGGTGCGTCTTGTCGCCGATCTGGGCCCAGTAGGCGCTCGGCGCGCTCGTCAGCCTCTCGGTGGGGACGACGGCCTCGTTCGCGCGCTCCAGCGACGCGCGGACCTGGGGGGCGAGCGCGCTGAGCGGGTCGGCGGGGTCGCCGGCCTCGCCGGGGTCGGTGTCGAGGACGCCGTCGAGCCAGAAGTCGAACCCGGCGTGCACCTCGACCTCGGGGGCGACGTCGAGGTCGAGCCGGTCCTGGAGCCGGGCGGTGGAGCGGCGCGCGTCGACGTGGGTGACGGGTCCGGGCGCCTCGGCGGCGAGCGCGGCGTCCATGGCGGCGGCGAGGTCGCGGCTGGCGTCGGACGAGGCGTCGGCGGCCTGGATGCCGACGAACACGCTGCCGTCGGCGCGGCGCAGCGCAGGCCACGCGACGGGGAGCACGGTGGCGAAGACGACCTCGACGCCGTCGGTGGTCCGGCACCGCATGGTCGCGGCCGGGACGATCTCGCGGAAGGCGACCCAGTCGGTCTCGGCCGGCAGGCCCTCGAAGGGCCGGGGCACGAAGGACGCGCCGGTGCGGGCACGTCCGTGGCACTGCTTGTAGCGCTTCCCGGACCCGCAGGGGCACGGCGCGCGGAGACCCCCGCGGGGCGCCTCGATCGGCACGTCGGGGTCGAGGGTGCTGGTGGCGGCGGCGGGACCGCGGCGTCGGCTGCTCACAGATGACAAGGATGCCAGCCGACGGGCACGTGAGGGTCCCGCGCCGTCCCGGCGGATGAGGGCGGTGCTGCGAGGGCTGCCGGGCTCAGAACGAGCGGCGGCGGGACGGTCCGCCGATGGTCGGCCCAGACCGTGGTGTCGCCGGCCTCCTGGTCGATGATGACGCCCCACTCGTGGGCAAGGCTGCGGACGATGCGCAGGCCTCGACCGCGGGTGGCCACCACGGACGTGCGGCGGGGACGGACGTCCACGGCCTGGCCGTCCACGGGACCGCCGTCGGTGACCGCGACCTCGACGACCTCCTCGCGGACCCGGACCCGCAGGCTGATCGTGCCGCGCAGACCTGGGGTGCCGTGGCGGACGGCGTTGCCCAGCAGCTCGCTCGCGGCGAGCTCGGCCTCCACGATGGTGCTGTCCCGCACCCCGAGCGAGGTCAGCAGGTCGACGAGCTCCTCGCGAGCCGCGGGGACGGCTGAGGCGGCGTGCGGCAGGTCCCACCGCCGTTCGGTCCTGACCGCCGTTGCGGAGACCATGTCGTCGCCTTCCGTCATGAGGTGCCTCTCGGTCCGAGCCGGGATACCCGCAGGCCGAGCGGCTGAAACCACAGGCTCGACGCTCACGACCTGCCTCCGTCGACGACCGCCCGCGCCGTCGCGGGGTCGTCGGTGATGATGCCGTCCACGCCGAGGTCCACGCACAGGGCCATGTCGTCGGGCTGGTTGACCGTCCAGACGTAGGTGAGCTGACCTCTCTCATGGCAGTCACGCACCACGGTCGGGTCCGTCCGGATGAGCCGGATGTCCAGCCCGGACGCGTGCGAGGTGCTCAGCTGGGGCAGGGGCGCACGGTTGCTGCGCAGCCGCACCCGCTGCAGCCGCGGCGCGAGGGCGGCGAACCGGCGGACGGCGACGGGCGAGAACGACATGCCCGCCAGCAGCGGCAGGCCCTCCAGGTAGGGCCCGAGCCCCTGGACCAGCTCGGCGACCACGGCCCGCTCGACCTGCCACACGAACCGGCTGGGGTGCTTGGTCTCCACCATGAGCCCGACCGGCTGCGGGCGGTCACGGCAGAACAGCACCAGCTCGCGCAGCGTGAGGACACCCGGTCCGGTGCCGAAGTCCACCTCCCCGAGCTCGGCCAGGCTGCGGGCGTGCAGCGGGCCGGTCGCGTCGGAGGTGCGGTCGAGGTCGGTGTCGTGGTGGCAGACGACCTGACGGTCGCGGGTGAGCCGTACGTCGCACTCCAGGGCGTCGGCGCCGTCGTCGACGGCTCGCTGCATGGCGGCCATCGTGTGCTCGGGGGCGTGCAGCGTCGCACCCCGGTGCGCGATGACGAGCGGCCTCGCCGCGGGCGGGCGCGGGGGGCGCCTCACGGGCGCAGCGCGGTCTCGGTCACGTCAGCGGACGGTGGGGTCGGCGCCGGACTCGGACACCATCGGCCGACCGGCCGCCTGCCAGGCCTGCATCCCGCCGGCCACGTTGACGGCGTCGAAGCCGTTCCGGGAGAGCCAGGCGGCGGCCTGCTGCGAGCGCCCGCCCGAACGGCAGATGACGTGCAGCTCGCCCTCGGGCAGCTCGTCGAGCCGGGTGGGCACCTGCCCGAGCGGCACGTGCACCGCACCGGGCGCGTGACCGGCCTCCCACTCGGAGTCCTCGCGGACGTCGAGCAGCACGACCCCACCGGGCGCACCAGGTGGGGGCTCTGACGGCAGGTCGGCGACGGCGACCTGGGGCACCTCGGTCACGACGGGTCCTCTCGACGGCTGGTGGCGGGACCTCGCACGTGCGTGAGGTGTCAGGTGCGTGGAACCGCCGGCGTGGTGGGATCGTCCCATGGTCATGACGGCGACGGGTGGCACCATCCCCATGACCGGGACGGCCCCGCCCCGGCGGTGGCCGGTGGCGACGGTGGCGCTCCTGTCCCTGGTCCTGGCAGCCTGCGGCCAGGGCACGACCGAGGTCGCCGCACCCGCCGACGGCACGGCCACCGCAGGGTCCACCGGAGGAGACGGCATGCCGGAGCGCACTCCCCCCGACCCGTCACCCCCCGTGCCGTCCGGGCTGCCCGTGCCGGCCGGGCTGCCCGTGCCGTCCGGGCTGCCCGGTGCGGCGGACCTGCCGGCCGACGTGACCGGCGCGGACCTGGTCCTCCTGGCGGGTGGGCCGGCAGCCGTGCAGCGCGTCACGCTGACCTGCGACTGGTCCGCCGGCACCAGCGGCGGCACGCACCCGCAGGCCGCCCAGGCGTGCACCGACCTGCGCGACGCCGTGCAGGCCGGCAACCCCTTCGCCCCCGTCGCCCCCGACGCCATGTGCACCCAGCAGTACGGCGGAGACGCGGTGGTCGACGTGAGCGGCACCCTGGCGCAGGCCGACGGCCCTCCGGTGACCGTCGGCGCGACCTACACGCTGACCGACGGCTGCCAGATCAGGCGGTTCGAGGCCCTGGGGGCGGTCCTCGCGCCGTTCCGCGGCAGCGTCTGAGGCCGGGTCCTACTTGAGCAGGCGGGACAGGCGCCGGTCGGCCAGGACCTGCCCGCCCGTCTGGCAGGTCGGGCAGTACTGGAACGACGTGTCCGTGTAGGCAACCTCGGCGATGGTGCTCCCGCAGACGTCGCACGGCTGACCGGTCCTGCCGTGCACCCGCATCCTGGTGCGCTTCCCGTCCTTCAGCTTGTCCGGGGGCAGTCCTGCCGCCTGCTGCACCGCGCCGCCCAGCACGAGCGCCGTGGCGTCGGCGAGCCGTTCCAGGCGGTCGTGGTCCAGGCCACCCGCGGGCGCGAACGGCGAGATCCGGGCCGCGTGCATGATGTCGTCGGAGTACGCGTTGCCGATGCCCGCCACGACCTTCTGGTCGGTGAGGACGGTCTTGAGCCGCTGCCGGGTGCCGGCCAGCACCTCGCCCCAGCCGCGCGCGTCGAGCCCGAGCGGGTCCGGGCCGAGGGCCGCGACGTAGGGGACGGTCGCCGGGTCGTGGACGACGTGCACCGCGAGCCGCTTCTGGGTGCCGGCCTCGGTGAGGTCCAACGCCGCGACCGACGCGCCGTCGTCCAGGAGGACCCGCATGGCCAGCGGCCCCTTGCCCGGCCGCGCCATGGCGCTCGGCGCCGGGTCCTTCCACTGCGCCCAGCCCGCGCGGGAGAAGTGGACGAGCAGGTGCAGGCCGTCCACGTCGACGTCGACGACCTTGCCGTGCCGGGAGACGCCGGTGACGGCGAGGCCCTGCAGCGCCGTCGGGGGCGGGTCGAACGTCTTGAGCACGTTGAGCGCGACCACGTCGACCCGGGCCACGACCCGGCCGACCGCGCGCTCGGCGAGGAACTGCACGAGCGCCTCGACCTCCGGGAGCTCGGGCACCGGTCGATCGTGCCCCACGCGGGCCGATCCGGACACCACCGGTGGTGTCGCTCTGCGGCGGTGCGGGCTGCTGGCGACCGCTAGGCGGACCTTCAGGGGCTACGCCCGGTCGGTGCCCTGGGCCACGAGCCGGCGCCCCACGAGGAGCGCGAACGCGACCATCCCCAGCGAGGCGAGCACGAACGGCCACCACGGCAGCGGAGCCTCTGCACCCAGCCACAGCAGCAGCAGCCCGACGACGACCATGCCCGTCGCAGCCACCAGCGGGGTGGTGACGACCTGGAACCGCAGCCGTCGCTGCTCGGCGGGCGACAGACCGGGACTGCTCATGCGCTCAGCCTCCCCCACCGGCCTGCTCGCTCGTGCACCACCACGTCGTGCGGCCACCCACCTGACCGGTGGCCATGTCCGCCCCGCACCGGGGGCAGCGCCCACCCCGCGTCCGGTGGGCGATGACGGACCCGGTGTGGACCCCGCCGTGCGCCACCGCCGACCGCGTCGCCCGGCGCAGCTCGCGGTGCAGGGCGGTCAGCTCGTCGGCGTCCAGGTCGCCGGCCGGACGGTGCGGGTCCAGCCGCGCCTGCCACAGCGTCTGGTCCACCAGCAGGTTGCCCACCCCGGCCAGCACCGACTGGTCGAGCAGCCGTGCCTTGACCGGTGCCGTCCCCCGACCGACCCGCTCCCGGAACTCCGCGCACGCCGATGTCGCCGGCGTCCGGCCCGAGGTCGGTCAGGTCGGGGTCGAGCCGCACCCGGCCGAGCCGACGCTTGTCGAACAGCCGCATCGTGCCGCCGTCGGCGAAGGTCAGCGTGAACCGGAACCACTCGGGCTTGGCGGCGGCGGCGTCGCGCCGTCGGCCCCCGCACCGGGTCACCGCCCTCGACCACGTCGCCGCCCGGGCCGGTGCGACGATGATCCGGCCGCTCATCCCCAGGTGCAGCCCGAGGGACGGGCCGCCGTCGCCGTCCATGCTGCTGGTGTCGCACCACATGGTCTTGCCGCGCCGGTGCGCCGCGGTCAACGACCGGCCGACCAGCGCGTCACCGAGCTGACCGGGTGCGTGCGGCCGGCACACCCACTCGTCGCTGTCGTCGACGTCGGTGATCCGGCGGCCCAGCGCGGCCGACTCGATCGTCGACCGCGCGAGCTCGACCTCGGGCAGCTCCGGCACCGCTCAGCCCAGGTTCGCGCGCAGGAACTCCAGCGTGCGGGCCCAGGCCCGGCTCGCCAGCTCGGGGTCGTAGGTGCCCATGTGGTTCTCGTCGTTGAAGAACGCGTGGCCGGCGCCGGGGTAGCGGACGATCTCGACCGACCCCTTCGACCTCTCGGTCAGCTCGGCCTCCAGGGCGTCGACCTGCTCCGGCGGGGCGAAGCCGTCCTCGGTGCCGAAGTGGCCCAGGACGGGCGCGGTCACGCCGGCCAGGTCGACCTGGTCGTACCCGCCGACGCCGTAGAACGGGACCGCGGCACCGATCCGGTCACCCTGCTGCGCCGCGAGGACCAGGACGAAGCCGCCGCCCATGCAGAAGCCCACCGCGCCGACCGTCGAGGACGTCACCGCGTCGTGGCCGAGCAGGAAGTCCACCGCACCGGACAGGTCTCGGGCCGCCCGGTCGACCGGCAGGACTGCATGAGCTGGCCGGCCTCGTCGGAGTCGTGCGTGGTCGGCCCGCCGAACAGGTCCGGGGCCAGGGCGACGAAGCCCTCGGCGGCGAACCGGTCGGTGACGTCCTTGATGTGCTCGGTCAGCCCCCACCACTCCTGGATGACGACCAGGCCCGGGCCGCTGCCGGACTCCGGCACGGCGAGGTAGCCGTGGGCGGTGGCGTCGCCGGAGGGGAAGGAGACGTTCTGGTGGGGGTTCTGGGTGGTCGCGCTCGGGGTCTCGGTCACGGCGGTCACGCTACGTCGGGGGCCTCTGGTCGGCACGGCGGGGAGCGGTGATGCTGTGCGCGTGAGCGCCGCCCTCCCCCGCCCGACGCCCGACGCAGCGTCCGGGACCGACGCCGGCAGCGTCGCCTACGGCAGCCGGCGGGGCACGGGGCTGCTGACGGCCGTGATCCTCGGCAGCGCCATCGCCTTCCTCGACTCCACGGTGGTCAACGTCGCGCTGCCGACCATCGGCCGGGAGCTCGACGCGAGCTTCGGCCAGCTGCAGTGGGTGGTCACCGGGTACACGCTCACGCTTGCGGCGTTCATCCTGGTCGGCGGCTCGCTCGGCGACCGGCTCGGCCGGCGGCGGGTGTACGTCTGGGGGATCGCGGGGTTCGCGGCCACCTCCCTGCTCTGCGCGCTCGCCCCGACGGCCGACGCCCTCGTGGCCGCCCGCGTGCTGCAGGGCGTCGCCGGTGCCCTGCTGACCCCCGGGTCGCTCGCCGTCATCCAGGCCAGCTTCCGCCCGCAGGACCGCGGCCGGGCGATCGGCGCGTGGGCCGGCGTCGGTGCGATCGCCCCCGCGCTCGGGCCACCGCTCGGCGGCTGGCTGGCCGAGGTCGACTGGCGGCTGGTGTTCCTCATCAACATCCCCGTCGCGGCCGTCGCCCTCGTGCTCACCGCCAGGTTCGTCCCCGAGAGCCGGGACGCCACCGCCACCGGGCGGCTGGACCTGGGTGGGGCGGTGCTCGGGGTGCTCGCGCTGGCCGGGCTCACGGTCGCGCTCGTCGGTGCGGGCGGCCCCGGCGAGACCGGCGGGTCCGAGGGCTCCGGTGACGCGCTGCTCCAGGCCGCGGTGCCGGTCGGGGCGGTCGTCGCGCTGCTCGCAGGGGCGGGGTTCGTGGTCTGGGAGCGCCGGGTGCCCTCGCCCATGGTGCCGCCGTCGCTGTGGGCCTCGCGCACCTTCACCATCGCCAACCTGCTGACGCTGGCGGTGTACGCGGCCCTGTCGGGGCTGTTCTTCTTCCTGGCCCTGCAGCTGCAGACCTCGCTCGGCTACCGGCCGGTGCTCGCGGGGGCCGCGGCGCTGCCGTCGAGCCTCATGCTCCTGCTGCTGTCCTCGCGCGCCGGCGGGCTGGCGACCCGCACTGGCCCCCGGTTCCCCCTCCTCGTCGGCCCGCTGGTGGCGGCCGTCGGCGTGGCGCTGCTGGCCTTCGTGTCCGCCGGGGACTCCTACCTGCTCCACGTGCTGCCCGGGGTGCTGCTGTTCGGGGTCGGGCTGGCCCTGCTGGTCGCGCCGCTCACGACGACGGTCCTCGCCGCCGCCCCTGACCGCCTCACCGGCACGGCCAGCGGGGTCAACAACGCGGTCAGCCGGGCCGGCGGCCTGGTCGCGGTGGCCGCCCTGCCCAGCCTGGTCGGGCTGGCGGCGCAGGACTACGCCGACCCGGCCGCCCTGACCGACGGGTACCGCACCGCGCTGCTGGTCTGCGCCGGCCTGCTGGTGGCGGGTGGGCTGAGCGCACTGGCGCTGCCGCGCCGCCTGGAGGACTGCGCGCCTGGCGGCTGAGGGGCCGCCGGGCTGGTAGACCCGCGGCATGACTGCCGTGCCCTCGCCAGCAGCGCAGGCTCCGGTACCCCGCGCCGTCGGCGTCATGCTGCCGCGAGAGGTGCCACCGGCCCAGGTCGCCCGGGTGGCCCGCGCCTGCGAGGACGCCGGCTTCGACGAGGTGTGGGTGGTCGAGGACTGCTTCTACACCGGCGGCCTGACGACGGCCGCCATCGCGCTGGCCGCGACGTCGACGGTGACCGTCGGGATCGGCATCCTGCCGGCGGTCGTCCGCAACCCCGCGTTCACCGCCATGGAGCTCGCCACCCTGGCCGGGGCCTTCCCGGGCCGGGTGCACGCGGGGATCGGGCACGGCGTCGCGTCGTGGATGCGGCAGGTCGGGGCCGCCCCTGCGTCGTGGATCACCTCGATCCGGGAGACGACCGACGCCGTCCGCGACCTGCTCCACGGCCGGACCGTGACGACGTCCGGGGAGTACGTGTCCCTGGACGGCGTCACGCTGGAGTTCCCGCCGGAGCAGCCACCGCTGGTCAGCCTCGGGGTGCGGGGGCCGCGCTCGGTCGCGGTGGCAGGAGCGCACGCCGACGGGCTGGTGCTGGCCGAGCCGACGCCTCCCGGCTACATCCTCGCGGCCCGGGCCCGCCTCGACGAGGCCGCGACGAGGGGCTCGAAGGACACGGGCCCGGCGGTATCAGCCGGACAGGCTGCGGCCGAGCGGTCGCCGGTCGCGCGGGTCCCGGGTGAGCGGTCTCCGGCCCAGCCGTCGCCGGCCCAGCCGTCCACGGCTGAGCGGTCCCGCCGGATCACGGCGTACACCTGGGCCCTGACCGGCGACCACGTCGACCCGGCCGAGCGCGACGCCGTGCTGCGGGCCAGGTCCCTGGACGCCCTCCGGCACGGCGGTATCGAGGCGCACGTGGCCGACCTGCCCCCGGACGTCCGCGAGCACCTGGCCGCCGTCGTCCACGGCTCGGCGGAGCTGTCCGACACGGTGCTCGAGCTGCTCGTGCTGCGCGGCGACGCCGGTGCCGTCCGGGCCGGCATCGCCGCCCGCCACGACGCCGGCGCCGACTGCGTGGTCCTCGTCCCGCCCCGCCCGGACCGGGTCGACGTCGTGCTGGCCGACGTCGCCGCGCTGGGTGCCGCGGTCCGGGGCTGACCGGGCCGGCCGGTAGCGGGAGGAGGGACCCGTACCGGAGCCGTACAGAACGACCCCCCTCGACGACAGAGGCTGCTCGAGGCACCGCACCTGTACGACTTCGGTACACGCGCACGGACGGCGCAACGGGCGAGTCCACGGCGACGGGCAGACCGTGGCGGGCCGCTCGTACGCGCAGGGTGAGCCCTGGTCCCTGGCGCCAGGCACCGTGAGCCTGTGGACGACCGGCACGGCGCGTGCCCGGGCCGCAGGAGCATGCCGCGGTGGACGCCATGACCGCCCTCGCAGCCCTCGGAGGCGCCGCGAGAGCCGTCGACCTCACCCGCGCGTGCGGTCGACGAGGGCTGCAGCGGGGTCTTGCCGACGGGACGGTCCTGCGGGTCGCCCGTGGTCGGTACGTCCTGGCCGACGCCGACCGGGTCACCCGCGTGGTGACCACAGCCGGTGGCGTCCGGTCCGGGGCGGCTGCGGCGCAGGCGCACGGGTGGGGGCTGCTACGACGGCCCGTGCTGGTCGAGGTCGCGGTCCGGCCGGGTCGTCCCGTGCCGCGGCAGCCCGGCGTCTCCTACCACCGCTACGCGGCGTCGACGGACGAGCGGCGCGACGGCAGGACCGCACCGCTGCGGACGGTGCTCCGGTGCGCCGCCACCCTGCCCTTCGTCGAGGGGCTGGTGGTCGCCGACTCCGCCCTGCGCAGCGGTGACGTGCTGCCGCAGGAGCTGCAGGAGGCGGCCACCGCTCACCGGGGTCACGGTGCGTCCGCCGTCCGCCGTGTCGCCCGCTGGGCCGACCACCGCGCCGCCAACGCCTTCGAGTCGGGTCTGCGCGGTCACCTGCTCGACGCCGGGTTCTGCTGCTTCGTGCCCCAGCACGTCGTGACGGGGCCGGGGTTCCTCGCCGTCGTCGACCTCGCGGACCCCGAGCGGCGCATCGCCGTGGAGGCGGACGGGTTCGAGGTGCACGGTCGGCGTCGGCAGCTCGCGCTGGACCTGCGTCGGCACGACGAGCTCGCAGCCCTGGGCTGGGTGACGCTGCGCTTCGCCTGGGAGCACGTGATGAACGAGCCCAGGTGGGTGGTCGAGCAGGTACGGGCGGTCGTGCGACGGCGGGCTCGACGCTGGGGGACGCGTACCGAACCCGTACAGGAGCGCCCACCTGGACGACAGGGGGCCGCGTGAGGGCGTGTCGGGTACGGGTTCGGTACAGCCCCGGTGGGACCGACGGCGCTCAGTTCAGCTTGCGGGTCCCCTCGGGCAGCGCGCCTCCTGCGTAGGCCGACTCGGCGAGCTGCGTCAGCGCGGTCAGGGCGACGTTCTGGCTCCACGGCCCGAACGACACCCGGGCCACGCCGAGCTCCTGCATCCGGGCCAGGGGCAGCGCGCCGGGCACGGCGATCAGGTTCACCTTCTGCGGACCGAGCGCGTCGACCAGGACGCCGACCTGTGCCTCGTCGAGCCTGCCCGGCACGAAGAAGGTGGTGGCCCCGGCGTCCAGGTACGCGCGGCCGCGCGCCACGGCGTCGGCGAGGACGTCGGCCGGGTCACGGT
Source organism: uncultured Actinomycetota bacterium (assembly GCA_963759255.1). Taxonomy (GTDB): domain Bacteria; phylum Actinomycetota; class Actinomycetes; order Actinomycetales; family JBBAYJ01; genus Aquipuribacter. The sequence continues at coordinate 1,022,644 of CAVWYQ010000001.1, forward strand.
CGCCGGCCTTGAGGAAGGCGTCGGTGCGGGCGTTGAGGACGAACGGCACCCCGGCGGACCCGCCCGCGGCGACGGCGGCCTCGACGGCGGCGACCGCATCGGGCAGCGGCTTCATCTGGTCCTCGAGGTTGGCGCCGACGATGCCGACGTCGATCGCGCGGGACACGGTCGAGCCCGCGTCGCCGTACCCGGCCTCGAGGTCCGCGCTGACGGGCAGGTCGACCGAGGCGGCGATCCGGCCGACCGCGGAGATCATCTCCTCGACCGGGATCACCTCGCCGTCCGGGTAGCCGGCCGAGGCGGCGATCGAGTGGCTCGCGGTGGCCAGCGCCCTGGTGCCGGGGGTGCCGGCCACGGCCGTCGCGGTGACGACGTCCCAGACGTTGACCAGCACGAGCAGCTCCGGGTCGGCGTGCAGCCGCTGGAGCTCGGTCGCGTGGGCGGCGGCGCGGGCCGGGTCGACGGTGCGCGCGGCGGGCGAGGGGCGGGGCGTGGCGTCGGTCATGCTGCGACCGTACGACCCGGCGTCCCCCCTCGCCTGGTCACGGACAGCGGGGCGGGCCAGGGTGGTGCCATGAGTGGACACCCCCGCGCCGGACAGACCGCGCTGTCCGAGGACCTCGTCGACGTCGCCCACCTGGTGACCGCGTACTACGCACTGGTCCCCGACCCGGGCGAGGTGTCCCAGCAGGTCGTCTTCGGCACCTCCGGGCACCGGGGGTCCAGCCTGGACACCGCGTTCAACGAGCAGCACATCGTCGCCACCACGCAGGCGATCGTGGAGTACCGGGCCGAGCAGGGCATCGACGGCCCGCTCTTCCTCGGGCGCGACACCCACGGCCTGTCGGAGCCGGCCTGGACGACCGCGCTGGAGGTGCTCGGCGCGGCGGGCACGACGGTCCTGGTGGACGACGCGGACCGGTACACCCCCACACCCGCAGTGAGCCACGCGATCCTGCGCCACAACCGCGGCAAGGCGGCCGACGACCGGTCCCGGGCCGACGGCATCGTGGTGACCCCGTCGCACAACCCGCCCGCGCGACGGCGGGTTCAAGTACAACGCCGACCACGGCGGCCCGGCCGACTCCGACGCCACCGGCTGGATCGCCCGCCGGGCCAACGAGATCCTCCGCGAGGGCGGCGGGCGCGCCGACCGGGTCCCCCGGGTCCCCTTCTCCCGGGCCCGTGCGGCCGCGCCCGGCTACGACTACATGGGCACCTACGTCGCGGACCTGCCGGCCGTGCTCGACCTGGACGCCGTCCGCTCGGCCGGGGTCCGCATCGGTGCCGACCCGCTCGGCGGCGCGGCGGTCGACTACTGGGGCGCGATCGGGGAGACCCACCGGCTGGACCTGACCGTGGTCAACCCCGAGGTCGACCCGACCTGGCGGTTCATGACGCTGGACCGCGACGGCAAGATCCGGATGGACTGCTCCAGCCCGTGGGCGATGGCCAGCCTGCGGGAGCGGATGAGCGCGACGGGCGCAGACGGCCGCGCGCCGTTCGACGTGGCCACCGGCAACGACGCGGACTCCGACCGGCACGGCATCGTGACCCCCGACGGCGGGCTGATGAACCCCAACCACTTCCTGGCCGTGGCCATCGAGCACCTGTTCGCGCACCGCGGGTGGGGCGACGACGTGGCCGTCGGCAAGACCCTCGTCTCGAGCTCGATCATCGACCGGGTCGTCGCTGGGCTGGGCCGCCGTCTGCTGGAGGTCCCGGTGGGGTTCAAGTGGTTCGTGCCCGGGCTGCTGGACGGCAGCGTCGGCTTCGGAGGCGAGGAGTCCGCGGGCGCGTCGTTCCTGCGGCAGGACGGCACGGTGTGGACCACCGACAAGGACGGCATCCTGCTGGCCCTGCTCGCGAGCGAGATCACCGCGGTGAGCGGGGCCTCTCCCAGCGCCGCCTACGCCGACATCGAGTCCCGCTACGGCTCGCCCGTCTACGCGCGGGTCGACGCCCCGGCCGACCGTGAGCAGAAGGCGAAGCTGGCCGGTCTCAGCGCGGCGGACGTGCAGGCCACGGAGCTGGCCGGTGACCCGGTCACCGCCGTCCTCACCGAGGCCCCCGGGAACGGCGCACCGCTGGGCGGTCTGAAGGTGACCACGGCGAACGCGTGGTTCGCCGCCCGCCCTTCGGGCACCGAGGACGTCTACAAGATCTACGCCGAGTCGTTCACGGGCCAGGAGCACCTGGAGCGGGTGCAGGAGGCTGCCCGCGAGGTGGTGGCGGCGGCGCTCGGGGCCTAGGTCCCCGGGAGCCGGTCGGTGGACCGGCGCCCAGGCGTGCCGGGTCGGAACGTCTCCCGCTGTTCCCGTCCCGCCCGGCGGGCCCGCTTGTCGTCGTAGCAGCGAGCATCCGCCTCCTGGACGGCGTCGTGCGGTGACGGCTGCGGCGGGCAGGCAGCGACCCCGAGGGAGGCGGACAGGCTCCAGCCATCGGGCGTGGGCCAGGCGGCGACGGCCTCGCGGAGCCGGCGGACCACCGCCCCGGGGTTCAGCTCGTCCCGCCGACCGAGCAGGAGCACGCCGAACTCGTCCCCGCCGAGCCGGGCGAGGGTGTGCGCGCCGGGGAAGGTACGACCGAGGACCCTGGCCATGCCGACGATCATGTCGTCGCCGGCCTGGTGGCCCATGGTGTCGTTGACCGCCTTCAACCCGTCGAGGTCGGCCATGAGGACGAGCAGGCAGCTGTCGGGCTCGTTCGCCAGCAGGTTGCGGACGATGTCCAGACGCTCGTCCCAGGCGCGGCGGTTGGCCAGCCCGGTGACGGCGTCCGTCCGGGCCTCGCTCAGCACGTTGGTGAGCTCCCACGACATCTCGACAGCCTTGCTGACCTGGCTCGACCGGTCCTGCGCGAGCAGCCCGACCAGGGCGACGGGTGCCGCGAGGAGGGCGACCGCGACCACGTCGGAGGAGGCGGAGACCACCAGCCCCACGCCGATGATGCCGAGGAGCGTGTCGACGGCGAGCGTCCAGCGCAGCGGCCCGACCATCTGGCTCGGCGTCACGCCGTGCACGTACGAGCGGCCCAGCGCCAGTCCCCAGTCGATGACCACCTGGGCCGCGAGGGCTGCCACGTACACCGGCCACACCGACCACGACGGCTCGCCGGGGGCGAGCACGGCCAGGACGACGACAGGGCCGACGCAGTGCCAGCCGTTCATGGCCCGGTTGAGCATCCGCAGCACCCTGGTCGGTGACTCCCGGGACCCGATGCCCCCGACCAGCAGCCCGACCAGCACCGCGACCGGCACCAGGGGCAACGGCAGCAGCAGGAGCATCCCCACCAGCACGGGCTGCGTCGGGACGGCGCCGCCGGACACCGAGACGAACTCGACGCGGTAGGCCAGGGCGTAGAGCGCGGACAGGGTGAGTGCGGTCACCACGGCCAGCACGTGCACCGAGGCGCCGGCCGCTGCGCCCGGACCCGACGCCGACGTCGGCCCGGCGGACGAGACCACCCCCTGGAGGAACCAGCGCGCGGTCTCACCCGTCGCGAGCCCGAGGGCGAGGACGACGAAGCCCGCCCCCAGCGCGACCGCGGAGTACACGCCGGGGGCTCGCTCCCTTGCCGCCCGCTCCCTCACCCGGGCCAGGTCCGCGAACCAGGTCGTGGACACCGCCGGGCGGTCGTCGACCACGAGCGGCCGGCCCTGGCGGGCGAGCTCGTCGTCGGACATGGGATGAGGATCGGCAGAGGTGGGCAACCGCTCAAGCCATCATCGAAGGCTGCGCCACGGGTCGACGTGCACGTCGTCGACCTTCCAGCTGGCGGTCGTGCCGCGCGTCTCGAAGCGGATCTGGAGCCACTGCTCACCGGAGCGGCGGTTGCGCGCGTCGGGGAACTCGATCGGGGGCGAGACCCTCCATCCCCGCCGCGAGCCGTCCAGCTCCTCGGCCGACCAGTCGGTGCGACCCGAGCTGTTCACGCTCGACGTCACCCGCAGGCGGGCCCCGTCGACCCCCGGCGAGTAGTAGAAGAAGCGGAACGTCTCCTCGTTGCTCTCCACGCACAGCCGGGGGCTGATCAGCGTGTCGTCGCCGCGCAGCTGGACGGACTGGTCGTCGGCCGATCCGCGGACCTGCCAGGGCTCGTTGCCGCCCACGACCCTTGCCCCGTCGCTGAGCGTCCAGCCGTTCGTGCTGCCCTCGAACCTGCCGTTGCGGACGAGGAAGTAGTTGTTGGTGTCGCCGTCGATGCGCTGGAAGGTCCGCGACGTGTCGCGGTTCGAGCAGGCGATCTCCGCGCTGGCCGGTGCGGCCGTCACGACGGGCAGGACGAGGCCCACCACAGCGGTGGCGACGGCAAGCAGGCCGGAGAGACCGCGCCGACGTCCGGACCGCTCGATCCGGCTACCCCTTGGCGAGCACGTGGTCGTGTTCATGACTGCCTCCCGTTCTCCTGATCTCCGGAGCCGTTCTCCGGTGTGGGCAACATATTGACCTGTAAACCATCTGCCCCGGGAGTACCCGTGACCCCCTGTCACGCGGTCGGCCCCATGCTGTCACCGGTTCGGGCGAGCACCGTTCGCCGATACCCGGCACCGTGCCGCAGAACGGTCACGTAGCGCTCACCGGGTCGTTATGGCACGTAACCGCACGCACTGGCTACTTTTGGTCGGTAGCCGCCACATCGGACGGGTGAACCGACGCCCGCGGGGTGCAGTGGGGCGGGTGCGCGGACGACACACAGGTCGACCGCTCCCTGCCCCGAGGAGAGATCGTGCCTGCCAGCGCCTCCGCCCAGCGCCCTGCCGTGCCCCAGCGCAGCGCTCGTCGTCCACGGGGCACGCTCGTGGCTCCGCTCGCCGTCCTGATCAGTCTGGTCGCGGCCCTGCTGGGGGCCTCGCCCGCCGCCGCGTCGGCCGGCGACGTGCTCTCGCGGCTGAACGGGGCGCGCCAGGCGTCCGGGCTGGCCCCGCTGGCCAGCGCGTCCGACCTGGACACCGTCGCCCGGTCCTGGGCCCGCACGATGGCCGCCGAGGGCACGCTGCGGCACAACCCGTCGCTGTCGTCCGACGTCACCGGCTGGTCCGCCATCGCCGAGAACGTCGGCATGGGCGGCTCGACGGCCTCCGTCCACGACGCGCTCATGAACAGCGCGGGCCACCGGCAGAACATCCTGGGCGCCTACACCCAGGTCGGGATCGGGGTCGCCGACGGTGGTGGCTCGGTGTGGGTCGTGCAGGTCTTCCGCAGGCCGTCTGGAACCGGTGCACCGTCGCCCGCCCCTGCGCCTCCACCCGCACCCGCACCCGCACCTGCACCCGCTCCGGCACCCGCACCTGCACCCGCACCGGCTCCTGTCCCAGCACCAGCCCCCGTCCCGGCTCCCGCCCCAGCACCCGCGCCTGCCCCGGCGCGGGGACCTGAGCCCGCACCGGTGGCTGCTCCCCGTCAGGCAGCCGACCAGGCCGCTCGCGCCGACGGTCGCAGCGGTGCGCAGCCAGCGGCCCCCTCGACAGCCCGGCCGGGCGCAGCAGCGGGCGCCGTCGACGCGGCCGCCCCGAGGGTCGACGCCGCCAGGGCGGCGGCCATCGCCACCTCGGCGCGCCTGCGGGCCATGCCGGGCCGCGGTCCTGGGCGGCTCTACTGCCCGTACGCCGTCTGAGGCGTCACCGGAGGGCCCCCGCCCTGCGGCAAGGCCCCGGCCCCGTGGCGGCGCCGCGCCCTCACCAGATCCGGACGCGGGCGCCCTCGTCGAGCCACAGGCCGTCGCCGGGCGCGGTGCCGAACGCGGCATGGAACGCATCGACGTTGCGGACCACGTTGGCCCGGAACTCCGCCGGCGAGTGCGGGTCCACCGTGAGCCGGCGTACCACCTCCTCGGGGCGGACCAGCGCCTGCCAGAGACGCCCGAAGCCGAGGAAGAACCGCTGGTCGCCCGGTGAGCCCGTCGATGACCGGGGCCTCCTGGCCGTCCAGCGACAGCCGGTAGGCGTGCAGGGCGACCTCCGCGCCCCCGAGGTCGCCGATGTTCTCCCCGAGGGTGAAGGCCCCGTTGACACGGCGGTCCGGCGCCTCGGAGGGCACGAAGGCGTCGTACTGCTCGACGAGGGCCTTGGTGCGCTCCTCGAAGCGCTGCCGGTCCTCCTCGGTCCACCAGTCGCTGAGCAGCCCTGAGCCGTCGTAGCGGCTGCCCTGGTCGTCGAAGCCGTGCCCGATCTCGTGCCCGATGACCGCGCCGATGCCGCCGTAGTTGTAGGCGTCGTCCACGTCGAGGTCGAAGAACGGAGGCTGGAGGATGGCCGCCGGGAAGACGATCTCGTTCATGGCCGGGTTGTAGTAGGCGTTGACCGACTGCGGCGTCATCAGCCACTCGTCACGGTCGATCGGGCCCCCGAGCTTGGCGAGCTCACGGTCGGTCTCCGCCGCCGTCGCGCGACGCACGTTGCCCAGCAGGTCCGTCGCGTCGATCTGGACCGCGGAGTAGTCGCGCCAGCGGGACGGGTACCCGATCTTCGGGGTGAACGCGGCGAGCTTGGCCTGCGCCCGCTGCCGGGTCTCGGCCGACATCCACTCCAGGGAGTCGATCCGTTCCCGGTAGGCCGCGACGAGGTTGTCGACGAGCTCCACCATGCGCCGGTGCGCCTGCGGCGGGTAGTGACGAGCGACGTACAGCTCTCCGACGGCCTCACCGAGGACGCCCTCGACGAGCGAGACGCCCCGCTTCCACCGCTCCCGGATGACCGGCGTGCCCGACAGCAGCGTCCCGTAGAAGGCGAAGTTCTCGGCGACGAGCGGTTCTGACAGGTAGGAGGCGAGCGAGGTGACCACCCGCCAGCGCAGCCACGCCTTCCAGGTGTCCAGCGGCTCGTCGGCCAGGGCCGCGGCCAGCCCTCGCAGGGCGTCCGGCTCGCCGAGGACGACCTCGGCGCGGCCGGCCTCGGGCAGGCCGAGGCCGTCCGCCCACGCCCGCCACCCGGGCAGCACCTCGTCCATCTGCTCACCGGTCGTGAGGTTGTACGTCTTGACCGCGTCCCTGGTGGCGACCGTGTCCCAGTGGGAGGCCGCGAGCCGGGTCTCCAGCGCCAGCACGGTGGCCGCTGCCTGGTCGGCGTCGTCCCCGGCGGCCACGTCGGCGAGGGTGAGCATGCGTGCGACGTGCCCCGGCAGCGCCTCGAGGGCCGCGGCGTGCTCGGGCTCGCGGTAGTACGACTCGTCCGGCAACGACAGCCCGCCCTGCGACACGTACAGCAGGTAGCGGGTCGGGTCGCCCTTGTCGACCCAGACGTAGGAGTCGAAGGCCCCGCCCACGCCCTCGCGCTCGAGCGAGCCGAGCAGCCGCAGCAGCTCCTCGGTCGAGGTCACCGCGTCGACCCGGGCCAGGACCTCGGCCAGCGGGGCCGCACCCAGCGCGTCCACCCGCTCGGTGTCGATGAAGCTCGCGTACAGGTCACCGACCTTGCGACCGACCGTGCCGGGCTCCGGGCGGGCCGCAGCGGCCTCTTCGATGATCGTCCGGACACGGGCCTCGGCCTGCTCCCGCAGCACCATGAAGCTGCCGTACGCGGACTTGTCGGCCGGGATCTCCGCGGTCGCGAGCCAGCGTCCGTTGACGTGGCGGAACAGGTCGTCCTGCGGCCGCACGGCGGGGTCGACGAACTCGAGGGGCGAGGCGGGCGGTGTCTGGGTCGTCACGCCGTCCATCGTGCCCCAGACCTCGGACGCAACCCGCCTCTGGACACACGCACTGAGAGCGACTCTAATAAGAGAGTGACTCTCACCCAACCGGACCGCCCTCTCGCCCTCCGCGAGCGCAAGCGGCAGCGGACCCGGGAGGCGATCCAGCGCGAGGCCCTGCGCCTCATCGGGGAGCAGGGCTACGACCGGACGACCTGCGAGCAGGTGGCAGCAGCTGCCGGGGTGTCCCCCGCGACGCTGTTCCGCTACTTCGCGACCAAGGAGGACCTCGTCCTGCACGACGTGTACGACCCCGTGATCGCCGAGGCGGTCCGCGCCCGGCCCGACGCAGAGAGCCCGGTGCAGGCGGTCAGGGGGGCCCTCGCGGACGCCTTCGCCCAGGTGTACGACCGGGATCTCGAGGCGATCCGGCTCCGCACCGCGCTGGTCCTGTCCGTGCCCGCGCTGCGGGCACGTTCGCGCGAGCAGCAGGACAGCCTGGTGGCGCACCTCAGCGAGGCGCTGGCGGCACGACGGCACGTCGGCCCGGGCTCGAACGACGCAGTCGGCTCGGACGACGCGGACGACTCGGACGTCGTGGAAGACGTGGAAGACGTGGAAGACGTGGAAGACGTGGAAGACGCGGACAACGCAGTCGACGTGGCCGTCCAGGTCGCCGCGACCACGCTGGCGGCAGCCCTCGGTGTCGCCGTGCACCGCTGGGCCGAGCAGGGCGGGTCGCTGCCCCACCACGTCGAGACGGTCTTCGCGGCCTTCGAGGGGCTGCTCGCCCCCACCCACGGGGCTCGACGGTGAGCACGGCAGCGACAGGGGGCGACGTCGTGGTCGACGTGCGCTCGGTGGGCAAGCGCTACGGCACGGTCGCAGCCCTGGACGACGTGTCGCTGGCGGTCCGCCCGGGCGAGGTCTACGCCCTGCTCGGCCTCAACGGTGCGGGCAAGACCACGCTCATCCGGATGCTGCTGGGCATGGTGCGTCCCAGCTCGGGCCACGTGCGGCTGCTCGGCCGGCCGGTGGGTGACCGCGGGGCGTTCGCGCACGTCGGCTACCTGGTGGAGACCGCGTCCGCCTACCCGAGCCTCTCGGTGCGCGAGAACCTCGAGGTGGTGAGGCGGCTGCGCCGGCTGCAGGACCCGACGGCCGTCGACGACGTCATCGAGCGGCTCGCCCTGGGCGTCTGGGCGGACCGGCCCGCGAGGTCGCTGTCGCTGGGCAACGCCCAGCGGCTCGGGCTGGCCAAGGCGCTGCTGCACCGCCCGTCGGTGCTCGTGCTCGACGAGCCGGTCAACGGGCTCGACCCCGCAGGCGTCGTGGAGGTGCGCGAGCTGCTGGTCGGCCTGGCCCGTGACCACGGCACCACCGTGCTGCTGTCCAGCCACCTGCTCGGCGAGGTCGCCCGGACAGCGACCCGGCTGGGGGTCATGCACCGCGGCCGGCTCGTGGAGGAGCTCCGCACCGACGAGCTCCCCGACCGCGTCCCCGCCCACCTGGAGGTCGCCGCCGCCGACCTGCCGGCCGCGAGGGCGCTCCTGGCCGGCGCGGGCGTGGACGCCGTCGTGGCGGGCGGCCTGCTCGTGGTCGACGACCGCCGCGTGGTCGCGGACCCACGTCCGGTCGCACGGCTCCTGGTCGAGGGTGGCCAGGCCCCGACCCGGCTCGCCGTGGTGTCCGAGGACCTGGAGAGCTGGTTCCTGCGCCTGGTCGGGCAGCCCCCCGGGACTCCGCCCACCCGGACCGGCGCACCGCTGCAGGGGACGTCCCGTGCGCGCTGAGCTGGGTGCGGCCCTCGCCGCGGAGGTGCTCAAGGTCCGTCGCTCGGTCGTGCCGTGGGTCACCGTGGCGGTGCTCGTGGCCGCCGGGGGGATCGGCACGTTCTTCAGCTTCGTCCTCCAGGACCCTGGGCGGGCGCGGTCGCTGGGGGTGCTCGGGACCAAGGCGCAGCTCAGCGGCAGCACCGCCGACTGGGCCGGCCACCTCGCCCTCAGCGCGCAGATCGCCTCCACGGGCGGGCTCTTCGTGTTCGGGCTCGTGGTGGTGTGGCTGTTCGGGCGCGAGTTCGCCGACGGCACGGTCACGGACCTGCTCGCCCTGCCCACGTCCCGCACGGCGGTCGTCGGCGCCAAGCTGCTGCTCGCGGGCGGCTGGTGCCTGCTGCTCCTGCTGGTGCTGCTGGGCGTCTCGCTGGCCGGTGGGGCTGCGCTCGGGCTGCCCGGCTGGTCGGCCCACGTGGCGATGCGAGGAGCCGGGACGGTCGTCGGGGCCGGCGCCCTGACGATCGTGCTCACGGGCACGTACGCGCTGGCCGCCAGCGTTGGCCGGGGCTACCTGCCCGGGGTCGGGGCCGTCCTCGGCACGGTGGTGCTCGCACAGGTGGTCGGGGTGGTGGGGTTCGGGTCGGCCTTCCCCTACGCGGTGCCCTCGGTGCTCGCGGGGGCAGCCGGGCCCGACCAGGTGGTCGGCTGGACGGGGGTGGCGGGCGTGCTGGTGGCCGGGCTGCTGACGTCGGTGGCGACCGCGCGCTGGTGGGAGCGCGCAGACCAGCCGCGCTGACAGCGTCCGGCCCCACCCACCGCGCCACCGGCGCTCCACCTCCTCAGCCCCCCAGGCCGCCCTCGCGGGCCCGCACGACCAGCGCCGCACGGTCACGGACGGCAAGCTTCGCGCTGATGACGGCGACGGTGTTGCGGACCGTCTTGTCCGCGAGGAGGAGCCGGCGGGCCACCGAGGCGTTGTCGAGGCCGCGCGCGAGGAGGTCCAGCACCTCGCGCTCGCGGGCGGTGAGCTCGGGGAAGGGCACGACGCCGCGGGTCCGGGCCCCGCTCAGGTATGCCATGGTCCGGGCCGCGACCTCGGCCCCGAGGATCACCTCACCGGCCGCCACCGCCCTCACCGCCCGCTCGACCTGCTCGGGCGCCGCGCTCTTGAGCAGGTAGCCACGGGCGCCGGCGCGGATGGCGGCCACCAGGTTGTCGTCGTCCTCGTGCATGGTCACCACGAGCACCGCCACCCGCGCTCGGGCGCGCAGCAGGTCGCGGGTGACCTCGATCCCCGACCCGTCGCCGAGGTCGAGGTCCATGACGACGACGTCGAGGTCGGGCGTCACGGACGCCGACAGCACGGTGCCCGCCTCGGCGGCGCTGGCCGCGTGCCCCACGACGCGCACCCCGGGCAGGGAGCCCAGCAGCCCCACCATGCCCAGGCGGAACACCGGGTGGTCGTCCACGACCACCACGCTCACGTCCGCCCCGCTCACGTCCGCCACGGCAGCACCGCCTCCACGACCGTGCCGGTGCCGGTGCCGGTGCCGGTGCCGGGCGAGCGGACCTGCAGGCTGCCACCGGCCTCCTCCGCCCGCTCGCGCATGGACGACGTGCCCACCCCCAGGACGGCGTCGGGCTGCGTCCCCCGACCGGCGTCGCTGACCCGCAGGAGGAGGTCGTCACCGAGCCGGTGCACCTGCACCCGGCAGCCGTCGGCGCCGCTGTGGCGGGCGGCGTTGGTGACGGCCTCGGCGAGGATGCCGTAGGCGGCCCCGGCGAGTGCGGCGGACGGCTGCGACCCGAGCGCCACGTCGAGGTCGACGACGAAGCCCGAGGAGGCGTGTCGGCCCCCCAGCTCCACGAGCGCCGCGCCCAGACCCAGCTCGTCGAGCACCGGCGGGAGCAGGTCCCGGGACAGCTGGCGGACGTCCTGCACCCGCTGGTCGAGCTCGTCCTGGAGCCCGCCCAGCACGGCGGCGGCAGCGGCCGGGTCGGTGCCCAGCAGGTTGCGGGCGCCCGCCAGGCCCAGCCTCAGACCCGCGAGCGAGGGCCCCAGGCCGTCGTGGAGCTCGCGGCGGACCAACCGCCGCTCGGCCATCCGGGCCGAGGTGAGGCGGTCCCGGGCGACCTCGAGGTCACGGGTCGCCGCGGTCAGCGCGACACCGGCGGCCACCACCCCGGCCAGCTCCGTCAGCACCTGCCGCGTGCGCGTGTCCAGCCGCTCACCCCCTGGCGGGGTGACCAGCAGGCGGCCGACCACCGCGCCCTGGTGCTCCAGGGGCACCACGACCGGGTCCGGCTGGGCGGGTCCCAGGCAGTGCACGACCTCCTCGTCGACGACGAGTGCGACCGCGTCCAGCCGCAGCGCGGTGGCGATGCTCCCGACGAGCCCGCCGAGCAGGTCGTCGGGGCCGGAGGCCGACCCCAGCTGGCTGCCGAGCCGGCGGACCGCCTCCGCGGGGTCGGCGGCCTGCCCGTAGACCAGGCGGTCGATCCGGCGCTGCAGCCACAGCCGTGACGGCTGCACCGCCGCCACGACCACGGCTGCGGCGACGACCGGGGCGAACCCACGGCCGGGCAGGAGCGCCGCCGCCGCAGCGGCCACGACGACGTACACGACCGCCAGGCCCAGACCCAGGCCCCCCGCCAGCACCGCACGGGAGACGGCCAGGTCCAGCCCCCACAGCCGGCGCCGGAGCACCACGACCAGGACCGCCGCAGGGAAGACCACCTGCGACACGAGGTGCAGCAGCGGGACCGAGAACGGCGGGACCACCATGAGCAGCACCGGCACGGCGAGCGGCAGGAACGACACCGCGAGCGCCGCCGTGCCCAGGGCGAGCCAGCGGTACCCGGACCGCTGGCCGGCGGGCACCGCGCCGCCGCGGCGCAGCGCGGCCCAGGCCGCAGCGAGCCCCACGAGCACAGCGGCCCCCATGAGCACCTGCTGGGCGAGGTAGGCACCGTCGGCGAGGGGCACGAGCGCCAGCACGGTCAGGGCGACGGCGAGCGAGGTGCCGACCGCGAGCCCGGCCAGGGTCACGCGTCTGTCAATCAGGTCGGGGCGGTGTCCGTCGCCAGCCCCGGGGTCGGGGGCTGCGTCCGGCCGTCGTCCTTCCTGCACCAGCCACGGCACGACGAGGAACAGCGAGAACGTGCCAGGGACCCAGCCGATGCCCCGGAGCCGGGCGATGGCGTCCTGCGCCGGCAGCCCGCCCAGGCTCGCGGCGAGCCCCCCGTAGGCGAAGCCGAAGGCGGCGACACCGCCCCCCAGCGCGGCCAGGGCGAGCAGCCAGGCGACAGGGTGGCGCAGGCGCCACAGCAGGACGGCCCCGACCGTGCCGTAGACGACGGCGACCGCCACGTCGACGAGGTAGAAGAGCAGCTCCGGGTCGACCGCGGGCCGGGCACCGACCAGCAGGACGAACGACGACGCGGCGAGGCCCCAGGCGGTCACGGCGATCGCCGTGGCCGCCCGGGGCGAGCCGTCCGTGCGCGGTGGCGCACCTGTCAGCGGGGCATGCACTGACGTGAACGGTAGGGCTCTCAGCGGGCCGGGGTGGAGAGATCGGCGGCACGGTCACCGAAGGCGAACCCGAGCGCGGTGACCAGCAGCCACACCGGACCGACGAAACCGGCCATGTACTGCAGCGGCGAGATGCCGAGCAGGAGGGTGAGCCCGCCGAGCACCAGACCGACGACGCCGATCCAGCGCGGCACGGCCCGGTGGCGGAACGAGGCGACGGCCAGGCTGGTCCCGGTCAGGCCGGCACCTACCCAGAGCCAGTTCACGGTGCCGATCCAGTGCGCGTAGAAGGCGACCGACTCCGGGACGACCCGGCTGGGGTCGGTCACCGCGAAGATGAACTCGGTGTCCAGGGCCGTCCCCATCAGGGCCGCGACCGCGACGAGCAGCAGACCGCTGGCCGCGACCGACGGCAGCAGGCTGTCCGCCGGCAGCGAGGCCCGCAGCCTGCGGTGCACCCCCGCGGCGACCACGGGCAGCAGCGCGACGAGCAGCATGGTCGTGAGGTGGAACCCGAGCAGCACGGGGACGAGGTCGCCCATGGCCTCGGTGATGGCCGAGGCGTCCCCGGCGGTGGCGGGGTCGTAGACCGGGGTGACGAGCGAGCTGAGCTGGATTCCCGCGATGCCGAGCACGCCGGCGGCGACCCCGGCGGCGGCCCATCCCCGGGGGCGGGACGACGGGAGGGTGGGGGTCGTCACGGCAGCGGGTGCCGTCTGCGGGCCCGTGGCGGGTGCGGTGCTGGTGGTCGCGCTCATGGCGTTCGTTCTCCTCCTCGGGGCGGGTCGGTACGCCGTGGTCGGCGCCCGGTGTCCCGCGATGCCGTCAGGCTGCCGCGCCCGGTGTCCCGGTCGACAGGGTCACCGCGCCCGGGTTCTCGGGCACTCCGCCCGGGCCACGGTGCGCTGCGGCCGAGCTCGGCCCGGCCACGACGTGGGCGATGATGGCGCGGGCGGGGCGGCGTCGTGGCTGCCCCCGGTGCCGTCCCTGCGAACAGGAGAACCGATGGAGAACCTGTCACCGGCACACCCCCGTCGCCCGAACCTTGCGCAGACGGCGCTTGCGCTCGTCGTCGCCGCCGGGCTCGTCGGCGCCGTGGTGCTGACCAGGGACGTCTCGCAGACCACGACCACGGCCGCAGATCTCGAACGGATCGCCGACTCGGTGCAGCAGGGCTGCGCCGAGCCCTCCTCCGACCTGGCCCCCACCACCGGGCTGGCCCTGGACGGCACGGTCGGCTCGATCACGGTGCCGGCGGACCCGGGGTCGCCGGTCGTCGTCGAGCTGGAGGTGGCCGAGTGGTTCCGTGGCCCTCCCCTGGACCGGGTACGCGTCCGCGTCGATCCCACGACGGTGCGAGCGCTGCGCGACTCGGGCGAGCCGCTCGCACCCGGGGTGCGCCTCCTGGTCTCCGGCCCGGGCTGGGGGGCAGGCAGCGACGCCCCGGCCGCCGCAGGGTGTGGCCGGACACGGCTGCACGACACCCGCACCGCCGACGACTGGCGGGAACAGCTCGCAGCGCCAGGAGCCGTCGTCGCCGTCGGACCGCTGGCCCGGTACCTGGACGCCGGGTACGTGAGCACCAACGCCGACAACGCGCCCGCCCTCACCGGGGTGCTCTTGCTCGACGACGGCTGCCTGTACGTCGACGACGGCCTGACGCGCTGGGTCCCTGTGTTCCCCGCCTCCACCACGGGCTGGGTGGACCAGCCGCCGCAGCTCCGCACGGGCTTCGACGTGGTGGACGCGGGCCACTTCGTCCGGCTCGGCGGCACGCCCGCCACCGGTGTGGCGCGCCGCGGCGTCCGTGAGCTCACGGACGCCGAGACGACGTCCCTGCGGGTGGCCCCTGGCAGCGTCCCCGAGGGCTGCAACGACGATGCCCCCCGCTTCGTGGTGGCCGACCCGCCGGAGGAGGGCCCGGCTGACGAGGTCCGGGTCGCTGCGGACGACCCGCTCGTCCAGGGTGTGCTCGACGGGGCGGACGCCGCCGGCCTGAGCCCTACCGAGGTCACCGGCGAGGTCCGGCGGGACGCCTTCGGTGCCGCCTCGGCACGGGTGGTCGCCGAGACCGAGCGGGCAGGACGGCTCCTGGTCCACGTGGAGAGCGTGTCGTACCTGGCGTGGCCCACCGCCTACGTCCCGTCGGACGCGACGCTCCGCTGGTCGCTCGACCCGAAGCAGGCCCAGCGCCTGCCGTCGCCGGCGCCGGGGACCGAGCTGGCGGTGGTGGAGCGCGCCGACGGCAGCACGCAGCTGCTGGTGCGGACCAGCCCTCGCGTGGTGGTGTCCGTGACCACCGACCCGTCGACCGCGCCCGGCGACCCGCTGACCGGTCGCAGGCTCCTCGACGCGTTGGCCCAGGTCGCCGCCGGGGTGGGCGTCGCCCGGTCCGCCGCCGCGCCGCCGCCCTGAGCACGTCGACAGCTGGTGCGGCTGTCCCGGCTCAACGGCGCCCGGGAGGCGGCGGGGCTCGGGCGCTTGGCTGATGACCAGCCCCGGCCACAGGGCCGCCGTCCTCGGCGGCTACTCGCTGGTCGGGCTGGGTGTGGCCGAGGGCCGCGGGTCGACCTCGGCTGTGCGTCCGGTAGGCGATCTGACGACGGCACCGCCGGTCGGGACCGTGTGCTCCAGGTCCCGGCCGGGTGCCGCCTCAGGTGCGGCGGCGCCGGGAGCTGATCACGCCGGTGTCGAAGCCGGCCAGGTGCAGGCCGCCGTGGAACCGGGCGTGCTCGATCTTGAGGCAGCGGTCCATGACGACCTCCAGCCCCGCGGCCTCGCCGTCGCGGGCGACCTGCTCGTGCCAGCAGCCCCAGCTGCAGCCACAGGGTCCGGGCACCGACGTCGAGGGTCTCCTGGCAGCACCCCGGGCAGGGCGTCGTGGGCGCGGAAGACGTCGACCAGGTCCGGGACGACGGGCAGGTCGGCCAGGCTCGGCGTAGACCGGTCGGCCCAGGACCTCCTTGACCCGCGGGTTGACGAAGTACACCTCGTACGGCGACGTCGAGAGCAGGTACGTGGCGACGAAGTAGCTCGCCCGCGCAGGGTTGTCGCTGGCCCCGACGACGGCGACGGAACGGGTGCGGCGCAGGACGGCCAGCCGCTCCTGGGCGCTCGGGCCCTGCCAGCCGGTCCTCGCGGCGTCCCCCCGGCCCGGCCCGGCCCCCGGTCGTCCGGCCGTGCTCGGCGGGGACGTCCGACGCCCCGCCGGCGTACCCGCCGACCTCGGTCTCGGTCATGCCACGTCCTCCGTCGTCGTGCGCGCCGCGTCCTGCGTCGCGCGCTGCTCACGCCCGTCGCGCGAGCGCCCGGTGGCGCGCTCGAGCGCCTGGTCCAGGTCCCACAGGACGTCGTCGACGTCCTCCAGCCCGACGCTGATCCGGACCAGGTCCGGGTCGACGCCGCCGGAGCGCAGCTGGTCCTCGTTGAGCTGCTGGTGCGTCGTCGAGGCCGGGTGGAGCACGAGGGTCCGGGCGTCGCCGATGTTGGCCAGGTGGCTGCACAGCTCGACGGACGTTGATGAACCGCTCCCCCGCCTCGCGCCCGCCCGGCGACGCCGAAGGCGAACACCGCCCCGGGTCCGTCGGGCAGGTAGCGCGCGGCGCGGGCGTGGTCCGGGTGCGTGGGCAGGCCCGCGTAGCGGACCCACGCCACGCGGGGGTCGGCGTCCAGCCACTGCGCGACGGCGCGCGCGTTGGCCGCGTGCTCCCGCATCCGCTGCGGCAGGGTCTCCACGCCCTGCAGCAGCAGGAAGGCCGAGTGCGCGCTGAGCGTCGCGCCGATGTCGCGCAGCTGCTCGCTGCGCAGCTTGGTGAGGAAGCCGTACTCGGCGAAGTTGCCCCACCACCGCAGCCCGCCGAGCAATACGCTGAGTCAGGCACAAAAACATA